>JBLMZS010000060.1:0-39253 GCA_050258935.1 Bacteroidota bacterium
GCATAAACAGACTGGGCGGTAAAAAGTACTAAGAAGAGTAAAACCAATTTATTTCTAAATTTTTCCATATTTTAATCTCCTTTCTAGTTTAGAAGTGATCCAGAATTTGCTGTTCCTGAATAATGGCTGCCTTTATTATTTTTGTCTTTCCCAGATCAGGCATGTCTACGTGGATGATGTACAAACCACTTGCAACCGGCAAGCCGGACTGGTTTGCAAGATCCCATCTCTGGAACTGTTCAGGAGAATCTTTCCGGATAGTTTGTATCAGCTGTCCTGCCAGGTTGAATATTCTTATGATAGCTTTTCTGGGCAGATGGCTGATAGTAACAAATCGCTGGTACTTGTTTAATTCTTCAGGATTAGCGCCGTAGTATGGATTCGGGAAAATGTTGATCCTTTCCACATCTTCTTTTGCAAGTGTTGTACTTGCTTCCACCTTTGGAGCGGTGAATGTAAATTCGTCTTTTCCTGCAGTGTTGGGTTTATTGGTGACTATTCTGAAGATGGTACCGGTTTCAGGCATCGCCTGGTTGAGAGCCGGAGCAACACCGCCGTTGAAATTGATTATAACCATTCTTCTGAGTGCGTCTCCGTTTGTCCCGTCCATATAAGTATATGCTGCAGGATTGGCCTGTATTTTTGCGACCAGTGCATTATATCCGTTCTGTCCGGGAGTTTCATCTTCAGGTCTCACCCAGTAAATCCAGTCAGTTTCCGGATCGTTATTCCCGCCGGAAATATTGTGGTCACCTGAGAAACTGAACACATTATTAGTATCGCTGTCGATCAAATATGGAAAATATCTTATATCGTCCGCAGGGTCATTCGGGTTTCCAATATTCCAGAGTTCAAAAGGTACATCCATAAGCACACCGCCGGCATCAGCGCCCGTAGTAAATGCATTTGGAGCGAAAGCCTTGCCGCCGGCAGCAGTAAACCGGATTTCGAAATCCTTGCCGATTATAAACGGCCAGCGTGCACCATTCTGCGTAACCCTGTTGGTAAAGAATGTGAACGTGGGATCCTCACCATCTACAAATCCCGTATGTATACCATATGTGGCAGGTCCGACCTGCTGATTGTCACTCGGGCGGTCTACATCGGGCAGTGACGGATGCGGGAACCCGCTGCTGTTGAATGCAAATGCAGCGTAATCAGGCGGATTGAGCGGACCGTTAGCATTTGCCATGGTCAGGAAGTCTTTGAATCCGTAAGGAGCGCCGGATACCCTTATCTGCATTCCGTCCACGAGAGGTGAAAGCATATCGGAATTCTGATTCGTCTGATTTGTCAGAACGCGCACACCATCAGAACGGTCCAGATGCCATACATCGAGTGTATCGCCGATTTTTTCGAATGTAACTTTGTATTCGAGGCCGGTGGTTTTTGTAGGATCAACTACAATAGGTGTCACCAGACCATCGCTGGTACCCTTGGAATGCACCACTGTCTTTACCGTGTCACCGAACGCACTTTCGTATCTGACTCCGGGATTGACAGACTGGGGAACCACACCTATCTTACCATCGCTGCCGGTAAGAACGGTGAGCGGGTTTTCAAAATTATTCGGGATAGCCAGAGGATCAGGAGTATAGCTGTATGCAGTGACTGCAAAGTAATATCTCTTGCCATTAACAAGTGGCAGGTTGCTGTTCGTTGCATCCTTTGTAATACTGAGATATCTGCTTATGCCGGCATCGCTGCCGAACTGGAGTACTTTGTCCGTTACTACGCCCGAGGAGGGATCGAACTCGGGTCCTATTATCTTTCCCACGCCGTTAACCAGGTCAAAATTGGCTACAAGCTTTGCCTCGCTGAATGATGAAGAAGCAGTGGGCAGCTGGTAGACGTTATATCCTTCGAACGCATATCCTTTCGAGCTGAAGTTTTCGGTTCTGGCAATACTGTTTAAGTCTTCACCCCAGCTGATAACGATTTCCTTATCCAGCTCGGTTACTTTTACGTTTGGAGCAGGCGGAGGTGTAGGCAGATCAAAGAAATTATTATAAGCCAGCTGTGCCTGCTGGTCATAGAATTTCAGCAGACCCACGGCACCCAGGCGGTCTATACCGGTTTCGTTTCCGGCGGCTATCTGCGCAACCACGACTTCCTGAGTATCGCCCTTAGCCATAATAAACGGACCTGAAGCCATGCCTATTCTGCGGTCACCGGCTGAGAAGAGCATACCGTCCAGGTATCCCCGTCCTGTCAGCGGATCGCCTGAAAGCGGGAATTTTGTGAAACCGCCGCCCAGTCTATCCGGAATGGGGAAATATTCACCTGTAGTACCGATCTTGCCCAGCAGCAGGTTGTACATCTGAAGTGTACCTGTCTGATAGACACCCTGTTCAGGATCTGTATAAGTAGGATCGCTGTTGATGAAGTAATAGAATGCAGTGATGCCGAGGTTTTTCTTACCGGTAATCTTACGTTTGTGAACTACATCAACTATAGCCTGGTCTTCAGCGGCTCCGGGAACTGCAGGACCCTGGAAGAAGTCAAATCCGGCTGCAGGCGGAGTATATCCATACACGTCGTCTTTAGCCTTTCCATTATAGATATAGCCCAGGCTAAGCGTGGTATCGCAGCCTGCCAGGTCATCATCAGCGCTGCCGTTATCCGGATCGCTCCACATCGACACATACATATCTGTGAAATCAGTATTGCTCTTATTAATCATTTTATATGATCTGAATATCATATTTCCCAGAGCGCCGGTTGAGGCATATCCCCAGATAGTTGTCTGCACTTCTATACCCATGGGCATTGAGCCGTACAGGTATTGCGAAGCCGAAGCATCCAGATCGTTGGTAGCATACCAGATGGTCTGATCTGCGCCCGGGAAACCCGGGATGTCATCTGCAGGATTGTATTTCCCGTCTTTATTCACGTCTTCATATGGGGCGCCCTTTGCTGCAGGCCATTCATTCCAGTCCTTTTCGTATTGTGCTCTTACCTGCTCCTCAGTGCCTTCATTATCTGTTTTTACCTCGGCAGTAAGGTCGCCGGTCTTCCAGTCGCGCCTTACCCTGAACATTCTGTTTTCAGGGGCCGATGGATTTTCCGCCGTCCCGCCGGGCAGTATTACACCATTTACCAGACCGGTGCGGTAGACAGTACCGCCCACTCTGATTTCGCCATTTACCTTACCGCCCCACACAAATCCTGACTGGTAGAAACAGGCTCTGTTGCTGCCTTTGGGGTAAATAAATCCGGATTTACCGCCGCGGATATCGCTTCTTCCGTCACCGTATATCCAGGTGGAAATCTTATTTATGTTGATTTTATATACCTGCGGTTCACCCGTAGGTTTCAACATGGCTCCCTTGTTAGTATCTTTTTTGTGACCCTCTGCCATTATCAGGTTAAGGGCACCGAAGATAATAAGGAAGACATATCCGAACTTTAACATTTTATGATTCATACTGTAAACTCCTATCAGATTGAATAATTGTTTGTACAAGTAAGGTTAGTATTCTAATCTAATTCCAAGTCTGATCTGACGAGGTTCACCATAGAAGAATGGTGTGGTCTGCAGACTGCCAGCCTGCTGGTACCTTTCATAGTAATCTATGTTGATTGCACGGTAGAGGCTTACATATTGCTGTCCGTATGTTTCTGTAAGCTTGGCAGCTTCTTCCGGATTGCTGATCCAGCCGTCATCATCAGTTGAACCTGTCCTCAGGAATACGTTTTCTATGTTCTTTCTGTCAAACAGATTTATGACATTGAGGTATATGTTTGCTGAAAGCCTGTCATAGAGACGTATGGTTTTGTCGATACGCAGGTCGACCTGGAAAGTTGCAGGAGTTGTAGAAGAATTAAGTGCTTCGAGAGGTGATCTGGTGCGCGCATCACCTTCAAGATCTGCTCCGCCGCTGCCTCTTGTATAAGGATGTCCGCTGGTATATGTCACCAGTAACGAAGCTCCCAGCTCGTGCAGGAATGACGGACCGTCATCCGGACCGAAACGGTAGTCGATGTTCATGTTGGCCCGTACATCGTTGTTAAACTCGAGAGGCGAAATATACTGTGGATTAAAGGGTTTTCCTGCCTCAAGAGGAGTTCCGACAATACCGCGGTTTGAGTTCGGGAATGAGCCGGTACCGCGTGCATCCTGGAAGGCCAGAGTTGCATTCATTGCGATTCTTTCGTAGCGGCGCATATTCAGTGTGAGTTCAACACCTTTCGTAGTTGCAAAGTCGCCATTGGTGAGTGTATAGTAATCTTCAAACGGAGAATCTGAAGCGGTATTGATTACTGTGAATACGACCTGATCCTTGATATCCTTATAGTAACCGGTAATATCCACTGACATAAAGTCAGTCAGCTGCTGCGAGAAACCAAGTTCGTACTGTGTGGTTCTTGTAGGTTTTACGTTTTTGCCTACAGGACTCGGGATAAAGAATCCACCCCTGAGTTCGAAACTGGTTCTGTTGTATCCCTGGTAGATATCCAACAGTCTGGTTTGCTGGACGAATTTACCGAACTGGGCGTGAAATACGGTTTTATCGGTAATAGGGAAGCTGAAACCAAGGCGGGGGCTAACTGCGCTGAATGCCTTGACCTCCTGCCAACCGGCTTCTTTTAGCTCGCCAGTGGTTTTGTCTATACTTAGTTCAGGACGGGTCGGGTCTTTGAATTCCAGGTTGTCCACGTCAATATAATCATATCTCAGACCGAGGTTAAGTATGAGGTCTTGATATTCTATCTTATCCTGTATGAATCCGCTGGCAAATATGGGCTTATGCGGGGCATCGAAGCCGCTTCCGTTATATTCATTGCCCAGTATGTCATACCCGTAATTATTTACACCATTTGTAAGCAGCAGACTTTTCTTGAGCGAATCAATGGGTGCATTAGGAAGTGCAGCCATAAGTGTAGCCAGCGAACCTGCAAAGGCGGTCTGTCCGGTATTGGGAGCACATGCCCAGTTTCTGACTGTGTACTGCTGGAACTCACCGCCTAATTTGAACGAATGTGTAGAGCCCATATTGTATGTCAGACTACCATTGAGAGTATAGCTGCGTCTGTCGAACTTGCTGTAATTGACTGCAACGTCATTCATACCTGTAAAACGGAATCCCATTACGTCTCTTGGAGCGGGCACTACATAGCGCCCATGCTTTGTTGCGTTCGCAAGATCAGCTGCAGATCTTTCCCATATTATACCATGGGCCGCATTGGCAACGCTGTCGCCGTATGACCAGAAGTCATCTTTCAGGTACGGATCATAGATCTCTCTGGTCTGCATGAAATATCCGCCTGAAACTTCATAGAACATGTTGGAATTTATGACGTGTGTGATCTTTGCGTTAAACGTTCCGTTGTTGCCATCCATAAGCCCCACTCTCGGATTCATGAAGTCGGCAATGTTGCCTGACCACCTTTGAGCACGGAATATAGGGCTTGCCTGATCCTGTCTCATTGTGTATACGCCTGAAAGCCTTACCAGGAAGGGCTTGAAGTCCATATTGACCGTACCGGTAAATGTATACTGGTTCATGGAATTGCCTCTTACTGCACCTGCCGGATAGCTGAGGTTGATCGAATCACCGGTGCCTTTGTCAACCAGCGGACCGAAATTCAAGCCCGGATATGACTGTGGGCTCTGATCACGCTGGTAAACATAGTTCAGATTGAAGAAGAACCTGAACCTGGGGTCTAAGACCGGTCCGCTTACAACAGCCGACATTTCATTGTATCCGTACCAGTAAGTGCCAAGCCTCTTCTTTCCGTCGAATGCATTATCCTTACCCTGGAAGCCGATATTATCGGTAATGTATTCGAGGCTGGCTTTAATACCGGTGCCGCCGGATTTAAGTGACTGACGTATTATACCGGCATTTGCGCCGCCAAATTCAGCCGAATAACCGCCGGCCTGAACCTGGATTTCTTCAACCGCATCCTGAGCCAGTGTGACTGCGCGTCCGCCGGCAATAGGATTCGTTATGGAAACACCTTCGAGATAGTAGCCTACTTCATCGAGGCGTCCGCCGCGTATGAATATGCCTTCATCTTTCTGCACCACACCGGCTGATAATGCGATTATATTATTTACACCACGCACAGGCAGGGCTTCAATATCTTCGGCAGTAGTAATACGCTGTGCATTTGTATTGCTTTTATTGATAAGAGGACGGATAGCAGTAACTTCCACCATACCTGTCGTAAGGCCTTCAGCAGGAAGCTGGAAATTGGTTTCGGTGGTGAGGTCCTCGTTTACTCTTACATTGTTGATCGTTATGGTCTGATAACCGATGTATGAAGCCTTGAGCGTGTAAGTACCCGGAGTCAGGTTGTCGATAACATACTCACCTCTCAGATCTGTTGCGGCACCCAGAGAAGTACCCACAACAATCACATTGGCTCCAATGAGAGGTTCACCTGATTGAACGTCGGTTATTTTTCCTTTTATTCTTCCCTGAGCCAGTAACACGGCCGGAAGAATAAGGAAGAATAGCAAAAGAAAAGTAAATTTTCTTCCCATATCTTACTCCTAGTTATTAGTGATAATTAACTGTTCTCGGTTCTTCAGCTGTGTACGCGCAAATATGACCGGGATTTTTTTCATTCATGTACAGAGACTCAGAATGACATGAACACCAGCAAATAAATCCGTTTAAAGACATAATCTGAAAACGGTAACTGGTCCGGGTCCTTCGATATTCCGGACAATAATTTGTGAAAGAATAGTGTGTTATTGTATCTTATATTATTTAAATAAATAATAAACCTGATAACGTCAAGAGCCTTTGTTTGGGCAACCCGAACCGGTACAACAGCCTAAAATATTTAGGCAAACAGGGTCAACTAGCTAAAATATTTAAGTTACCAGAAGCACGCTTCAAACCGAACAGCAGATACTATAAAATAGAGAGAACTAAACAATACCAGTCGTTACATCTTTTATCATCCGGAACTTCACTATCTCTTCAAAACCAGAGCAGAAAAAATTCGCTAATAAAATCAAAACCGGTAAATGCTAGCAGAAAGGGGAGAAAGCATTTGGAAATATAAAAGCATGAGGATACGTACGCGTAGAGTATATTTACTGACAGCAAACTGAACGTATCTGTCAGGTCCCATAAACATAAATGTTTTAAGATTTAACCTTTCGGATTTTCTTTGTCAGAATTTAATATTTATTGTGGCACAAAGGAATCTCGGAAAAATAGAAATAAAAGTCAAGTGAATAGGCGGGAATTGACGGGGAATGGAACCAGTGTCCGGCCGGCATTCAGACAGACAGGCCGGGCAAAAAAAAACGTCCCGCGAGGGGACGTTATATAGTAGCTCCGGCCAGAGCAGTGAAGGGATCCGGCCAGTATAGTTATTTTCTGAACATCTTATAATTCAAAGAAGTTGTTATCTAAATCAAGCGGTAATGCAATTAATAGGATGGGAAAACTATTATAGAGCACTAATGCATTGAATCCGATAACTTAAATTTCCGCAGGAGAAAACAGCTTATTTGAAATTTATCTTTAAATAGGATGCTCTCCAATAACAACCAGACCCGTTCGGACTGAATAACCGGAGCTTAATACAGTGAATCCTGCAGTCTTTTCAGGGATTCAATAAAACTGATTTTGTATTATAATAGAACAACAATATCCTATTTCATTTGAGCAAATTTAACCGTAAAATCTATAAACATCAAGGTAAAATATATGAAAAACTCAAAAACTTTTGCTTGAAAAATATAATTTAATTGCACACTATTGACTATGATCATACTTTGATTATAATGTATTTTGAATTAAAAATTACTATCAATTTTCAGAGAACGGAATAAGTTTTATGTCCTACAATCCCTGGCATGGAGTCAGCCTTGGAAACGACCCGCCTGGCCTGGTAAATGCCATCATAGAAATACCGAAGGGCTCGAAAGCTAAATATGAACTCGACAAGGAAAGCGGACTGCTGAAGCTGGACAGGGTACTGTTTTCTTCTGTGCATTATCCCGCCAATTACGGCTTTATTCCCAGAACATACTCGGATGATAATGATCCGCTGGATATACTTGTCATCTGCTCCATAGATGTGGCACCGATGTGCATACTGGAGGCTAAGGTCATCGGAGTAATGCAGATGGTCGATGACGACGAAAAGGATGACAAAATTATCGCAGTTGCCAATAACGACATGTCAGTCAATTATATAAATAATCTCTCCGAACTGCCGCCGCATACTATTGTCGAACTGAAGAGATTTTTCGAGGATTATAAGAAACTCGAACACAAGAACGTCATAGTCGAGCATTTCTTCGGAAAACAGGAAGCATATAAGATCATAAGCGACAGCATTGCACTGTATAAAAAGGTATTCGGACAGATGTACGGGGAATACTGAAGGATGGGATTTTCATGCAGAGATATTCCGCATGGGATATTTTTTAACTATGTATAGATATTTCTGATTTTTTTAGAAACATTCGTGTGATTCTCATGATAAGTGAAATTGTATATATTACCTTTATGTCGTACCTGCTCGAGGGAGAGGAGGAAAAATGCGCGGCAATAGTAGAGCACCTTCTCGAAGAGACCTCAAACATTACAGAACTTACCGAATATCTTATATCCCGTTCCTGCAAAACGCTCAGTGGTCTGCTGGACGACAGGAGGATTGATCAGGAAAGGTATGATCTGTCTGTAAAAATAACAGACCAACTGAAAGAAAGACTCAAAAGCATCAGGTCATAAGCGGGTGTTGCCCCAGAGGAGTAATTATGAACTGAGTGGAATCCATAAGTAAAGTCATTACAGATATACTCATATGGACACACCCCGTCTCCCCTGTCGGGGAGACACCCCTCTCGAGAGGGGATTTATTAGCACTATTGCACTGGGATTAGTCCCAAGAGTTCGTTCGTTGTAGGGACGGGGGTGCGTTAACCACCAGAAATACCATTATCAGCTTTAATTCACATGATATTTATGGACGTTAATCAATTCAAAACTCATAACTCATAACTCATAACTCAGAACTCAATGGCGGTTATGCCTTTGGCACAGTGCACTCATCCACCAGATAAACGATGGATTCATAGTTGATACCGCTATGCATGGACAATCCTATCTCGCATGTCCTGCTGGTAGAATATCCTGCCGAGCAGTTATCGGGGATTGCCGGACGCAGTTCTTTCAGTGCCGAAGCATTTAATTCCGGATATGTAAATCCACGGTCGCCTGCCCAGCCGCAGCAGCCCACTCCCTGCGGCACTATTACTTCGGTAACGCACATTCCGGCCAGAGTCTTCAGCTGGTCTGCAAGTCCCATTTTTGTAGAACTGCACGTTGAATGAACCGATATTGTCCTGCTAACCTTCCTGAATTCAAGCCTTGGTGCAACATACTTAAGTATGAATTCAACAGGCTCGTATATATTCAGTGCGGTCAGTTCCGGTGCAGCTGCTCCATTGCTGCGATCTCTAAGCTGGGCTGATATGAACTCTCGCGTCCTGTAGAGGCACGGACTCATGTCAAACAGCACGGGGTATTTTCCGTTTTCGGAGGCTTGGAGAAGTGAGTCCAGCAGTTCGGTAGTTTTTTTGTCACCCTGTTTTTTGTAGCCCTTGCTGGCAAATGCCATTCCGCAGCAGAGGTCATTAAGCCGGTCAGGGAATATGACACGGTAGCCCGATTTTTCGAGGAGCGATACGGTCTTATCAACGAGTGAAGTTTTTTCGCTGCTGAACTTCGAGGGTCCCATCGATCTGTTTATGCAGCTTGGAAAGTAGACCACAGCAGGTGAACCATTAACACCGGCTTTCACTTTGTGTATGACAGTCAGGCTGGCTCCGGAAGGCATATACCGGTTCCACAACGGGATCTTGTTAAACGAGAGTTTTCTGACCGCTGCAGATATTGTTTCCATCAGGCTTGTGCCCAGTATGCGGTGGACTAAGTCGACAGAGTTCAGCGCCACGCGCACGCCTGCCGTAACGGCTCCCATTTTCCCGGAGAGCACCGAGGCAACGCCGTCAGCAGCAGGAGATATTTTATCGTGTCTGAGTTCCTTGATCAGGTTCCCGGTATTGATTTCCACCGGACAGCTGGTTGCGCAGAGTCCGTCAGTAGCGCACGTCTGATCGCCGTAATAATCGTACTCATCGAGCAATCCTGCCAGTCTGTGCGGTTCGTGTCCGGTGGCCTTCAGATGCGATATCTCGCGCCAGGCTACTATTCTCTGTCTCGGAGTAAGCGTGAGATCGCGCGACGGGCAGTTGACTTCACAGAAACCGCATTCGATACACTTATCCACAATTTTATTGGCTGCCGGCATAGGCTTCAGATCCTTCAGGTGTGCCTGCGGATCAGGATTGATGATGACGCCCGGATTGATGAGTTTGTGAGGATCGAATATGTCCTTGATCTCCTTCATCAGTTCGTATGCCTGCTGACCCCATTCATATTCCACGAAAGGTGCCATGTTTCTGCCGGTACCGTGTTCTGCCTTCAGGGAACCGTCATAACTTTCGACCACAAGTTTCGTGACGTCGTCTATGAAATTCTTGTAGCGTGTAACTTCGGCACCTGAATTGAAATCCTGTTTGAATACAAAGTGCCAGTTGCCCTCGAGCGCATGGCCGTAGATAATTGCGTCGTAGTAGCCGTGTTTTCTGAACAGCTTCTGCAGTTCTATTGTTGCCTCGGCGAGTTTGTCTACCGGGAAAGCCACATCTTCGATTATCACGGTAGTGCCGGTTTTTCTCATGGCGCCTATGGAAGGGAATAGTCCTTTGCGTATATCCCACAGTTTCTTGTACTCTGCTGCATCGAAAGTAAACGATACCGGCATTACAGTAGGTATTTCCCGGAGAGCTTCAGCTGCATTGCGGAGCTTTTCATCTAGTTGTTCTTTGGTTTCGCCCCTGAAGTCGACCAGCAGTGCAGCAACGTCGGCACCGAGTGACTTTATATATACCGGCATTCCTTCCTTATCCTCTATAGATGCCAGAGAAGCTCTGTCCATGAATTCCACTGCGTCGGCATTTACTTCTTTCAGTATGGCAACCGCGCGGCAGGTCAATTCAGTATCGGGGAAGAGCATCAGTGAGGTTGCCTTATGGGTGTATTCAGGAACCGTATTATAGGTTACCGATGCAATGAATCCGAGAGTTCCCTCAGAACCTATCATCAGGTGTTTGATGATCTCGACCGGATCATCAAAATCAACCAGAGCATTCAGGCTGTATCCGGTGGTATTTTTCATCCTGAATTTTCGGCGTATCCTGTCAGAAAGGGCCTCGTCATTGCGCGTTTTCTCTGCAAGAGAACAAATTCTTCTCACCAGTTCGGAGCGTGATTTCAGAAATTCGCTGCGGCTTGTGGCATCGGCGGTATCGAGTATAAATCCGTCACTGAAAATGATGCGCATATCGGCTATGGTCCGGTATGAATTCTGTGACGTTCCGCAGCACATTCCGCTTGCGTTATTTGCAGCAATACCTCCGATCATTGCAGAGTTGATAGATGCCGGGTCGGGTCCGATTTTACGTTTATAGGGAGCAAGGAATATGTTTGCGTGTGCGCCAACAACTCCCGGCTGAAGTGTGATTCTGGATGCATCTTCGCTAATGCTGTATTTTTTCCATGAATTACCGATCGATATCAGCACCGAATCGCTGATAGCCTGTCCTGACAGGCTGGTTCCCGCAGCTCTGAAAGTATAGGGTACTGAAAGTGAATTACACAACTGAACGATCCTGGAAATTTCGGATTCAGTTTCGGCCTTTATCACTATTTTAGGTATAAGTCTGTAGAAACTGGCGTCGGTGCCGTAAGTGAGAGTGCGCAGATCATCTTCTATCAGTCTGTCTTCGGGAATAAAACCCTTCAGCTGAGTATAGAGATCCAGGTATGAACCATACAACATTATAAAACCTCAATACATTAAATTATTTATTGTTCTTCATGATGGCAACAATTTCCCTCTGTCTGTCGCGTCCCGTGGAAATGACCTCACCGTCGGGACTGACATAGACGTCAATTTCGAGGCGTACGCCGAAGTCTCCCGTCAGATAAATGCCGGGTTCAATGGAAAATGACGTTGAAGGAAGAATGAGCCTTTCGTCTCTTGTTTCAAAATTATCCAGGTGAGCGCCGCTGCCGTGAGTTTCGGTAGTAATTGAATGGCCCGTCCTGTGAATAAAATAATCTCCGTATCCGGCCTGTACAATAATACTCCTGGCCGCATCGTCGAGTTCATAACCCCTGACCGGCTGCCTCAGTCGGAATCTTTCCCGGCAGAGTTCAAATGCCTGATCGCGTGCGGAGGCAACTATATCAAAAATGTCTTTGTACTTTTGGGGTACTTCGATGCCGGCATAGCCCACCCAGGTTATATCAGCCATTACTGCATCGGGTGTATTCATTTTTGCCCATAGATCGATCAGTACAAAGTCACCCTGGCTTATCGTACTGAAATCCGTGCTGTCAGGCGCATAGTGCGGGTTGGCGCTGTTCGCATTAACCGCAACAATGGCGTCCGAATCAGTTACCATGCCGCGCCTTTCAAATTCGCTCATTATAAATTTCTGCACATCGTATTCAGAAACCGGCTGTCCGCTTCGTAGCCTGTCGCCGATCAGGTGGAAACTCAGATCGACGATGTCGTAGAGTGCATCTGCTGCCGTTTTATTTTCCTCGAACTGATGTGTGCTCCAGACAGCAGAAAACATTGAAATAAGATCCCCGCTGCTTTTCAGTTCAATCCCGAAAGATTTAAGGAACTCCACGGTTCCTGCATCAACCCTTGAAACATATGGTATTGCACACATTGGCGAATATTCAAGAGCGGCTGTTCGGATGTTTTTAAGTGCATTTGCAAGGTGTGCTTTCAGTGACTCATGGCTGGAGTAGGTCAGTTTTTCGCCGGGAAGGTGATCCAGGTGAAAAGCTTCGATGCCGTTAATGATTTTCTTAGGAAGTCCCTCACGGGGTACTATATAAAAAAATCTTCTGGTCAGGTGTGCGCCCGGTTTAATGTCAAGTATTTCGTGAGCCAGCTGGTTGGAGCCCCGGAAATCAAAAAAAATCCATGCATCCAGATCCATTTGCCGCAATATATCCTGTATCCGCTTCAGATCAAATTTTCCCATCTTCATCTCCTGAATACTGTTCAATAAATATCGTTCTAATCGTCTATCAGCGGAACGGTAAAGCTGAAAGTGCTGCCCTGACCGGGAGTGCTATTGACGCTTATGCTGCCGCCGTTTTTCTCTATAAATTCCTTTGTCAGCAGTAATCCCAGTCCGCTGCCTGCTTCCTTTTCGGTTCCTGATGTCGAGCTGATGTGCTCCAGGCTGAAAAGATTATTCAGTGCAGACTGAGTCATACCTATGCCGGTATCGGTTACACTTATCTGTACAAATCCTGTATCCCCGAGGCTTTCTGAAATAGTAATTTTGCCGCCGCGCGGAGTAAATTTTATTGCATTGGTTATCAGGTTCTGTATAACCGAATTGAGCATTTCTTCATCTGCAAAAACATATCTGGCGGTTTTTACCTCATTGACCATCTGGATATCCTTCTTAATAGCATTTCCGCCGAGCAGGTTTATCGTGCCGGATATCAGGGCTTTGATGCTGAGCTTTTCAGGCTCAAAGTTCATACGGCCTACCTGGAAGCGTGAAAACTGCAGCAGGTTATTCAGCAGGTGGTAGAGATTTCTGGCAGTGCTGTTTATTATCTCCAGAAACCTTCTCATATCATTCTTTTCGAGCTTATCAAAATCTTCCAGTATAAGCTCACTGAATCCCAGCAGTGATGAGAAAGGTCCCCTCAGGTCGTGAGAGATGAAAGAGAAGAACCGGTCTTTTGTGGTGTTGCTTTCCTTGAGCTTTTCAATGTAGACAAGCTTTTCGTCTTCAGCCTGCTTTCTTTCAATTGCGCGCGATACGGAGAATGAGATCAGTTCAAGAGTTTCCTTATCCTTTTCTGTATATGCGTTAGCGTCGTGATAATCCTGAACGACCATAACACCGATAGTTTTGTCCTTTATCAGCAGTGGAACGCCCAGCCAGACTTTTGAAGGCTCGCCGATAAGTTCAATCTCACCCCTTTTTTTCAGCTCTATATCAGTAGCTTCATCTATCAATTGTGCCTTGCCGGTGCGCAGGATGTATTCGGTAAGGCCCTTGCCGAGCGGGGCAGGTTCTGCAAAATCTTCCGTTTCATCCACGAAATAGGGGAAAGAAATGGTAGCCGATTCCTCGTCATACAATGCAATATAGAAATTTCTTACTGGCATCAGTCTGCCGATTGCATTATGTATATAATGGAAGAGTTCGTTAGTATTTCTGGAGTAATTCGATGCCTGGAGTATTCTTAGTGTTGTCTGGTTTATTTTTTCCTGTTTCTTAATCTCGGTTACGTCGCGTATAATTACCTGAATCGCCGGCTTGTCGTTGAATGTAGTTGGTATGCCGGTCATCTCGATGTCCAGAAAATCATTCTGGAAAGTGCGTATCTTTATGAGTTTGAGAGAAAAGGGTTTCTGATTCTTGTTGACCAGTGATGAGAATCTTTTTACAAGTGCTTTATATTGAGAGTGCACTATAGAGTCAACGCTCTTGTTCAGAATATCATTTATGCTGCCTGCCTTCAGCAGTTCAATTCCTGCTGAGTTGATGAATACGATCTGCTCCTCGCAGAAAACCGCCACCGTATCCGGCAGATATTCTATTAGATTCCGGTATCTTTCCTCTGACGTTTCCAGTGCCTGTTCTTTCAGCTTTTCTTCCGTAATGTCGCGCGATATTCCGACGAGACCTGTGATGCGGCCCTCAAGGTCATACAGTGGAACTTTTGTGGAAGAAACCCAGGCGATTTCACCCGAAGGAAATGTTTCTTTTTCCAGTTTCCCGACAATGGGTTTTCCGGTCCTGAATATCTCTTCCTCGTCGTCATAGGCCTGGCGGGCATGTTCGTCTGTAAAGAAATCAAAATCAGTTTTGCCTATAGCGTCAGAAAGATCACTTATACCCTGCAGGTGTACATATTTGCTCACCTTAACAAAACGGTGCTGCAGATCCTTGAAATAAATCGCATCCGGAATGCTGTCCATCAGTGTCTGCAGATACGATCTTTCCACATCCAGCTGGCTGCGGAACATCTCCTGCCTGCACTCTTCATCCTGCTCATGCGGGCTTGATGAACTTTCTGCGAGTTTTATATTCCCGCTGCCGGGCAGACCTGCAATGAATTTTTTTATGCTGGACAATTCATCTTCACTGCATTCTAAAGTATAACGTAATCTATTTTTTTTCATGACCGGGTCAATGAGAAATATTCAGATAAGAAGTCTATTTAAAGAATTTTACACAACAATCTAGTGTATAATTTTTCAGCCAAATTTAGTCAATATTTAACTAAGTAAAAAGTGAAAATTAAGAGAAAAATAAAGACCGGTCAGACCGCAGAAACCTGAAATTTATTTGTATCAGGGAGATAAAAATTATTTGCATAAGTCAGATAAATAAATTTATCTTTCTTAGATGTTACAATCAAGTTAATTGCAGGGAGGAAATATGTTATTATTCGGCAGACCCTTGTTTGAAGATGAAGAGACAGCGGCTGCGCCGGTAAGAGAACTGCCGTCCAGGGAATCAGTCGATGTCCGCTACAAGTGGAATCTGGAGGATATATACGCCAGTACTGACGGATGGGAAGAGGATTATAAATGGGTGGAAGATGAACTCCCGGGATATATAAGTTTCAGGGGTCATCTTTCGAAGTCATGCAAAGTATTTATGGAGGCTCTGAAATTTGACGACAACATAGGAATAAAGTTGTCGCGTCTGTATCTGTATGCGATGCTTTCAAAGGATCTGGATCTTTCTGACAGTGCTGCACGGGGAAGGCATGACCGAATAAATTCGCTGTATTCACGCGTTATGGCCGCCGCTTCATTTCTGCAGCCCGAAATAATTTCTTTGCCTCCGGAAAAAATTGAATCCTATTTTACAGAGAGTGCTGAACTCAGCGTCTACAGGCACCGTATTGATGATCTTATGCGGAAAAAGCTGCATACTCTGTCAGCAGAAGTTGAGGAGGTACTGGCCGGAAATGTTGAGATAAACCACATTCCATACGGAGTATTCAGTGTCTTTACGGATGCGGAACTGCAGTTTCCCGCGGTAAAAGATCCCGAAGGCAGTGAAGTAAAAATATCGCACGGCAGATATTCTGCTGCACTGTTTTCGACAGACAGGGAGTTCAGAAAACGGGTCTATAAAGGTTTTTACAAACCGTTTATAGAATACAAGAATACTCTGTCGGTGTTGTTTTCCGGTGTAATAAAGACACACGTGGTAAACAGCAGGACGAGAAAGTATACGTCAAGCCGGGCGGCTGCGTTGAATGAAAATAATATACCGGAACATGTGTACGACAGTCTTGTAAAAAATGTAAATGAAAACCTCCAGCCGCTGCACAGATGGGCTGGTATAAGAAAACGTGTGCTGGGACTAGATGAACTGCACCCCTATGATCTTTACGTGACGCTTTTCCCGGGTGTTGCGCGCACGTATGATTTTGAAGAGGGGAAAAAGATAGTATCAGAATCGCTGAAGCCGGTGGGAAGTGAATATGTCGGAAACGTGCAGATGGCGTTTGACAACCGCTGGATAGATGTATTTGAAACAAAGGGAAAGAGAAGCGGGGCGTATTCTTCCGGCACTACATTCGGAATTCATCCGTATGTTCTGCTCAACTGGAATGGTCAGCTGAACGACGTCTTTACACTGGCGCACGAAATGGGTCATAATATGCATTCGTATTATACGCTGCAAAACCAGCCGTATCCGTACGCCGATTATTCGATTTTTCTGGCTGAAGTGGCTTCTACGGCCAATGAAGCGCTGCTGCTGGATTACCTTATTGAAAAGGCTGAAAGCCGCGAAGAAAAAATGTCGCTTATAGAAAAATACCTGACAAATATTACCACTACATTCTATCGTCAGACATACTTCGCAGAATATGAGCAGAGAGTGCATGAAATGGCGGAAAATTCCGAACCCCTGATGCCCGATGTGCTCTGTGAAATGTACAGGGATCTGATTGCACGCTACTGGGGCCCTGAGCTTGTGATAGATGACGAGGAAGCCTATACGTGGGCGCGAGTGCCGCACTTTTATTATAATTTTTATGTTTATCAGTATGCTACCGGATATTCTGCTTCTCAGGCCCTTGTGTCTGCAATAAAATCTGAAGGCCAGCCGGCAGTGGACCGGTATCTCGAATTCCTGAAAGCGGGTAATTCAGATTATGCAATCAACGTACTGAAGAAAGCCGGAATCGATATGACATCTCCGGAACCGGTAAAACATACAATAATGAAAATGAACGAATTGCTCGATCAGCTGGAAGAGTTATTGAAACAATAATGAATAATAACCCGGAAAGCTTTAAATAAAAAGAACATTACCGGAGTCGAATAATGAAATGCTACTCAAAAAAAGAACTGAATGAATATTCCTTTTCACTGACCTACGACGATATAAGTCTTATCCCGACGGAGGTCTCCAGAATCAAAAGCAGGACCGAAGCTTCTACGCAGTGCAGATTTCTGGAGCGCGAGCTGTCAGTGCCGGTTCTATCCAGTCCGATGGATACGGTAACCGGTATTGAAATGGCACGTGCCCTCACAGAGCTCGGCTGCCTCGGAATACTCAACAGGTTCGATTCATCTCTTAAAGAACTGCTGAACGGTGAAAACTCTGAAGATATAAAGGCAGTGTCCGTGGCACTCAATGCAGGTGAGGATATAATTGAAATGCTTGCTGAAAAGAAATATGTAGTGTGCATTGATACTGCAAATGCGAACAACAGAGCAGTGCTCGAAAAAACAGAACAGATAAAAAAAAGGTACGACATAAAGGTCATTGTCGGCAATATTGCACACGGCGCCACACTGAAGCAGCTCGTCAATTCGGGGGCCGATGCTGTCAGAGTAGGCATTGGAAGCGGCAGTGTCTGTACTACTTCGATTCAGACGGGCATCGGGATCGGACAGGTTTCCTCACTGCTGAACGTTCTGTTCTCCAGAGCTCAGGACGGCCTTGATATAGCCGTAATCGCCGACGGAGGTATTAAGAGCCCCGGTGATGTGGCAAAGGCAATTGCGCTGGGTGCAGACGCAGTAATGCTGGGCCGCATGCTTGCCGGAACAAAGGAGACACCATCGGAAGTGATAAAGTATAACGGACAGTTATGGAAGAAGTACCGGGGTTCGGCTTCGTTCGGCGTAAAAATGAAGAACGAATTTATAGAGGGTGAGGAAACCATGGTCGCCTATAAGGGAACAGTTAAGAATATTATCGACAGTATTTCTGACGGACTGAAAAGTGCAATGAGCTACATGAACTGCTTCACTCTGGAAGAACTCAGACGGACAGAAACCTTTGCCGTTCTGAGCAACAGCTCATTCCTGGAAAGGCTGCCAAAGATATAAGTATCCGGAGGTGCTGAGAATATTGCAGGGCCGTTACATATGCGGCCCTGTAACGGGTGCTTTTCGGTTTACAATTGTATAATTTACAACTATATAGTTTACAACTGCTTAGTTTACGACTTTGTATCCCGCTTCATTTACCGCCCTTTTCAGGTCTTCCCGCGTTACTTTGTTCTCATCGTATTCAACTTTTGCTGAACCGATGCCCACCTCAAGTGTAGTAACCGGCAGCATTGCCAGCCGTTTTTTAACAGCCATTACGCAGTGACTGCAGGACATTCCTTCTATTTTCAGCGTTTCATTTTTCATTTGCTTCCCAGAAAAACAATTTAATGCGTATTTTTTATAATTTAAGCATTTTAAATTTAGTTTCAATTGAAAAATTAAAATGTTAATTTACTCTGGCTGGTTTCCGGATAGTGAGTTTTGAATATTATTATTTGTTTTAACAAAAAATCATTAAGGGACAAAAATGGGGTTTCTGAAAGAATTATTTTCTAGAAATTCGGTCGAGAAAATTCTCCTCAGTGCAAATGAAAAATACAATGCAAAGGACTATAATGGCGCCATCGAGATCTACAGCGAGGTTATAGTGGCAGATGAGAACTCATTTAATGCATATTACGGCAGAGCCTTGTCTTATCAGCAGATCGGAAAATTCAGCGAGGCTCTGAATGATTTATCAAAGGCTATGCAGCTGAATCCGGCACAAAAGGACAACCTGCTGTTCAGGAAGGTGGTAATCAGGATCAAGATGGGTGATACTCAGGCGGCTCTGGAGGATCTCAATGCATATCTCTCTAAAAACACACAGAACTACCAGGCTTACCTCGAACGTGCACGCATATGCGAGAAAGCCGGCGAACTGCAGCAAGCTCACGATGATCTTGATGCAGTTATCAACCTGAAACCCGATATATACGAGGCTTATTTCCTGCGCGCCCGGATCAAATATAGACTTGAAGACTATAAAAAAGCACTTATCGACCTCAATATGGCGATTGATATCAATCCGAACAGCTTTATGGCATTTCAGGCCAGGGGAAAGGCGCAGACGGAGATCGGTAACTTTCAGGCAGCAATAGATGACTTCAAAAAGAGTATGGAACTCAATCCAAAGAATGCCGCCGCATTGTATAATATTGCAGTGGTCCATACAAAAATGGAAGATATGGAAACGGCCGTCACGCACCTCGATGAGGCTATAACAATGAACCCGGCGCTTACGGATGCCTATTATCTGCGTGCAAAACTGAAACTCGACAAGCGCGATTTCGAAGGTGCAGAATCGGATTATTCGAAGGTAATTCAGGCGTTCCCGGAAGATTTTAATGCATGGTATGAACGCGGGAATATCCGCCGCTTACTGTATGACTACGAGGGCGCCAGGGAAGACTACAGAAAAGCCCTGCAGATCAGGCAAGACGACTACCGCCTTTATCTGAATATGGGAATGCTTGAAATGGGTTTTAAGAATTATGATACTGCGGCAGAATTGTTCAGCAAGGCAATTGAACTGAACCCGGAAGACGGCGAGATTTATAACCAGCGTGGACTGACAAAATTTTATACAAAGAAGTACAGCGAGGCGGTGGTAGATTTTTCTAAAGCTATTGATATCAACCCTGAGGATTCCTCTGCATATTTCAACAGAGGAAATGCCAAGACACTCCTTGAAGATAATTACGGAGCTATAGCCGATTATACAAAAGCTCTTATCGATCCCAAATGTATAAAAGCGCTTATAAGCCGAGGCAAGGTAAAGTTCAGCATTGGGGATTTGGACGGAGCATTGCTGGATTTCAGCAAGGCAGTGAGTCTGGAACCGAAAGATCCTGAGAAATTGTACCTGCGCGCAAGTGTCCATATGAAACTTGATAACCATAATGAAGCTTTAGATGATATGGTCAAAGCGATCACTATGAACCCGACTTTTGCCAGGGGATTCTATCTGAGAGGATTTATATACTACGAACTGCGCAATTTCAGAAATGCTCTTTCTGACTGGGAAACTGCTTCCCGTCTGGACGCCTCACTGGCTAAGGCTCTGACAAATGTGATCGCAGAAACCAAGAAAAAAGTTTTGTAATAATTCTGAATTATAAATTCTGAATTTTGGATTGGGGGCAGTCCATAAATACTGTAATACAAACACTATATCCCGTGTCCGCATTCGGGTTGCTTAACACACGCCCCGTCCCGACAAGCCGGGCCGTACCCCTCTCTGAAAGAGGGGACTAATCCCGGTGCAGTATTACTATTGAATGAACTTTCCTGATCCAGAGTCAGGCATGTTGCCAAACTAATGCCAGTGCGTATTGCTATTAAATCCCCTCCCGAGAGGGGGGCTCTCCGTCCGTAATCGGAGGTTGGACGGGGTGTGTTCGAATAAGTATATCTTTAATTACTTTACTTATGGCCATCCCTCAATTAAAAATTCAGAATTCAGAATTATCCCACCTCGTTGCCTCTTACTGCAAAAATGATTATTAATGAATAAAACAACTGTTACCCTAAACTCATTTTGCAGAGGACGCCATGAACATTAACATCAAAAAAATGGGGCATGTAGCCATTCTTGTAGAAGATGTGGAGAAAGCTGCAAATTTCTACAACGAGGTCTTCGGTTTTGATATACTTTATATTTTTGAGAATTGGGGTATGGTGAGGAAAAATAAGGAAGATATTGCCTTTATTAAAAAGGGCTCTTCTGTCAGCCTGCCCCATTTCGGCCTCCGCGTTTCATCTCACGAGGAAGTAAATAAGGTCCGCGAGAAACTCATCGAATTGGGAGTAAACGTACTCTCTGAACCGCAAACGCATAAGGATGACAGCTATTCGTTTCTGATTCTGGATCCCGATAACAATGCAGTTGAGATAATTTATGATCCCAGTATTGCCTGACGCAGAGTACTAATTCCATGCCGGAAGAACTGCCTACAATAGCGGGCAGTTCTTGTATACAATTCTATACATAATGGATCCCATGAGAGCAAAAATACCTCGGTTTAATCCTGTTTTTGCTGATTATACTTCTGGCATTCTTGTTGTATATCTATATACAACAGAAAATTTATATACGGGGTCTATTATGAAAAAGTATTTATTCAACCTGATTATATTTGCGGCAACACTTGCTGCTTTTTCCGGCTGCCACATTGAAAACGATTTCGGAAACTATGACAACAGACCTCCGTCCCCTCCGGCAAATATATACACAGTGACCGGTGATAACCGTGTGGACCTGACGTGGGATGAGAACAGTGAACGCGATGTCGCCGGCTACAATATATATTACAGCACTTCCTATAACGGGAAGTACACACTTATAGGATCCAGCGAAACGAATTACTACATCGATTATGGCGCTGAAAACGGTGTTACTTGCTACTATGCTGTAACTGCGTACGACTACGATGGAAACGAAAGCGAGTTATCCGAAGACGTAGTGTATGATACACCGCGTCCCGAGGGTTTTAACCAGGCAATCTATGACTATCTGATGTACCCGTCTTCTTCCGGATATGATTTCTCAAGTTTTGCCATAACTCCCTATGACGACGATAAAACCGATTTTTTCTTTGAAAATTACCAGGGAGAATATTACCTGAACGTATGGGATGACTCTGATATTCAGGATATGGGTCCTACACGCGATATATACGATATAGACAGAGCTCCTGAAAATGGCTGGTCCACAACAAAGGATGTACGCGCAGCAGTTGGACACACATACGTGATCTGGACGTGGGATAATCACTTTGCAAAAATCAGGATTAAAAATATCACAAGGGACAGGGTAGTATTTGACTGGGCATACCAGAGTTCGAATACAGAAGAAGGATACCGCGAACTGAAGACTTCAGGCGGAGCGAAAGTAAGAACACATATAAATGCTGAAGTACTGAAATCCAGGCCGGGACACAGGAATCCATAAAGTAGTGCATAATTGTTTTTATATTAACAGGAATTGATTAAATTTAAAGTGAAATTTTGAAATGGTTTGTATAATGCTTAGATCATATAAATTGATTCTTGTCCTGATATTTCTGCTGATCGGCGTCTCTCCGGAATCCGGTGAGACGCTGCCTGCATCACAGCAGTCGAAAGATCAGATAAGACAGATCTTTTCGAAGGTAGAGGAAGGAATATCTGCAGGACAGCCGGGCCGGTTTTCCTACGCTCTTGGATCACAGACATATATCAGTCTGTCCACGGGTTCTTCCGGTTACTACAGCTCCGGACAGGCTTTTTACATACTTCAGGACTATTTTAGTATTTGCAGACCCCTTGGCTTCCGGTTCAATATGATCGACGACAAAACTGATAATCCGTACGCATCCGGAACGTACAGATACGAATCCAGGGGAACTACCGGAACATCACAGATTTTCGTAACACTGAAACAATTCGGCAATAGCTGGAAAATATCCCAAATCACCATTAACTGATGCCTCAACATCCTGATTATATTAAGCGGATGAGTGCAGCTGCTCTGAGAAAACTCCGGGCTGCAAAAAAAAATCTGCCTCTCAGCCTTTCCGTTTTTTTTATTTCACTCATAGTCATTCTCGCCTTTGCAGCTCCCAAGATTATTGAATACAGGAGTAACCACTGGCACGAAGAACTGAGTTCACGACAGAAGGAGATCGAATCGGCCGTCAGATACGGAATATCTGACAGGGAACGAATGATCGCGGCTTCGCTGCGCAAGGCTAAGTCCACTGTCTACAATAATCTGAAGGCCGGAAAAATTCCTGCAGTAATCAGGCAGCTCAATTCTTTTAAGGCCGCATACGGACCTAACGACAACGTGGCAATCGGCTTATATGACGAAGAAGGCGCGCTCCAGGCGTGGAACAGGGATGCGCTGGGCGATACAACAGATATTTTCGACTATACACCGGGCAGATTTTTCTTCTGCAATTCAGGCCTCTCAACCTGGCTTACGCTTTGTGATACCATTCAGATGCCCGGGAAAATCTATTATGTATTTGCTTCATTGCGCCTCGAAAACCGGTTCCAGGTGTATAAATCCAAAGTCCCCGGATACGGATTTCAGGGCTTTACAGACGTCCTTACCGAAGAGTTTAATACCGGATTTGATATTGACTATACAAACACGCTTTATCTCAGCCGCGACGGAAGGAAACATTCGTTTTATCTGAAGAACCTTACAGGCGATATTATCGGTTCTGTTACATTCGATAAACCCAGCCGGGATGTGCATCTGAACCAGATGCGTGAATTCTTCACCGATATTCAGTCGCTGCTGGTGATACTGACAGTATTATCGTTTGCCTTTTCATTCTATGCAAAATACAGGAGCATACCCGGCCGTTCAATGCAACTGACAGTGCTGGCAGTCTTTATGGTATTTCTCCGGTATCTGATTTTTCATCTCGGCATTCCTTCCGAATTTATAGATGCCGATATTACCAATCCTGCATATTTTGCTTCAACATTCGGTGCGGGTATTGTCAAGTCGCCCCTTGAATTTTTCATAACGGCAATATTCTTTCTGGTGCTGTGCATCCGTATATACAATGAGGCATATGAATATTTTCAGAGCAGGCAGGACGGGAATGTGCTGTATAAAATGCTGCCTTCCCGGCTTTCTTCCAATGTTTTTATTGTATGGTCGGGCAGGATATTCTTTACGCTGTTTTTTGCCTTTCTGTTTTTCCTGCAGTTAAGGGCACTGGGAGCTTCATTACGCAGCGTGGTATTTGATTCATCTCTGCGGTATTTCAAAAATCCCGGTCTGATTCCTTCATTTCCTATAGCACTAATGCATCTGAACATACTGCTGCTGGGCATTTCATCGGTGCTGATTTCTGTTACAATTCTGCTTGTAAGCGTTAAATACCTGTTCCCGGCTGCGGATTTATCAGGCTCCGAAATAAAAAAATATTTCTGGCGCCTGTTTGTGCCCGGATTTGTGATTTACCAGCTATTTGGATTCCTTTATGATCTGATGCAGAAAGATCCTCAGGGTACAGCAATTATCAGGATCTTCTATATTATACTGATATTTCTCATGGCTTACAGGACTATGACGCAGAATAAGAAGCTGCTGTTCAGATATGTTTACTATGCTCTTATATCGTCTCTGATAACAGTGAGCCTCATGAACTATTACAATACGAGGCTCGAAAGAGAGGCATTGAAAATTGCGGCAATCGAGACTACCAGAACCAGCGAGGAGTGGACGAGATTCCTGATAAACGAAACATTGCTTACCGCAGCAAGAACCCGTGAAGCGCAGGACGCATTGAGCAGCGGCAGGACGGCGTATAAAGCAGTGGCCTTTAATCTGTGGAGCCATTCGGCGCTTCGGCGCGAAGCACTGAACTCTTCGTTCGAATTTCTGGACAGTACAAAAAAACTGCTGGGCGGTTTTTATGCAGGACTGAAGCGCGAAAGCAGCCGGCAGGAAGGCGGTATTGACGGAGTAAATAATAAAAGTCCTAAAAAAGCTGACCCGGTTACAGAGGCGTTGCGCCAGTTCCTGCAGTCGTCCGAAGCCGATAACCAGAATAACGGGAACGCGGCAGCTGGTGGCATAACTACAGGAAATACAACTGCAGTCAGCGGAGATCTGCAGAGAACAGGCAAAATGATCAACGGTATAGTACCGGTGAAAATCGGTTCGCGGCTGGCTGGTTATCTGTCTGTGACAGCATTTTACAACCCGGATCAGTACCGCTCTGATCAGCTGCCGGATTTTCTGACAGGCAGCGAAAACTCACTGAGTTCCACTATCGATCTCAGTGAACTGAAAATTTTCGGGATAAAAAACGGAATTCTGAACAAAACCTACGGCGATATCATTCCTGCCGACCGGCAGGTCGGAATGCTGAAAAACGCTGTGACAGAAGATAACGGCGAGGCATGGATAAAACTGGATATTAACGGCGAAAAATATATTACATATATTTTGAAGGAAAAGATGCCGGACCATACCGGTATTACTGCCGTGGCTATGAAGGAGAAAAATCTTTCGTGGAGCCTGTACAATTTTCTGAAGGTGTTTTTCGTCCATGTCCTGCTGATATTGATACTGCTGGTTCTGACATATGTATTCAACTTCAGGAAGACCACTCTGCCGGCCTTCAGTTTCAGGACACAGCTGCTGTCGGCTTTTCTCGTTATTTCACTGCTGCCATTGGTGTTTCTTGCTGTTTACAACAGATCACTTACTGAAGAGAAGAACAGCCAGCTGGTGCTGCAGAACCTGAGACGGGTAGAAAAAAATCTGGAGGCTTATCTGGCAAAGCATCCTCTGGACCAGAATACCGGCATGGATGCAAGATTTGAAAATGCATCAAGGGATCTCAACCTTCAGTTTTCTGTCTATTCCGGAAAATATCTCGTATACAGTTCTCAGGAGGAATTCTTTGAATCCGGTTTCCTTTCCCGCACCATAGCTCCGGGTGTCTATAACCGCCTGACGAACTTCGGATACCGCGAGTTCTTCAATCGCGACAATATACAGAATTATCCGTATAGTTCTTTCTATTCAAAAGTTATATTGAATAATCAGGAATATATTTTCCGCGTTGACGAATTATTCAACCACCGCGTGCCTTTGTCAATGACAGGTGAGGAGGTCGATGTATTTTTGTTCGGCAGTTACTCGTTTGCCACTCTGCTCGTCGTAATTCTGAGTGCATTATTTGCCAACAGGATATCTTCGCCTATCAGAAGTCTGACGCGCGCTACCGGGTCAGTAGCCGAAGGCGATCTGGATATACAGATGCCTGAAAACAATAAGGGTGAGATCGGTGACCTGATGCGGGGTTTCAACCTCATGGTTAGACGCCTGAAGAAAAGTCAGCTCGAACTGGCTGAAATGGAAAGGGAGACTGCGTGGAAGGAAATGGCCAGACAGGTTGCACATGAAATAAAAAATCCTCTGACACCAATGAAGCTTGCCATGCAGCAGCTGATAATTGCATACAAGGACAAATCTCCGAAATTTGACGCTATATTTGATAAGGTCTCCAGTACTGTAATCAGCCAGATTGATACACTGAGCAATATAGCGAGTGAATTTTCAGGGTTTGCCAGAATGCCGAAAATGAATCTTGAACTGCTGCCGCTCAGTACAGTAATTGAAGAAGCCGCCAATCTGTTCATTGATGAAAAGGTGGACATACAGATAAATCTTGAAAGAAATGATTTCATGATCGAGGCGGATAAAGATCAGCTCAAGCGCGTCATCATCAATATTATACGCAATGCTCTGCAGGCCGGGGCAACTGCAATAGTTGTCTCTGTCGCGCGTTATGGCGAAAAAATAGCCCTTTCGGTCAAAGACAACGGAACGGGTATCCCCAGGGAAAACTTCAACCGCGTCTTTGATGAAAACTTTACTACAAAGGAGAAGGGTATGGGACTCGGACTAAATATGGCGAAGAAATTTGTTGAAAGCATAAAGGGAAAAATATATATATCTGAAAGCAGCAATGACGGCACCGTTGTCACAATTGAACTTTTAGAGGCTGGAAATGAAAAATGATGAAGGCAGCAGCCGGAACAATAATTCTCCGCCCGGAGAAACTCAGCATGAACTGACTCCCCACCAGTTATCGGCGCTGAATTACTCGCAGCACATCTCCCTTACTGCCAATGCCGGTTCAGGAAAAACCCTCGTGCTCTCGAGGCGATTTGTTGAAATTGCACTTCGGGAAAATTTACCGCTGCGCAATATTGCGGCAATTACTTTTACAGAGAAAGCCGCCGGTGAACTCTACAACAAAATTAGCCGGGAGATCGAATCAAGATCACACGATTCGAACACCACCGCTTCTGAAAAGAAACAGCTCGAGCGCATAAGGCGCGAGCTCCTGTCTGCAAGCATCTCAACCATACACTCATTCTGTATAGATATACTTCGCAGTTTTCCCGTTGAGTCCGGACTCGATGCAGGCTTTACACCAATGGACCAGTTTACTGCAGACGAACTTCTGCGCCTGAGCACAGACAGTGTCATAAGGTCATCTTTTATTCAGGACTCTGCCGGCAGGGATGTCAGGTATCTTATGAGGATATTCTCTTCGCGTGCTGCGCTTTCTGATGCAGTGGTATCGCTGGTACAGAAAAGAAAAATACTCTACCAGCTGGCAGATGAGATTTACAGCGGAACAGTTGCTGAGGTTTCACAAAAACTGCACGGTATATTTGAGAAAAGGTTCGCTGAGATGTACGCTGCCGAGGCTCCTGAATTATTGAAATCACTCAGAGCTGTCAATGAGTATGTACTTGCAGGATCACACAAATCAGATCACACACAGATGAGTACAGCTGAGGATGTTGCCATATTGATTGACCGCCTAACCCGTGCAGCGGATACGGAGGAAATACTGAGCATTCTGAGCGAACTGAAAAACCGGATCATTACTTCTTCGGGAACACTCAGGAGATCAGGTTATCTGAAGCAGGGCAGCGATCAACTTTCGGGCGAAACTGCTGTTATCGAATCATTCTTCGATTCAGGGATCTGGGATATAAAACCAGGCAGCAGTACCGGTGCCGAAAATGATCTGGCCAGATTCGGCAAAATACTGCTTAGAGTGACATTTCAGGTTATCAGTCAGTATACAGCGAGGAAAACCGCGAGAGGATATGTCGATTTTGAAGATATACTTCTCTATACCAGAGATATCCTTTCCAGACCGGAAATACGTAAGAGACTGAATGAACGCTACAGATATATAATGATAGATGAATATCAGGATACAAATGAAATTCAGTACGAGATATTCATGCCGATCGTAAATTATTTGAGAGATGGCAACCTTTTTGTGGTAGGAGATGAAAAGCAGAGCATATATATGTTCAGAGATGCGGAGCCGGAAGTATTTGAAAAAACAAAACTCGAAATATCCGGAGCTTCCGGTGCTGAAAGCCTGTTGTCACTGCCGGACAGTTTCCGTATGTCCCCGCGTATCTGCGCATTTACAAACCACCTGTTTTCAGGTTTGTTCCGGAGTACCAGGTCAATATATGATTCCGGATCAGCAGACAGTTCCGGACCGGCATTTACCGAAGCAGTCTATTCTCCTCTTATCTGCGCTTCAGGTACTGGCGAAGATGAAGGTGTTATCGAGATTCTGCTGTCCGGCAGGAATGAACTTCCTGAGCAGGGAAACGAAGCTGAAACCAACCAGGCCGCTCTGGTTGCAGAAAAAATTATGGAACTGATATCTGCTACCGGCATGACGTATGACAATATTGCAGTACTCTGCAGGAAACGGAAGTCGTTCAGACTCCTGGAGAAAGCGTTCGGTAAGTATAATATCCCTTATACAATTATTGGCGAAAAGGATTTCTTCAGACGGCAGATCGTCTATGATACGGGCAATTATCTTTCGTTTCTGATCAACCATGGCTACGATGCAGCGCTTATTGGCACGCTGAGGTCACCTTTTTTTATGCTTAGCGATGCTTCACTGTTTGATATTTCCCTGGAAGACGGGATTTCGTTCTGGGATAAAATGCAAAAATATTCCTGGCGGGATTCCGGAGAGTATGAGAAAATCCGCGAGGCTGTGGTCAGGCTTGAAGCTCAGACAGACTTTGTGAGATCGGGCGGCAGTATTACGGCAATTGTCCGCAGGATATTCCGCGACAGCAAATATATATCGACTCTGGCCTCCGGAGCCAATGCTTCACAGGAGCTTTCCTCTTATGAAAGAATAATATCTGCAGCAAGAAAATTCTCCCAGACCGGCATCAGAACATTATATGACTTCATACGCTATCTGCATACTGCAGCTGACAGCGCAGCAGAAGAAACAGCAGCTGTGCCGGTACTGAACAACAACAGCGTCAAAATAATGACCATTCATCAGGCTAAGGGCCTGGAATATGAGGCGGTATTCCTGTATTCGTGCGAAGAGTATTCAGCAGCGCCGTCCGTACGCTCCGGATCGGTTATTGCAGATAAGCACCTGGGACTGCTTGCAAGTCTTCCTGACGGGGATAATTATTTCGAGGATTTTCGTCAGGCACCCTCTGCGCACCTGTTCAATTTCATAAGCCGCAGAAAGCAGGCTGACGAGATTAAACGGCTTATGTATGTCGCAGTTACCCGGGCGAAAAAATACCTTTTCCTTTCGGCAGTGCACAGAAACTTCAGGTTTAACAGAGCATCTTTCATGGGACTTTTTCTCGACGGGCTGGGATATAATCAGGGCGATGATATACCCGAATCTATACATATCGATACTCTGCTCGGATTTCTCCTGAAGAAAGAGAATAAATATATAAATGAAAGCAGAAAGATCTCGTTTGATATACCATTAAAGCAGGCATGGGTTAAAGAGCTGAATGAGGATAAGGCCGCAAAGACTTCCGGTGTGCCGGATGAACAACCGTTCCATATACATACAGAGCCGGTCACTGATTCGACACGGAACGAAATATTCACTGCAGATGAGTTCAACAGCTATATGGTCTGTCCCAACGAGTACCGCCTGAAATACGAGCTGGGGGGACTGAGACTGGCGGAAAAACTCAGACTTGAAAGCAAAACTGCTGTACACGATTTGTCCGCGTATTATTCTTCAGATATATACAAGATTATCAGGGGCTATGACAATGCACAGACTAATCCCGTCATATACATTGCAGAGGACGGGTATTTCCTGCATGGTGTTCCCGAAAGGGTAGCCTACTCAGGAGATCTGCCTGTTATTATTGGTTATATATTTGATGATATAGAACAGTATGGGGTCAGTATCACAGACAGATACGTCTGGAAGTTCAGGTTCTGGGCATATCTGCTGTATCGCTCAATGGAATCAGCTCCTGATAATATCGGAATATGGATGGTGCATACGGGAGATCCGGGCAAGAGCATCTATTTTATAAATTCGCGCAGAGAGATGCTGCAGACGGGTGAAGAGATCGCAAGGGTGCTCAGAAATATTCGCGGTGGTATTTTCCCTGAGCATGAACATAACTCAGAAAGGTGCGAAATCAGGAAAATCTTTCATAACTTTGCAAACTAAACAATAGATTTTTATATATATAATTTTTACTTTTGATTACACTTTAACAAAGCTTTGAAAAACTGAAATAATGATTTACCGGGAGTGGGTTTATGAGAAAAAAAGTGAACCAGATAAGAGATGTCAATATTATTGAAGAGGAATTAAAGTCTTTTAAGGCAGGTATACTCGCATACAATGACGCAAATGAAAAAGTTAATCAGCTCGTTACTTCTTTTCTGTACGAAAATAAGAATATATACCTTGTTTTTGACGAGAATGACGAAGCATATGAGAGTATAAAAGCCGATACTACCGTCAGTTTCAGCGCTTTCAGACCGCTATCTTCTCCTGAGGAAAACAGTACCGGCTATGCATATAAGTATTTCAGCGTGAGGTTCAGCGGTACCGTTAAGAAAAGTGAAGATGCGAAACTGCTGGAAGATCTGGCCCGCAGTTATGGGTTGAAGTACTACGGGAGCACTCTGCCGGAAAATGAGCTGGATTTGAGCGGGAAAAAAATCATCATTCTGGATACAGAGGAAATACAGGCAAGCGAAATAACGGGAGGATTCTGATGTTCTGCAGTCTCAGGAAAATAGCTATAATCACCACTTCACTTGCCTTATTTACGATTTATGGATGTGCCGGTTCAGATGTGTCGCACTATGAAATACCGCCGGACTGGAAGACCGAACAGGTCAGGAACGAAACCATAAATAAGTATGCCCAGGTATTGCGGGGAAAAAAGGTATTCCTCGATCCGGGACATGGCGGTGCCGACAGAAGGAGTGTAGGCAGGCTTAAACTGGTGACTGAAGCAGATATCAACCTCAAAGTTGCACTTGCACTGCGCGAATACCTCGAGAAGGCCGGTGTTATTGTATATATGAGCCGTACAAAAGATGAAACAGTAGATCTGAAAGAACGCTCCTATATGGCTAACCGCAGTGATGCTGACGTATTCATCAGTATACACCACAACGCACCCGGCAAAGATGAAGACGGATGGATCAATTATACATCCACATACTATCATGCCTATGAGACCGATTATGAATTTGAACCATGTCAGAGAGATATGGCCCGCTACATACAGCGGGACCTATCTTATGTGATGGACAACCCGGGAGGACTCGGTTCATTTGACGGCACGTATTCTGATTATCATATTTATCCCAAGGCAGGATTTTCCGTACTGCGGATTACCAAAAAGCCAGCGGTACTGATAGAGGGCGGATTCTTCACGAACAACTATGAAGAAAGAAGGCTGGCAAAAGAGGAATACAACAGAATACAGGCCTGGGGCATTTTCCGCGGTCTGGCCAAGTATTTCCAGGCCGGTATTCCGCAGATAGTCCAGCTGAACAGCGGGGCAGTATTGAGTGAAGGAAATGCTCAGCTGCAGTTTGCGCTGAGTGACAAAGCCGGCGTAAATCCCAAATCAGTAAGTGTGTATGTAGACAGTGTCGAAACATCATTTTCATACAACGAAAAAGACAATATTGTTACTCTCAGCCTGAATCAGCTGAAAGCCGGTGAGCACAGTGTAAGAGTGATCTGTGCAAACAGGAACGGGAATCATTCATTCCCTTATTCCAGGCAGGTTGTGGTTATGCCGGCGTCTGCAAACAGGAATCAGTAAATACCTAAACTATAAATTTCCTTTCCCTACGGAGAATTCGGATGCTCAATTATGTATGGATGGCTCTAATCGTTCTGGGCATAGGTGTTGCCCTTTCAACCGATTTTGTAGAACAGAATTCAAACAAGTACCGCAATAATACTCCCATTCCTGCCCGTATCCATCTGGACCAGCCCTTTAACAAGGATGCTTCTGCAAGCTATGATGTAACGGTAAGTGTAAAGCAGGAAACGATTCAGAAGTACTATGATGAAAAGCCTGCCGGAGATGTTGCACTGAGCGGAAAACTTACTTATGACGCAGCAAAGAAGAGCAGTACATTGTTCCTGAAGACAGGGAATAACGTACCTGGCATAATGAAGAAGATAGCAAAGAGTTCGGGAAAGGAAGATGATATTACCGGCAGCCTGGCCTATTATTCAATCCAGGATTCAGTTACCTTTTCGGGCGGTATGGTACTCGAGTCGGTTTCTTTTTCGAGAATGAAGGATGTTACCAATGCAGCACTGAACTATGCAGGAACGGCTGTGAATATTGCGCTGGAACTGATCGGAATTATGGCGCTCTGGCTGGGACTGATGAAAATTGCCGAGGAGGCCGGACTGATAAAAATAATTGCAAACGCTCTCAGACCGGTAACCCGCTTCTTATTTCCAGATGTTCCTTTCGACCATCCTGCTATGGGGTCGATGATAATGAACATCTCAGCAAATATGCTGGGCCTCTCCAACGCTGCCACCCCGTTCGGACTAAAGGCAATGGAGGAGCTGGACAAGCTGAATCCGGAAAAGGGAACTGCCACAAATGCAATGTGTACTTTTCTTGCTATCAATACTGCAGGATTGACTTTCATTCCAGCTACTGCAATTGCCATCAGGGCTGCTGCTGGAAGCAGTGATCCTGCAATCATCATAGGAACTTCGGTATTCGGTGCTACCTGTGCCACCATAGCAGGTGTGACTTCCGCGAAGATAATGGAAAAATTTCCGATCAAGGGAGGCGAGTTCGGCAGCTGGCTGAAATCCAATCTGAAGGGATTTGGAATATTTGCCGGATTGCTTGCAGTAATTGGAATCATTGCCGGTTTGTTCGGCTCTGCAATTGCTTCGGTTCTTAGTCCCAAGGTATTCAAAGACGTAGTGCAGGTAATTGCAATACTGGCCATTCCATTCCTGATATTCACATTTGTCGGTTATGGTATAGTTAAAAAAGTAAAAATATATGAGAAATTTATAGAAGGTGCAAAGGAAGGATTTAACGTAGCCATCAGAATAATTCCCTACCTGGTCGCAATGCTCGTTGCGATAGGAATTTTCCGTGCAGGTGGTGCGATGGATTTCCTCATCTATATACTGCGTCCGCTTACAGATATGGTCGGCATGCCCGCTGAAGCACTTCCTATGGCCCTTATGCGTCCGCTTTCAGGAAGCGGATCGCTTGGAGTAATGGCCGAGATTATTTCGGTACACGGACCCGATTCGTTTATCGGAGTGCTGGTATCAACATTCTTCGGCAGTTCAGAGACGACATTCTATGTGCTCGCAGTTTATTTCGGATCTGTCAATATCTCCAGGACCAGGCATGCGCTGGCAGCCGGACTTATCGCTGATATAGCTGGTGTGCTGGGTGCCGTAATGATTGTAAGAATGCTGTTCGGATTGCTGTAGACTGAGTACTTAATAAGTACCCTCCAGGTTCTTTGATAACTAAAAGGAAATAATTATTTTACAGACATACAACGGTATCTCAAAAACAGGGAAGCATAGTTTATGAGAATAGGAATACCAAAGGAATCGCACTCAGAAGAGAAACGGGTTGCCCTGGCACCTGCAGGTGTGGATGCACTCATAAAGAACGGACATACTGTCTATATTGAAACTGGTGCGGGAGCAGGAAGTCATTTCACGGATGAGCAATACTCCAGGGTCGGGGCAGTGATAGTATACAGTGCTGAGGAAGTATATCAGCGCTCAGAGATGGTTACCAAAATTGCACCGCTCACTGAAGCGGAATCCGGGATGCTGAAGGAGGACCAGATCCTTTTTTCGTTCCTGCACCTGGCGGTCAGCGGCAAGAAAATAATGGAAAATCTGCTTACCAAGCACATTACAGCTATTGGTTTTGAGCTCATAGAAAAGGACGACCAGCTTCCTGTGCTGCAGTCTATGAGCGAGATAGCCGGACAGCTGTCTATACAGATTGGCGAAAGATACCTTGAGAGTGACAATCAGATCAGCCGCGGAGTATTGCTCGGCGGTATAACCGGTGTGGCCCCTGCTGCAGTGGTGATTATCGGTGCGGGTGTTGCAGGCATAAGCGCTGCAAGGGCTGCACTCGGCAGAGGTGCTCATGTCATTCTTCTGGATAAAGACCTTACAAAGCTGAGAAATGCCGATAACCTGTTTCAGAAAAAAGTTACTACTGTCGTTGCCAATCCCTATACAATTGCGCGCGGTGTGAAATTTGCCGACATACTCATAGGTGCTGTCCTGATAAAAGACGGCAGGATTCCTCACCTGGTTACTACTGAAATGGTGAAAACCATGAAGAAAGGTGCAGTAATAATAGACATATCAATTGACCAGGGAGGCTGCATCGAGACCAGCCGTCCCACAACCATATCAAATCCTGTATATGTGATGCACAATGTTATTCACTTCTGTGTTCCGTATATGCCGGCTCTTGTGGCTCGTTCGGCTTCATACGGACTGACCAATGCATCACTCGATTACATAATGAATATTGCCGATAACGGGCTGACTCATGCGCTGAATTCTGACAGCGGTCTTGCAAAGGGTGTCTGCACCTTCGGCGGATACTGTTCCAATGAAAGCATAGCCGAGGCATTTAACATTGAATACAGAAAGCTACGTATTTTTTCTACAAATTAACGATTACACAATAATCTGAGCAGGATTATATGACAATACAGGGAATTAACACAGAAAAACCCAAAACTGCAAGCTGGCTCAAAAATTATAAATCAAAACTGGTGACTGCTGATGAAGCCGTCAAAGTGATACGTTCAGGCGATAAGATAGTTGTCCAGCCCGGATGTGCTGTCCCTCATGAGCTTGTCCGCGCAATGGTTAGACGCAAGGATGAACTTGAAGGTGTTCAGATATATCATATACTTGCAATAGGTCCGCTTCCGTATATTGAACCGGGAATGGAAAAACATTTCAGACATACAGCTTTCTTTATGGGCGCTAATACGCGCAGGGCGGTAAATGAAGGCCGGGCGGATTTTGTGCCGATATTCCTGCATGAGGTACCGCTGCTTTTCAAAAATGACGTGATAAAACCGGACGTTGCTCTCATTCATGTTTCACCACCTGACGAGCACGGCTTCTGCAGCTATGGCGTGGATGTGGGATGTATAAAAACTCCGGCTGAAAAATCCAGGACCATCATTGCTCAGGTCAACAACAATATGCCCCGAACACTAGGCGACAGCTTCATACATATCAATAAAATAAATTATGTGATAGAGCATAATGAGGAAATTACTGAACTGCGCCAGGTCGATCCGGATGTCACGCCTGATACAGTTGAGATATTTAATAAGATAGGTGAGAATATTGCAGAACTGATCGAAGACGGCTCCACACTCCAGATGGGTATCGGCGCAATCCCTGATTCAGTGCTTAAATATCTGAAGAATAAAAAGGATCTGGGTGTCCATACCGAAATGTTTTCGGACGGTATGATAGAGCTGGTGGAAGAGGGAATAGTGAACAATGAGCAGAAAACGCTGCACAAGGGTAAAATTGTCGCCGGTTTCGTACTTGGAACCAAAAGAAGTTATGATTTTATAGATAATAATCCTATTTTTGAATTTCATCCGCAGGAATATGTAAACGATCCGTACATAGTAGCGCAGAACAGCAAAATGGTGGCCATAAATTCTGCAATTGAGGTTGATCTTACCGGTCAGGTTTGCGCGGATTCAATAGGTACACGCTTCTACAGCGGTATTGGCGGACAAGTGGATTTTATCAGAGGGGCGGCTAAATCTCCCGGGGGAAAACCAATCATAGCACTGCCGTCTACAACAAAGGATTTCAAGATTAGTCGTATTGTTGCTGCACTGAAGCCGGGAGCCGGAGTGGTTACTTCGCGTGGCGATGTCCATTATGTAGTGACTGAATATGGAGTCGCCGAATTATATGGGAAGTCCGTCAGGCAGCGCGCCATTGAACTTATTAAAATTGCTCACCCGGCATTCAGGGATGAGCTAACAAAGTATGCCGAAGAAATTCTATTTATCTGAGATCTTATGATAGCTGTTATTGGTGATGTTCATGGATGTTTCTATACTCTGGAAGCATTATATAATAAAATCCAGGACAAATATCCGGATATTCCTATCTATTGTGTAGGTGACCTGGTGGACAGGGGGATGAACAGTTTTGAAGTGATCAGGTTTTTTATCAGGAATAATATCAGATTTACTCCCGGCAATCACGACTACATGTTTTATGCCTTTGTCCGGGATCCTGACAGTCAGTTTGCGCGCTCCTGGATATTTAACGGAAATGAGTCAACTTTGAAGTCGTATCTCGAACATTTTGACTGCATATCGATGCACGTGGATTTTATACGCAATGCACCGCTGTATTACAATACACAGGATTGCTTTATTTCTCACGCCGGTATTTCGGCAAAATATGAAAAATTTCTGAACCCATCGGTAGATCTTGAGGATACTGAACTGGTGGGGATGATACGGTCTGAATCTGAGAGCGAATCGGGTGTACTGTGGACGCGCGACCGGCTCCTGAATATCGGGAAAATGCAGGTGGTGGGTCATACGAGTCAGCGCGAAGTAAACTATGATTCAAAATCCAATGTGGTCTATGTAGATACCGGGGCTTTTCTGGGGCGGAAATTGTCGGCTGTGATCGTACACCAGGGGGAGATACTGGAAGTCCTGGCCGAATCCACACACAGAAATGACCTTAAATAAGATTTCCCTGTGCCTTTTTATGCATGCACCAAATTCTGGCACTGAACCCGGAAAAAAACAGTTGATATTAGTTATAAAAATAAATAACTTTTCCACCAATAAATAAGGAGATCTATCGAGCGATACTTCTACTGTATTGTACCACTTCTAAGGTTTAGCCATAAAAACTTATATTCTAAAACTACTTCGCGAGTCGGTAAAACTTGTCATATTTGCATCGGCAGTTTTCTACTGCCTGTTATCAATTGGATTTACCTCTCAGAGTGCGGTTGTAAACGATAAGTTGCTTTTTGATGCTTGTTTTGATTATGTAAAGATCAGTCAGAGATCCGCTATCGCAGGGGGGCAATCCTTTTCCGGTCAGCCTAATGATCGTCCACAAGCAATTTTGAACCCTGATACGGGGGGTAAAGCTACTGCTTTGTCCGGAACGCTCCATAAAAATGCCGGATTTGCTACTTTGTCGCATCAGAATACCACATCAGTGCAGTACGCATCAGCAGGCCGTGTGCTTTCACTGCCGCTGTTTGATGACAGCACCAACAGCAGGCGCCGCAGCAGGCTTGTCAATGACTCAACTGCAGCAGCGGGCGATACCACTGGTTTTCTGGACTCGCTTACCTCACGGACACCCATAAGCAGGGATTCCATGCTGGCTAAACAGAGGCGCGACTCCTTATCAAATGATTCCACTGCCAGGCTGAAATACTTCCATCATCAGAGAAAGGATGTTCCATATGTGAAGTTCAGGCCTAAGAAGGATTCCAGATTTTTTGCCAAAACCCCGTCATCTCTTGCAACACGTTCAGTCGAAATTGATTCCACCGGGAAATTTGTAGTCATCACAGAAAAAGTTGCCGGCTTTGAACCCCGAGTGCTTTTGCGCATGCCTATCGAAGAATTTATCCGTCTCAGAATGGAGGCTAAGAACCGCGATATGTGGGAGGAGCTTGCCTACAAATATGAGCTGCAGGATAAAAATAAAGACATAGAAAAACTTATCAGCGATATTACTAATATAGATATTCCTTTACCGAGTGCAGGATTTCTCAGCATATTCGGACCTCCCAAAATTAACCTCAAGATTGCCGGCGCCGTAGATATTCACGGTGCATGGAGGAATGAAAAAACCGAGGGCGTTACTACATCCCAGTACGGTAACTCCAGGAGCGAACCCGACTTTAAACAGCAGGTGCAGATCAACGTCAACGGTATGATCGGTGATAAACTGAAAATTTCAGCTGACTGGAATACTGAAAGAACATTTGAATATGAAAACCAGCTGAAACTTGTCTATACCGGTTATGAAGATGAAATTGTCCAGAGCGTGGAAGCCGGTAACGTGTCCCTGCAGACTTCATCACTCGTCGGAGGCAGTGAGGCACTGTTCGGTGTTAAGGCACAGTTCCAGCTCGGTCCGCTGAAACTCACCACACTGGCTTCTCAGAAAAAAGGCGAGATCAAGGAAGTATCTATCAGCGGCGGTTCTACTACGAGTGAATTTACGAAGCATGCTTACGAATATTCGCCAAACCATTATTTCATTGACGAGATATATGCAGATACTTCGGAAGGCTATAACTGGTTCTATAAATACTACGGAATTCCTGCGCATGAGGTTAACCAGGAACTGAACGTCAAACAGATAGAAGTCTGGAAAACAATCACCGGACAGATAAACGAAGGCCAGGAACGCCGTGCCATTGCATGGATCGATCTTCCGGAATACAGCAAAGCTACAGGCAACTATGACCGTATCCGCCGGGACAGCCTTCCTATTGCAGGCGAAAAAGAGATCGGCCGTTTTATAAAGCTTAATGCGGGAACCGACTACGAACTGCATCCTGCAACAGGATTTATTACATTCAAGACTTCTATTCAGCAGAACGACGCTATTGCCGTGGCTTACATACTCGAAGGTCCTTCGGGAGAATCATCGGATGACCGGTATTTTGGTGAGCTGCTGGAAAATTCCAAGGACAGTCTGCTCGTTCTGAAACTCATCAAGCCGCAGAATCTGCAGCCCTCATACAAAAAGGCGTGGAAGCTGCAGCTGAAGAATATATATCCCACGGGAGGCCGAGGCGTAAGCGAAGAAGGCTTTGAAGCACAGATAGTTTACTCACAACCTGGACAGGAAGCCCAGTCTGAAATACTTTTCAACAACCAGAACGTTTC
>JBLMZS010000061.1:0-6748 GCA_050258935.1 Bacteroidota bacterium
TAAGAGGAAACGTGATAAACCTCGGTGCAGGTAACTACAGTTATCCTCTTGCATTTGAGGTCACTCAGGGCGGCAAGGTTTACAACAATACATTCGTCGGTGTTCAGTATGCCGCATTTCTGGGGTGGCTGCATGCTAATCCGCCATTGATCAGCAATCCGAAAAACAACTCGATGGATATGAGCAACAATGAGTTCTATAATAATATATTTTATGGAACGGTGATAGTCGGTATTGCAAAGGGTGTTACTTATACGTACAGGAACGGAACAAAAGCTACCATCACTCACGACGAAATATGGGACGACAACTATTTCTCCAATAATATATTCTATACTCCTTACGATACAAAGAAGATCAGGGTGTTTTACTATTCCGGTACGATCACTTATAATGCAAGCGTTGCTCCTTACGGCAGGTATTCCAGCAATCTCAGCCAGACGGAACTGAATATAACCGAGAGCAATTTTGCAACTCAGTGGGAAGGAAGAGCAAATATTACTAATGATATGTACGCTAATCCACAGTTCGTAAACGGCACCTGGAACAGCGCAACAAATTACGGAGATTACCGTCTGCAGTCCTCCTCTCCAGCTCTTGCATCTGGCAGGATAATTCCGGAGTGGAAATATGACATGGATAACAAACTGATCCCGCAGGGAATAGCACCTGACAGGGGTGCGTACCAGAAGAATACATCGGGCGGTGTTGCTGATATTATTAAACCCGAACTGAAAACAGCAACTGCAAAGGATGCTCAGACAATTATATTGACTTTCAGCGAAGCACTTGACAAAGCATCTGCTGAAAATGCGGGCAACTATACCATTGGAAGCAGCGTACAGGTAATGCAGGCATCGCTTTCATCTGCCGGCACACAGGTTACTCTTATGACCAGTCAGCACGAAGCCGGAATGACATATACCGTTGCTGCAAATAACATTAAGGATCTCGCGGGTAACGTTATTGCATCTCAGTCAAACTTTGCTACATATACAGTAAAACAGACGACCGTTGACAACAGCCATAAGCTAGTCATTCAGACTGCATCTGGTTCAGCGGCTCCGGATCTTCCAGTGCACGGTCCCGAAAAAGCGATAGATGGAAAATGTGCTCAGGATGGTGACCCTGATTCAAGATGGGCGGCAGAACAGATGCCTCAGCACATAACGTTCGATCTCGGCAGCATGCAGAACATTTCGAAAACTCGGTTTTCATTCTTCAAGTGGAATGAAGGCCGGATATACAGGTATTCGATACAGGTTTCAGCAGACAATACAAACTGGAAAGAAGTGGTTGCCGAAGCCAGTTCGATTCAGGAGGAATGGACAGAAAATATCTTTGACGAGCAGCAGGCAAGGTATGTAAGACTGCAGTTCATAGATTCAAATCACTCCACACCTGAATGGACAGGATATGCCGGACTGTGGGAAGCAGAAGTATGGGGTAAGACAGGCCAGACAACCGGAACGGAAGAGAAGAACGATATGCTGCCAAAGGAATTCAGTTTGGAGCAGAATTATCCGAATCCGTTTAACCCGTCGACAAAAATAAGCTTCAGCCTTCCGGTGGCATCAAATGTAAAGCTGACGATATTTAACTCGATAGGTGAAGTGGTAAGAGAACTGACCAACAACCACTTTGAGGCCGGCTCACACCAGATGGAATTCAATGCTTCAGGACTGGCATCAGGAATATACCTCTACAGGATAGAAACCGCATCGTTTACGCAGACAAAGAAAATGATGCTAATGAAATAATCCTCTCATTCAAATATTTTATCAGATATAAGTACGGCGGTGAAAGAACCGCCGTACCTGTTAATAAACATTAGTAAAATAATTTATATATCAGTCTGAAATTCCTTCCGGGTTCGGGCAGAATCGATTTGATTCGCGACAGGTGGTTCCGGTATTCAGCGTTGAATATGTTGTCAATGCTAAAAGATATATTATGGACAAGTGATCCGGCTGCTATCACATGCTGAAGATACAATCCTAAGATAGTATATCCTTCTGTCGGTTCCTCAAAAATATCCACCCTGTCCTGACTCGCCGCAGTCTCTGCAGAAATTCCTGAAGAAAAGCCTGCATACATATATTTCAGCGCGGCATTGAGCCTGAAAGGTGGGATAGACGGAAGCGGCTTTCCTGTGCCGGTGAATTCTCCCCGGGTATAGCTGGCAGAAGCAGAAACAGAAAAATGTGCCGAAAGGCTGAATTCTGTTTCAGTTTCTATTCCACGCATCTGCACTTTTTCACCTGACGTTGCGTAAACAGGCAGCAGTGTAGCATAGTTGATCCTGCCTGTATTGCGCGGTATTATGAAGTAGGACATGTCATTGAGAAAACCGGTAAATATGATGAATATGCCGCCAGCTTTATAAAAAGAAAACAGTTCAATTCCTGTCCCTCTTTCAGACTGCAGCTCCGGATTGCCGGTTTCATACGAGTATGCCGCCAGATGAGGTCCTTCCGAATAAAGCTCCTCTACAGTCGGAATTCTGGATGTGCGGTTAAGTGACAAGCCTGCATATATGCCGTCATAGAAATTATACAGCAGCGAAGATGAAAACGAGAATGTTCCGAAATTTCTTTCGCGTATGTTACCTATTCTGGAGTCCGGCTTTTTTTCCTGCGGAGTTATTCGTGCCAGTCCGTACCTGAGGGCAAGCTGTATATCCAGCCGTTCAAGTTCCAGGTTTCCGAAAACATAGCCCGAAATACTGAATGAAACGGACGGCGGCATGAAGACATATCCGCCGATCCTGTAGTCTTTATACTCGGCTGACAGTCCGGCGATGCTCTCGCTGAGGAAAGACACCGGCTGAAATCTGAACTGCAGGTTTCCTGAATACGTGTATGTGCTGTATTCAGCGCCTATTATATTTTTGGACTCGAATTCTTTATGGCGGTAGTAATTCCGGCTTGCGTCAGCGTCAATATCGCGGAAGATGCATGATCCTAGGTCGATATGTATCTTTGCATTTATCTGACGCCTCAGCATTTCGATATCCACACCCATTGGATGAGCGCCTATAAATCCGCCGGGCACACCATATGAAGATGAGAACTCCCTGAATGAAAGTCCGGCCGTTCCCCAGTCACGGATCAGTCCGAGACCGCCTGCCAGACCATAAGTCTGCAGCTCAGAATTCTTCAGCCTTCCGGCTGGTGTTCTCATATCACCAGCTCTTTTCCCGCTGGCCTCAGCTCTGAATACTACCGGGTCGAATGGTACCTGGGCAGTAATGGATCCGAGGAAGCCTGAATTAGAGGATTCGCCCATCAGTCCCGCGCTGCCGGTAATGCGTTCCGGTATTACTGCAGGGATATCATTCCTGATTACGTCAATTATTCCACCTATGGCAGACTGGGATTTCAGCAGTACCCGGGGCCCGCGTATTACTTCGATCCGGTCTGCTGTAAACGGTTCTACACTGACGGCGTGATCGGGAGAGGTGGCGGAGAGGTCGCTGATATTTATTCCATCCTCGTCAATTGCAATTCTTGAACCGCCTAATCCTCTGATCACAGGGCGTGCAGGTGCCGGGCCCATAGATCTGATTGCCAGACCGGTTTCATTTTTCAGAGTTGATGCCAGTGTAAATCCAAGATCCTTCTGCAGTTCCCTGCCTTTCAGTGTATTGACAGATTCTCTGAGATCATCCAGTCCGGAAACAGGATGCCGGCCGGAGACAACTACTGCTGCAGTCTGTACTGCCGAAGGAAACAGGTGGATCAATAATTCATTAGCTGTGTTATCGTGATAAAAGAAGTTTTCCTGGTGCGGCTTGAATCCCAGGTGTCGGACTATTATTGTATAGCGTCCTGGTCTTAATCCTGTAATGCTGAAGCGTCCCATGCTGTCTGTAAATGCAGCCTCTCCTGATTCTGAGATCCTGACTGCAGCGTTTTCGACAGGTTTATGGGTGTCGCTGTTTACAATCATTCCCGAAATATTTCCATCCGGTTTGCTCTGTGCGTATGACTGCTGATACGTGCAGAGCAGAAGCACTATAAATATTACTGTATATTGCATTTAATTTCCTGTTCTGTATTTTATATACCTTACTCAATCCCGTCTTCCCGTACTTACAGCACGGGAAGACGCGGGTGGATATCCAGACATAGGGCTGCGCCCTATGCTGACATATTTCAGTCCTTACAGGACTGAAGACATCGATATAGTAGATCGTTAAGTTAATTACATTCATTCCCCAAAAACGCACGCTGAAAGTGCGCGCGGAGGGGTTTTCAGGTAACACGAATTTGTATATTATCTGACAGCAACGGGTATAAAGGGAGTGCGCACATCCACATGTCCCATATGATAGACCAGTAGTTCAATGCTGGTTGTTCCTGTCTTTTTTCCCTGAATCCTGAATGACCATTTTAACAGGGGATCCTGTATGAAGCCTGCAATATTCTCTTCCTTTACCGAGGCTCCGAAAGTATGATCCTCTTCGTCCGGTGCATCAAATATATTTTTATCAGCATCGAGGAATCTGATGGAATATCTCTGAGACGTTGAATTAAGGCTGCAGAACAGCGTATCAGCCAGCCTCCGTCCGTTCCAGTCTGTCTGAACGGCACCTTCCCATATTACCATGACGGCACTGCCAGTAGAGTCATTCAGTATCCAACCCTCCGGCTCCAGATGCTCTGTCTGAGGAACCAGCGGATCGCTTTCTTTGCTGCAGCCAGAAATAATGATTGCAAGAATAAATATGACTGTAAAAGCCGTCGATAATTTTATTATATTTGCGGACATGATATCTCCTTATGGAACTGATTATATGAATTGGGTGCAAAGCTTCACGGAAACAAAACTGCATACGGCAATGCAATACGCTGCCCTTGCGGTAAGACGTTTCGGTGTCCTTGCCGGATTAAAATATTATGATACCACGCAGCGTATAGCTCTGCAGTGTTATCATTTCAACTGGTGCTAACACAGATAATCAGAATCCAATGGAGGGGCGCGGGATGAGAAATACTCCAGCTGCGGTGACTGAATTTTCGAGCTGCCTGAAGTAAAACAGAGGGTACAGAGCAGAGAAACTGCCGGTAATACTCCGTAAGATGAATAGAAGTAAAAGCTGACCGTATTGTTCAGGTGGTGAACAAGACAGACTCCGTCGTCGTTGTCAAATATGCTTTCAGATGTACCGGTAACAACATCAACAGATGACAGAATTATGCTGGCCGAATGTGTATGCACCATCTGTATGCCCATAAAAAACAGGTACGACAACAGGTACAAACCGGCAAAAAAATGTTTATATTTCAAACGGGCCTTCAGCATAATTAACAAATATACTATAAATCGGTTACTTCACAATATTAAAAATAATAATTATGGAAAATCTGATACTGCTGTTTGCCGGAGCAATTACCGGTGCAGCTATAGCCTGGCTGGTATCAAAAGTATCTTTATCAAAAAAATACGTCACGCGTGCGGAACTGGACAGGCAGAGCGAAATCGCTTCAAAGTACCAGTCTGCAGCATTGGTGTATGAAGAAAGAATAACCGGTGTGCAGGAAAATCTGCGCAAAAAAGAAAATGAACTTGTTACTCTCAGGCGGGAAACCGATCAGCTCAGCATAAACCGTCAGCAGGAAATAGTCGAACTTCAGAAAGCGATAGCTTCACTGAAGGAGCAGAATAAATTTCTGTGCGAGAAGATAAGCAATCAGAAAGTAGAGCTGGAAGAGACGGCAAGGAAATTTAATACCGAGTTTCAGAATCTTGCCAACAGAATACTGGAGGAAAAAAGTGCACGCTTTACAGAGATCAATCAGAACAACATGAAAGGCCTGCTGGAACCGCTCGGGGAGAATATACGCGAGTTCCGGAAGAAGGTCGAGGAAACATACGACAAGGAGTCGAAACAGAGATTTTCTCTTGAAGACAGGATAAAGGAACTCGTGACACTCAACCAGAAAATCAGCCAGGAGGCAAATAATCTTACACGTGCTCTGAAAGGTGAAGCCAAGAAGCAGGGCGACTGGGGAGAGATGATTCTGGAAAATATACTGGAGAAATCGGGACTGGTAAAGGACAGGGAATATTTCGTGCAGGAATTTCTGAGAGACCAGAACGGCGATCCGCTGAAAAATGAATCGGGTGAACGAATGAGGCCCGATGTAATAGTTGCTTATCCCGGAGACAAGAAGATAATAATTGATTCAAAAGTATCGCTGCTGGCATATGAAAGATACTGCTCGTGTGATGTGAAGGAAGAGCAGGAACAGTATCTTAAAGAACATGTGCAGGCAGTGAGAAATCATATTGACGGCCTGAGCAGCAGGAATTATCAGGATTATGCTTCATCGCTGGATTTCGTGATGCTGTTCGTTCCGATAGAACCGGCGTATCTGACAGTAATGCAGAAGGATCCGGAACTGTGGAACTACGCATACAGAAAAAGAATACTGCTGATAAGTCCTACAAATCTGATTGCTGCTCTCAAACTGGTACTGGATCTGTGGAAAAGGGAATATCAGAACCGTAACGCGATGGAAATTGCAGAACGCGGCGGACAGCTGTACGATAAGTTTGTCAGCTTATACGAAACTCTCAGAGTATTGGGTGACAATATAGAAAAAACCCAGAAGTCGTATAACACTGCAATGAACCAGCTTCAGGAAGGAAAGGGCAATCTGATAGGGCAGGTAGAAAAGCTGCGCGAACTGGGAGCAAAGACAAAAAAGAATCAGGAACTTGGGCTGAAATCACTGAGCGA
>JBLMZS010000062.1:0-93547 GCA_050258935.1 Bacteroidota bacterium
CTGAACAGCAGGGACGGTATGGGAATACAGGATAACGAAAATATACAAATATCAGCAGAAAGCGACTCGGAGATACTCCTTATGGAAATTCCGATGACGATATGATTCATAACGAAAAATATAATTTATAAATATCACTGAAATAATAAAACAACACTGAAAAATACGGAAAATGAAAATGCAATTACTAGAAGCACTCAACTGGCGGTATGCCGTAAAGCGAATGAACGGCAAAAGGGTTCCTGACGAAAAGGTGGACAGGATACTCGACGCAGCAAGATTGTCACCTTCATCCATGGGTCTGCAGCCCTATTCAATCATTATAATCGATGACGCTGACTTCAGGAAACAGCTTCAGCCGGCTGCATATAACCAGCCGCAGATTACAGAAGGCTCTCATGTACTTGTCTTTGCTGCATGGGATGACGTAACAGCACAGCACGTGGACGACTATATAAATAATATTGCTGAGACAAGGGGTGTATCTCCTGAAAGCCTGGAAGCATTCAGGAACTCATTGATGAATATAGTCAACGGCCGCACACCCGCTGAAAAATCAGAATGGGCTGCAAGACAGGCTTACATCGCACTCGGCACTGCAATTACTGCAGCGGCAATGGAACAGGTGGATGCAACACCGATGGAAGGATTTAATCCTGAAGAACTCGACAGGATACTGGGACTTAAATCAATGGGATTGAAAAGTGCAGCGATACTTGTACTCGGCTACAGGGATGCTGACAATGATTTCCTGGCAAATGCAAAAAAAGTCCGCCGTCCGAAGGATGAATTCATTTTAAGCGTTGCATAATGGTTCCTTTTAGCAGAATTCTGTCCCGCCTTTGGCGGGACAGAATTCATAATTCAAAATTTGCACTTCTTCATTAGCAAGTAATAAAAATATCTGATCTTGTTGCAACAGACTGTAATTATTAGTAGTAATTAAATATAGTGCATTCGGTAATATACAGGCAACTATATACAGTCAGCAATCAACAGGAGTTTTTGTATGCAGGGTTATAAATATGTTTTATTAGCAATCGCAGCGCTGCAGTTTGCGGCAACAGCAGCATATTCGCAGACACTCCTGCCGCTGGCTCCGCTTGCGGTCGGAAATGTCTGGGTATATCAGGAGCATGATACATCCGCAGCACTGCTCAGATATTACATTTCCGACACCACGAATATAGACGGAAAAACATATTTTATATGCAGCAAAGGATATTCCGACTCTGCTTTATATCATTTCCGTCTGAGAGAGGACAGCATATACGTGAGATTCTTAGGCGGTGGAGAAACCCCGTATTACAAGCGCTTCGCATCAGAAAAGGATTCATTCTTCCACAGTGTATGGTTCGGGAGGTGGAAATTCCGCATTACTTCTGTAACTAACGAAACTGTATTCGGGCGCGATGTTCTGGTTAAAGAAATGTTTGCTGATATCATATTATTAAAGAACTATGAACGCTGGACCGATGAATTCGGACTGCTTTCAGGAAAGACACTGACCGGCAGCCGCTATTTCATTCTTAAGGGCTGTGTGATTGACAATGTCCTGTACGGTGATACAGCCATGACCACTACAGATGTAAAGGAGAATTCTCCTGCTGCAGATGCGTGGCGCATTGAACAGAATTATCCCAATCCATTCAACTCTTCTACAAATATTGTCTATCATGTACCCGAAGGCGGGGGATACATAGAGCTGACAGTACATGACCTGCTTGGCAGGCAGGTTGCAGTAATTGCAAATGGTTACAGAACTGCCGGGAAATACACCGCCGGATTTGATGCCTCGGCCCTGTCCAGCGGTGTATATTTCTATACATTGAACTCTGCCGGATCACATCGGAGCAAAAAACTCCTGCTGATGAAATGATAGAAATAAGAACCGCTTCCGACATAATGTGCAGGAGCGGTTACAAAACATATGAAATCAGTACTGGCAGAATACATGTGCTGTTATATTAAGAACTGTTACTGCTGAAGAATTTCTTCCAGTTCTTCCTCGAAGAAGAATCTCTTCTGGTCAAATGCCGGCTCGAGCTCGTCGAACCAGGTTATATGAGGATCATATTTGGCAAAGAAGGGAAGTGCAACCCAGCCGGGGTTTCTGCCCTGTATCATTCTTAAGGTAAACACTTTTTCATTATTGATATCTGCCACACCCAGTATCTGCACCTTTCCGGGCATGCACGACATTATCGGTCCGCGCACTGTCCTGCATACTCCGCTGACTTTCTGATAGGCATTCCTGAAAATATTCCATGCCTCTGCAAGCGGTACTTCGAAGAATTGTTTGGCCCCAGTATCGCGCGCGACAAACATGTAGTATGGAATGCAGTTCAGGTTGACCTGTCTGCGCCACATTTCAGCCCACAGTTCAGGTGAATCATTTATATGCTTAAGCAGCGGTGACTGCGTCCTTATCTGTGCGCCGGTTGCTCTTACTCTCGCTACTGCTTTTCTTACAGCTTCGGTGGAAAGCTCTACCGGATGATTGAAGTGACTCATTATTGTGAGATTTTTACCCGAAGCAATTACCTTATCCAACACCGCAAGTAATTCGTCTGAATCTGTGTCGCTGAGAAATCTGTACGGCCAGAAACTCAGTGCCCTTGTACCGATCCTGATCGTCTGCACATTGGGCAGATCTTCGTCAACCAGCGGCATAATATATTCCTTCAGCAGCCTTGCATTCATGATCAGCGGATCACCTCCGGTAAACAGTATATCTGTAACCTCGCGGTGAGATTTCAGGTATTCGACCAGAAGATTGCTTTCCTTCATCGCAAACTTCAGACTGTCCATACCCGTGAACTGCGGCCAGCGGAAACAGAAAGTACAGTATGCATGACATGTCTGAGCCTGGGCGGGGAAAAACAGCACGGTCTGACTGTACTTGTGCTGCATACCGCTCAGCTTTTCACCGTTCAGCGATGGAACATTCTTCATCTGTCCGGCAGGATGAGGGTTGAGAGCCATGCGTATCTTATTAGCCTCCGCGGTGATTGTCTGGCGTTCGCTGCCGCGTCTCAGCATTGCAAACATCTTGTTGTACTGCGAGGCTTTCAGCATTTCCCGTCTTGGAAAAGTAAGAGTGAACATCGGATCATCAGGGACGTTGGCCCAGTCGATAAGTTCTTCAATAATATAATTATTCGTCTTGAACGGCAGAACATTTCCCACCACTTCAATCTCTTCGATTCTTTCCAGAGGGACTGCATCCAGCTGCGGAATATTCCTGAAATTATTCAGGATATATGACCTGTATTTTTTCATAATATAACCTCAATGGGTGATCAGTATAGAAATCTGTCTTTAATCCAAAATTTGCCCGGATTCGGGTACCCCGCCGAAGGCGGTGGCAGAATTAAAAATTCATAATTATCTGGTTATATCAGATCCGAGGAGGTGCGCGAAGTGATAATACTGCTGTTTCCGGACAGAATGATCTGTTCTGAAAAATGAACCTGAAATTGATCCTGCGAAATAAGGCCCTGGTCTGATTGAAACCGGTCGCCTGGTGCGCGGATAGGTCGCTGAGCTTGAAAAATATCAGTGCAACATGTCTTTTTATGGACGTGTTTTTCTTGGGTGCGTAGGAATTGCTGTGATAATCGGCATATGATACCGGAGAGTTGCCGAGATAAAAAGAAACATACTGCACCAATGCATTGTTGCCTGCAGAGAGCACCACGGTTCCCAGGTATAATAATGCAAGTGCAGCACATAATCTTATTTTAATTTCCGATTTCATCCGGCATCCACATTTTTGATAATTTACAAAATGATATCGTCAGATGGAAGCAGAATTAAAATTACTTTACTCTCAGTTTTATTGCCGTGAGTATCTTTATCTGTTCTATGTCCTGTTTACCTGAGACAGTAATTGTTATCGGGCGGATCTTATTTATATATTTGGAAGTGAAAAAAATATTCTTCAGTTCCTCCGAAAGTCCGCTTTCCTCAAGTGCAGTTTCGGCTCTCTGATTAAAATAGAAGGTAAGTCTGAAGGTGTTACCGGTCAGGGACAGCCAGAATATTGTCCTGCTTTTTTTCGTCACTTTCATCAGCCAGCTTTTTCCGTCCAGGTAATACCGCCATTCCACAGATATTTCAGGATGTTCCGCATGTATGAAATCAAATAGTGAGCACCATAATTTCTTGCGTGCACCGATATGTGAGAATATTACCTCTTCGGAAGGAAAGACATCTTTGTCGTGAAGAACGGTCTGCTGCATATATGCTCCTGCTAAGATATTTCGTGTAGTATTAAGTGTATTTCATTTGTGCTGGCAAAAAATCAGACACAATACAAACATTGTGCGTAAATTGAAAAAAATACACGAAATAATCAAATACAGAAGAGCATGTTAAAAATACATATCGTGCTACTGCTTACTGCAGCTGTCAGATTTAATACCGGAACTTGCGCTGCAGCCGCAGCAATCGCCGCAGGAACTGTTTTCAGTACTGCCGGCACCGGCTTTAACTTTTCTGAATGTCCTGAGGCTTACCAAAAGCACGGTCATCGATAAAATCACATATACAATTATTTCCTGTGTCATTATTTATATCCGTTTAAATATTATAAAAACAGTCTGCCAGTCTGATATGTCAGAAATGCCGCCACCCAGGCTATTGCGGTGGTATAGACCATTGTAAATACAGCCCACTTCCAGTCAGATTCCTTTTTGATTGCCGTTACAGTTGCAACGCACGGGAAATATATCAGCACGAACAGCATGAATGCATAAGCGACAAGCGGAGTAAATACTTTCTGTCCTTTCAGCTCCCCATGCATATGCACCTGTTCTTTCAGTTTACTCTGCAGGCTGCCCGAAGTTTCATCAGCACCGAAATCCGCCTGGTAGAGTACTCCCATCGTTCCGACTACTATTTCCTTTGCTGCAAGTCCTGTCAGTATGCTTACTCCGATTTTCCAGTCAAATCCCAGCGGACGAATGACCGGCTCGATCATGTGTCCCAGCTGACCGATATATGACCCTTCCTGACGCTCGGATTCGCGTGCAAGCTCTATTTCCGCTATTCTGGCGGTCTTGTCTTGATCAGCTAATCCGGCGGTATTGTTCACTGTTTCAATCTGCTTGTCATAATCTGTCTTATACCTGACATCGCGCGGAAAATAACCTAAGCCCCAGATCAGTATGGACGCCAGCAGAATTACAGTGCCCATTTTTTTGAGATACTGTTCTCCCTTGTGCCACATGTGAGCCGCAGTATTTCTGAGAGTAGGGATGCGGTACGGGGGCAGCTCCATTACAAACGGAACTTCCTGCTTCTGGAAGAATATTCTCTTCATTACCAGTGCGGTCAGAACGGCAATAACTATACCTGCCAGATATATCGACACGAGTACGAGTCCCTGATTCTTCGGAAAGAATGCGGATATCATAAGTACGTATACCGGCAGGCGGGCGCTGCACGACATGAAGGGGGTGATGAGCATAGTAAGTATCCGGTCTTTTTTGTTCTCGAGTGTTCTGGTCGCCATTATGGCGGGGACATTACAGCCGAAGCCCATCAGCATTGGTATAAATGATTTTCCGTGCAGACCGATCTTATGCATCAGCTTGTCCATGATGAATGATGCACGGGCCATGTATCCGGAATCTTCCATGAAAGAAATAAAGAAAAACAGTATGAGTATATTAGGAAGAAATATTATCACACCTCCGACACCGCCGATAATACCGTCGACCAGCAGATCGCGCAGCGGGCCGGGGGAGATTGAGCTATACAGGAATTCACCGAGCCAGGTTACACCTGCATCGATCCAGTCCATCGGATAACTGCCGAGTGAAAAGGTAGCCTGAAACATTATCCACATGAACAGTATAAATACCGGAAATCCCAGAAGCTTGTGTGTCAGAACATGATCTATGCTGTCTGTAAATTTTCTTCTTTCAGTTATACCAGGCGTGAATGTTTCATTCAGCGCACCTGCGATGAATCCGTATTTTGCGTCGGTAATTACGTTGCCCGATTTATCGTGATATTCTTCTTCCAGTTTTTTGATGCCTGAATCCAGCACCTTCTTAATCTGCAGATAATTCGGGCAGTTTCTGATCAGCTCAAGAGTGGTTTTGTCATTTTCCAGAAGCTTTATAGTGAGGTAACGTGTGGAAAACATATCTGACAATTCACTGTTTTCCCTAAGCAGCGGCTGAATTGAAGATATTACTTCTTCGATAGCAGGACCGTAGTTTATGTGTATATGTCTGACTATAGGATCCCTGTCTTCGTAGACATCGATTATTTTATCGAACAGCTCTTTTATTCCCAGGCCCTTTGAGGCAATCGTAGGTATTATCGGAATGCCTATCATTTTTCCGAGCGATCGGTAATCAAATTTTGCACCTTTTGAGTTCAGTTCATCGTACATGTTTAGGGCGATTACGACTTTGATATTCATGTCGATCAGCTGCGTAGTCAGATACAGGTTACGCTCGAGGTTTGAGGCATCTACTACATTAACCACTATATCGGGCATTTTCCCTGTAAGATGGTTGTAAACATATAGTTCTTCAGGTGTATACTCGGTTATTGAATATGTGCCGGGCAGGTCGGATATTCTGAAAAGATAGGAAGATTGTCTGAATGTAGCCTCGCGCGCATCCACTGTTACTCCGCCGTAATTGCCAACGCGTTCGCGCGAGCCGGACGCGAAATTATACAGAGTCGTCTTCCCGCTGTTTGGATTTCCCACCAATGCGACGTTTATGGTTTTCCCTTTTTCACCTGCGGTGGTTTTAAGTATCTCCTCATCGATCATTCCGGAATAACCAAAACTCTCCACGCTCTCAGCCGAATCCGGCGATACCACTTCCACCAGGCGGGCTTCGCTGCGGCGCAGTGATATCTTGTATCCCATTATTTCATATTCAACCGGGTCCTGAAGCGGTGCATTCTTAATTACGTTCACCTGCTTCCCCCTGATGAATCCCATTTCTGTTATCCGTTTGCGGAAAGCACCGTGTCCTGAAACTTTTGTAATTATGCCGGTCTCTCCGGTCTTCAGTTCGGATAGTCTGTTTTCACGTGTGATGATTGGTTCCATTGGTATCCTGATGATTAAAAATCTATTCCAAATCTTATAATGCCAGCCAGAGTGTTTCTGAGCCTGGTCCCGGTACCTGCCGGATTTATTATATACTGCACATCGGGCTGAATAAATATGTTTTCTGTCAAAAGCGTTTTGTAAGATACCTCTATAGTTGTTTCGCTCCTGCGGTTACCGTGGAACCCGGCGTGTGCAGCTGCAATTCCCAGTATGTCCGTATTCCTTTCAGTAAGTAACCCTTTTATATTCAATCCGGTTCCCAAATAAAAACTATTTTCATTCCTTTGTGCGGGACTAGCACCTATCTGTGCAAAAATTCCCAGTCCACGGCCGCTGGAACTGTTTGTCAGTTCCTGATCGGCAACAATATACATACCATAATTGTCGATGTATTCTTCGTTTCCGCTTTCAGTCTCATTTTGTTCGAGCAGGTGATTATGGTAATATGCACCTAGCCGGTAGGTGCCCCTCAGGTCACGCGCGGCATTGGTTGAAAAGCTGACTTCGGAGATTGAGAATATTCCCTCGCGGGAGTTTAACCGCCATGAAACGTTGTAAGGATTCTTTTCAAAGTCATCGGGCTGGCCGTCATATGCGGCAATCTTTGCTTCCAGTTCATCAGAAAACCGGTACTGCACCTGTGCGCCAAGCGCGGTAAGAGGAAATACAGGTGACGGAACGTTGCTCGATATGGTGGAATGTACTCCGAATGATCCGTTCAGGAACAGCGAACCGTTTTCGCTGACGGCAAATTCGCTGCACAGGTCCTGCAGACCTGCAATTACAGTCAGGCGGCCGAGTGAATGTCTGTACCAGGCTTCGTGCAGGTATGACTGGTTCCCGGATTCAATATTGGATATTCCCTGAAAGTCACCTGTAAGATCCTGCGACGGCATACCTCCGTGAGTGTTTGCCGCATTTATAAAGACGGTACCGCCTTTCCACAGTCCGCCTGTCTCGGTATCAAAAGAAATCCTTAGGTTGGCCATACCGAGGTATTTTGAACCTCTTTTCAGCCCTCCGCGCAGATTACCTGCCAGGTCGCCAATATATGAAGCTTCAAATGTAAATGGCGATGCATTCTGATAAGCGGGATCAGCCTGTGAGTTCCCATTGCCCAGGAGTTTGGCTGCAAACGTATTTCCCAAGGACAATAAGGCTGTTGTTAAACAAAGTAATAAGAGAGTACGGGATCTGTAAATTATTTTCACTAATGACTCCATAGAACTGAATGATACATTTCAAAATTACAGTCCGCGGAGCTCGGCTTCAATCGCCATAAATAGTGATTCTTAGGTCTGCTGATCCCCCAAAAGGGGGATAAAAAGCATAACACGTCAAATTTTTCGATCAGCTGTCCTGCCTTTCGAGAGAAACGATGTTATGTACAACCGCGTAGATAGTCAGTCCGGATACCGACTTTATCCCGGTTTTCTGGGAAATGTTTTTCCGGTGGGTAATTACAGTGTGCGTACTAATAAACAGCTTATCTGCTATTTCCTTGTTTGAATTTCCATTGACCAGCAGACGCAGTACTTCCGTTTCGCGCTCGCTCAGTGATTCATTCTGCGGCGCCTGTGAAGCTGGTTTCACTGCATAGATCATTTTGGTCAGAAGGTTTACAATCCTCTCAGGAGGATCGTTGATACTCAGTATATCGTCAAAATGAGACAGGAGCTGCTGGTCGAAGAATGAATATATCAGCGCAATCCACTGAGTATCGGGCATTTCTTTTTTCAGAGAAACGAACGTTTTTATCTGGTTCTGCACAAGCGACGGATTGATGAGCACAATTTTCGCGTTCTTCTGCAGCTCATCTTCATGAATGTCGGCCAGTTCATCAATCCGGCTTATGTTATACCGGTGCCCGGCCCTGTTCAGTATATTCAGCAGTCCTTCGTATATGATGTATGAAGGCTCGATTACCAATATGTTCAAATTTTTGCCGGTCATTTGTTTTGCAGCAGATGCCTTTCAATCTGTTCCATTAGTGGGATGAGTATGTTATCTTCTATCTGTGAATGGATGCTGAGATCGTATTCCAGTTCAAAAAGGCTGAACAGTAATTCCCTTCTGATCTGCTGGTCGTTGTTCCGGGGCAGGTACTTGATCAGCAGGCTCTTCAGGTCAGTGAGTTTTTCTTCAATGTTGTTGTGTCTGGCCCGGTATTCGGCTGCTGAAGGTGCGCTTGCTGCGTCGTGATTGTCAGGGTTGTGCAGCCGCTCATGGAGGTGGTTGACGTAGGGGAATACCACCTCATTTTCAAATCTCAGGTGTTCCTTCACTTCGCTGAAATATTCGTTGAAGAATTTATCCACCAGCAGGACTTCTGCCTTGTCGTTTACTTCGAACATTTTCTGTATTGAACTTCTGATCCTGGGATATTTTTCCTCGAGGTAGTATTTATGGCTGCTTATAAGATAATTCACAATTGTCATCACATCATCGAACGAAAATCCGCTTTGGGCAGGTGGTTTGAATCCGTTGAACAGGTTCGCAAATGATATAAACAATTCCAGTCCGATATTATTCTCAAGGCATATCTGTTCGACGGTTTTTTCGTGAACTTCCAGTTCTATTCCGAAGTGTTCCAGCATGAGTATGAAGTAAGGATTGCTGAGAATCATATCCGAAACCTTCATGCCGGAAAGTATAAAAATATTGTTTTTCTGATACATCGCTGACCATATTGGGTGTATATTTAATAATTAATAATACAAACCAAAAAACTGCAATAATAATTCCCTGCCGGGGAAAAAATAATGCACTTTAAATGGAGAATTGGCATGAAATATTTAGTATTTTACTCTCTTATCATTATTATTTGTCAATTGACCATAAGAGGAAGTGATATGGAGAAAGTCTTTACTGCAGTTTCGGATAAAGAGGGATATATCCCGGTCAAAGGCGGCAATATATGGTACAAGGTATGCGGTGCCGACAAAGATGGTGTGCCGCTCCTGATAATTCACGGCGGTCCTGGTGCTCCCCACGATTACCTGGAAACTCTGGAATCATTGGCTTCAGAGAGACCGGTGATATTTTACGATCAGCTGGGCTGCGGCAATTCGGACAGGCCTTCGGATACATCACTCTGGACGCTGGAACGCTTTGTGGACGAACTGGAAACTGTCAGGAACACACTGGCTCCGGGTAGAGTCCATTTACTGGGCCAGTCGTGGGGGAGCATGCTGGCGGTTGAATATATGATCGCGAAAAAACCGCGGGAAATTGTAAGCCTCATAATGTCCGGACCGGCAATTGATGCGCAGAGGTTTGCCTCCGATGCCGCCGGATATCTGCATGAACTGCCGGATGAGATGCAGGCGGCAATCAGTGAATGTGATTCTTCGGGAGACTACTCCCGCCCGGAATACCAGAATGCCGTCATGGAATTCTATAAAAAGCATCTATGCATGCTGGACGTATGGCCGGAGTGTATGGACCGGACCTTCCGGAAATTTGGTCAGGAGTCATACGAATACATGTGGGGGCCAAGTGAGTTCAGGGTGACTGGAGTGCTGTCGGGCTTTGACAGGACCGGAAGTCTGCATGAGCTGAATGTGCCAGTGCTTTATACGTGCGGCAGGTATGACGAGGCTACTCCTGCGGCCACTATGTACTACAGCGGCCTTACTCCCGGCTCGCAGTTCTACATATTTGAAGGTGCCTCGCACCAGCACCATCTGGAAAAACCAGAGGAATATCTGAAGGTTACCGGTGAATTTCTGAAATCACGGGAGAGCAGGTAAGTTTATATAAAAAAAATATTTAAAACATTTTTTATAATCAGCTAAATTGTTAATTTTAAGTACTTAAAACCAGAGACTATACACATGAGAGCGGGAAAAGACGCACTCGCTTCTTGCTGAAATTCAATCAAAATCAGTTCTTACAATTTTTTATTGCGCAATAAATAAAAATATCAGAGGCAAAACAATGCAAAACAATGAGGATCTTAAGAGCAAAGTACAGAACGCTTATAAAGATTGGGAAGACAAAGTATACAACAAGGCTTTATCCAAATTCCCCGAACGTCTGAAGCAGTTCACCACAGCATCATTTTCCGAAGTAAAACCCCTATACACTCCTGCGGATACAAACCCGGAAGAATATGTGGAGAAAATTGGATACCCGGGCAGCTATCCTTATACACGCGGCGTACAGCCGACTATGTACAGAGGCCGCTTCTGGACCATGCGTCAGTATGCCGGTTTTGGTACAGCTAAAGAATCCAACGAAAGGTATAAATACCTGCTCTCACAGGGACAGTCGGGTCTTTCAGTCGCATTTGACCTTCCGACTCAGATCGGTTATGACAGCGATGATCCTATGGCTTATGGCGAAATAGGCAAGGTTGGTGTTGCTATCGATACTCTGGCCGATATGGAAATCCTGTTCAACGAAATTCCGCTGGATAAAGTATCCACATCCATGACAATCAATGCTCCGGCATCTGTACTGCTTGCAATGTATATTGCCGTCGCAGAAAAACAGGGCGTAACACGCGATAAGATTTCCGGTACAATTCAGAACGATATACTGAAAGAATATATAGCGCGCGGTACCTACATTTTCCCGCCCAAACCTTCAATGAGACTGATAACAAACATATTTGAATTCTGCAGCAAGGAAGTGCCGAAATGGAATACAATTTCTATTTCAGGTTACCATATCAGGGAAGCCGGTTCTACGGCTGCTCAGGAAGTCGGCTTTACACTTGCCGACGGTATAGCCTATGCCAATGCAGCTATTAAGGCCGGTCTCGATGTTGATGCATTTGCAGGACAGCTTTCATTCTTCTTCAACGCTCACAACGATCTGCTCGAAGAAGTTGCCAAGTACAGGGCTGCAAGAAGACTCTGGGCCAAGATAATGAAAAACAGATTCCAGGCCAAGAAAGAAAAATCAATGATGCTGCGTTTCCACACTCAGACTGCTGGTTCGACACTGACTGCTCAGCAGGTTGACAATAACATCGTCAGGGTTACAATACAGACACTCGCAGCGGTTCTGGGCGGTACTCAGAGTCTCCATACAAACAGCCGCGACGAAGCTCTTGCTCTTCCGACTGAGGATTCAGTACGCGTTGCTCTCCGTACACAGCAGATTGTTGCAAACGAAAGCGGCGTTGCAAATACAATTGATCCTCTGGCTGGTTCTTACTACATCGAAGCTCTGACCGATCAGATAGAAAAAGAAGCCGAAGAATATATCAACAAGATCGACGCTATCGGCGGCATGATCGAAGCAATTGAAAAAGGTTATGTGCAGGGTGAAATCCAGAAATCATCCTACCAGTACACAAAAGAAGTCGAATCAGGAAAGATCATAGTAGTCGGCGTAAACAAATTCCAGATCAAGGAAGGCGAGCCTGAAGGACTGCTGAAGATAGACATGAGTGTTCAGGACGAGCAGGTTAAATTTCTCTCCAAGGTCCGCGAAGGCAGGGATAATGCTGTCGTCGAAGAAAAACTCAAAGCGCTCAAGGCTGCCTGCCAGGGCGAAGATAACCTCATGCCTTATATCATCGATGCAGTAAAGGTATACGCAAGTATAGGCGAGATCTGCAACACTATGCGCGCAGAATTCGGCGAGTACAAGGAACACGTGGTAATCTGATCTTTTGATTATACTCAATAGATTGCACTAGTCTCCCGGTCCGGTAAAAGGACCGGGAGATCTTTTTGTTAACAAAATTTAATTATGAAATAAAACTGGTATAGAAAATGAAACCAACACATATAGAACACATAGGCATTGCCGTTAAGAATCTTGAAGAATCTATAAAGTACTATGAAGGGGTTCTTGGACTGAAATGTTATGCTATTGAAGAAGTTGCCGATCAGAAAGTGAAGACGGCATTTTTTATGGTCGGACAGACAAAAATCGAACTGCTGGAATCCACTTCTCCTGAAGGCACTATCGCCAAGTTCATAGAGAAAAAGGGAGAGGGAGTACACCACGTTGCATTTGCAGTGGAAAACCTGGCCGGCACACTGAGGGAAGTAGAGGAAAAAGGCGTTCAGCTCATCGACAAGGCTCCCAGAAAGGGCGCTGAAGGTCTGAACATTGCATTCCTTCATCCGAAGTCAACCGGCGGTGTTCTGACAGAACTGTGCGAGCACTAAAAGTTTTGTGCACCGGATTACATACCGTTGTGCGTAATGGTACTGTACAGTAATTTTTATGATCATTAAATAAATAGTTAATATATTTTCAAGGAGAATCAATGGGCATTCAGGAAAAAATCAAGGAACTGATGGATAAACGCGATCAGGCCAGACTGGGTGGAGGCGAAAAGAGAATTGAGTCTCAGCACAAGAAAGGCAAGCTGACAGCGCGTGAAAGAATCGATCTGCTGCTCGACGAAGGCAGTTTTGAAGAATTTGATATGTTCGTTTCGCACAGATGTATTGACTTCGGTCTGAAAGGACAGGATTATCTGTCTGACGGTGTCGTTACTGGGTATGGAACTATAGACGGACGCCTGGTATATGTATTTTCACAGGACTTTACAGTATTCGGTGGATCGCTCTCAGAAATGTACGCACTGAAGATCTGCAAGATAATGGACAAGGCTATGAAAGTCGGCGCTCCTGTGATCGGCATCAACGATTCGGGCGGTGCACGTATTCAGGAAGGCGTCAAGAGTCTCGGCGGATATGCCGAAATATTCCAGAGGAATATAATGGCTTCCGGTGTTGTTCCCCAGATCTCTGCTATCTTCGGCCCATGCGCAGGCGGTGCAGTATATTCACCGGCTCTTACTGACTTTACAGTAATGGCAAAAGGCAAAAGCTACATGTTTGTTACCGGTCCCAAAGTTGTTAAGACCGTTACTGGTGAAACAGTTACTGATGAAGAACTCGGCGGCGCTTCTGTTCATGGAAGCAAATCCGGTGTAACTCACTTTGTTGCGGACAACGAGCAGGAAGGTATTCAGCTAATAAGAAAGCTCCTGAGCTATATGCCATCGAACAACCTTGAGGATCCACCAATCGCACCTTGCGATGATCCTATCGACAGAGTCGATGATGCTCTGAATTCAATAATTCCTGACAATCCTAACAAGCCGTACGACGTTAAGGATGTCATACACGCCATAGTTGACGATAATGAATTCCTTGAAGTTCAGAGACACTATGCTCCGAACATTATTATCGGTTATGCCAGGTTCAACGGTATGCCTGTCGGTATAGTGGCTAATCAGCCCGCTTATCTGGCCGGTGTGCTCGATATAAACTCATCACGCAAGGCAGCCAGATTCGTAAGATTCTGCGATGCTTTCAATATTCCTATTGTAACTCTCGTAGACGTACCGGGATTCCTGCCGGGTACAGCCCAGGAGTACGGCGGAATTATTATTCACGGTGCAAAACTGCTGTTCGCTTACGGTGAAGCAACTGTACCGAAAATTACCGTTATACTCAGAAAAGCTTACGGCGGCGCATACGACGTTATGAGCTCAAAACACCTGAGAGGCGATATCAATTATGCATGGCCGACAGCTGAGATTGCAGTTATGGGACCGAAAGGTGCTATCGAAATTCTGCACAGCAAGGAACTCGGCGACATAACAGACGAGAAAGCTAAAGCAGAATTCCTCAACAAGAAAGAAGAGGAATATAAGAGCAAGTTTGCTTCTCCGTACGTTGCTGCAAAGTACGGCTACATTGATGACGTCATTGAACCGCGCAATACGCGCTTCCGTATTATCAGGGCTCTTCAGTCTCTGGCAACTAAAAAAGATACCAATCCTCCCAAAAAGCATTCTAACTTACCTTTATAAGGAGGAGACAATATGTTTTTTAAGAAGAAAAAAGAAGACGAGAAGAGTGCCGTTACCAGTGCTGCTCAGGCCGCTCCGGCTGAGACAGCCAAACCGGCATCCAAAGCACCGGCCCAGGATGAGGAGGTTGCAGCTGCAATTTCCATGGCATTAAGCCTTTACCTTGCCGATGTACACGACTATGAAAGAATGGTGATTACTATGCAGAAAGTAATGAGGCCATATTCACCGTGGAGCAGTAAGATTTACGGTTTAAGAAAATATCCCAGATAATAAAAAACGGATCTAAAATGAAAAAATTCAAAATAAAAATTAACAACAACAGTTACGAAGTCGATATCAGGAATATTGAAGACAATACAGCAGAAGTAGTCGTTAACGGTACAACTTACAACGTAGAAGTTGACAAGAAGATCCAGACTTCAAAGACTCCGGTGCTTGTGCGTTCCAAAGCTGAACCGTCAACCGATGTGGCAAAGTCAACAGCCAGGACAGCCAGCCCGGCAGGTCCTAAGGGTGTCGGTACTATCAAGTCACCGCTTCCCGGAACTGTACTTTCGATACAGGTCAAAGTCGGTGATGCTGTAAAGGTAGGCGACAGACTGCTTACACTTGAAGCAATGAAGATGGAAAATAACATCAATTCCGACAAGGAAGGCGTTATTACAGGCATTAAGGTCAATCCGAGAGACTCTGTTCTCGAAGGTGATGTTCTTGTTGAAATCGGCTGATATGACTTTTGTCGCTGACAAATGAGAATCCAATCGGAAAGCGAAGCCTGAATACTCCGGCTTCGCTTTTTTTTTTTTGTAAAAATATTTTTCCCGGGCTTTATAAGTACTTGCTATTGAAAAAAAAAGAATTTATATTTAGATTCAAAAGTTTTTTGATTTAATGGTCATGCACAGCGAAATTTTTTAGTTTACTACCTGTACGATTAGCGAATTTGTTTGTTGGGAATGTATAATAACAGTCATCATATTACAGCAATTATATAACAGAGTTCAGCTCATTTTTTACGGTTGTAAGAAACGAGCTGAACTTTTTTTTTACTGTTTCTGATAAAGTTCTTCAACCCGTCATTATAGACGGCGTGGCAACATTCCTCAAAAAATTCGATAATTGTTACACAAACTAACTTATTTTATTCCGGAGAATCTCACTATGGATATCACGTCCCTTTTTTGGATTGCTTTTGTGATCATTTTCATATCGGTTTTTTCTATAGATATGTTCGTTACAGATCATCGTAAAGGAAAAATCAGCATTAAGACCGCCCTCTCCTGGACAGGCGTATGGATCACTATTGCCCTGCTTTACGGCGCTGCCATTTACTTCCTCTACCCTCATGGCAACCAGAAGGCCCTCGAATTTATCGCCGGTTACCTGACAGAATATTCACTCTCTGTCGATAATCTGTTTGTGTTTATCATGATATTCTCGGTTATGGGTATCAGCGAAAAGAACCAGCCGAGGATGCTGAAACTAGGTATACTTCTTTCGATCGTTCTCAGAGTAGCATTCATACTCTTTGGTGTCGGCATTATTCACCGCTTCCACTTTGTAATCTATATCTTCGGTGTCGTGCTGCTCTACACAGCCTATAAGATGGCGTTCATGGACGATGAGGAAATCGATCCGGAAAAAAACATGTTCTACAGGGCTGCATCGAAATATTTCAATGTTGAAACCAATCCGGAAACTCATCATTTCTTCCTGAGGAAAAACGGTCAGTTCTTCATTACGACGCTTTTCCTGATATTCCTGCTCATTGGTACTACTGATATTGTTTTTGCCCTTGATTCAATACCTGCAATTCTCGGAATTACCAGTGATCCGTTTATTGTAATTACTTCAAACGTATTTGCGGTGCTGGGACTGATCTCGCTGTTTTTTGCTCTGGAGGGTATCATGCACATGTTCCGCTTCCTGAAGAGCGGAGTGGCGCTTATACTGCTTTTTGTGGGTGTAAAGATGCTCATATCCGGCTGGATACAGATCCCAATTCTCTATTCCTTAGGATTCATCATTGCCACACTCGGCGGATCGATAATAGCTTCCGTTGTTATCAAGGAAGATAAGGCAGATAGTAACGGTCTGGTAAAAGAATAGGACGAATTCCTTACTTAATATTATGGCTGTATGCGGCAGTTTATCTGTCCATACAGCTTTTTTTATTTTGACCCTCCCGGCAATCTTTCCATCTTCCGCATTTTTGTTATATTAAAATAATAACAACTAGTGGAAACCGATGGAATCAGAATTCTTTTTCTGGATCGTATTTGCTGTAGTGTTTATTGTCGTTTTTGCTATAGACATGTACGGAATTGATCACCGCTCCGGAAAAATCAAAATAAAATCAGCACTCATCTGGTCATCAGTTTGGGTGTCTATTTCTATAGCCTTCGGCATATTTATATATTTTTATCTGCAGGACGGTGATGTAAAGGCGCTGGAGTTTGCAGCGAGCTATCTGGTTGAATACTCGCTGTCTGTTGATAATCTGTTTGTCTTTATTATGATTTTTTCTGTTATGGGGATAGAGGAAAAGTTTCAGCCGCGCATACTGATGTGGGGGATAATAGGTGCGGTTATAATGAGGATATTGTTTATAGTAGTGGGCGTGCATCTGCTTCAGAGATTTCACATCGTGATCTATCTGTTCGGACTGGTACTGGTCTATACCGCCATAAGGATGTTGTTCAGGAAAGACGAGAAAGTGGATCCGGTGAATAACATCTTTGTAAAATTGGCCTCGCGAATATTTCCCGTTCGGCACGAGCCCATGAAAGATCATTTTTTCATCAAAGAAAACGGGAAACTTCACGCTACGGTTGCGTTCATTACACTGGTACTGATCGAATCGACCGATCTGATATTTGCAGTAGACTCAATACCTGCGGTACTGGCAATAACCAGCGATCCGTTTATAGCCATTACATCGAACCTCTTTGCCATACTGGGTCTGAGGTCTCTTTATTTTGCCCTGTCGGGAATACTGGGTCTGTTCAGGTATTTGAAAACGGGTATAGCATTCATACTGATGTTTATAGGCATAAAAATGCTTATTTCAGGTATTTTGTACATACCAATACAGGTCTCTCTGCTGGTAATTATACTGTCAATCGCTGTATCGATTGCAGCTTCGGTATGGATAAAGAAGAAAGATAATGCCGGGAAAAATACCGGTATTAAACCCTGAGGGCATACCTGCCCTGAGATTTACCTGCCCTGAGACTTACCTGCAGCTGGCATCGGGATAATTACTGCTGAAGCAGCAGTTTCTGTCCACGGGCATATGCCATATCGACTATTTTCTTCAGTGTGCGTCTGAATGAATAACCTGCTGTGCGGGAAGATCTCATAAATCCTGCTCCTTCGGTCAGGTCAGGGTTAGGGTTGACTTCGAGTATATACAGCTTATTATCCCTTCCCAGGCGCATATCCACACGGGCATAGTCCCGGCAGCCCAGTTCCGTAAAAGCCCTTACAGCCGTCTGTTTTGCCATAATTTCTATTTCAGTATCCAGCTTGGCCGGACACACCGGGACAGTGGAATGATATGCCGGGTCATACGGATCCCATTTGGCCTGATAGCTCACTATCCTGTGCAGATCCTGCGGCATGCGAGAGAAATCCACTTCACTTATGGGAAGAGCCCTCGGGCGTCTGCCTCCGATCACTGAAAGGTTGAATTCGCGACCGTCGATAAATTCCTCGATAAGTATCTGCTGTCTGAAGTTCTCAAGCATATATTCTGTCCGGGTGCGCAGCTGTTCAAAGTTGTAGACTACTGACGAGTTCTCGATACCTATGCTTGCATCTTCCTGGGATGGTTTGACTATCATCGGATATCTGAGATGGATATTTTTCAGGTCCCCGGGTTCATTTACTATATAGAATGCAGGTGTTCCGATTCCCAGTGATGCAAGAATCCGTTTGGTAAGAATTTTCCTCTGGCAAGTACCCAGTGCCAGGGGAGGGGCCCCGGTATAGGGGATTTTAAGCAGCTCGAGAAAGCATGCAAAGCTCATTTCGAGCGCAGGAGCCCCGTTATACATTTCCACCAGGTTGAATATCACGTCCGGCCTGTTTTCATCGTAATCGGACAGGAATCTGTTGAAATCGTCAAAAATATTCAGCGTATAGGCTTCATAGCCGCATTTGGAAAGTGCGCGTGCCATATCCCCGTAGCTTTCAAGCGGGCTGGATGAATTGTACTCGATATCGTAATACGGCTCAAAACTTATTTCAGACGGCACAGCCGGTCTTGAAATACTTTCTATATCTGCTTCAGAGATATTATAGACGATTGCAACTTTCATATTTTATTGTATAATTTAGTAGGGAAAAATACACGGTAAATCGGAAAATAATAAATATTTATGTGAAATAGTATTGTTTTTGGCGGAAAAATGCTTTTATTTTCTCATCATTTATTACCGTAGAAATATTCATCTTTAACCTGTTACTGTTTACCAAGAAATATTCAAATGAGCTTTTATCCTCAACCCAACAAGTATCTGTGCGGCCCGTTTGCATTAAAGTATGCACTGGTCATGTTTGGTATCTTCAGACACGAAAATGATATCGCAAAATTAGCTGGCAGTACCTGGTGGGCCGGTACTGATGAGATAGGTCTGGCCAAGGCAGCCGAAAAATACAGGTGCAGGTTAGATTACTTCGGTGCACAGAAACCGGCTGCTGCACTGGAATTGCTGAACAGCCGACTCGAGGAAGGACTTCCATGTATTCTGAGTGTCAATAACTGGGGACACTGGCTGACAGTTCTGGCGCATCAGCAGAACAGATATATAATTGTCGACAGCGGTCAGGAAAAGGTAATTGCAATTCAGAGTCCGGCTGCTCTGCTGAAGCACTGGAAATATTCAGATCAGGAGGGGAGCACTATCAGTTACGACGGGTATGTACTGAGACCTGATTTTCCTACACCGGTAAAGGCACGCTTTACACTGGAGACGGCGCGATATATAATGCTGAAAAGCAATATATCCCTGGCAAAAAAATGGGATACATTTTTTGACGATCTTACGAATATTTGTGTCCATGATGACAGGAAAAATTCTGATGCGTATTTTACTGTAGGCGAATTTCTGGACAGGAATGCCGATATTATCGCATCCAGAATATGTTTCTGGCACGGTTCACCCAGGCGGAGCGAACTGAAAAAAATCATGAACCATTTCCGGTTTGTAGCTGAAGTATACGGACTGGTTATAAGCAAGGCAAAGGAGATACAGGCAGTAACGGATTTTACTTCACTTCTGATGATGCATGTCTGCGGCAGGTACGGAATTGAACCCGAACAGTTTTAACTCTGTCCGGGTCGAAACATGTAAATACTATTCGGATTTGGAATCACGAGTCATGAGGTCGTAAGTGGCTTTGACAGGATCTTTCTCCTCAAAAAGCACCTGATAGACTTCATTTACTATGGGTGTGGCAATGCTGAGCTTCTGGGAGAGTTCGTTTACCGAACGGCATGTCTCAACGCCTTCGGCCACCATAGTCATCGACTTCAGCACTTCTTTGAGAGTTTTTCCGCCGCCGATCTTTTCACCGACATACCTGTTACGGCTGTGTTTGCTCATGCAGGTTACTATAAGATCACCCATGCCGGAAAGTCCGGCAAAAGTTTCAGCTTTTGCTCCGAGAGCGACACCGAGTCTGGAAATTTCAGCAATACCGCGCGTCATTATAGCTGCCTTTGTATTATCGCCAAAGTTTGCTCCGTCTACAATGCCGGCACCTATTGCAATAACATTCTTCAGTGCTCCGCCCAGTTCGACACCCAGTATGTCCGTTGACGAATAGACCCGGAAATAGGACGTCATAAATGCAGCCTGAATACTTTCAGCGGTAGCCATGCTTGCTGATGCACCCACGACAGCGGTTGGAATTCTGCGGCTTACTTCTTCAGCGTGACTGGGACCGGAGAGGACACCCACCTGGTCTTCAGAAAGCTGCGGCATCTGTTCGTGCAGCATCTGACTCATGGTAAGCAGTGACGAGTTTTCTATACCCTTAGCAACGCTTACAAAAATGGAATTTTTTACCGAAGAATAGGGGATTTTTTTAATGACGCTGCGCAGGTACTGTGACGGTACTGCAAGCACTATCATATTTTTATCGCCGACAGCTTCGTCCAGGTCATGAGTGATTTCAATTTCCTGAGGGATTTCTATGCCCGGCAGATAGTCGGGATTTTCCCTTTTCTTCATGAGGTGTTTGGCGTACTGTCTGTCGTATTCCCAGAGGGTAATGTTGTGACCGTTGAAATGCAGCAGTATGGCCAGGGTTGTACCCCAGCCGCCTGCTCCAAGAACTGAAATTTTCATGTTATATTTAATTTAGGCTTTTTTGTTTCCGAAAAGGTTTATTCTGTTTTCCTTACCCTTGAAAATCCTGCTAAGGTTGGCACGATGGGTATACATGATCAACAGACTTATTCCGATAGAAAAAGGGAGTACGATGTGATAACCCGGTATGTCCACGTGGAATATATTTTCGCGGACCATCAGTATTATCGGTACAGAAACGGCTCCGAGTATCGAACCCAGAGAGATGTATTTCGTGAGCAGAACAACCAGAATAAATACTGCGATAGCAACCAGCATATCGACCGTAATTATCGTCAGCAGCATACCGAGTGCCGTAGCAATTCCCTTGCCGCCTCGGAATCCCGCAAATATGGTCCATATATGTCCTACGACAGCTGCAAGTCCTGCGATGATCTGAACAAGCGTAAAATCATCAAAAGGCGTTGCATTCTCGAACGGCATGTTTCCGTAGTGAAGGCGCGCAACGAAGATGACTGCCAGAGCGCCCTTCAGTGCGTCCAGAAGTATAACGAGCAGTCCGTACTTCCAGCCCAGTATGCGGTACACGTTTGTGCCGCCGGCATTTCCGCTGCCGTAATCGCGTATATCTATTCCTTTAACTAATTTGCTTACGATAATGCTGTTTGGTATAGAACCAATGAGGTAAGATAATAATACAATTAAAAATAAAAGATACATAAGTATAATTGTCCGCTATAAATATGAATATAACCAATAAAAGTTTAACTATAATAAAAGTAAATATCAACTAAATTATCGAACAGTTTCCAGTAATTTAAAGAGTCCCGGGCATTCCCGTGATCTTCTTCAGGATTTCAATATCCTCCTGAGTTGTAACCTTGAAGTTATACTGCGATCCCTCCACAATGTCGACCGCACGGCCAGTTCTTCTAACCAGCATGGACTCATCAGTTCCATAGAATCCTTCAGCAGCCGCCCTGTCCATTGCATCTTTCAGAACAGAATACCTGAATACCTGCGGAGTCTGTGCATAAAATATTTCCCTGCGGTCGAGGTAAGAAGATACAGTGTTATTTTCGCCCTTCAGCAGCGTATCCCTCGCACTAAGTGCAAGTATTGCGGCTCCTGAGGCACGGGCTGCATCGAGCACACTTGACAGATGCATTTCGTCCAGAAGAGGTCTTGCCGCATCGTGCACTGCAATAAGATCTTCAGGCTGTGCCGAAATGCTGTTTAATGCATTAAACACCGAATCCTGTCTTTCAGTTCCTCCCTCGACAGGGGGGCGCATCTTGGAAAAAGAATACCTGATTCTGATGTCGTTGAGCAGACTGAAGTAGCAGGATTGTGCTGATACTATTATTCCGTCGCACAGCGGAGAATTCTGGAATACAGAGAGAGTATAGGCAATGAGTTCCTTGCCGTTTATGGTGTGATACTGTTTTGGAAGATCCCCGCCCAGCCTTCTGCTCTGGCCTCCGGCGGGGATAATGACATAAGTTTTGTTTTGAGACATCTATCTGAAAATAATTACTGATACTAAGTATTATAATGAGAAAATTCTATATAATGAGCATGGCGTCGCCGTAGCTCAGGAATCTGTAGCCTTCCTTCAGGGCTTTCTTGTAGCCCTTCATAATAAATTCATAACCTCCGAATGCGCTTACAAGCATGATCAGCGTGGATTCGGGCACATGGAAGTTGGTTATTAGCCTGCTTACAATCCTGAAGTTATAGGGCGGAAAGATGAATTTGTCTGTCCATCCGCTGTTTGGTTTTACCAGTCCTTCAGCCGTAACACTGCTCTCTAGCGCGCGTGTAGAACTTGTACCGGTAACAAACACCTTCTTTTTATTTGTTATTGCTTTGTTGATAGTCTCGGCAGAAGCGGTGGAAATTTCGAAATATTCTGAATCCATCTTGTGCTTGGTCAGGTCCTCCACCTCAACGCTGCGGAACGTACCCTGTCCGATGTGCAGTACTATGGGCGCAATCTTAATTCCTTTTTTCTTTATTTTGTCCAGCAGTTCCGGTGTGAAATGCAGTCCTGCAGTAGGAGCTGCCACCGCACCGTCTACCTTGGCAAACACGGTCTGATAGTTTTCCTTATCGTCCGGAACGGCGTCTCTTTTGATATAAGGGGGCAGGGGAGTAAGCCCGATTTTTTCAACTGCCTTGAATATATTGCCCGGCTGATTGAATCTGACTGTCCTGCCGCGGGAAGTAGTATTGTCAATTACTTCGCACCACAGTTTATCGTTAAAATAAATTCTGTTTCCAATTCTTACTTTGCGGGCAGGATCGACTATTACATCCCAGATGCATTCTTCCTTGTTCAGTTCACGCAATAAAAATACTTCAATCTTGGCGTTTGTTCTTTCCTTCTTACCATATAATCTTGCCTGAATGACTTTAGTTTCATTAACTACCAGTACATCCCCTTTTTCCATATAATCGATAATATCACTGAAAACTTTTGTTTCGATTGTCTGGTTTTCCCTGTCCAAAACCATCAGCTTTGCGCTGTCTCTGGGTTCAGCAGGAAATTTAGCGATCTGAGTTTTGGGTAAGTTGTATTTAAAGTCCGATAGTTTCATTTTATCTCCTTAGTATCTGAATATATAACGGGTATCTGAAAATGTAACGCCAATAAATAACGGACGGCAGTTTACAGACTGCCGTCCTTCTGAATCTATTCAAGAAAATAGCAACTATTTCTTTGAACTTTTCTTAGCTGATGCAGTAGCCTTAACCGCGCTCTTTTTTGCTACGGGAGCTTTGGCAGCAACAGTCTTCTTTACTGCAGTTTTCACAGCAGCCTTAGCAGCAGTTGCCTTAGCAGCAGGTGCTTTAACAGCAGGTGCTTTAACAGCAGTTGCTTTAGCAGTTTTTGCCTTTGGAGCTGCCTTGACAGCTTTAGCAGGTTTTGCGGCTTTCCTGACTGCTTTCACCGGAGCAGCTTTAACTGCTGCAACAGTTTTTGCCTTCGGGGCAGCGGCTTTAACCGGTTTGGCTGCAACTGCCTTTTTAGCAACAGTTTTTTTAGGTTCAGCTTTAGCAGCTACGGTCTTTTTAGCAGCTGGTTTGGCAGCCGGCTTAGCAGCTGTCTTTTTAGCAGGTTTAGCTGCAACTGCTTTTTTAGCAACTGCTTTTTTAGCAGCTGTCTTTTTAGCTGTTGCAGGTGCTGAAGCTGCTTTCTGTTCCTTTATTGTAGCTCTTGCAGCAGCAAGGCGTGCGATCGGAACCCTGTAGGGTGAGCAGCTTACATAATTGAATCCGAGTGAATGGCAGAATTCAACCGACTGTGGTTCTCCGCCGTGTTCACCGCAGATACCGATCTTCAGTTCAGGTTTAACGCTGCGGCCTTTTTCAACACCGATCCTGATGAGCTGTCCGATTCCGTCGATATCGAGTATCTGGAACGGATCCTCGGGCAAGATTTTGTTTTCGAGGTAATCGGGCAGGAATCCGCCGATATCGTCTCTCGAATAACCAAATCCCATCTGTGTAAGATCGTTTGTGCCGAACGAGAAGAATTCAGCGTACTGTGCAATCTGATCTGCAGTAAGGGCAGCGCGCGGAATTTCGATCATGGTACCGACCATGTGGTTGATCTTCTTCAGTCCGAATTTAGCCAGTACTTCACCGTAAACCTTGCGTATGATTTCGTACTGATGTTTAAGTTCAGTATAAACACCGACAACGGGGATCATGATTTCAGGAAGAGGTTTCTTGTTTACCTTCAGAAGTTCAGCTGAAGCTTCAAATATAGCTCTTACCTGCATCTCTGTTACTTCAGGATAAGTAACGCCGAGGCGTACACCGCGGTGTCCCATCATAGGGTTATTCTCGTGCAGCAGTTCGGCTCTGTGGCTGAGTTCATCCATAGTGATACCGAGTGCCTTTGCAAGTTTAACGCGTTCGTCTTCTCTTTCAGGAACGAATTCGTGCAGCGGGGGATCGAGTGTTCTGATAGTAACGGGGAATCCGTCCATTGCCTCGAGAGTATTCTTGATGTCGTTTTTGACGAACGGGAACAGTTCATCGAGGGCTGCGCGTCTTTCGGCTTCTGTATTTGAAAGTATCATCTTTCTGAGTTTTGAAAGCGGTTCTTCTGAGTTCTTGCCGTAGAACATGTGTTCTGTGCGGAACAGACCGATACCTTCAGCTCCGAATGCTCTTGCGCGTGCTGCATCTTCAGGAGTATCAGCATTGGTTCTGACCTTGAGTGTTTTGATCTGATCGCAGAGCTTCATGAATGCCTGGAATTCAGGATTTTCTTCTGCCGATTTGCTCATCGGGAGCTGGCCGGCATATACATATCCCTTTGTTCCGTTGAGTGTAAGGTATTCACCTTCTTTTATTACCATACCGTTGTCAGCAGTAAAATATTTCTCTTCCAAATTTATTTTTATTCCGCCGGCACCTACTATGCAGCATTTACCCCAGCCGCGTGCAACGAGGGCTGCGTGACTGGTCATACCGCCTCTGGCTGTAAGCACTGCTTCAGCAGCTCTCATGCCTTCGATATCTTCCGGATTGGTTTCCTCGCGGACGAGTATTACTTTCTCGCCTTCCTTAGCCTGTGCGACAGCGTCGTTGGCTGTGAAGAAAACTCTGCCGAAAGCACCGCCAGGGCCTGCGGGCAGACCTTTAGCAATAACCTTAGCGCCTTTTTCGACCTTAGGATCGATTACCGGATGAAGCAGTTCGTCGAGCTGTGCAGGTTCGACTCTCATGATAGCTTCTTCCTTGCTGATGAGTTTTTCTTTCAGCATATCAAGAGCCATCTTGACTGCTGCAGGTCCGTTGCGTTTACCGACGCGGCACTGGAGCATGAACAGTCTGCCATCCTGAATAGTGAACTCAATATCCAGCATGTTCTGATAGTGTTTTTCGAGGTTGCGCTGGATCTTGTGGAGTTCTTTGTATACCTTTGGCATACCGGTCTCAAGTGAAGTCAGGTGTGCTGTGTGTTCACTCTTTCCTGCTTCGTTTATCGGGTTTGGTGTACGGATACCGGCGACAACGTCTTCACCCTGTGCATTGGCGAGCCATTCACCGTAGAATACATTTTCGCCGGTAGCGGGGTTGCGTGTAAATGCAACGCCGGTAGCCGATGTATTGCCCATGTTACCGAATACCATAGACTGTATGTTTACAGCAGTACCCCATTCATCAGGGATATTTTCGAATTTTCTGTAAGATATAGCGCGCTTTCCGTTCCAGCTGGCAAATACTGCGCCTATAGCGCCCCAGAGCTGTTCCTTTGCATCTTCGGGGAAAGGCTTGCCGAGTACTTCTTTTACCTTTGCCTTGTATATCTCGATGAGTTCTTTCAGATCTTCAGCTGTAAGGTCTGTATCGCTGTGGACTTTTCTGGATTCTTTCATTTTCTCCAGTTCTTTCTCGAGCTGATAGCGTACACCCTTGCCATCGATTACTTCAACACCGGCAGCTTTTTCCATAACAACGTCTGAATACATTTGTATGAGTCTGCGCTGTGAATCGTAAACGAAGCGCTCGTTGCCGGTTTTCTTTATCAGGCCTTCGCGTGTCGTGTTGTTCAGACCGACGTTCAGCACTGTTTCCATCATACCAGGCATTGATGCCCTGGCACCGCTACGGACCGAAACCAACAGAGGATTCTGTGCATCTCCGAATTTGGCACCCATTTCTCTTTCGACTTTTTTCAGAGCGTCAAGTACCTGCTGCTGTAATTCCTTCGGATACTTCTGCTTATTTTTATAGTAGTAAGTACATACCTCGGTAGTGATAGTAAAGCCTGCAGGTACCGGAAGTCCGATATTTACCATTTCTGCGAGGTTGGCACCTTTGCCGCCCAGGAGATTTTTCATATCAGCCTTACCGTCGGCCTTTTTTCCGCCAAAAAAATAAACGTATTTCGTTTGTTTTTCAGCCATTGTTTTTCCTCCATTATGTTTGTTAAGAAAATTCAGGATTTATCCTAAAAATCACTTTAAAAAGAAAATCATAAACTTTAAATTTAATCTAAATTTTGCTCAAAAGGAAATCATAAAACTCGTTTTCCTCGTCGAGTACCATTTCTATTTTCAGATAATAAATATCGATATCATCCAGCTCTTTCCTGTATTCAACAAGCTTGACAGCATCCTTTTGTGTGGTAATAACACTGTGTGAATTTGTTGCGTAGAACATTTTGCGTATCGACTGCACTTCCTTATTGGTGTAGTGTTTATGATCCCTGAAAATCAGATGATTGTCCGTATTTACATCGTGTTTGCTCAGCACATTCAGGAATGATGCCGGGTCAGCAACACCGCTGACCACAAGGCTTTTCTGGCCTTTGAACTCACCAAGCGCATAACTGCTGTGATTTCTTACATCGTAAAGATTATTGTCACGGTAATATGCAGTGAATATTTTTTTCGAACCGGCATGCCTGCAGAAATATTGCGGCAGCTCAGCCTTCTCCGAAAACTTCCTGTTGATTATTATTACGTCTGCGCGTTTCATGGAGCTGAATGGTTCTCTTAAAAATCCTGAAGGCAGCAGTGAATGACTAAGTGAACTGTGTGACAGCAGGAAATTCTGATCAAACAGTAGAATATCAACATCGCGTTTAATCCATCGGTGCTGAAATGCATCATCGAGAAGAAGCGTGTCTGCTTGTATATCCTTCAGCAGCCTTTGGGCACCCTCAACTCTTTTTTCTGCAACTGCGGCAGGCACACAGCTTTCAAGTGCTGTCATGTAGATTTCGTCACCACTCTGTTCGGCAGAAGTGAACAGGTTTTTCCCGTCAGATACCAACAGATAGCCCGATGATTTTCTGCCGTAGCCACGGCTGATCACTGCACATTTTCTGCCGGCCCTCTTAAGAAGTCCTGCCAGCATATTGACTGCAGGAGTTTTGCCGGAACCGCCTACAGTAATATTACCTACGGAAATAACTCTGGCCTGAACACTGACAGCTCTGAAAATATTGCTGTCGAAAAGAAAATTTCTGACAGTGACCAGAAGTCCGTAGATGAATGTAAAAGGATATAATATGATTCGTAGAAAAAGCATTAGAATAATATAGTTCAAAATTTAGAATTTGCAAATTCCTGCATCGTATTTAATTTATCCTGACAGTCACTGATCACACCTGCTATCTGCTCTCTCGAGAAATTACTGCTTATCATGATCGGATCGGAAAATACAAGACTCACTTTACTGAAAAACTTCGGTATGCGGAAATGGTCCCAGCTCCTGAGTACACGGGTCTTTTCATATCCGGTCGCAAGCAGAACCAATGGTACCTGTGCACGCTGGGCAGTAATGACGGCTCCGGGTTTAAAAACATATTCCGGTCCTCTCGGCCCGTCCGGAGTGATTGCAAGAGTATAACCGTCATTTGCCATCTTGACCATTCTCAGTAATGCTTCACTGCCGCCTGTACTCGAAGAACCTCTTACAGGCTGATAACCCCATTTGCTCAGCACGCTGCAAAGCAGTTCACCATCCTTGCTTTTGCTGACGAGTGCCCTGATGCCCTGACCCCTGTGGAAGAACCATGGTATGAGCATATGTCCATGCCAGAAAGCATATATGAAATTACAGCCTTCCTTCCTCATCCTGTTGACCTCCGGTGAATCGTACACAGTTATCTTAAGCGTACTGCAGAGAATCGTCAGCGCGCTTGCCAGGAAGTAGTTGCCCGCCCATCTCAGAAATGACCGAATAGATTTTTTTATACTCATAAAATATTATTGGTACCAGGAAAAACTTTATGCGAAAATCTTAAATAATATAATATAATAGAATATTATACGAAATTTTTAGTAATTATCTCTGCTGCTTTTTCTGAAGCATTTTCTTTCCCGAGCAGTATACCGAGAAATTCATATTTTGATTTCATACTGCGTATAAGAATGATGTCGGTAAGGAGCTTTCTGCATTCCTTATAAATGGTCTTTCTGTTCACATCCTTCTGAATAAGTTCAGGCACGACTTTCTGTCCCAGCACAATATTCACCAGTGCGATCATCTGTATTTTCACCAGGAGTCTGCCCAGGAGGTATGTTAACGGACTGGTGGAGTATACAACAACCATAGGGAGCCCGGATAATCCTGCTTCCAGCGTTGAGGTGCCTGACTTGATTATTCCTGCTGAGGAATATCTGAACAGTTCATATGTCTGTCCCTTAACGACCTTATACTTTACACCGCCCGGGTTCAGTCTGTCGAACAGCGATTCATCTATATCTCCCGCGCAGGCTACGACAATCTGCATATTAAATTCACCTGCAATTTTGTGCGCGGCTTCTATGGATTCGGTAAATATTCTTTTGACTTCCTGATTGCGGCTTCCGGGCAGCAGCAGCAGTATCCTTTTGTTTTCATCGAGTCCATTCTTTCTGAAGAACTCACTGCGTTCCATATAGTTGTAGCTGCTCATCTGAGAAATGAGGGGGTGACCGACGTAGTGAACAGGGATACCGTAGTCGGAAAAAAAGCGCTCTTCGAACGGAAGTATGACGATCAGTTCGTCAATGAGCGTCTGCATCTTGCTTATACGCCCTTTCCCCCAGGCCCATACTTGCGGGGAAATGTAATAGATTATCTTTACGCCCAGAGCCTTGAGCTTTTTTGCTATATTGAGGTTGAAACCCGGATAGTCAATCAGTACCACCGTCCTGATGTTCCTGCGTATGACTTCTTCGATTAGTTTTTTCTTTACTTCATGAATAAACGGCAGGTGCTTTACCACTTCGGCAAATCCGAGGAACGCCATCTGATTGATATGGTAGAGCAGATGCATTCCTTCGGCCTTCATTTTGTTTCCGCCAATTCCGGTAAAACGATATTCCGGACTGGTCTTCCTTAATTCATGGATCAGTGAAGCTCCATGCATATCGCCCGATGCCTCACCGGCGATAATAAGAATATTTTTATCCAAACAATTCCTTGTTCTGTTGACACTCTTTTTATATGCTCCGAAAACTCTGCGTGCAGTCAAAGATCAAATATGACTGCAGTAAAACTGACTGCTCTGTGAAAAATGCGCATGTATCTCAGAACCTGCGAAGCATCCATATCAGTACAATAAGCAGTGTGACAATGGAGAAAGCCTGCAGCGTTCTTCTTTCACTTCTGAGTCCGGCCTGAAGACTGAAGCCGGGCTGGGGGATAGAGGGATTTTTATAGGCCGATATCCTCGGCAAAAGTCTCGGAACAGCATCGAAATATTCCTGATAATCTTTTCCGAAAGCGGTCTTAAGATATGTCTCTTCTTCGTTTATAATATACTTGTACTGCATGTAGAAGAACAGCAGAGCCAGCAGCGGCAGGTACGGGAACAGTGCATACGACATAATACCTATTCCGAAGTACAGCAGCATGTTTCCAAGGTACAAAGGATTCCGTAGATGGGCAAATGGTCCGCTTATCACGAGGTATGTCCCGCCTACCTTTCCGGTAGTCCTGGTTTCACTTCCTGCGTAGCTGACACCCCACAGGCGTATGAGTTCTCCGCTAAGGGCAACGATGAAGCCTGTTATAAGGCTCCATATATTGGAGTTGATATAGATGAACATCAAAGCGAGGAATGGCAGGGGAGTGTAACTTCTGTACTTGAAAATTTTGGCCTGTAACTGACTCATATGGTTTCTGTTAAGTTTATAAAATTGAAAAAATATTGATACTCTATGTATGACTGCACGCTTCAGCCCTGCTTGAATACTTCCATTCTTTTCAGCGCTGCCTGGTGCTTTTTCTTCAAACGTTTCCGGTTTTTCAGCTCATCCAGCTTTCTGATAACATCGGAAAAATCGGAAAACGGAAAATAAGTAATTCTGTTGATTTCACAAAATTTCAGCAGAGAATTTTTAGCGAATACATAATCGCAGTATTCGATGGGACATTTGTCAGAATAACCATCGCCTATATATATAATGTAATCGTCGTCACCGCAGTTAGTAAGTATATGGTTTCTTTTACAATTGCCGCAGAGCCTGCATTCCTCATCTCCGTAAGGAAAAACCGGTTCGAGACCGTCTGGCTTTATTACTGCACGGTTGCAGAAATATCGTATGTCAGAAAGTCCGTATCGTTCGAGCATCGGCTTTATGTAGATATCGAATCCGTCGCTGACGATATTCAGCTCAAAATTATTCTGACGGCAGTATTCGGCAAAGCCAGGGAAAGTGGGGCAGAGTTTCATCTCATCCAGCATTTTATGGAATTCATCCATGCTGAAATTCCTGAATGTAGCGAACATCATATACCAGCTTTCGGGGGAGGTAATTTTATTCTCCATCCACTGTTTTACAATTTCATATACCCTGTCCCTGTCACCAAAACGGTATACCAGCGTCTCACCTATATCATCGATGGAAACGGTTCCGTCGAAGTCAGAAAATATCTTAAACGATTTTTCATTCATAACTGTCCAGTCTGTCCGTATATCAATTCAATCTAAGCATTGTTTTAATTATTATCTTTCCCTGCGGAAAATTATTTTGCAATTATCATCTTCTTTACGTCGACAAATTCTCCGGCTTTCAGCTTATAAAAATATACACCGCCTGGCAGTTTGGCTCCGTTATAGTACGATGAAAATTTTACCGTATATTCTCCCTGCTCCTGTACTCCGTGGACCAGCTCGGTAATCGGCTCGATCTTGTCGTTGTACACTTCGAGTACAACATTGCAGCGCTCGGGCAGGTAATACCTTATAAACGTGGAATCCGAAAACGGATTCGGGAAATTCTGCGAGACCGCAAAGTTATCATAATCGGCACCGAAATAGTTTACTTTTACCGGAGCTGTCCTCTGATAATTGTTCTGCAGATCCATCTGCTGTATACGATACTGTACTGTTCCGTTTACCGGAGGACGGTCGGCGAATTCATAACTGGATATGCCCGGTTTGTTCTTACCGGCAATGAATTTGACCTTATGCCATCCGGAATCCTGGGTGGCGCGTTCTACAAAGAAGCCCTTGTTGTTGGATTCATTTGCTGTCTGCCAGTTAAGCTTAACAATGTCCGACTGAATCCTTGCAGTAAAGTTCAGTATTTCAAAAACAAATTTACCGTTTGCCATGATACGGTGTGCATAAATACTGTTTAGGCCGCCGCGGGTTTCCTTAAATACTATGGCTGCCGCATTCGATTTATTCGGAACGAGTGACAGGTAGCTTTTGTCCGTATTGACGCCGGCTGCCATTTCGATTCCAGTCGAATCCCACAGTGGTCTGCCGTATCTGGAGATATGCTGAATAAATATATTGCTGCGCTCGGGTTTATTGCGGTTGTCCAGCCAGGAAACCATTGCTCCGCCGGAGCGGTCACTCATAATTCTCTGACTTATCTGGTTCTCACGCATCCTGATTACCGGCTCGCCATCTTTTTTCCACAGTGGTTTCCCATTGAAGTCAAAGCGCTGTATGTAAATATCCTTATCCTTCAGAGTCTCATTTACCCAGCTGATGGTCACTGCTGAATCGGCATAGAAAGCCTGCGGGTTTGTCTGGCTGCCGAACAGTGAAGATACATCGTCGCGGTTTCTTCTCCATAGATTTTTACCGTCAAGGCTTACGAGCGAGTGTACTATATTCTTGTCAAACTTTTTGACCTCCCACGCGATGTATGCCGATGAATTAAATGCCGGTATGGTTATGTAGTTGAATACATTTTCTCTTGGACGGGAGATCAGAACCGGAGCTTTCTGCCATGTCTCAATACCAAGCTGATCGATATGTGAAGAATACAATTGTGCTACGCCATCATTGGATTCCACCCAGAATATATACGCACCTCCCAGGTTGTCCGGTGCAACCAGCGGGTGGGATTTGACTTTGGGCGACTTTATGATCTGAATTCCATTCTCACGAAATCCGGGGTATCCCAGATTACTGAGTTTCTGGACACAGACTGAGTAGTTCGACGGAACGGCATAATCCCTGTATATGTATGTAATAAACACATTGCCTTTCGCATCGGTTACCATTGAATGGTCTAATTCTTCGCCGCTGCGGTTAGTGATCTTCATGCCGGATTCGCCAAAGAGAAGGTTGCCGTCTGAACTGACTTTCTGCGCTACCAGATCACCGGCCTTGTCACCCGAATAATCTCTCCAAACGACTATTGCGCTGTTGTCGGTAAACTGAGCACAGACCGGATTGGTCTTCACACTTTTCTGTCCAGACACAGGTTTGCCGTCAGCTCTGAAACCTATCTGGCCTTCCTCATCGAGGTACTGAAAGAAAATGTCGCTGTTTTTCTGGTCTGTCTTATCCTCCCAGAAAATAAAAGTCCCGCCGGCATTATCAGCTGCAGTGCTGATATTGATGGGGTTTTTACACCCTGAAACGGCGAGAGTGTTCTGCTTTGTATTGCCTGTCCATTGTGCGCTGCACAGGGCAGGCAAAGCAGTAAAAGTCAGTAAAGAGATACAAAAAATCTGTTTTGGTCTTTTCCAGAATGAATTACCAGCGTCCCCCCGGGCTGTTTTGTTGCGGAATATTTTATCTGATAAACTCATCAAAATCCTCATTAAATCTTACGCTAACCAGTTTAGATATACCTTCTTCCTGTATTGTTACACCATACATCGTTTCAGCGGCTTCCATAGTGCGTTTATTATGAGTTACTATAATAAACTGAGTGCTCTTGCTGAAATCGTGTATGATGCGCGTGAAGCGGTCAACATTTGCGTCATCAAGCGGAGCGTCTACTTCATCGAGAATACAGAACGGGCTGGGTTTCACGAGGTAAATGGAGAAAAGTAGTGCGGTAGCCGTAAGTGTTTTTTCTCCTCCCGACAGCAGTTCAATCGAGGTAGGCCGCTTTCCCTTGGGTTTTGCAATGATTTCAATTTTTGATTCCAGCGGATCTACATTTTCCTCAAGCCGCAAATCTGCTTCATCACCAGGATTGAACAGCGTGCGGAAAATCCTGATGAAATTTTCGCGTATCTGCTGGAATGTTTCCATGAACAGCGTCTGAGCTGTAACGTTAATTTCTTCAATTGTTTTTATGAGATCCTTTTCCGATTCGATCAGATCGTTCCTTTGCTTCTGCAGGAAGTCAAGTCGTTCTTTCTCTTCCTCGTACTCTGAATATGCCAGCAGATTAATGGGGCCCAAAGCCTTTACCTGCTGTTTGAGTGCATGGACCTCATTTGTTTTCAGCTGGAAATTATATTCGGCAATGTCTTCAAATTCCTTCAGTTCAAGTGTTACCGAATATTCATCCTTTATACGTTCTATAAGGTTATCAAGTTTCAGGTTGATTTCGTTAATTTTTATATCTGCCGAATGGATAGCGTCAGAAACCGTATCGCGTTCCTTGCGGTATTCGTGCAGGCTTTTTTCGAGTACCGAAGCCTCGCCCTTTATTTTTCTCAGCGATGTATCAATTTCGGTTTCAACGGCAACGAGTTTGCGCTTGTCGTCTCTCAGATCATCCAGATCGAACTGTTTGTCTTCTATCTCATTAGTCAGTGCAATTATTTCCTCCGAAGTGGAGGTGATATCAGTCTCGCGTTTTTCAATAGAACGCTTGATGGTGATTCGTGACTGTTCTGCGCGTTCTACGGAATTCTCCAGATTCTTTTTTTCTCCCTTCAGTCGTTCCAGTTCGAGCTTCAGCTGATTGCTGGCAGACAGAGCCTGAGAATAATCGAATTCATGGTTTTTGACCTCTGCTTCAAATGCAGCGAGTTCTTCATCTGCCTGCCGGCGAATCTGGCGGTATTCCTCCAGCTCCAGCTGATTCTTTCCGTATTCACTTTCGGTTTCAGCCGAATGATTTAGGTGTTCGGAGATCTCGGAATTAATTTTATCTATTTCGTCGGCATATTTTTTTTTCTCAAATTCATACTGAGCGATCTGTTTTTCAATACCTGCCAGGTCGTTCAGGGCCGTTCTGCTCTGGTCGGCGAGCTCTTTCAGGTTGATCTCAGCCAGTGCAGATTCGGTCGAGGAAATTTCATCCATCAGTTGTCCGAGTCGCTGTTCGAATGCCGGGTATTCCGACTTTAGGTTTTCGAGCATCTGTCTGCGGCCAAAGAGGGTGTCATCGAGTTTCTGCTCTGCGCCTGCTTCCACAATACCCGTTTCGTGCAGGTAATCACCGCCCAGAGTTGCAAACGAATAGCCGGGGTAGAGACTGTTGAGCTGAAGAGCCGAGTCAAGATCGCTGACAATAATTATATTGTTCAGCACCTTGCTGAAATACGGGCGCCAGCGGTCTTCAGTCTGAATGAATTGCTCAGCCCAGCCCATGAACAGGCTCTCGGCCTCGATCTTTTTACGGATCTTTTTCGTATTATAATCCAGATATCGTTTTAGCAGCGTCTTCTTTTCAGGTTTCTTCAAAGAAAGGACGTAGAAAGAAGCCTTGCCCAGATCGTTATCTTTCAGGAAGGATACGGCATTTTTCAGGTCGTCTACTGTCTCGAGCAGAAGGTTATTCAGCACGACTTTCAGTGCAGCTTCAAGTGCAAAGCGGTATTTATCATCTGCATCGCCGACGTCGGCAAGCAGTGTTTTCTCCTTTGCGGTCCAGTCTACGTTTTCTATCAGTTTCTTCGAACCCTTCGAAACACCTTCGAGGTTATTGAGCAGTGTCTGGAGGAAATCGATCTTATTTTTTATATTATTGATCTGATTTTTTTCCTCGAGTTCTTTTTCGCGCAGCTGGTTCAGCTGTTTTTCCAGCTCTTCTTTCTCGTTCTGCTTCAGGTGATAGTTCCTCTCGGCAGTTCTGAGTTTCTCTTCCGCTTCGGATTTCTCAGCCTCAGACTTTTCCAGGCGTTCCAGCAGACCGCTCTGGTGTTCCGAAAGAGAAGTAAGGCGCGATTTCAGTTTATCGATCGTCTTTGCCGTATTGTCCAGCGACTTTTTCAGGTTCTGGAGCTGATTTTCCTTGTTGGTTATATCCTTAAACTTGATGAATATGCTGTCGCGGTGTTCCTTAAGCTGTGCTTTCTTTTCCTCAAGGCAGGTTTTTCTGTCATTGAGAGCCTGGTTACTCTCCTCGATGCCGCTTTCCTTGAGCTGAAGAGTGCGTGCGGTAACGGAAATCTTATCCTGTGTTTCAACAATAAGGTCCTCATTGTCCTCGCTCTGCATATGCAGTTCTTCGAGTTCCTGTTTGTAGCGACCCAGGTTCTTTTCGAGAGATTTGCGTCTTTCTTCTGCGACAGATATTCTGTTTTCGACGGAATGGATCTTTTCTGTCTGAATGGAAATTTCGCGCCGTTTATCCTTCAGTTCATTTTCAATTCTGGAGATCTCCTCTCTGAAAACCACCAGTTCGTCGTCTAGGCGTCTGACTTCGCTCTCGATGCGTATTTTGCTGCCCGACGCTTCGTCTTTGCGAATTTTCAGGTCATCGCGTCTGGCATTATGCAGAAAATATTCCCGGTGTGCCAGGTCGAGTTCCTGTTCGCGCAGTATAGAGGTAAGCTTATTATATTTGTCGGCTTTCTTTGCCTGCCGCTCGAGCGAATTTACTTTCTTTTCAACTTCAGATACAATATCGTTTACGCGTGTGAGGTCTTTCCTGACCTCTTCAAGTTTCTTGAGTGTGATACGGCGGCGCAGCTTGTATTTGTTTACGCCCGCTGCCTCCTCGAACATATTCCTTCTTTCATCAGCCTTGTTGCTCAGTATGTTTTCGACCATCTTGAGCTCGATAACGGAATAAGCATTTGTGCTCATTCCAGTATCCATAAAGAGGTTAGTTATATCTTTCAGGCGGCAAATGTTGCGGTTTAACAGATACTCACTTTCACCGGAGCGGAAAATTCTTCTCGTAATTGTAACTTCAGAATATTCGGTAGGAAGCACACCGTTGTCATTGACAAGAGTGAGCGAAACCTCTGCCATACCCATCGGTTTTTTATTCTGGGTTCCGTTAAAAATAACGTTCTCCATCTTGTCACTTCTGAGTGTACTGCTCTTCTGCTCGCCGAGGCACCAGCGTAGGGCATCGACGATATTTGTCTTGCCGCAGCCGTTCGGACCCACAATAGCTGTTACACCCTTGTTGAAGTTGACAACCGTCTTGTGTGCAAAGGATTTAAAGCCGAATAATTCTAATTTTGATAAGTACAACTAAATAATGCTCCTGAAAATTAGCTACAAATTTGAAAGCAAACGGAACTACATCATTTTATACTGCTCAAATGCATTTGAGATATAATATAGTGTCGATTCGCTCAACTGTGTATATACCATTATCACCAGTATACAGAACATGATAAATCCAACGCTGTAAAGATAAACAGGAGCAGGGTTTACATCAAGTATAACATAAATACCCTTCATAAGACGGTAGAATATCCAGAGCGTGAAGATTAAAAGTGCAAACAATATATAGTAAGTAAGAACATCTGCGCTCAATACCTTGTAGAGTACAAGTCCCATGGGCAGCATAAGAACGAGCGGAAGGAATGCCCATACTATGGCAAAGTAGATACTCGAGAAATGTACCTTATTCTTGATAAACAGCGAAGCTATTTTTACTATGAAACTTGCATTGAAGAAAAATACCATTGACGACAGCGTAAGCCATAAAAGCGCCTGACTGGGCGTCCAAGCCAGATAAGATATAAGATGCATCAGCTTTGTGCTGCCAAACGACAGCAGTAGTTTTTCAAAAAGAATATTTGACCTGTAATAATACAGCAGGTTGACCTGTAGCAGTGCCGAACAGACAGAAAGAATTACCATCAGGAAATTGGAGTGGAACCCTGACAAAAGCCGCTGATCCCTGATATCTGCAAAAAAATTGTAAGGCCGCAGAAGGGCACGTGTTGCATCTTCACGGAATTTTTTTCTGGCATTTATGAATAACCCCATGAGCAGCGCCAGTACTACGCCGAGAAGTATAAAGGCTATCGGCGAATCGTCTTTCCTGCTGCCTATCGGTATTGTAACCCTCTCGCCATCATGAAGCTTAGAGTATATGACCTTGTAGCTGAGACGGTTGATCTGTCTGTCTTCTCCCAGAATCCCTATGCGGTAAAGGTTTTGTGAATCGTAACCTGCCGAAAGCGAAGTATAGGCGCCGCGGTAGTCGAACATGGAATTAATGAAATATCCCGATGTTTTGTTGGACCAGGTAAAGTCGAGCAGATCGGAGAAAAATTTTGCCTGGGCTTCGTACGAAAAACTGTTCAGGTATCCGTTCGAGCTTCCGGTATAAGTGGAATATGTCGCTTCGCTGATAAATACGCGTCCGCGTCCCAGTGAACTCTCCAGTCTCAGGTAATCATCGGTATAATCCTGAACTGGTCTGTTGAAAATCTCAACTCCATAGAAATCAATATCGCTGACAGGCTTTATTGCGGTGCCCGCAAATGATGCAAATGTCATTTTATTCGAGTTGTTCTTTACATATCCGGCAAGTTTCCGCAATAGTTCCATATGTGCAGGATCGCCAGGTATATAAGAACTGCCCAGGCCTATTGCAGCTACGGCCGCTGAGGATGAGTAATTTTTCAGGAACTGAACAAGATAACTTCTTGAGCGTTCAATAAAACTCGGCTTATCTGCGATCTGAGATGGTATCGAACCTATAGGCAGTTCGACAAACGCCAGTAGTCCGTATTCCCTGCAGAGTTCAAGCAGGAACGGGTGGGGCACAGACTTGGCAAACCTGACGGCGTTGAAACCCAGTTCCTTAATAAGTTTTATGTCTGCCCGCATCCTGGAGTAGGATAACAGGTTGTCGTACTCGTAGTAAGACTGCATGTATGTAACCCCGTTCAGCAGGAACTGTTCACCGTTGAGCGTCAGTTTGCTGCCGCCGTTTGAATTCAGCGAAAAGAAAGCAACGGGTTGGGATATCTCGTCTATAAGGGTTTCACCCCTGAAAAGCTGTATATAGAGTTTATACGATTGCGGAAAGCGCGGGGCCCAGAGGACGGGATTATTTACTGTAAACGACTGGCTGAACTGTTTGTCTCTCTTGGAATTCAGCAAAAAATCCGGACTGCCGCTGGAAAATACATCGCTGCCTTCAGGACTGATGAGTTTTATTCTGAACCTGAACCCGTTTGACGAAGATGAGTCGTTCCTGCTCTCTGTACCCCTGGTTTCTATACCGGCTGAAACACTCAGCGATGCTCTCTGCTGACTGCTCAGGCCTACAGAGACTTCCATATTTGAAATGAATGACTTCGGAAGCTGCAGCAGGTAAACATTCCTGAATATTCCGCCGTTTTCGCGTCCGAAAAGGAAACGCTGTTTGACCGGGATAGTTGATTCGGAATCGTATTTGTGAAGCAGACGGACAGTAAGTATGTTTTTCCTTTTGGTCTTCAGAAGGTCGCGGGGCAGGTCAACCCTGAACGGAAATTCTCCGCCCGGATGCTTATAGATCACATAGCCGTTGAGACTTATCTCCGATGAATAGTTTACACCCAGAAAATATATCTGGTAATTATATGAAGAGAGCTGCTGTTCAGAAAATTTCAACTCTTTCTCCATGACAATCTCGTCTTTGCCTGTAAAGCTTGAGGGCACTGTCACGGAAATCTTTTTATCCTTGTTTCCCGGATAATAAACATTCCATACGCCATCCAGAGCAGTGGCTTTCCTGGTGCTGCTGGATTGTGAAACCATCAGGTCGTCATTATTGGCCTGTTTCTGTGGTAATTCTTTTATTATTACCTGCGGGAAAGAGGAGGCAGAAAACAGGAACAGTAAGAACAATACGGATAAAAAAGTTTTATTATTCATTTCTGGTCAAAAGTAATGAGAAAATAAGAACACTAAAGATACTAAATAATAGGTGGGAAATCAATATAAAAGCCCCTGTCGGTATGGTACAAAAGCCTTCCGGCAAATATCCGGAAGGCTTTGAAAAATAAAGGGTTATGCGGATTTGATGATACCGGCAAACGAATCAGCCTTCAGGCATGCTCCGCCTACAAGTGCACCGTCTATATCGGGCTGAGAAAGCAGTTCGGCAGAATTATCAGGTTTCACGCTGCCGCCGTACTGTATGATGATGTTTTCTGCAGCTTCCTGGTTGTAGAGCTGAGCAATGAGTTTTCTTATAATGCTGTGTACCTCTTCAGCCTGGGCAGGAGTAGCAACTTTGCCCGTTCCTATGGCCCATACCGGTTCGTATGCAACTATTACCGTCTTCAGCTCTTCGGCACTTATGTCCTTAAGTCCCCCGGTAACCTGTGTGGTGATAACATTTTCCATTATGCCTTCTTCTCTTTCCTGGAGTGTTTCACCTACGCAGAAAATGGGTTTCAGACCTGCGGAGATAGCCTTTTTGACCTTCTTGTTAATTACTTCGTCTGACTCCATGAATATGCTTCTTCTTTCTGAGTGACCCAGAATTACATATTCGCAGCCGGCGCTCTTCAGCATGGAAGCAGAAACTTCGCCCGTATATGCACCGTTATCCTCGAAATACATGTTCTGTGCGCCCAGTTTAATCTGGCTTCCTTTCAGCAGTTCGCTTGCCTTTGACAATGAAACGAAAGGAGGGCATACTATTACAACTGCGTCCGTACTAATTGCGGATAATTGTTCTTTAATTTCTGAAATAAGTTTTTCAGATGCCGGAATGTCATTATTCATTTTCCAGTTGCCGGCAATAACTTTCTTGCGCATTTATTTTCCCTTGAATTTGTTATAAAGAATAAACTAAAAAACACCAAAATCAGCACTAATCCTGATTGACAGCTTCTACCCTGCGTATGCCGGGTACTTCGCGTATAAGTGCCCGTTCAACGCCCGCACGCAGAGTCATCTGCGACATCGGGCAGTGGCCGCAGGCGCCGGTCAGCTTTACTTCAACAATTCCTTCCTCTGTCACCCTGACCAGTTCCACGTCTCCGCCGTCTGCCTGAAGATATGGTCTGATGGATTCCAGTGCCTTTAATACTTTTTCTTCCATTTTATTACCTGATTTATTTTATGTTCCTGATCCAATGCAAAACTATTTTATATCTTTCTTTCTGCAGCCGGAAAGCCGCGGACTGCACGGCCCGGTCCGGATTCTCATCCGGAGTAATTCAGTTCTCGTCCAGAATTATGTTGACTTTTCTGCCGGCACGTTCCTCATTTACTTTTGAGAGCTGTGCAGCCATATTCTGCGATATTGAAACTATTGCACCGGCATGCTCTGAACCTGGTGCATCATAGATTACCGGGGTACCCTTGTCTCCGCCTATCCTGATGCGCGGATCGATAGGAATGCCGCCCAAAAACGGCAGGTTGTTTTCCTCTGCAAGCCTATTGCCTCCGCCTGTACCGAATATGTCATACTTTATGCCGGTATCGGGGGCCACAAAATAGCTCATGTTCTCGACTATTCCGAGCAGCGGAACGTTTACGCGGGAAAACATCTTCAGTCCCTTGCGGGCGTCGATCAGGGAAACATCCTGCGGTGTGGTTACAATAACTGCACCGCTCAGCGGTATTGTCTGTACCAGTGTCAGCTGAATGTCGCCGGTTCCAGGAGGCATGTCGAATACCAGATAATCCAGTTCACCCCAGTGTACGTCGGACATGAACTGTTTCAGGGCTCCGGAGGCCATTGGTCCGCGCCATATTACCGGCATGTTCTCATCTATCATAAAACCAATGGACATTATTTTTATTCCGTACTTTTCCAGCGGCAGCATTTTCTGAGTCTGGGCATCCTGGAATATCTGAGGTTTGTCGTTTATTCCCAGCATCAGCGGAATACTTGGGCCGTATATATCAGCGTCGAGGAGTCCGACACGGGCTCCCTGCTGTGCCAGAGCAACAGCAATATTCACAGCTACAGTGCTCTTACCCACACCGCCTTTTCCGCTTGCAACAGCAATCGTATTTTTTACACCCGGCATTATTGCCTCACGGGCAGGATCGCGGTGAGCTTTAATGGACGAGGTCATATTGACCGATATATTCCCAATACCTGAAACTTCTTTCTTCAGTGCATTTATACAGTCATCCTTTATCTTGTCCTTTAAGGGACAAGCCGGAGTAGTAAGTTCGACATCAAAGCTGACATCGCTTCCTTTAATCTCCAGGTTCTTGATCATGTTGAGAGTAACTAGATCCCTGCGCAAATCGGGATCATACACATTTTTTAGCGCATTATATATATTCTGTGCAGTAATTACTGACACGGTTCCTCCAAAAAGTTATATACAAAAATAATAATATTATGTTCTATTATTCAGGTTTTTCATGAATAATTTTGGTCACCTTTGGCTGCCTGAGATTTTCCTTTACCGCATTACTCATCAGCCAGTCCTGGGAATTCACCTTTTTCACTCCATCCTCGACCGGCGGTATAATATACTTGCCGTTCGGCATCAGCTGTCTGGCCTTTACGTTGTCTTTCAGCATGATATGGAACAGAGTATCAATAAGATACTGTTTTAATTCCGGGGTTTCAATGGGAAACGCAATTTCCACACGCCTGTCCAGATTTCTGGGCATCAGATCAGCACTAGAGAGATAAATATCTTCTTTTCCGTTATTGTAAAAATAATACGCCCGGCTGTGTTCCAGATAGCGTCCGACTATGCTGATGACGCGAATGTTTTCAGATAATCCGGGTACACCCGGTACAAGACAGCATATACCCCTTATTATCAGATCAATTTTGACACCGCAGTTTGATGCTTCATATAGTGCAGAAATCAGGACCGGATCGACCAGAGAGTTCATTTTGAACATCAGATAACCCTTGCCGCCGCCCTTTATGTTGTCTATTTCGCGCAGTATCAGCTTCAGGAATTTTTCCTTCATATTGATCGGGGCTACCAACAGCTTTCTGAAATCCTTCTGTCCGGAATAACCGGTGAGGAAATTGAATACTTCGGAAACATCCGAGCAGATCTCCTCATTTGCAGTAAAAAGTCCCAGATCGGTATATATCTTGGCCGTAACAGAATTGTAGTTGCCGGTTCCAAGGTGCACGTAGCGCTTTACACCGTCAACTTCCTTGCGCACGACAAGCGTCATTTTAGCGTGAGTTTTCAGACCGACGAGTCCGTAGACCACGTGAACGCCTACTTTCTCAAGTTCGCGTGCCCAGTAGATATTGTTCTCCTCGTCAAACCGGGCCTTCAGTTCTACCAGTACTGCGACCTGCTTGCCGGCTTCGGCTGCCTCTATCAGGCACTTGACTACCGGGGAATTTGCCCCTACACGGTAAAGTGTCTGCTTGATGGCAAGTACATCCGGATCCTTAGAAGCAGTCTTGATAAAATCTATGACCGGAGAAAACGAATGGTACGGATGATGTATCATTACGTCGCGCTGCCGGATAAGGTTGAAAATGGTGCCTTCCTCTTCAAATATCCGGGGGATCACCGGGTAGTGCGGTTTTTCCTTAAGGTTATGGTAGGGCAGCTCGTAGAGCTTCATTACATCGCTCAGCCCGAGAGGTCCGTTTATTATGTGTATATCTTCGCGCGAGATCTGCAGGTTTTCCATCAGCGTGTCTATCATGAACTCGGGCATCTCTTTTGCGACTTCAAGCCTGACGACAGACCCGAAACGGCGCTGCCGGATATTTTCCTCTATCACCTCGAGCAGATCATCGGCTTCGTCTTCCTGCAGTTCAATATCCGTGTCACGTGTAATTCTGAAGCGGTGTGCTTCAAGAATTTCCATTCCCGGAAACAGCAGATGCAGGTTGTTGATAATGAGATCGCCAACCCATATGAACTTAGCATGACCCTGCGGAGCGGATTTCTTCCTGTCGCTGTTGATGATCGTGTCGATCTGCATCAGCCGCGACAGTATGCTCGGTACCTTCACGCGTGCAAAGTGCTTTTCTCCGTTGGGTTTCCGTACTACCACTGCCAGGCTCAGACTCAGGTTTGATATGTAGGGGAAAGGACGCCCCGGGTCGAATGCCAGCGGGGTAAGAATAGGAAATATTTCCTTCTTGAAATATTCATTCAGTATTTTCTGATCCCTTGCCGACAGGTCATTGATCCCTAGTATGTGGATATTATACTTCTTCAGCTCTGGGACCACCTGATTCAGCCACAGCTCGCGTACTGTCGAGAGCATCGGCTGAACTTCCTTTTCTATCTTGCGCAGCTGCTGCTGAGGTGTAAGCCCGTCTATTGTCGGCTCAATGACTCTTGCAAGTACCTGCTCCTTCAGGCCGGCTACACGGATCATATAAAATTCATCCAGGTTCGAACTGAAGATGGAGATAAATTTGACTTTTTCGAGCAGCGGCAGGTTAGGATTGAGTGCTTCCTCAAGAACCCGTCTGTTGAACTCCAGCCAGCTTAGATCCCTGTTGAAAAAATTGTTCGGGTTGTTGTATTTTTTTAATAATTCCTTGGACGGCATGACAAAATATATACTTTTGTTTGACTTACAGTTATTTGTGCAGTTCTCTATCTGCTTTTCTCGGTCTTGCGGGCCGAAGTATAATTCTTCAGGTCATAGAAGATTTCCGTAACAGGCACTTCCAGCCTTCTTATGCATATGCCTGCTTTCTCAAAGAAATCCTCGGCCAGCGTATCATGATAATCCGAAAATATGACTATCTCCCTGATACCTGCTGCGATGAGCGCCTTTGCACAGTTTGTGCACGGCATGTTGGTAACATAAGCAGTTGCACCTGCGGTGGGTATTCCATGCGATGAACACTGCAGTATTGCGTTCATTTCTGCGTGTATCGTCCTTACGCAGTGATTGTCCACAACCAGGCAGCCGGCGTCTTCGCAGTGCTCGCCTCCGGGTATTGAACCATTATAGCCGGTCGACAGTATTCTTTTGTCGCGCACCAGTACGCAGCCGCAGTGCATGCGCGGGCAGGTGGACCTTTCGGAGACCAGCATCGCAAGTTTCAGGAAATAATCATCCCAGGAGGGTCTGTGTATGTTATTCATATAGTTTTAACAGTCCGTGTGATTTTCATATTATATTTAAACAAATCTTAACTTACTAAAAATAAATCACTTATGTAAGTGAAAAGTTTGCAGACCGCGTTGGAAGCCACTGTTTATAAATTTGATAAAGTTCATTATATTCGGACTTCCAATTTCCGGATAGTTACATGTTTTTTTAGTACAAATTATATCGCCGCTCTTACAGCTGACGTGTAGTATTGACACAGTCTGGAGGCGGCCGGAGGAAACTAAATAATGGCAGACAGTAAGTACAGGTTCTTCATTGCAGTTTTCTTGCTCCTTATGTATTTGTATCCCGCACGGATAAATGCCCAGGATGGCGTAATGATGCAGGGATTCTACTGGGATGTTATACCGGGAGGTGTTTGGTATGATTCACTATCACGCCAGGCTGAAACTCTGGGACAGCTGGGATTTGACGCGATCTGGTTCCCTCCGGTTTACAAGGGCGCCAACGGCGGGTATGACGTGGGCTATACACCGTATGACTATTATGACCTCGGCCGGTTCGACAGCCATGGGGGAAATTCAACTTCGGGCATCGGAGCATACATCCCTACCCGCTACGGCACACAGCAGGGATTACTGAAAGCCGTCGGTGCGTATCACAGAAACGGAATAAAAGTATACGCCGACATTGTGCTCAACCACCGCTCAGGCGGAATCACCGAAGATAACGTGAATACAAAATACGGCTATCTGACCACTGAAAGCGGAACGGGGAAAACATGGACTTCATTCCCCATGACCAATGGTTCAAAACGCATTGCCTGGACCGACGGCGATGAATACTTCTACCCTAATTCTATTGTGAATCCTGATAATGTTTCTGATTTCGGTGGACCTCAGTGGGATTATTATACTCTCTATACGAACTATTTCGCTTACGACAATGCACTGCACGATAATTCATACAATAACCTCCCGTTCGGAGATTCTCTTATCGTTTGGGGAAACTGGCTTACGGAAACTGCTGGATTTGACGGTTACCGATTCGACTTTGTAAAGGGTATTCACCCTGATTATCTGACAAGATGGTGCAACAGTACCAATATGAATGGGAAATTCTATGTCGGTGAACTCTACGACGGCGACCGCGGCAGACTAAAAAACTGGCTCGATAAAATGAGCGGTACCACGCATCTTCCTGCAGTGTTCGATTTTAATATCCATTTTGCATATAAGGATCTTTCGGATAACAATGACAGCTACGACATAAGAACCTGGAACAACAGCGGACTATGCACCTATAACGGTGTTAACTGGGGCAGCATCGTTACATTCGTTGAAAACCACGACTTTGACCGCAATGACTATACCGGCAGCACTACGGCCAGTGACCACCATCCCATCATCAACCATAAGATGATCGCCTATGCGCATATGCTGACTACACCCGGACTGGCAACCATATGGTGGCGTGACTTCTTCTATTACGGGCTCAGAAGCAGGATCGAAAAACTTATAAGGATCAGAAAAGCATTTGTCTGCGGCAATATGTATACACTGACTGCCTTTACAGACGGCAGCGGCCAGTACCAGGCTCCGTACTGGACCGGAAATGCTTCGGAAGATGCTAAACATGTACTTGTTATACAGAGAACCGGTACTTCAAATGACTATAACGGCAACGGTGTTATTCTTGCTCTCAACAAACATTCCTCATATACCATAAGCGTTTGGGTAACTTCACAGAAATGGAAAGGACAGACTCTGTATGATATAACCGGGAACAGCACCAGCAGACCTACAGTTGCTGCTGACGGCAGGGTACTGTTGAGCATTGCCCCGGATTCGTATTCCATATATGTACCGGAATCACTGAGTCTCGATGCTCCTGGCGAATCCGGACACTATCCGGAAAACAGCCTAGGATATAAGGATGGCACACACCCTCACAGCTATACCGTTAACCCAAACTACAGGCAGAATGCAGCTAGTACCGGTAAAGCTAGCTCGGGCATACTGCCAGGCAGCGATGCTGATCTGTACGCTGCTTTCAATTTTGAGACCTCCGGTAAAAAAATATATATGGTCTATACGACTGACGCAAGTGTTCCATCCATGACAAACGGAACAGCTGTTGAGGCGGCTTTCTCCAAATACAGCGGGAATACCAGATGGTTCTATGCCACAATTCCATCGGCAGTCAATAATGCCGGCACAACTGTTAAATACGCGTTTTTTATTTCCAATGACGCGCTGACCAACAGTTTCGGGCGCATTGCGGGCACTGAAGGTGTTTCTTCGCAATATCAGACAAACTGGACAGAAGGCGATAACTGTTTCAGCTACAAAGTGAAGTTTGTACCAGCCGGTACCGGCGGTGACTGGAAGGAATCTGCAAGCTGGCAGGGTGGAACAGTACCCGGAAATCTGGATGAAGTGGAAATATTAAGCAGTCAGACTCTCACATTAAGCCAGGAAACTATGATCAGCTCGGTACTGATCTCTGAGGGCAGCGGACTGAATCTGAATGGTCAGAAACTCATTATCTCAGGAAACGGCACAATCGAAAACCACGGCGTTTTTACAGCTTCAGCCGGGACAGTTGAATTTCTTGGCGCTGGATCTGTGTCAGGAGCCGCTGAGTTCAATGACCTGATACTTCATGGTGCGACCAGCTTTTCATCCGGTACTGTGATCAATGGTAAACTGCAGATAGCACAGGGCGGTTCTGTAGAACTAACTGAAGGCGTTGCTGCACCTCTCTACGGCAGTTCTTCTGAACTGGTATATCAGACAGGAGGCAGCGTTATGCCGGGCAATGAATGGAGTATGCAGACTGATTATACAAAACCGGGAGTACCCCGGAATATCAGAGTTGAAAACTCCGGTACTATACTGAGATTGTCGGGAAATGCAGCCAGGCTGATCAACGGAAATCTGACGATTGATAACGGATGCACTGTAATACTGTCTGATGCAGGAGGTGCTGATATTGTGATAAGGGGAAATCTTGTTAATAACGGCACATTCAATTCGAATTACAGGGAAGTGGTTTTTGGCGGCACAGCACCGCAGCAGTATCTGCCGGGCGCAGGTGCCGATACAAGAATTGATTACCTCAGGATAAATAATTCCGAAGGACTTACACTCGGAGGCTCTCTTGCGGTTTCAGGACGTGTATGTACTGAAAACGGAAATATATTTACCGGAAGCAATACGATTACACTGTCTTCCAGTGCTACGCTTACAGGTGAAAAACCGGGCAGCTATGTTATCGGAACCGTTATTGCCAGCCGCCCGGTCGGACTGTCATCTTCGGATATGTGCGGAACAGGAGTGGTATTTGCAGCCGGAACAAATGACCTCGGTACGGTGTCTGTTGTCAGGAAGTCCGGTCCTGGCAGCGCTGCAGCATATTCAGGCAAAAACGGCATAAACAGAACATGGACTATAACATCTGCAAATCCTCCGTCAGAAGGACGCGAGATTACCCTCAGCTGGAACAGCGATGATGATAACGGGAATTTACTGACATCGGCTCAGGTCTGGAAGAGCAGCGATGGGGGACTGAACTGGGTAACTGCCGGAAGCAATGCTGACATGTCCTCTCACAGTGCCTCGGTCACGGTAAATTCATTTTCGGTATTCACTGTCAGCAGTTCAGATAGCCCTCTTCCTGTCGAACTGTCTTCATTTACATCTGAACTAAAAGGGGCGGTGGTAAAACTTAAATGGATTACTCAGACAGAAGTCAACTCGTACGGCTTCGAAGTACAAAAAAGAAAGAACTATCCGGATGGAACACTACAGGGACAGGAGAATGGTGAATGGCATACGATTAAATTCTTAGGCAGTAACGGCAATACAAATAAAATGACCACTTATTCCCTGTCCGACACACTGAGCGAATGCGGCGAATATTCTTACCGCCTGAAAATGATCGACAACGACGGGTCTTATTCTTACAGCAGTACTGTAGGAATTTCTGTGAAAGTACCTCTTGTCTTTGCTCTCAGACAGAATTACCCGAATCCGTTCAATCCTTCGACACTGATAAATTTCGATGTTCCTGAGGAGGCAGCGGTGGTCCTGGAGGTATTCAACACGCTGGGAGAAAAAGTAGCCACTCTGCTGAATGAAAAGTGCGATCCGGGCACATACAATGTGAACTGGAATGCGGGAAATTTCGCCAGCGGAATATATATTTACCGGCTCACCACTTCATCATCTTCCGGACGGTTTTTAAAAGCCAGGAAAATGGTACTGATAAGATAGAAACAACTCTTTGCAGAATATCAGGCCGGGCATACAGTCCGGCCTGACAAAATGCACAATATTAGACTTATGGCTAATATTACCGTCCACTTTTGGGTCACCTGAGTAAATCAGGCTCTGGGAAACCTCTCGATTTGGTCTAATTCCGGTAACTGCAATACTTGTCTGCTATACCGAAAAATGCGAAATTGGTTTAAAATAAAACTGCCGTGGAAGAGGGCACAACCACGGCAGATAGTTTGTCATTTAAAGGAGGGATGAGAAACTATGTTGCTGCCATTGGCAGCACTAATATATATTCAATATCCATGCCACGCTAAAAAGCAGACAATTTATTTGAATTTTGTATAGTTTAAATTCAAAAATTCAATATTTGAGAAATCAATGAGAAATAATTCCTGAATATAAGAGAAATTTGTCCGAAATAATCTGTAGTGCAGTAATGGCTTCCGGAGCAAAGAGAATGCATGAATTGATTTTAGCTTGAAATAGGTGAGTATTAAGCGTAGATTTGTACGTGGTATTATCAAAATTATTTTTTGAAAGGCTGAAAGAAATGGTGAACACTGACATAAACGAAAATACATATACAGAAACAGATTATGAAAGTGAGATTAAAAGACTGAAGCAGGAGATGAATGCTGTAATTCTGGCTCACTATTATCAGGAACCGGAAATACAGGATATTGCAGATTATATAGGTGACAGTCTGGAACTGGCCCGAAGGGCAAAGGAAACCCAGGCGGATGTTATTGTCTTTGCGGGTGTCCATTTTATGGCCGAAACTGCAAAAATACTGAATCCTGACAAGCTTGTACTGCTGCCTGACCTGGAAGCCGGTTGTTCTCTGGCTGACAGCTGTCCTGCCGGAAGCTTCAGTGAATTCAGGCGTCAGCACCCGGATCACTTGGCCATCACATATATAAACTGTACTGCAGAAGTAAAGGCGCTGAGTGACATTATCTGCACATCGAGCAACGCCGAAAAGCTTATCTCTCAGATACCCGCAGACAAGCCGATACTGTTTTCTCCGGACAGGAATCTGGGACGTTATCTGATGAAGAAAACCGGCAGGGAGATGCTGCTTTGGGACGGTTCGTGCATAGTACACGAAACATTCTCTGAAAAGAAAATTATAGCACTAAAGGTTAAGCACCCCGGCGCAAAAATAATCGCGCATCCCGAATGCGAGGAACATATACTGCGTCATGCCGATGTAATTGGCTCGACCAGCCGGCTTCTGAAATTTGTTCAGGAGGATGAGAGCAATGAGTTCATTGTAGTGACGGAAACGGGTATAATACACCAGATGCAGAAACTGATGCCGCATAAGTTGTTCATACCTGCTCCTCCTGAGGATAACACATGCAGCTGCAACAACTGTCCCTACATGAAAAAGAATACTCTAGCCAAACTGTATAACTGCATGAAAGACAGGTCGCCGCGCATAGAAATGGAAGAGTCGCTGCGTCAGCGCGCGCTGAAGCCAATAGAGCGTATGCTTGAGATGAGCTGACAATAAACTAATTTTGAATTATAAATTTTGAATTCTGAATTGATGAGGCGGCACACATCCCCCGTCCAATACGGGGGGAGACAGTGTGGGTTCATATGAGTATATCAGCAATGACTATATTATGGACACCCCTCAATTATTAAATGTGATTTCCGGATGAACGGCTCATGATTATAAGCTGTTTGTATCCGTTTTTATCAAAATGATCTTGAACGTAGTGCCTTCGGGACCCGATGTCTTGACGAATATCTTGCCGCGGTGATATTCTTCGACTATTCTTTTCGACAGGCTCAGACCAAGTCCCCAGCCGCGGCGCTTGGTGCTGTAGCCGGGTCTGAAAATATCCTTGCGTCTTTTCAGGTCAATTCCCTTGCCTGTATCTTTTACCTCGAGTTCTATATTTTTTGCATTTTCATACAGGTAGAACGAAATTTTCCCCTTCTTTGCTTCTATGGCATCCAGTGCATTTTTGATCAGGTTTTCCAGAACCCATTCGAACAGTCCCGCATTCAGCATCGTGCAGATGTTCTCATTTCCGTCAATAGTGATCTCCACGTTCTTGCCGATCTGAGGGAGCCGCCTTCTGAAATAATTGACCGTCCTTTCTATTACCTCGTAGACGTTAGTCACCTTTAGTTCAGGCTGTGAGCCGATTTTTGAGAAGCGGTGGGTTATTTTATTCAGTCTCTGCAGGTCATTGTTTATTTCCTCCGATATGTCCAGTACCTTGTCCGGATTTTCGTGTGTTAGCTTCAGTATTTCAGACCAGCCCATAAGGCTCGATATTGGTGTTCCCAGCTGGTGCGCTGCCTCTTTGGCCATACCTACCCAGATATTGCTTTGTTCATTTCTCTTTATATAGCTGAAACTTATGTATCCGATCAGTATGAACATGGCAGCAAAGAGTATCTGGAGGTATGGATAATTTCTAAGCTGGTGTATCAGGTCGCTGTCACCATAGTGTATTTTACCGAATACTATGGAGTCGGCGTAAACCACGGGGATTGGGGGATTGATCTCGTCGAGTTCCTGAATTTTCCGCGCCAGCTGCATTTCCTGCTCTTCAATAGAGAGTGTTGAATCCAGGGTTATGTTTCTGTATCCGGATTTATTGCGCAGGTTAACCTTGTTGTTCTGATCGGTAAGTACGAGTGGAAAATCAATGGGCTTAATTATGTTTTCAAAAATGAACGTAAGATTAGTGGTCGGATCGTCTACGTTAGCAAGGTATTCGAGGCTTTTTGCATAGAGTTTAACCATCTGCTTTTCTTTTGCCTGCAGTTTCTGAACAAGGGAATGGGTATAGAGCAGCGTGCCGGTTGAAATTGCAAGAGCAAAAACGAGCAGTATGATCTTCAGGTTTATTGTATTGGGTCCGCCATTAAATTTCATAGATCCACAAAAAATAGATGAAAATGGAAATCTAACACATAATAAGCAAAATGGCAGTGGAATAAAAAATCTATGCATACTCAGTTCAGGGCACACAGGCTTAGACTGAGTATGCACAGGGCAATACTGTGTCTGCGGCATCAGTTTCTGCCGGCAGGCAGCTCAGCGGTATACGCAAGAATCAGGCAGCGTATTCAGCTTAGCCGAGTATTATTGTTTCTTCGCGTTTAGGTCCGACCGAGACCAGTTTTATGCTGAAGCCGCAGAACTCTGAAATAAAATCCAGATAATTTCTGGTTGCAGCAGGCAGCTCGGAATAGTCCCTGATCGATGCGATGTTCTGTTTCCATCCCGGGAACACTTTGTACACCGGCTTTACCAGGTCGAGCTGGCTGGCTTCAGTAGGGAATGACTTCAGCATTTTGCCGTCTATCTCATAGCCGGTACACACCTTGATTTCATCAAATTCGCTCAGCACGTCCAGCTTTGTAATTGCCGCGTGATCGATTCCGTTTATCATGGTTGAATACTTCACCAGGAAAGCGTCAAACCAGCCGCATCTGCGCGGACGTCCGGTAGTAGCACCGAATTCGGCGCCAATTTTCCTGAGTTTCTCGCCGTCATCGTCTGTCAGTTCCGTAGGGAATGGTCCGTTGCCGACTCTGGTGGTATAGGCTTTAACTATGCCGATAACCGAATCGATTTTTGTCGGAGGCAGTCCGGTACCCGTGCAGGCACCGCCGGAAGTCGGAGAAGACGAAGTTACAAAAGGATATGTACCGTGGTCTATATCCAGGAGTGCACCCTGTGCTCCTTCGAGCAGTATGGTTTTACCCTCCGAAGCGGCATTATTGAGGAATGCGGGGACATCCTTGATATACGGATCGATGGCTTTGTCGAACTCAAGGTACTCTTTTATGATCGCCTCTACATCGAGCTGTTCATAGCCGTAGACTTTTGTCAGAAGGTTATTCTTTTCGTCCAGATTTTCCCTGATCTTGGCCGCCAGAATTTCCTTATCCAGCAAATCTACGATGCGTATGCCCTTGCGTGCATATTTATCGATGTAGCAGGGTCCGATACCGCGTCCCGTTGTACCTATCTTGGTCTTACCTGACTCGCTTATCGAATCGAGCAGTTTATGATAAGGCATAATCAGGTGCGCGTTATGACTTATGTACAGGCGTCCTGACACTTTGATGCCGTGTTTTTCGAGCAGCGAGATTTCCTCTAGCAGGGCTTTAGGATCTATTACGACGCCATTGCCTATGACGCATATAACATCTTTTCTCAGAATACCGCTCGGTATGAGGTGCAGTATATACTGCTTGTCGCCTATCATGACGGTATGTCCGGCATTTGCGCCTCCCTGATAGCGTACAACGATAGAATAATCCTGGCTCAGTATATCTACTACCTTACCTTTTCCCTCATCTCCCCATTGACTGCCAACTAACACAGACACTTTATTCATTTTTTCTCCCGGTAACTATCAAATATTTTTTTGTACTCTTGAAGTCAAATCAGTAATAGAAGATTAACGGCGGGTACAAAAGAAAACTCCGAATAAAAATTATCCGGAGTCGAAATTAGAAAAATCTTTAAAAATCAGCTGTTCCGATCTATATCAGCATTCAGTTAAGATTTGTAGCTGTTGACCGCTTCTTCAATCGAATCATAATTCTCAAATATTGTAACGAGCTTTGTAATGAGAAGAAGACTCTGGATTTTTTCGGTAGCATTTGCCAGTTTCAAATTACCACCGCCGTTTTTCATAGTTGTAAATCCACTTATCAGCATACCAAGACCCGAACTGTTCATAAATTTCACATCTGCCAGATCTATGATGACGTTTTTCTTGCCTTCTTCCAACAATTTGTGAAGAATGTCGTTGAGTTCAGCAGCTTCCGGGCCGCCCATTACGTTTCCTTTTAGCTCAATTACAACTGCCCCGTACTGTTCGGTGGTTTTAATTTTCATTAAAATGCTCCTTTAATTTAATGTGTTAAATTTAACTTATTGAGGTATTTTTTGCAAGCAATTTGTGATATTTTATAGTTATTTTATTATAGATGGGCGTATCAATCCCATGGTTATGCTGAAATTCCGTGAGAAAATTTTACTGGTTTGTATTGTCCGGAAAGTTTTTTAACTTTGTGATGCCGCGTTTTTATTAAATGTTTTGTTCCGGCGGAACAACCTTTACAATTATATCGTCTAACTAAATGGATACGGAAAATAGCTATAACGACAAAACTACTGATGATAAACCAGCGTCCTCTGCCGCGATGCAGGACGAGGATTATGCACTTATCAGCAGTTTTATCGATGGCGATCAGTCGGCCTTCAGAACTCTGGTTCTCAGGCACAAGGATAAGGTCCGGAATCTGGTCTTTCTGACGATTGGCAACCGCGAAATGGTAGACGATATTTCTCAGGACGTGTTTATCAGCGTGTTCAACAAGCTGAAAACATTCAGGTTCGAATCGCAGTTTACCACCTGGCTCTACAGGATAACGGTAAACAAATGCAAGGACCACCTGAGGAAGATAAAATTGCGAAGTATTTTCATCCCGATTACTTCTGAAGAAGAACATCCCTCTTCAGGCAGTTATCACAACGAATATGTGGATACCAGCGAACTCGTACAGAAAATGATCAGCAGGCTTCCGGAAAAACTGAAGACACCTTTGCTGCTCAGAGAGATTGACGGCCTCAGCTACAAGGAAATTGCCGACCAGCTCGGGTGCGAAGTCGGTACGGTAAAATCCAGAATATTCCGGGCGCGTGAAAGCCTGAAAATTTTGCTTCAGCCTTTCGAAAAAGACCTGATGGCCTGAGTTACTATTACACGCAGTTTTCAGCGTCAGCTTTGTTGTCCGGCCGGATTTATTAACAGTTTTCGGGATTGACTATTATGAAGCTAAATTATAATAAAGTTGTACCGGCGGCTGCCGTTATCCTTCTTACAGCTATACTCCTGTTCTTTTTTAAATATCAGAAATCCAGAGACTGGTTCGACAGGAAAAACCTGAGCATCGCCGATCTGTATGCTAAAAATCTGAAACCTCTTCTCAGCGGCAGCTGGCTTTCGGCAGAGGATATATTTAATTTTGCGCTGTATAAGCAGCTTCCCGTAAATTCAGACCGCTCACAAACCATTCAGCTCGGCAGTGATGAACAGGGCAATCAATTCCTGGAAATTCGCAGTGTAGATGGATTCAACAGGACAAATAACCTGCGTGATTTTTCAATGGCACTGGGCTTTAACGACAAACAGAAGCGGCAGGTCGATTCGATACTGGATTCTTACCGCGACAGGATTGAATATAAGGTGCTGGCCAGCGGCAACGACGCCATTGCCGTTAGTGCCGATATGTGGAAGGTCAACCAGTCACTGTTTTCAGATCTGATTAGCTTTGCCTATAAGGTGAATAAAAACGCTCTGAGAAGAGTCTATGCACTCGACGACAACATGATGAAACGGCTGGAGGATGACAACCGCATAGCAGAGCAAAAAATGGGTGCCGACGGTCCGGACGACGAGTTTTATTTCGTCACATCCGATACCGTTTTTTCTTACAACGTTAATCGTTTCCAGAAGGATATCGAGCGTAACCGCCGGCAGCTGGAAAGGGACCGGAATAATCTGCCCAAAGTGAAAGTGAATTTCAAAAACGAACTGGCCAGGCTCAGAAATAAAACGGAATTTCAGCTGCAATTCGACAATCAGCATATCAGGATTGTCATTCCAGATGCCGTCGGTCTGCCGGGCGGCAATGAACTTGCCGACAGCATAAACCGGGAAGTGAGGAAACATCTCAGATCTGCAGTTCCTCAGGCGTACAGCAGCTTTGAACTGAATTTTGACTCGGGGCTTAATAATTCGCTGAAACATAATTCGGACCTGAATATTAGTGTAAACCTCCCGGATCTGGATTCACTGATGACTACAGCATTCAAAGCGCTGGATTCACTCAGACTGCCGGACAGCAGGTTCAGAAGACAGGAGGAACTGGAAAAACTGGACTCGCTGAGAAAACTGTATAATGACAGCGGCCGCAAATACAGGCAGAAAATAAGACGATAAATTCAATATCAGACACCTGAAAAACATTGTTACCAGACAATAATATTGATACACCCGCGATTATGGCTGAATGAAAAATACGATTTAATAAAATTACTACTTAACTACGGCGGAAAATTTGAATACTGCTTTACACTATATCAAAGACAGCATACTGCACTACGACAGGACGCGCAGACTGGAAAACGGGATCCTTTTTGCCGTACTTCTGTTCGTTTTTAAGCTGATATCTCCCGAACCCAAATCTGCTGTTTTCGTTGTGATATGCGAATTTCTGGCCGTCATGTCGTTTTATTCGATAACGCAGTATATAATCGACCTGCTGAAGGCAAAAAAATATTCTCCGCTGCCGCTGATACTGAACCTCAGCATTCTCATAGCCATGATCTTTTTTGTGCTTTCAGTGATGGAACCGGTGGTAACCGGAGTATTTGAAGCGCTGACTCCGGGCAATTTCTTTTATTCTGTCGCGGCAACACTGTATTCGTTTATCTATATTGCTGCTCTTGCATACATGTTTTCCGTATTCAGATATCTGTTTTTCCTCAGACAGAGAAAGAGTCCCAAGTTTTATTTCGACATAATGGCATTATTCTTCCTGTTTACTTCATTGTCGGGCAACATAGTGATATTTTATCCCGACAGCGATTTTATTCAGCTGGCGCTCATGACGGTTACTATCATTCTTATAGCGGTCAACTCCATCAGACTGTCATGGATAGCATTCATGAAGAAAAAAGAAAAGTACTATTTGCTGGGTATCTCGGTCATTATGTCCATACTCTCAGGAGTGAATATTGGCCTTAGTCCGATGAGCAACCCGGTTGGACAGCTGCTGTTCAATTTTTCTCCCTCTCTGCACCAGTTCCTTGTACTGATGATGATCTACGGGCTTATTTTCTTTGGTGTGGTTTTCTTTACAACACTGTTCCATCTGCCTACTGCAGAGGCCTTCGACAGGAAAGCACAGGAAGTAAACTCTCTGATGAACCTCAGCCGGCTTATCACACAGGTCTTTGATATGAAGGAACTTGCTGAAACCGTTACAGACATAACGATGCAGGTGTGCAATTCAAATTCAGCCTGGCTGGTTTCCGGCAGCAGGGATCCTTTTACACTCAGTGCCGTCCGCAATATAGGATACCTGGAGGCAGACAAAATTACTTCTGTACTGGCAAATAAATTCAGCCTCGATCAGATAACCGGCGTTGAATCGATATTGTTTGATAACAGTGAACTAAACGGTGCTGAGCTGAATACTATGGGCCAAAACGCGCAGGAAACCCACCGGGCTCTTGCCATTGCTCCGCTCAAACTGCACAATACTATCAGCGGGTATCTCATTGCCTCGCGCAACAACGGTGAACTTTTTGACGAAGACGACCAGAATTCCATCAGAGCCTTTGCCGACTATGCCGCTATTGCAATCGAGAATGCAAAGCTGCTGGAGGAATCAATAGAAAAGGAGAGGCTGGAGAAGGAGCTTGATGTTGCCCGCGAGATGCAGTACCGGATACTTCCCGAGCAGACACCCAGCATAGCGCAGCTGGATATCAGCGCTGTGTTCGTACCGGCTTTTGAAGTGGGCGGCGATTACTACGATTTTTTCCACATAGATGACAGCAAGCTTGGCTTTGTCATAGCCGATGTTTCCGGAAAGGGTATCTCTGCGGCTTTCATCATGTCTGAAGTCAAGGGCATATTTGAATCTCTTTCTAAAATGTCACGCTCTCCGCGCGAAGTTTTGGTAAAAGCAAATGAAATTCTTAAATTGAGTCTTGCTAAAAAACAATTTGTTACTGCGGTCTACGGGATCATCGATCTTGCCGCACAGTCTGTGGTATTTTCGCGGGCAGGACACATGCCAGTGCTTCTGTTCAGGGATAAGTGCATTGAGGAGCTGAAACCATCCGGCATCGGACTGGGTCTGGATTTCTCTAACAGGTTTTCGGGCACGATAGAGGAACATGTACTGAACCTGCAGGAAAACGACATCATAGTGCTCTATACCGATGGCATTACTGAAGCAAAAAATTCCCTGCTGGAAGACTACGGACAGGAGAGGTTTAATGAAGCAATACTTGGACTCAATGGCGAGCGTAATGTTGACGACCTCTCCAATCTCATAATGAAGGAAGTATCGCTGTTCTCGCAGGACAATCCGCAGCACGACGATATTACTTTACTGATATTTAAGTGGAAGAATAAAAATAATAACCCAGGAGAGTTTAATGGCAGAATTTAATGTGGCTGTTAAAGAAGACCACGAAGTAAGTATTATTAACCTGAAGGGATACCTTGACGCACATACGGCTCCGGATCTGGAAAATGCTTTTACACAACTCATCGACGACGGGAAATATAAAGTGGTGGTGAACTTCGAAGACCTTAATTATATAAGCAGTGCTGGGTTAGGTGTCTTTATGGCGTATGTTGAAACTATGAGGGAAAATGAGGGCGATATAAAATTTACTAATATGAACTCTAAAGTCTATAATATTTTTGACCTGTTGGGATTCCCTATGATATACGAGTTCTATAAAGATGAAAAAGATGCAGTTCAACAGTTCAATCAGAAGAGCTAATATTGAAAACGAATAAGAAAATATTTAATAAAGAACTGGTTGTTAAAAGCACAACCGATAATCTCGCCCAGATACGGGATTTTACTAAGGAAGCTGCTGCCTTTTGTGGTTTTAATGATGATACTACTGATAAAATTACGCTGGCCGTGGACGAGGCGTGTACTAATATAATAAAACATGCCTATAAATATTCTCCTGAAGGTAATATTGTATTGAATATAAAAGTGATCGATGATAAACTTATTGTATCTATCACCGACGAGGGAAAGGATTTCGACCCGTCGAGTATCCCTGAACCGGATATAAGGAAATATTACAAACAGCACAAGGTCGGGGGACTCGGCATATACCTGATGAAAAAACTTATGGATGAAGTTAATTACTATAACCTTTCGGGCAACAAAAACCAGGTCGTGATGGTCAAATACCTGGTGTAGTACTTTTCCTGTGCCTGAAATAATTACGGTTAAATATAAATGAATATACCAGATACAGACAGAAAAGAGACAGACGGAGCCAGACAGAAGTTGTCTGCACTTATAGATTTTGGAAACCTGATCAATTCGAGTCTGGATCTGAAATTTACACTCGATAACCTTCTGCTGACCTGCTTCAGCAAATTCCATACTATGCGCGGCCTGGTGGTCATCGCAGATAAGGACGGCTGGCTGAATGTCGCTTCCTTCAAGGGAATTCAAAAAAAAAATGCCGACAGTTTTCCGCGCCTGTCCATTACCTGTTCAATTCCCGAAAATACCTCTGAAGCAGAACGGTTTATCAAAAATGCCTCGCAGCTGATCGTCGACAATAAATACGACGACTTTATAAAGGAAAATAAATTTGCCATTACTGTTCCTCTTTTCTCCTCCAAACGGCTGCATGGATTTCTGCTGCTGGGACAACGGTTCGGGAAAGCGGATTATACTGCCGAGGATCTGAATTTTCTTTCCACTATAGTCAACATTGCCTCTACTGCTATTGAAAATTCGCTGATCGTTGATGAACTCAAGACACTGAACCGAAACCTCGATTCGAAAGTATCCATGCTTTCATCCCTTTTCGAACTCAGCAAGGAGTTCAGCGGGATATTGGATGTTCAGCACGTCTGCAAATTACTCGGATATACTATAATGGGACAGCTGCTCGTATCGGGCTACGGCATTATTATCTGCAAAGACGGCAATCCGGAAGTGCTCGAATCTAAGCTGCCTCCAAAACTTTTGGAAGACGCTCTGCACAACTGTATGCCTTCGCAGATTACCGCTCCATTGAGAAAAACAGAAATACGTCAGCTGTTCCCGGATCTTGCCGTTATGGGTATTGAGCTCATTATACCTATGCAGATTCACGCAGAAACAAAGGGACTCGTACTTCTGGGTAAGCGCCTGAATTCTTCCGGATACAGCAGCGCTGATATCGAGTTCCTATACGCCCTTGCGAGTCTTGCCATTGTCTCGATCGAAAATTCGCGGTTGTTCAAGGAGGCACTCGAAAAACAGAAAATGGAGGAAGACCTCGAGATTGCAAGACAGATACAGCGCAACCTGCTGCCGCAGTCGATCCCGAAAATAGAAAACTTTGAAATTGCTGCACTGAACATTACATCAAAACAGGTCGGCGGCGATTATTACGACCTTATAAGACTCGACCAGCAGAACCTCCTGTTTGCAATCGGAGACGTCGCGGGCAAAGGGGTACCTGCTTCTCTGATGATGGCCAATATGCAGGCTTTCCTGAAAAGTATATGCAAGCAGGGAATGCGTCTGGATGAAGCTACTGCGCTGCTGAATGACCTCATATCTGAAAATACAATGATCGGCAGCTTCATTACTTTTTTCTGGGGCATAATTGACAACACGAACAGGGCTATTACCTATGTGAATGCCGGACACAATCCTCCGCTGCTATTCAGAGAGGGAAGTATCCAAAAACTTGAAAAAGGCGGTATGATATTGGGCGTGGTGAAGACAATTGCCCCGTACCTGTCTGAAACCGTGTCTCTTAATAAGGGAGATATGCTGGTGCTCTTTACTGACGGAGTTACTGAAGCGATGAATACCAGAATGGAGGAATTTACTGATGAAAGACTCGAAGAACTGGTGCCGTTGCTGAAAGACCTGTCGGCCCAGCAGGCGGTAGACAGAATAATATCTGAAGTGCAGGACTTTACTACGGGAGCCACACAATCCGACGACATAACAATAATGGTCATTAAGGTAAAATGATTGAATAACAGTATGACAAAACTTAAAACCCTGATATCGAAAAATAAATCCAGACTGATATCCGTACTTTCGGTGTTCATATTCCTGCTGGGCATTTCCAATCTGTATGTAACCACCTCGGTAATTCCGATCTCGAACGATGAGTGCCTGTGGGTTACGAAAATTTCGCCGGATAAAAAGGATACCGTGCTCGTGATACAGCAGGTAAAGGTAAACGGTGTTACCTGGAACGCCGGAATAAGAAACGGTGACCGGCTGCTTGCTATCAACGATATACCTCTGCGCAGAGCAGACGTTGCTATGCTGATGATTAACAGGATGGAAGCCGGTCAGTATGCCAAATATACAGTAGAGCGAAACTCGCACATTTTCTACACTACCGTCTATATTAAGAAACTCATGGATTTCGGTTTACTGGGCTTCGTACTGCTCGGATTTATATGGTTCATAGTTGGATTCGTGGTGCTGAATGCAAAACCGGACGGGTTCATTCAGAGGCTCTTCTATGCGGTAGGATGCCTGTTTACAGTCTGTTTCTCCATGAATTACATACAGATAAACTTCCCCGATAATTTTATCGTTACCAACCTGCCGGTCCTTTACTTCTGGGTGTCACTGTGTGTGTTCTCTATTGCGTATGTTTCGTTTACATACCTGTATTTCTTTTTCAGTTTTCCTCAGCCATTCCGGTTTGTAAAGAAAAACGGTACAAAAAAATTCTTCACATGGTTTCCGGCTGTACTCTCCCTGATATTTCTTACCTATTCTTTCATCAGGTACGATCTGCCTGGCGACATAGTGCCGGTATTTGAAAACATAAATTTCTTCAATAAGGTCCTTTTGTTTTCATTTGTCACTGGTATGATATCTCTGCTGATAAGCTACAGACGCCTGAAATCGGCCGAAGAAAAAAAGCCAATATTCATTATTCTGCTGGCTTATGTGCTCGGTATAGCTTCTCTCATCTATACATCATTTATAGCACGCATACTCACAGACAACCTGTTCAATTCACCTGAATACTTTACCCCGGTCATTTTGATCGTACTTATACCGGTGGCATTTGGCTATTCAATATTCAAGTATCAGCTGATGGATGTGAGCATAGTGGTCAAAAACACAATAGTCTACGGTACAGCTACAATTGCCATCGCGGTTATCTACCTGCTGACGATGTACGGAGTCGGACAGGGAGTAGGCAGCGCAGTCGGAACCGAGTACCGGAGCGCAATTGCTGCATTCACGTTTGTACTGTTTGCACTGGTGTTCCAGTCGACCAAGGACCGCTTTCAGGATCTGCTTACGAGAAAGTTCTACCCTGAACAGTTTACTTATCAGCAGGTTATTTTCAAATTCAGCAGTGATGTCATTTCAATTGTCGGACGCGACAACATTCTGCAGTCGATGAAAGATACGTTTGTGAATTCGCTTAAGATCAGCAAATTCGGCATACTGCTGAAGGATAATGAATCCGGCATGTTCAGACTAACAAAACACCATGGCATTTCCGATCACTCTATGAGTCTGCAGGGACAGGGACCATGGCTGACAGGATACGTGAGGGAAAAACTCGTAATGCAGTCTCCGGTTACTATTGAACAGTCACAGTTTGAAGAAATATTTCCGGCTGACTTCAACAAGCTGAACAGCGAGGAGATATTTACTGTAGTACCGATGATCATTAAGGGCAAGGTTATAGGACTGCTGCTCTTTGGTCTAAAATATTCAGGCAGCCAGTTTGCCGGGAAAGATATAGACCTGCTGTGCGCCGCTGCCAGCCAGGCTGCAGTTGCTATTGAAAATGCGCGACTGTATGAAGCTGAGGCGGAAAAAATAACCATCGAACGCGACCTGACACTGGCCAAGAGAATTCAGCAGAGCCTGCTGCCGAAGTGCATTCCTGATATGCAGGGTATCGAGCTTTGCGGCCTGATGTACCCGGCAATGCTGGTGGGAGGCGATTATTACGACTTCATTCGTGTATCACCGACAAAGCTCTTTGTAGTGGTAGGAGATGTTTCCGGAAAGGGATTATCGGCTTCACTGTATATGACCAAACTGCAGACAATGATGACGCTCTACTGTACCGAGGATAAATCTCCGCGCGAAGTACTCATTGATGTGAACAGGAAAATATACGACGGAATGGAACGCAACTGGTTCATTACAGTCAGCCTTGCGCTTATTGATACAGAAAGATCAGTGCTGAAATTCTGCCGGGCCGGCCATCTTCCTCTGGTTGCTGTTGAAAACAACGAAGTGAAATATTATGAGCCCAGGGGATTGGGACTGGGACTAGATGACGGGCGGATATTTGACGCCTCTCTCGAAGAAGTTGAAATTCCCTATAATACAGAAAACACTTTTGTATTTTTCTCCGATGGTATTACTGAAGCTATGGACAGCAGTGATGAACTCTACGGAATGGAAAGACTCAGTGAACTGCTGATTTCCGACACAAGTCTTTCAGCTTCTCAGTTCAGTTCAAAAATAATTGACAGTATAGAAAGCTACAGGGGTGACAGGGAACAGAATGACGATATAACTCTGGTTACACTGAAGATGAAATAGTTCTCAGTTTTCAGTTCTCAGTTAACTTAAAACTGAGAACTAATAACTGAGAACTGTTTCGTTTATATTTTAATGAATATTTTCTTTGCGTAAAGTATCCACATCATGCCTAGCCAGAATAACACATAGGCAAGTGCCCAGGCCAGTGAAGCATTTATTGGCGAAAGCCACCATTCGAACATGTGAGCATAGAGGAAACTCTTCAGCGAAATGACTCCGCCGGCTGCATCATTAATCTTTACAAGATTCAGTATGCGGGCCAGAATTCCAGACAGGAAAAAGACGGTAATGGCATTGGTTCCATAAACATGGAACGGTTTTGCCCAGCTCTTGTAGCCCTTTACATCTATCAGCCAGTAGCATATACCGAGAAACTGCAGTGCCATACCTGCGGTATAAATAACATATGAACTGCTCCAGAGTCCCTTGTTGAGAGGGAACCACATATCCCAGATCATTGCCAGAAGCAGTGCTAAATTTCCCCAGACAAACATCCATACTGTTTTGACTGTCTTGTCTGCGGTTCCCATAAGCCACTTGCCTGTCAGTATTCCAAGTATTGCGGTTGATATAGCAGGAACTGTACTTGCAATTCCCTCGGGGTCCCATACTTTACTGGCAGCCCAGAGGTGTCCGTGCAGGAGCATATTATCCAGCCATGCACCAAGGTTTGTTGCTGCTTCATAGTTGGGATATCCTACACCCGGTACAGGCACCAAAGCCAGCAGCGCCCAGTATGCCACCAGAATTACGCCGGCTATAATTGCCTGAGTTTTGATGCTGGTCTTCAGGAATATAAGCGAGGCGATGATATACACGACACCAATTCGCTGCAGAACACCCGGAATCCTGATAGTGGAAAAATCAAAATTGTAGTACGGGAAGGATGCGAGCGCAAGACCGAGAAGGAAAAGTATCGCTCCGCGCCTGAATATTCCCAGTATGAGTTTCTTCTGATCGTCACCCCTTTCCTTTTTCTTTGAAAGCGATAGCGTAATGGCTATACCTACAATAAAAAGAAAAAACGGGAATATCAGATCGGTAGGCGTTACACCATGCCATTTTGCGTGCTCTAGTGCAGGGTAGATGTGGTCCCATGATCCGGGATTATTCACCAGTATCATTCCTGCAATTGTGATTCCTCTGAAAACATCGAGTGAAATCAGTCGTTCGGACTTTGGTTTCTCCATGACAAACAGTATCCTGAATTTAGATTGTTAGCTTTCTTTTGCGGTTTTGTGCCTGAAGTATTCTATTACTCCTGGCAATACTGAAATAAGTATGATAGCAATGATCACTATCGAAAAATTATTTTTTACAACGGGCAGATTTCCAAAAAAGAACCCGCCGAATGTAAAAATGGCAACCCAGCAGACACCGCCGATGATGTTATAGCTGAAAAACTTTAAATAGGTCATGCTCCCAATTCCTGCCACAAACGGCGCAAACGTCCTTATTATTGGTATGAAACGGGCTATTATGATAGTCTTGCCGCCGTGTTTTTCATAAAATGCATGCGTCCGCTCCAGATGCTCCTTCTTTAAGAAACGGGAACTTTCTCCGTGAAATATCTTTGGTCCGATCAGATCCCCGACCCAGTAGTTTACCGTATCTCCCAATACGGCGGCAATGCAGAGGATGAAGAACAGCAGCAGCAGGTTGAACGAACCTGTAGCTGCAAGGGCACCGGCTGCAAAAAGCAGAGAATCTCCGGGCAGGAAAGGTGTGAATACAAGTCCGGTCTCGGCAAAAATTATAAGAAACAGAATTGCGTAGGACCACATTCCATAATACAGTATTATTTCATTGAGATGCTTGTCCAGATGCAGGAAAAGATCTATTAAATAGTTTATACTCTCCAAAACTGCTCTCCGATCGATATAAAAATTGTTCTGTATTGTTGCGGCTGCTAATAATATATATAATGCCGCAACTGCTAAAAAGAGAGACTGCTACCGGTTCAGCATTTCTTTTGCGGCATTAAATATATTACCCGCAGTAAATCCGAAATGTTCCATAAGTATCTCAGCCGGGGCGGAAGCTCCGAACGATTCAATACTGACTGAACGGCCCGTGCTGCCCGTATATTTGTCCCATCCCATCGAAATGCCTGCTTCTGCAGAGATACGCAGTTTTACATCCGAAGGCAGTATCGATTCCTTGTATGCGCTGCTCTGCATCTCGAATAACTCCCAGCAGGGGAAACTGACCACGCGGACTTTTACTCCTTCAGCACTCAGTCTTTCAGCTGCCTGAGCAGCAGGATGCAACTCTGAACCGGATGCCATAATAATAATATCGGGTTTTCCATCGCAGTCAGACAGTATATATGCACCTTTCTGAAGGCCGTCGGTATTATATTTGGCGTGATCCAGTACCGGCAGATCCTGTCTTGAGAAAACCAGTGCGACAGGCGTTCCTTTCAGAGAAATTGCCGTCTTCCAAGCCGCAGCGGTCTCATTGGCATCTGCAGGTCTGATAACCAGCAGCCCGGGTATTGCACGCAGTGCAGCGAGATGCTCAATGGGCTGATGAGTAGGTCCGTCTTCACCAAGACCAATGCTGTCATGGGTGAAAACATAAATAACATGGAGCGATGAGAGAGCAGCGATGCGTATAGCAGGTTTCATGTAGTCGGAAAACACCAGGAAAGTTCCTGCGTATGGTATTGTTGAACCATACAGCGCCATTCCGTTCATCACCGATGCCATGGCGTGTTCGCGTATTCCGTAGTGTATATTTCTGCCCGAGTAGCTGGCTGTAGAAAAATCGCCAAGTCCGTTGAGGTAAGTATTATTCGACGGAGTAAGGTCAGCCGAGCCGCCGATAAGCACGGGCAGTTCTGCAGCAACGGCATTGAGTACTTTCCCGGAGGCTACCCGGGTGGCCATTTTTTTCTCTGCAGGGAAAACAGGCAGCAGTTTTTCCCATCCGTCAAAACCTTCACCTGAAATGAATTTTCTGAACAGTTCACCCTTCGCCGGGTATTTGCTGCAGTATTCTTCGAGCAGTTTATTCCACTTTTCCTCTGCGAGCTTTCCTTTGACAAGCGATTCTCTGTAGTGTGCAGCGGCTTCCTCAGGGATATAAAAGAACTTATCTGAATCCCAGCCGAGGTTTGATTTTGTAAGTGCGACTTCATCAGCTCCGAGCGGTGAACCGTGACAGGAAGACTTGTCCTGTTTATTCGGGCTGCCGTAACCTATATGAGTTCTGGTGATGATAATAGACGGACGAGTAGTTTCTTTGCGGGCATTTTCCACTGCTGAAGCTATGTCATCGAGCTGGTTGACGTCGGAAATTTTCTGTGTGTGCCATCCGTAAGCGGCAAACCGTTTTTCCACATCCTCAGAAAATGACAGGTCGGTACTTCCGTCAATGCTTATTTTATTGTCGTCATAAAATACTATCAGTTTTCCCAGCTTCAGGTGTCCTGCCAGTGAAGCGGCTTCGTGGGAGATACCCTCCATAAGATCCCCGTCGCTGGCAATAGCGTAAATATAGTGATCGAGCAGACTGATGTCATCAGTGTTGAACACTGCCGACCAGTGCTGTTCTGCCATTGCAAGACCCACAGCGTTAGCAAATCCTTGTCCAAGCGGTCCGGTTGTCGTTTCCACACCCGGTGTTTTTTCATATTCGGGATGACCCGGGGTTTTGCTGTTAAACTGCCTGAAGTTTTTCATGTCATCGAGGCTGATGTCGTATCCGGTCAGATGAAGAATGCTGTATAAAAGAGAACTTCCGTGTCCTGCAGAGAGAATAAATCTGTCGCGGTTAAACCATCCCGGGTTTGCCGGATTGTGCTGCATAAACCTGGTATAGAGTGAGTATACAATAGGAGCGCAGGCCATAGGCATTCCAGGATGTCCTGAGTTTGCCTTCTGCACGGTATCAACAGCCAGGAATCTGATCGTATTTATACATAATTCATCAATACTGTTATATGACATTAAGAACCTCGTAGTTAAAAATTTTTAATACGGTGCTAAATATAACTATTTTATGCAACAATACGAATCCTAAAAACAAATTTATTGGGGCAAGAAAGCGGTATTAAGCGGCGGTATTGCTAAACAAAGAGCACCCCCGCCATGCATATGGCAGGGGCGCGGAAATCAGTGAAAATATGGCAAAAGACTAAAAGTCTTCAGCCGGCATTAAGCCTTGGGTCCGATCATTTTTTCAGGACGTACAACCTCGTCGAATTTCTCTGCTGTAAGCAGTCCGAGTGCAATTGCAGACTCTTTCAGTGTCGTGTGTTCCTTATGAGCTTTTTTTGCAACTTTGGCAGCATTGTCATAGCCGATATGAGGATTCAGCGATGTGACGAGCATAAGCGAATTTTCAAGGTTCTTCTTGATGTTGACCTCATTGGCTTCAATGCCTACAACGCAGTTGTCTGTGAAGCTTTCGCACGCATCGGCAATGAGTTTTATGGACTGCAGTACGTTGAATATGATGACCGGTTTGAAAACGTTCAGTTCAAAGTTACCGCTGGCGCCGCCGAAGTTGACAGCCACGTCATTTCCGAATACCTGGGCGCAGACCATTGTCATTGCTTCAGACTGCGTAGGATTGACCTTGCCGGGCATGATTGAGCTTCCGGGTTCATTTTCGGGCAGTGATATCTCGCCTATTCCGCAGCGGGGGCCTGAGCCGAGCCAGCGTACGTCGTTTGCAATTTTCATCAGAGATGCTGCCAGTGTCTTCAGTGTGCCGCTGAGTTCGACCATTGAATCATGTGTGCCGAGAGCTTCGAACTTGTTGCGTGCGGTTACAAACGGCTTGCCTGTGATTTCAGCTATCTTTGCAGCAGATTTAACTGCAAATTCAGGGTGCGTATTCAGTCCGGTTCCTACTGCTGTACCGCCGAGAGCCAGTTCGTAGAGGTGCGGCAGGGTATTGTTTATTCTTTCGAGTCCGTTTGAGAGCATCTGGACATAACCTGAAAATTCCTGTCCGAGTGTAAGCGGAGTTGCATCCATCAGGTGAGTGCGTCCTATCTTTATAATATCCTTGAACTCCTCGGATTTTACCGCCAGTGCATCGCGCAGCTTGGTAACCATTGGAATGAGTCTTCTGTGAATCTCCTCGACTGCTGCTATGTGCATTGCTGTCGGGAAAGTATCGTTGGATGACTGCGCCTTGTTTACATCGTCATTGGGGTGAATGGGTTTCTTGCTGCCGATTACTCCGCCAGCAAGTTCAATTGCACGGTTGGAAATGACTTCATTGGTATTCATGTTTGTCTGCGTACCGCTGCCTGTCTGCCAGACAACCAGAGGAAAATGCTCATCGAGCATTCCTTCAATTACTTCGTCAGCTGCTTTTACTATAAGACCGGCTTTTTCAGCCGGGAGTATGCCGAGTTCCTCGTTCGTAAGAGCTGCTGCCTTTTTCAGTATGCCGAGTGCCCTGATGAGCGGGCGGGGGAATCTCTCGCCGCCTATCTTGAAGTTCTTCAGCGATCTGGCGGTCTGTGCACCGTAATACATATTGCCGGGTACCTGAATTTCACCCATCGAATCGGTTTCGATCCTGTATTCCATTTTATCTCCTGATATATATTGTTTTTGATTAATGATAAAACTTCTTTGAAAAAAATAAAGATATTCAGACATCAAAATTAAGCCTAACGCGGCTGAATAGCAAAAGATTTGTATTTAAAAAGTTCGCGCCGCTAAAATACCGACCGCAGCCATAAAACCGCATTGTCCAAAAATGTACCCTTGTAGCACGGGCGGCGCGCAGGGGCACAATTTTTGCCGCAAAAAGAAATTAAACGAAAGTAAAAAAAATAAATAACAATTCACTTGCTTTTTAAAAAACAATGTACTAATATTCAAACAAAGAAAAAGAAAGTAAAAGAAAGAAAAGAAAAACCCTCGGGAAAAGTAAAGATAAATAAAGCAAAGGGCGAAAGTCATGGAAAGAATCAACGAAACAAAAATATTTCAGGAAGAGCGTCTGCGCGGCATAATGAAGATACTCGAGAAGGAAAACCGCGTGCTGATCGGTGATCTGTGTCAGATTTTCAGTACCACGGCAGTCACCATACGCAAGGATCTGGATCTGCTGGAGAAAGAAGGGGTGCTGAAGAGGACCCACGGCGGGGCCATACTGAAAAGGTCGTTGTTCCAGGAGTTGGCTCTGAATGAAAAGGAAAAGCTGAACGCCGACGAAAAGGAGCGCATTGCTCTGGCTGCACTCAGGCTCATTGCCGAAGGTGACGTGGTTATGCTGGATTCCGGTTCAACTACCACACAGCTGGCAAAGAATATGAGAAATCTCAAGGATGTTACGGTAATCACCAATGCCGTCAATATAGCATTTGAACTCATTAACAGTGAGCTGCCCGTAATACTCACCGGCGGATCGCTGCAGAAAAATACTTCGACGCTGATCGGGCCTCTGGCGGATGACTCGCTGAGAAAACTGTCTGCCGATAAGCTGTTTCACGGCGTAGACGGGATCGACTACGAAATCGGCCTGACTACTCCCAATATGATAGAAGCCAACACCAGCCGTGTAATGATGCAGAGGGCAGGGGAAAATATACTGCTTGTGGATTCATCGAAGTTCGGCAGGAGAAGCCTCGGAGTGATATGCCAGGTAAAGGAGATTGACAAGATAATTACTACCAGAAAAATGAGCAAGGCTGAGATTAAAAAGCTCAATGACCTGGGAGTTGAAGTCACAATAGTCTAAGATATTTTTTAAATATATTTCTACAAGGAACACCTATGTATAAAAAAAGATTTCTGAACGGCATTTTAATCCTGTTTACCATTATTCTGTGCAGCGTTTCACAGTATGCACAGGAATACCCGAAACTTACAGAAAGCGTGCTTACTTTCCAGGGTGACAAGGGGAAATGGGACGAAAATAAAGTCCATACACTGTTTATTGTTGAAGCCAATAAGGACGGCTATAAATACTGGGGTTACTACGCATTGTCTCACTACGGCGGCGATCCTGCTCTGCGTCAGGCCGGTCTGGTCAGAAGCAACGACCTGATACACTGGGACAAATATGAGGGCAACCCCATAATTAAATACGACTGCAGGTGGCCAAGCGTCGCTTACCACAACAATACTTTCTATATGTTCTATGCCGAATATGATTCAAGCAACGACAGCCGCATTGTAATGGTAACCAGCAAAGACGGCATTCATTTCGACAACAAGGTTGAAGTCGTTCCAAGGGAAAAGGGCAGACAGAATCAGAATGCAAACATATTTTACGACAAGAAAGACAAGACTTTCTACCTTTCATACTACCACGGAAAAGAAAAAGATTTTACCGGCCAGTATAACTCACAGAAAGACAACCAGCCAAACTACTGGCAGATCAGAGTGAAGAAAAGCAAGAAAATAGAAGATCTGGCAAAAGCTGCTCCCAAAACACTGCTCAACATGGACTATACACTTGCAGCCCCTTCAATTACATACTACAAGGGAAAATATTATCTGATAGCTGAAGCCAGCAAAATCGGCAAGTGGAACGATCAGTGGGTTACTCTTGGATACGTATCGAACAAACCAGACGGAAAATACAAGGAAGTAAAAAACAGTCCTGTACTTTTCAACAATGATGCCTGCGCATTCCAGCACGTCTTTGACAATCAGCTCTATATCTTCTACTCTCATTGTCTGGATCTGAATAAATGGGATTGGGAATTAAGAATGGTGAAGACAACAAAATGAATAAATTTATAACTGAAATATTTGAGCAGCCAAAATCTCTTGGCGATACACTGGACTATTACAGCAGAGCAGAAGGTATAGCCTTGCTGAAAGATATAACCGGACTGGTAAGGAAAGAAAAGTTTGAAAAAATCGTATTTACCGGTATGGGCAGTTCATACTTTGTCTCCTATGCGGCAGCATGCCTTTTCAATAATCTCGGGCTGCATTCATTTGCACTGAATTCGAGCGAACTGTTGTACTATAATATGTCTCTCATTACAGAAAAAACACTGCTGGTGTGCATCTCGCAGTCAGGTGAAAGCATTGAGATAGTCAAGCTGCTCGATACACTGCCCGCTAATATCTGCTGCATCGGTATAACCAATGAGGAAGAGAGTTTCCTGTCTTCAAGAGCTTCACACATTCTGTTCAGCAAAGCGGGCAGGGAAGAAATGACATCTACCAAAACATTTACTTCCATTACCATGCTCACCTACATACTGGGATGGTACCTGGCCGGACAGTGGGAAGGGAAAAAACAATCCGGGACAGAACAGATGGTTAAATATTTCGGATCGTTTCTCTCTGACTGCAGCAAACGGAATGACGAATGGACTGCGTTCTTCGGCGATATCCAGTTTATGCAGTTCATAGGCCGCGGTCCGTCATTTTCATCTGTATGCCAGAGCGAACTGATGTTCAAGGAAGCTGCAAAAATAGCAGCTGCCGGAACACTGGGCGGGGAATTCAGACACGGTCCTATGGAAATGGTAAGGGAAGGCTTCATGTCCGTACTGTTTGCCTCAGAAGGTCCGACATATAATCAGAGCATAAAAATGGCTTCAGATATAGTGAAATATAACGGAAGAGTCCTTCTGATTACAAATAAGGTACCGGACTTTAGTGATAATATACTAAGTGTGATAAGCATAGCCCAGCCGGATGAATTTTTGTTCTCAGTGCCCAACATAGTACCGGTTCAGCTGCTGGTGAATTCACTGGCACTGGAACGCGGGCTCGAACCTGGAAATTTCGTAAATGGTGGTAAAGTAACGGTATCGGAATAAAATCTGGGGTAAAACGGCGAAAGAGAATTAAATTCTAAAAATTAAAATTCTAAGGAAACAGTGTGAAGCAGAAGGTATATATAGGCGTGGATTTCGGCGGGACAAAGATCCTTACCGGTGTAATAAACGACAGCGGGCAGATATTATTTGATACCGTCCGGGTTCCGACAAACGGGAGCGATCCGGCAGAAGATATTATAGCCAGGCTTACCGGTTCTGTGGAGAAGACTCTCGGATATATTGATCAGGATGTATATGAAGTAGCCGGAATAGGTCTCGGTGTCACAGGACCTCTTGACTGCAAAAACGGACTTATACTCGAATGCCCTCAGCTGCCTTCACTCCACTATTTCCCTCTTCGCAGCAGGATCGAATCTCAATTCTCACTGCCTGTATTCATGAACAATGACGCCAACTGCATGATCTATGGCGAAGCGCTCTTCGGCAGCGGAAACGGGAAGAACAGTGTAGTTGGCTTTACACTTGGTACAGGACTGGGATGTGCAATCGTGCTGAATAAAAAAATTCTTAACGGCTATACGGAATCTGCCGGAGAAATCTGGACGTCACCATACAAAGACGGAATCATAGAGGATTTTGTCTGCGGTGCAGGTGTTTCCAGAATCTACAGGTGCATTTCAGGGAAAGACAGGTCAGCATATGAAATTTCGCGGCTTGCCGGGAAAGACGATCTTGAAGCGCTTGAAACATGGAAAGAATTCGGCAGACATCTTTCGTTTGCCATGGCCTGGACAGTAAACCTGATAGATCCGGAAGTAATCATTCTGGGCGGATCGATTGCCAATGCCTATGAATACTTCTCCGGTTCAATGATGGAAAATCTGCGCCGCTCTGTCTGTCCGGCTACTGCAGAAAAACTGAATATAGTCAGGACTGATTTAGGTGATAATGCGGGGGTTATTGGTGCGGCTTCACTGGCGCTGTGATAATAATTAATTATTCTGAAAAATAAGGAGATCAGATGAATTGCTCTGTTAAAATACTTCTTTCAGTAGTTATTGCGTGCGGCTTGAATAATATTTTTGCTCAGTCAAATAATGATACAAAGAATGACAGACTGACACTGACCAAATGGGAACTGAAATCATCAGTCCTGGAAAAGAACAGCGGCGGTAGTATTTCCATGGGGAAATTCTCCCAGGATAAATGGTATCCTGCCGAAGTTCCTACTACAGTCCTCAATACACTCGTAAAGAACAAAGTATATCCGGACCCCCGTCTCGATATGAATAACTATCTGATCCCGGACATATCCGATAAATTTAACGCAGAGCATAATCTGAGCAGATACAGCTACCTTCCGGGACATGTAAATCCCTGGAAGGATCCATACTGGTTCAGAACTGAATTCAGGGTTCCGTCAAATGAAAAGGGAAGACAGGTATGGCTGAATTTCAACGGCATTAATTACCGTGCAGAGCTGTGGGTCAACGGCAACCTTATTGCCGATTCCAGCCAGATGGCCGGAATGTTCATACGTTTCAAATATAATATTACGGCATATGTAAAGCCGGAAGGCAGCAATATAATAGCTGTGAAGATATATCCGGTTGATCATCCCGGAAAGCCCGGTACACAGCTGGTTCCCCTCGGCGGCTCAAGAGGTCCTGCTCAGGACATATTCAAGGACCTTACTCTGAAAATGTCAGGCGGCTGGGATTGTGCACTTCCAGTACGCGACAGGAACATGGGCATTTATCAGGATGTTTTCCTGAGCTTTACTGACGCCGTCGATATCAATCATCCATATATAATCACTGATCTCAATCTGCCCGATACTACAATTGCGAACATTACTGTTTCAGCCACTCTTTTCAATGCCAGTGATAAAAACATCAGAGGTGTTCTCAGAGGAAAAATTAGTCTTCTGAATGAAATAGATATGTGTGACTATGTGAAAAGACTTCCCGGCAAAATGAATGACATATTATTTGAAAAGGAGGTTGAAGTACCGGCAAACGATACACTAACGGTGACTATGAGTTACAGGGAATTTACACAGCTCGCAGTGAGGAATCCATATCTATGGTGGCCTAACGGATATGGCGAGCAGTATCTGCACAACCTGCATCTGAATTTCGTTTACGACGGTAAAGTATCAGCTGCTAAGGATCAGCTCTTCGGTATAAGGGAAATTACAAATGAACTGAAGGAAATTGACGGCGAGTTCGGCAGAATATATCTTGTGAACGGGAAAAAAGTATTCTGCAAAGGCGGATGGTGGCAACCGGATATGCTCCTGGATCTCAGCCGCCAGCGCATATATGATGAAGCTAAACTTCTTGCACATGCAAATATGAATCTGGTGTCGACAGAGGATCTGCCTTCTCCTACTGAAGATCTTATGGAAGCTTTTGATAAATACGGACTGATGTGGTGGGAGATATTTTATCAGTGCTGGGTATCTGTCCCCGGAACTCCGACTGCCTATATGCCTCTCGATCACTACCTTGCTATACAGAATCAGCGCGACATTATACTCAGATGCCGCAACAGCGCCAGCCTGACATGCTGGATAGCCGAAAACGAAAATGTACCGAGCCCGGATCTGTATTTCGCACTTAAAGACGATTTGAAAAAAACTGATCAGACCAGACCATTTATCGCTTCTACAAGTATATTGTGGGACTGGCGCAAACATACAAGATATATAGAAAATGATCTTCCGCTCGGTATAACAGATTCAGGCAAACCTGGTTATACATGGCATCCGTCAAAATACTTCTTCAATATAATTAACGAAGTAAAAGGACAGATGTTCCGCGATGAACTTGGCATTCCGTCAGTACCGACACTGAGCAGTATGAAAAAATTCATGCCCAATCTCGGTAGCAATAAAGATAATCCGATATTTCCACTCGACAGCGTATGGGCTGAGCACGGAGCCTGGGATGTTGCAGGATATGCATATAAGGGATATGATGATGCTATACGAAACATATACGGATTCAATTCAAAAGATGCCGCAGAGTATGTGCGCACCGCACAGATAGTCAATGCAGAAGGCTACCGGGCAATGTTCGAAGCAGCAAATGCAAAGCTCTGGGATATCACAAGCGGTGTAATGCTCTGGAAGCTGAATTCTGCTGCTCCGGAAGTATTGTGGCTGATATATGACTGGTTCCTGAATCCTAACTCGGCTTATTATTTCTCCAGGAAAGCCTGTGAACCGCTCCACATACAGATGAACGCCAACGATTCGAAGGTCCTGATAATAAATGCTCAGATTAAAGGACAGAAAGACCTTAAGGTCAGGGCAAAAGTATATGATTTCGACCTGAAGGAAAAATGGTCACGAGAAGAAAAAATTAGTGTCGGGGAAAACAGCTACAAGGAAGTGTTCACCGTACCACAGATAAATGACATCACACCTGTGTACTTTGTAAAGCTCGAACTTCTCGACAATAGGGGCAATGTCGTTTCTGACAACTTTTACTGGAAATCTGCAGCAGAAACTGAAAATTATTCCTCTTTATCGAAGCTGAAGGATGTAAAGCTGAATGTCTCATATAAATCAGAAGAGAAAGATGGGGAATACAGCGTAACAGTAAGTGTAAAGAATAAAACTAAGCAGCTGGCATTCCTGAACCGTCTGGCAGTCGTAAAAAAGGATAGCAACGAAGAGGTCCTTCCCACAATATGGACGGATAATTTCCTGACTCTTATGCCCGGAGAGGAAAAAACAGTAAAGGCAAGGTTCCGCAAAAAGGATCTAAACGGATCCAAATTCACGATAGTTCACGATAACAACATGTAGTATGCAATTATTCTAATAACTAAACCTGAGTATAATAACTAAGGAAAATAAAATGTGCAGGCATAATTTTAACGCGTTTGTACTACTAATAATGGTTGCATTGACGGGCGGCATTCTGCAGGCCCAGACATCCAGGATCGATGGTATCGTAAGAGACTCAAAGACTGGTGACCCTCTGTTCGGTGCGAATATACTGCTGGCCGGTACCAGTATGGGTGCTGCATCGGATATGGCGGGGAAATACTCGATCAGGAATATAAATCCCGGTACATATACTGTGCGTGCTTCATATATCGGGTACAAATCACAGGAATATAAGGTCAGAATATCTGCAGGTGAGAATGTAAAACATGAATTCAAACTCGATGCGGCAAGTGTACAGAGCCAGGACGTTATAGTAACTGCACAGGCTCTTGGCCAGAATCAGGCGATCAACCAGCAGTTATCGTCCAACCAGATTATCAATGTTGTATCCGCCGCCAAGATTCAGGAACTGCCCGACGCCAATGCGGCGGAATCAGTAGGCCGACTGCCCGGAGTAAATGTACTGAGGTCCGGCGGTGAAGGCAACGAGGTTGTAATACGCGGTCTTGCACCGAAATATAACAAGATAACAATTGATGGTGTACAGATGTCCTCGGCAAATGCATCAGACAGAAGTTCTGATCTGAGTATGATCTCGTCTAACATGCTCGAAGGAATTCAGGTATCTAAAACTGTTACTGCCGATATGGATGCTGATGTGCTGGGTGGTACCGTTAATTTTGAACTGCGCGAAGCAAAAGTTCAGCAGCCCGGGGTTCCTGAATTTAATTTGCTTACTCAGAGCAGTTATAACAATCTGCCGAATGCATACCATAAGTACAATAACTATAAATATGTCGGCAGCGCAGAAAACCGGTTCATGGATGAAAAACTCGGCGTTTTCCTGCAGCTTGATGCAGAAAGGAAAAATCTGACATCAAATGAAATGGGCGCTGGATATGACCATAAAGCCAACAGCCAGGTTGACTACATTACCACCGGACTGAGTCTTTATAATATCTCGCGCGACAGACGCCGTTACAACGCTGCACTGGTACTCGATTATAAACTTCCCGAAGGAAAGATCAAACTGACAAACTTCGGCAGTACGGGTACTACCGATGTAATAAGCCGTGCTGAAGGTTTTGATATTAACAATAATGGTCATGGCTACTCGCTTAATACTTCAAGCAGTGTACTGAACTCAATAAACAATGCACTGAGTTTTGAACATCGGCTGAGCATATTCCAGGTGAACGCAAAACTTTCACATTCATACGCCGAAACGAAAAGTCCGGACGCGTGGCAGGTAGACTTTCACCAGTCTTCAGCAGGACTTGAAAGTTTCAATAATCTGGCTGATGTAAATCCAAAAGAAATTCCTGCGGCATCGAATAACAGGTTCGAGAATACTCTGCTAACTGCCGTTACAACCAGCAGCAGCTTTACGCGTCAGAGGGCAATGGCAGCTGCGCTGGACCTTAAGACGGAATGGAGTCTGTCAAATATGATCTCAGGTGATTTGAAGTTTGGAGGTAAATACAGATATTCCAAACACTCCTACGTTTTTGATCAGTATGACGGTGCAGGCGGCGGACTCAATCTGGGCGGTGCAAAATATGTCGACAACATGATTACCTCACATTTCGGACTGCCAGGGAATACTACAAGTATTCCTATTACGTATTTTATCGACCCGAACTATGACTACGGGAAATTCCTGGACAACAACTACAAAATGGTTGCCCCGCTGAATCAGGGAATGCTCTATGAGATGGTTAAGCTGCTCAGGAGAAACAAAGATGCAATTGCCGCAAACAATATTTCTGCATACGGTCACGATGTGCTCCAGTCTACTATAAACAATTATGACGGCAGCGAGGCTACAAGCGGCGCATATCTGATGACTATTATTAACGTCGGTTCGCAGCTGACTGTCATTCCAGGTATACGCTACCAGAACTATCATACCAGTTACAGCGGTCCGCGCGGCATACAGAGCGTTGATTCATATCTTGCCTATAAGCACTATGATACCACTGTTACACGCGATCATGGTTACTGGCTGCCGGATGTTACTATGAGATACAAACCCTTCAGCTGGTTCGATGTACGTCTTTCCTATTCAAATACTCTTGCTTATCCTGACTATGGTTCAATTATTCCGCGCATACACGTTGCTCCTACATACGTATCATGGAACAACACTGATCTGGTTCCATCCCGTTCAACAAATTACGATGCATATTTTTCATTCTACAACAATGAAATAGGATTATTCACTATTGGTGCATTCTACAAACAGATTAAGGATCTTATCTATGGAAATACAATCCACGTAACAGGTGCAAATGCAGCTCAGTATTTCCCGCTCAGTCTGAAGTCGCCTGATCCGAAGACCGTTTATACAATTTATACCACAAAGAATAACTCCAAAAAAATAGATGATTATGGTATGGAAATAGACTGGCAGACTCACTTCTGGTATCTTCCGGAAGCCCTTTCAGGACTTGTATTCAGCGTAAACTATACTCACATATTCTCCGAAGCCGATTATCCATATGTTTTGGCCAAAACAAACGGACGTAAAGTAACATATGTCGATACATCATACACGAGCAGACTTCTGTATCAGCCGGATGATATTATTAATCTTTCTCTGGGCTACGATTATGCAGGTTTCTCAATTCGAGTATCTATGCTCTACCAGGATAATATTTTTACCGGACCAAATGTTTGGCCCCAGCTCAGATCCAGTACTTCCATATACAGGCGCTGGGATCTGGCTGCAAAACAGGAACTGCCTTGGTTCGGACTGCAGATATATGGTAATGTCAATAACGTGAACAGTGCAAATGATGTAAGTGTGATTCAGGGGGGCGGAGTTCCGATTTCTGAACAGGATTACGGCACTGTGTTTGAATTTGGTCTCCGTGCAAAATTGTGATAAAGGTAAAAAATAAATAGAAATAGTTTTGTTCTATTGTTAACAGGTATCAATAAATTCACAAGGAGTCATTAATGAAAAAAGCGTTGAGTATAGCAACAGTAATTGTAATGGCAGTCTTACTAGCGACGCCGTCAAAAACGGCAGCCGGTTCAAAAGATACGCTTGTGGTGTATGCAAGCGGTGAGAGTCTCGATGTGATAATAAGCAACGATACTACTGCCACGGGTGCTCAGGCCCACAAGGCTTATAAGCTCGTTTCTCTTGACACGACCTATATTTTCCAGGGTGCTGTTTCAGTAAAATCTGATCTAACGATAATAGGTGTTAGAGGTAAGGACGGAAGACCTCCATGCATTCAGCCGGGTACACTTCAGGATGGATCGGTTCCTGATTATCTCTTTGTTATGAAGGGAAGCGGTACAAAAGGTGTATTCAAGGATCTCTATCTTATGGGCCTGTCCACAATAAACACCAATGCACAGTGGGGAGATGCTATCCGTCTGCTCGGCGACAATATCAGGCTGACAGTAAACAATATGATATTTGAACAGTGGTGGGGAGACTGTATCACATATTTCGGAAGTCATAACAGCTTCTTTATTGAAAACTGCAAATTCAGAAACGGAAATCAGCCAAGCTGGTATTCAGGTGAAGTACTTAGGTGTCAGTCAGGCGACGCATATACAGATACTCTTGTTATGAGATATAACACTATACTCTGCTACACTGCATATGCTGCATGCCCGCTTACAAAGAAGATGCTCCTGTACTGCGATTTCTCGCATAATAACGTACTGTGGATGTTCAAAAATCCATTCTGGCTTTTCAATGCTACAGATGCAAAAATCAACAATAATATTTTCTATGCAACATTTGCCGGCGGAATCTCAAAGACAGAATACCCGTGGTGGGATCAGCTCTGGTCAGAAGAAATCGGTTCTATTATAGATCTGGATTCGCTAGACCTGGCAAAAGCCGCTGAAATGTGCCCTACAGAAAAGGATAATCCTAATTTGAGATGGCTTGCAGAAGCTAAGAGAAAAGTTGAAGTTAAAAACAATGTCTATTATACTCCGTCCGAACTGGTCGGCATGGTAAAAGCATGGAACGATACAGCCCATGTGGATTCAGTCTATACAGCAGAATGGATGAACAAGAGAACAAGAGACATGTTCGCAGACAAGGCTCACTGGCCGGGTCTGGTAGCAGAAGGCAATATAAATGTAGATCCTGGTTTCGGTCAGGGAATTCTGGACGTATTATATAACAATAAAGGAAACGGAGTCGGATTCTGGCAATACTTTACAGATATAAGAACAAGCACAGCTACAAACAGTTACTATGGCTACAAAGTCCAGTCAGTACAGGGTGATTACTGGGTTCCACAGTGGCCGCTGCCCGAAATGACCGATATGCAGTATTCAAATGCAGCGCTGAAGACCGGCGGAACAGACGGTAAGGCTATCGGCGATCCGGGCTGGTTCACAGGTGGTTATACAGGCGTTGAAGATAATAACATTCAGGTTCCGGATAAGTTCACACTGTTCGAAGCATATCCTAATCCTTTCAATCCTTCTACAAAGATTAAATTCAATCTTTCACAGGCCGGTAACGTTAGCCTGAAGATCTATAATGTTATGGGTCAGTTGGTAAAAACGGTTATTGAAAACACCTATAAAGAAAAAGGTGTCTATGAACTCAATGTAAATATGAACAACTACTCCAGCGGTATCTACTTCTATCAGCTCACACAAGGTAAGCAGGGAATGACCAAAAAAATGGTGCTGATGAAGTAATTATTCGTACTGTCCCGGGCAAGCTTCAATTGTCCGGGACAGGTGTTTTTTATTTGTCACTCTCTCCGGTTACTCTTTTGCAGCTTTCAACTGCAGTACAACTAAGCCTTTTCTATCTGCCCGCAGTATAAATTATCTGCTGGGAAATGCAGGAATTAAACAATATTGGAAATAAAACGATGAAATCCGTATTACGCAGTCTGATCTGTACACTTCTGTTTTGCCTGTCTGCAGTGTATTCGCAGGAAGCAGGTATTATACCATTGCCCGTTAAATCAGCCTTCACCCCAGACAGGTATGTCATCAGTGAAGGACAGAATATATATGTAACTTCTGACGATAAAGAGCTCCGCAGAATTGCCGAAGCATACAGCTACTCTATATATAAAAGAACAGGAATAGAACTGGGCATAAAGAAAGGTTCGCCTGCACGGGGAATCATATTTGTATTGGACCGCAAGAGTGGAATCAAGCCAGATGGTTATGAACTGAGCATAGACAACAATGCAGTAAAGATCTTTGCCCGAAACAACTGTGGTGTTTTCTATGCTGTGCAGTCGCTGAACCAGCTGCTGAAGAAAGACAAGGATGTATATTATCCGGGAGCGGTTGTATCAGATTATCCGCGCTACGAACACCGCGGATTTTCATTTGATGCAAGCAGACACTTTCAGTCGACAGAATTTGTAAAAAATATCATTGACGTAATGGCCCAGCTTAAACTGAACGTATTCCACTGGCACCTGACAGATGACGAAGGCTGGCGCATCGAAAGTAAAAAATATCCGGCACTCAACCGCATAGGTTCATACCGCGATTCACTGAATTCAAAGCAGAGAAATGGATACTATACTGCCGCTGAGATCAAGGAGATTATCAGATATGCAAAAGACAGATACATCAGGGTTATTCCTGAAGTGGAAATGCCCGGTCATTCAAGGGCATTTATGGCCAGTTATCCTCAGCTTTTGTGTCCGACAAATCCGGGTGGAAATACCATTTGTGCAGGTAACGCTCAGAGCTACAAATTCATGAAAGACATACTTGAAGAGGTAGTCGGCATATTTGGTACAGACGTAATACACGTAGGTGGTGACGAAAGACCGAAAGGCATCTGGGAAAAATGTCCTGTATGCAAGGATATGATTACTGCAAAAGGACTGAGGGATGAAGATATGCTTCAGAATTATTTTATGAAGGATATCTGTGATCATATCACTTCAAAGGGAATAAAGACAATCGGATGGTACGAAAATCTTAAGGATGGAGTACCACAGGGACAGATAGTTGAAGCCTGGCATTCGGGAGAGGCATGGGAATCGGCAAGAAAAGGATATGTAACCATTAACGCCGACTGCCCGTATGTTTATTTCGATTATCCAAATAACGCTTATGAAAAGAAATTCAAACCGGGATGGATGCCAATACTTGATGTGGAAAAAGTATACTCATTCAATCCTACCCCCGACAGCCTGAATGAAGACCAGAAGAAACTCATAATTGGCAGTGAATGTGCTCTGTGGACAGAAATTATTTATGAAAATGATATTCAGTATCAGCTGTTCCCCAGAATACTTGCTTTTTCAGAAGATGTCTGGACACCTGCTGAAAATAAAGATTTCAAAAAATTTACAGTCCGCCTGAATGAACTGAAACCATTTTTCAGAGCGGCAGGATTCGAATACGATGACGGAGAAAGAATAATCGATGGAAAATAGATTTTTTATGAAATACCTGAGATTTGCTGTCCCTGTATTATTATCTTTTTTTCTGACCGGATCTGTGCAGCCAGCCGTAAAGGACACAGGCGATGAAATAATTGCTGGTAATAACTGGTACCTGCAGTCAGGTGAAAATGCCGGCGGCGGCGGCCGGGAAATATCTTTGCCCGGATTTCCGGTAGACAAATGGTTCCATGCAAGCGTTCCTTCAACTGTTATGGGTGTTCTGGTTAGAAACAATGTATATAAAGATCTGTTCATCGGGGATAATCTCAGGAAAGTTCCTTTGGAACAGTTTACAAAACCATGGTGGTACAGAACTGAATTTAGTATTCCCTCAGATGCATCAGGAAAGAAAATCATACTCGCATTCGACGGAATTGTGTACCGCGCAAATATCTGGCTTAACGGAAAGCTAATCGCCGGCAGTGACAGTATCAAAGGAGTATTCAGGCGATTTGAACTCGATGTCACTTCAGCGATCAGGCATGTCGAAAAAAATGTACTGGCAGTTGAGGTCATACCTGCTGTGGCCGGTGAACCTTCACTTGGTTTTGCTGACTGGAATCCGAGGCCGCCTGATAACAGTCTTGGACTCTGGAGAAAGGTAAGTCTTAGAATACTCGGAGATGTTTCGATTTCAAGTCCTTATGTGCAGAGCAGTATAGATCTGAAAACTTTCAAAAGTGCAGAACTGAGGGTATCTGCAGAACTCTGCAATAATACATCAAAAGCTGTTTCCGGCAGATTGATCGGAAAAATCGGGGGGATAGAATTTGCAAAGGAAATTACTATTAGGGCAGGTGAGAACAGTAAAGTTGAATTTAACCCGCAGGAATATAAACAGCTCATACTGAAGAATCCGCGTATATGGTGGCCGCATAACCTTGGCAAACAGCCATTATATAAACTGAATATGAAATTTGTTGCCAATGGTAAAGTAACCGGTGAATGCGAAAAGAAATTCGGCATTCGCGAAGTAAAGGACTATATAAATAAAGATGGTTTCAGAGGCTATACATTTAACGGCAGAAATATACAGATACTGGGCGGTGGCTGGGTCGATGATATATTCCTCGATAACAAATATGAAAAAATGCTGAACCAGATCAGATACGTGAAACATATGGGTCTGAATGCCATAAGGCTCGAAGGATTCTGGGGAACCAATGAAGACTTGTATGATATCTGCGATGAACAGGGTATATTGATAATGGCCGGCTGGAGCTGCCAGTGGGAAAATGATGAATACATCGGCAAACATGTGGATGAATTCGGCGGAATTGAATCTAAGGAGGACATTGAACTGATTGCCCGCTCATGGCAGGATCAGATCAAATGGTTAAGAAACCATCCAAGTATTTTCTTATGGCTTTACGGCAGCGACAGACTTCCGCGTCCGGAACTGGAGAAAAAGTATCTCTCAATTATGAAACAATGCGATACGACTCGTCCTCTGCTTGGCTCGGTCCAGGAATATGTAAGCACGGTTACAGGACCTACAGCTGTGAAAATGCGCGGACCTTACTCTTATGTCCCTCCTTTATACTGGTGGGCAGATAAGCAGAAAGGCGGTGCATTCGGATTCAATACAGAACAGGGACCAGGTGCTCAGGTACCGGCACTTGAAAGTATGCTGAAAATGATTCCTGCTGAACACCGCTGGCCAGTAGACAGCGTCTGGAACTACCATTGTGCAACAGGTACATTCAACAATCTTAAAGATTATAACAGTGCCATTACGAAACGTCTTGGTGAACCACATAATCTTGAGGAGTATTGTACAAAGGCACAATATATCAACTACGAAAATACGCGCGCAATGTATGAAGCCATTGAGGCGAATAAATATACCTCGACAGGTGCGATACACTGGATGCTCAACTCTGCGTGGCCGAAACTGTACTGGCAGCTCTATGACTACTACATGATGCCCGCCGGTGCATTCTACGGCATCAGGAAAGCACGCGAGAATGTCCATATTATGTACGACTACGCATCAGATGCAATCCTGACTGTGAATAATACCGGCGGAAAATATGAGAATCTTAATGCCTGTATAAAAATATTCGACATGAATATGAAGGAAAGATTTTCCCGGACCATTCAGTTCAGCCTTTCACCAGATGGAAAAACTGAGATATTAAAACTTCCCCGAGTTCAGGACCTGAGCAAAACTTATTTTCTTGACCTGCGAATACTGAACGGCAATAAGATGATGAGCAGCAACCTATACTGTCTTTCAACTCAGAAGGATATTCTGGATACTGAAAACTCCACCTGGTATATGACTCCAGTCAAGCAGCTGGCCGATCTCAGAGATCTGAATGAACTTGGAAATGTTAAACCTGCTGTTAAACAGAATTATTCAGAAGACAAAGCAAACGGATATCTGCTGGCGGAAATAACCAATACTTCGGACAAACCGGCTCTTCAGGTTGTCCTTACTGTAAAAAAAGGGAGCAGTGATGAATCAGTTGTGCCGGTATTCTGGGATGATAATTATATATCTCTTCTTCCCGGTGAAACAAGAATTCTAAGGGCATCATTTGAAAAGAAGTATCTGGACGGACAGAAGCCACGACTGGAGTTAAGCGGCTGGAATGTTAAATAAGCAGCGGAAAAATTACTCAATGAAGCACAAAAATAATATGAGGCTGAAAACGCTTCAAAGCATATTCAGTGTTGGGACGGCAGTGCTGGTCATGAATACCTGCGCACCCGCACAGAATTATATACCTCCTTTTACGGAAACACTGCAGCAGATCAACGGACCGGCATATATTTCTGAAACTTCAAAATGGCAGAAGGAAATAGAATACTGGAGAAGGGTGGAAAAGGCAAAGCTGGAATACAGGGATTTGCATTACCAGCCCGCTGAAATCCAGTGGATAAGGGACAATTTCTTTCAGACGCAGATGATGGTGCATGAAAGGTCATTCTACGACATCACTAATAAGAAATATTCAGTTGACAAATACCTGGATGAAATTACTGCAAGGTACGGCGGACTGAACAGTATACTTATCTGGCCTACATACCCGAACATCGGCATAGACGACAGAAACCAGTTCGACTGGTTCAGATGCATGCCGGGCGGACTTGACGGTCTTAAGGAAATGGTCAGACAATTTCACAGACGCGGTGTAAAGGTCCTGCTTCCTTACAATCCATGGGATATCGGTACGCGCAGGGAAGGTATGAACGATGCGGAAACATTTGCGGCTATATTGAAATATACAGACGCCGATGGTATAAACGGAGACGTAACTACAGGACTTGGCGCACACTGGCGGGAATTATTTGACAAGGCTAAAAAAGGCATGGTAATCGAACCGGAACTGGATAACGACGACAAATATCTGGAGTTCGATCAGATGGGCTGGGGATATTGGGAATATCCGTTCATTCCGGCAATCAGTAAATGGAAGTGGATCGAACCGAGGCATATGGTACACGTCTGCGACCGCTGGGCACATAACCACACAAATAACCTTCAGTTTGCATTCTTCAACGGAACCGGATTTGAAACCTGGGAGAATATCTGGGGAATATACAATGAGATGACTCCGAGAGCTGCCATGACAGTAAAGATCCTCTCCGGTATATATAAGAAATTCTACAAACACCTTACCGGACATATGTGGACACCTCACTATCCAATGCTGAACTATGGTGTATATGCCAGCAGATGGGAAGGTGAAGGCAGTACACTCTGGACTATAGTCAACAGAAATGATTATTCCGTAAACGGCGATCAGATGCGTATTCCGGTACGACAGGATGTGAAGTATTACGATATATGGAATGGAAGAGTGCTGAAGCCTGTCATCGAAAAGAATGAAGCAGTTCTTGCATTTGATATCGACAGAAACGGATACGCCGCAATTGCAGAAGTTATGAGTTCTGAAGACAATAAAGAGTTTCAGAGCTTCCTCTCTGCAATGCAGGCATTAACCGAACAGAGACTTTCTGAATACAGCAATGAATGGACTCCGGTATCTCAGGAGATTGTCAGTATTCCGCCGACTGCTCCTGCAGAATATGCACCAGAGGGAATGATACTCATACCGGCAGGCAGGTATACGATGCATGTCAGCGGCATTGAGATAGAAGGCGGCGAAAATCCAGGAGTCGATGTACAGATGCCTGGTGAGTCAGCTGCCAGAAGACATCATGTTTATTCGGCAGATATCCGCTCATTCTATATGGATGAATTTCCGGTTACAAATGCGCAGTTCAAAAAGTTTCTGGATGCATCACACTATATCCCAGCCGATACGGATAATTTCCTGAAAGACTGGCATAACGGTATGTACCCGGCCGGATGGGATAACAAGCCGGTCACATGGGTTGATATAGAAGATGCGCGTGCTTATGCTTCATGGGCCGGCAAAAGGCTTCCGCACGAATGGGAATGGCAGTACGCTGCCCAGGGAACTGACAGCAGACTGTATCCGTGGGGAAATCAGTGGAATGACAGTGCTGTCCCGAAAACCTGTACGGAAAATAAAATGTGCGGACCAGATGATGTAGACAGTCACCCGCTCGGCAGAAGCCCGTTCGGTATAGCCGATATGGTCGGTAATGTCTGGCAATGGACAGATGAATATACAGATTCCCATACCAGGGCAGCTATATTGAGAGGCGGCTCATATTACCGTCCTCAGGGTTCGTTCTGGTACTTCCCTCAGGCCTACAGGCTCGATGAACATGGAAAGTACCTGCTCATGTCTCCGGGATATAACCGATCCGGGGCTGTGGGATTCCGGTGTGTCAGGGATGCGAAATAAAATATAATAATAAACAATAGGGAGTACGTGATGAAAAAACTTTTACTGCTTCTTCCGCTTTTCCTGGTTAATATAATATTGGCTCAGACAAACGGATATGTCTACAAAAGCCAGCTTAGTTTCGATGTGGCCGATTCGTCTTTCAGTCCGTATCTGTGCACCGTAGATTCAACCGGTAATCTTTGGGTCGTTTCAACAAATCTTGCGAGTGCAGGAGCAATACAAGGGTTATTCAAAGCTGCACCAGGTGAATCGGTTATTCGTCTCGTTAAGAAATTTGCCGTTGAAGACAGTATCAGGGATATAACTGGTCTCACTGCTATTGGAGACGATGTCTTTATATCCAGCAGAAAAATTGCTCCCTCCGATGATCAGCAGCCTCAATACTATCCCTTTTCACAGTTGTTCTATCTGCCTGGCGGAGATCCTGCCAAAATTATAAGATTCAAGCAGCCGGCTTACAGGGATTACGGCACATGGTATACGTGTATCGACGCGTCAAAGGATAAACATCTTTACTATGGGCAGTCATATCTTATGACTATCGGAACGATCAATGCTGATAAGAATTCTGCCGGTTTTGGAAACACAGTATCCTTTGCGATGATTGACTGGGGTACTCCGCTGGAACCGGGCGGAGAGATGACCGGACCTAACTTCATCGATCTCATACGCGATATCGCAGTCGACAAAAGCGCCGACTACAGTGATACAGCTTCGGTAATATATACCTCAAGGTGTTCCTCTGTCGATCCGGGAGCAGAGAACAAGGGCGGAATAGCAAAATGGACAGGAGGAACGAGTGCCGTTCCTGCTGCATACCGCGCTGAGAAGATAACAGACCTGGCGGGATATTTAAGTATTGGCAATAATGTACCAAGCGGTATTGCAGTCAATCCTTCAAACGGCCATCTGTTTGTATGCGGCACTGATTCAAGCCGGCAGTGGGTGAAGGGATTTCAGGTGATAGGCAATTTTGCTGTTCAAACTGGTGAACTGCCCAGCAGCACTTCCAAAGATGTCAAGGATATGAACGGCGCTCCGTTTTCAGCACCGGGAGATGTCGCTTTCAACCGGGATGGCAGTGTTGCCTATGTAACCGATGAAGGTACAAAGAAAGTTTATAGGTTTGAATCAGATGCATCCGGAGTCAGTGAGAGCGGACATGCAGTAATTAAATCATTTGAACTTCAGCAGAACTACCCTAATCCATTCAATCCGTCTACGAGTATTATGTTTAGCCTGCAGTCTGCCGGAAAAATTAAAGCCGTAGTATACGATATCTTCGGCAAACAGGTTTCAGTTCTGGCTGATAATTACTATACTGCAGGAACTCATATACTGAACTTTGACGGGTCGAAAATGGCATCGGGAGTTTATTTCTGCAAAGTTCAGTCAGGCGGTAATTCCAAATCAATTAAAATGGTGCTGATGAAATGAAACATATCCGGATAATATTGCTGTTCGTGATTCTTATTTATTCTGACTTCCATGCCCAGAATTTTGCTGCTCCGGAAACCAGGGGAGTATGGGTTACCGGTAACTATCTCCAGAACGGATCGGCTGCAATAGAGAACATGGTGGAAGGACTCAGAGCATCCAACTTCAACGTAATATACATCTGCAACTGGTATCAGGGCTCAACAATTTATCCCAGCGAAGTTGTAAAAAGTGCAGGCGGACCATTGCAGAATCCGAAATTTGCAGGGTGGGATCCAATGCGTACCCTGATCGACATCGCTCATAAACATGAAATGCAGGTGATTGCATGGTTTGAATATGGATTCTCTGTCGGTGTCAGTCAGGATCCAAACGTCATACCCGACATACTTAAACTGCATCCGGACTGGTCAATGCGTCAGCGTGATACTACCAGGATATGGGACCTCGACGGCGGGAATTATTTCTTCTGGATCGATCCTGCTGTCAGTGAAGCTGCGGACTTCATGACTGACCTGTATCAGGAATGCGCAAAGAACTATCCCGACATTGACGGAATAGAACTTGACCGGATGAGATATCCGTCAACTGGCTATTCATATTCCTATGCAGCACGGTCAGCATTTATGAAAGATACAGGCAATAAGGATCCGCTACTGCTGAGCGACGATCACTCGGCATGGATGGCCTGGCGGCGTACGGTACTGAATAACCTGGTAAAACGAATATATGCTGCCGTAAAGCAGGTCAACCCGAACACAATAGTTACCGGTGCAGTCGCGCCTCCATACATGATGTACGGCGGAGATCAGGATAAGCTGCAGGGCTGGGATGTATGGGCCAAAAACAACAGTGTCGATATGCTGGAGCCGATGCTTTATCTGTATACATCAGATTTTCCTTATCAGATGACAAAAAGCATGAGCTATGTACCGGCAGGATTCAATGTAGCTGCAGGTATTGCTCTGGATGTCTCGGGCTCTGTAGCCAATATGATATATGAAATTAAGAAAGCCCGGACTTCAGGCAGCACGGGACAGGTAATCTGGTATTACGGACACCTTTTGTCATTTGCAAATGCAATGTCCACACTAAAAAAGGAAGTATACCAGGCTCCCGCATCTCCGTCATACGATGATCTTCTTATGGATGAAGCAAACAAGGGATTTTTCTCGTATAAGGGAACATGGTCCCAGATGAGAGGCGGATACAACGCCTCATACCGCAGAGCCGCAGCAGTGCAGGGTGATACGGCTGTCTACCGGGTAAGAATACTAAGAAACGGCGTATACAATATCTATGGTTACTGGGCTGGTGATTCTTTGACCAATACTGATAATGCCACAGTTGAAATATTCGCGAAGAACACGCATGCCATCAAAACAGTAAACCAGAAAACAGGCATGAGCAGGTGGAACTATGTTCATAAGATGAATCTATTTTCGGGTGATACTGTTATACTGAAACTGTATGGTTCAGACGGAACGAATCTGATTGCGGATGCCTTCAGGATCAAAAGAGGCGATGGGCTTCAGATTGAAGACAAAATCATGCCCGACAGCCAGTCGGTGATAATAAAATTCTCCAAGCCTCTGCTCAATCCTGCTTCAGAAGCTACTGTCTTAACGTCTACGCTATCCGGCAGTAAACTGGAATTCAGTATTGATCAGACAGACAACACAGTGCTGCACGCAGCAATACCTGCTGTGCCGAAGGGAACTTCATTTGACATTGTAATAAGCAATCTGGTTGACGTGTATTTGGATACACTGAATACAGCCGTAAAATTTACGTTTGATCCTGCAAAGACAGATTTTGTAATAGATGATCAGACCACCGGGCAGTTCTGGAAGCTTTCAGGTTCATGGCTGCAGGATACAAGTTACACCGCTGAAAAAGGGGAGTTCTATTACTGCAAGCCCGGTACGGGAACAGCAAAGGCCCAATGGGGTCCTCTCAAGATCCAGGAGAGCGGATACTACGATGTATTTGTGAGGATCCCCCGGACCGCCCTGCCTCTTACTGAAAAATGCAGGTATATTATGCGGGATCACCTGAAGACAGATACAATCTTCGTCTCCCAGCAGGCTGCGGCAGGAACGCTCCACAGGCTTGGTACATTTCCGTTCAATAAGGATGAAGTCTTTGCAATACAGCTATCATCACTCTCAGGCAGTGACACATCCGGATTTATTCTGGCTGATGCTGTACTGCTGAAACGATCGATTGAAATTACGAACGTACCGGGGGAGCGCGTACTGCTGAAAAGATTTTCGCTGTCTCAGAATTATCCTAACCCGTTCAACCCGACTACCATGATTGACATTCATCTTAACGAGCGTGCCGGTGTGTATATCGATGTATATAACACGATAGGAGAGAAGGTACGCGAACTGATGAACGGCAATGAACTGGAGGCAGGGAAATACAGTATCAGGTTTGACGCACACAATCTTCCAAGCGGTGTGTATTTTGCCCGTGCCAGATTTAAGAACAATACCGGTGAGTCTGGCAATACAGTAAGGATGCTGCTGCTGAAGTGAACCGGATAATTTATTTATAAATATCATACCATAAGAATACAGAGAATTACTATGTTCAGACTGATAGTACTGACTGCATTTATTTGCGGTGTTATGCTTGCCACTGATAATCCTGCCTCGGACAAAGAGAAACAGAACGGGCAAAAAGACAGCAGGCTGATGAACTGCGATGTGCTTGTAATTGGAGGCGGAGCAAGCGGGACCGCCGCTGGAATTCAGAGTGCAAGATCAGGTGCAAAAACAATTATCATGGAACCTACTGTTTGGCTTGGCGGTATGCTTACTTCTGCGGGTGTAAGTGCCACCGACGGAAACCACCGGCTGCCCTGCGGAATATGGAATGAGTTCAGGGATTCCCTCTACAGATATTACGGCGGACCACAAGCGGTGCAGACCGGCTGGGTCAGCTACACTCAGTTTGAACCGAGTGTAGGTCAGAGAATCTTCAGAGCTATGGCCGATAAGGAAAAGAATCTTGAAGTAGTATATAACAGTGTTTTCCAGAATGTCATGTTGCAGGACCGCAAAGTAACCGGGGCTGTATTTAAAACCAAAAAGGGTGGAACTATCAGTGTAACTGCAAAGATGGTAATAGATGCCACGGAACTGGGAGATGTATTTAAGAATGCCGGAGCCGGCTATGATGTAGGGATGGAATCCAAAGCATATACCGGTGAGGACTGCGCGTATGATACTGCTTACGGACTTATTCAGGATATTACATATGCAGCAATACTGAAGGACTATGGCCCGAAGGCAGATATGACTATACCTAAACCTGCATCATATGATTCGGCCATCTTTGCATGCGCATGCAAAACCCCGGGGTGTTCAACTGCTACATCCACCAGCCGGGAAATGCTCGACTATGGAAAACTGCCGAACGGGAAATATATGATCAACTGGCCTGAAGCAGGTAATGACTATTATGTTAATGCCATAGAGATGAGCTATGAAGAGCGGGAACAGGCTTACGCAAAAGCAAAAGAAAAAACCCTCAGCTTTATATATTATCTGCAGACTTCACTGGGATATAAAAATCTTGGACTTGCAGAAGATGAGTTTCCGAGCAAGGATAAACTTCCACTGATCCCGTACAACCGCGAAGGCAGAAGGGTAAAGGGACTTGTAAGGTTTACAGTCAATGATATTCTTCAGCCGTATACGCGTCCTGCAAAACTGTACCGCACATCGGTATCTGTAGGCGACTATCCGATTGATCACCATGCTGTTGAAAACTTTAAAATACCTCCGCGTGAATACCCCGGCATTCCGTCATTTGGAATACCAATGGGATGTCTTATTCCCCGGGGAATAGACGGACTCATAGTTGCGGAAAAAGGCATATCGGTTTCGAACATAGTCAACGGTGCAACTAGACTGCAGCCTGCTGTACTTCTTACCGGACAGGCTGCTGGTATTCTGGCAGCATACTGTGCTGAAAAAAATATTCAGCCTGAGAAGGCCGATGTACGTTCTATACAGAAAAAACTTCTGGACAACAATGCGTGTATAATGCCGTTCATCGATGTGCTGCCTGCAGATCCCGACTTTAAGGCGATTCAGAGGATAGGTGCTACCGGAATAATGCAGGGCTTCGGCGTAGTTTACAGCTGGGAAAATGAAACGTGGTTTTATCCATCCAGAGATATCAGTCAGTATGAAATTGTACAGGGACTGAAAACATATTATAAAGTATTTGAGAAATACAATGAAGCTACTGGCGATGACCTGGACCTGTCTGTTTTAATCCGTTATATATCTATGGCCGGTAAGCCGGTGACCACTGAGCAGGTCAGAAATGACTGGCAGAAGCTGGGCATTCAAAAGGCATACTCAGAAAAACTGAAAATGGACAGACGAATGACGGCCGTACTTATAGACTATTATCTGCGCCCATTTGATCTGGCGGTTGATCTGTGGGGCAAATTTAATTAAACCGCAGTATACGTTTATAGCTTTACTCTCCGGCCCTGCACGCAATCTGCGCTGCAGGGTTTTTTATTATTTATTTTCCAGTTTGATTATCTCTCATTAAAACCTTATTATTTCTTTA
>JBLMZS010000063.1:0-14621 GCA_050258935.1 Bacteroidota bacterium
GATAAGATCAGATGGTATGAAGCAATCATAGACGCAGTACCCTTCCCTATTCATGTTACAGACAACGATATGAACTGGACATTCATGAATAAACCTTTCGAGAAACTGCTGATCGAACAGAGATATATCACAAACAGAAAAGACAGTATGGGCAAGGCATGCAGCAATGCCAATGCCAACATCTGTAATACTGAAGCATGCGGTATAAAACAGCTGCACAAGGGCAAGACCGAGAGCTTCTTCGACTGGTGCGGATCGAGCTGCAAACAGGATACTTCATTCCTCCTGAATGCAAAGGGTGAAAAGATAGGTTATGTGGAAGTTGTGCAGGATCTTACTTCCATGATACGGGTTCAGGACTACACGAAAGAGGAAGTCGACAGGATGTCTGCCAATCTGGCCCTGCTCGCAAAGGGTAATCTCGACTTCAACATGAGAATAAAAGATTCGGATAAGTATACCGAAAATGTGAAGAAGGAATTCCTCAAGATCAATAACAACCTTGAAATGGTGAAGCAGGCAGTAGGTGCTCTGATAAACGATTCGGTCTCGCTCTCAAAGGCTGCTGTTGAAGGAGAACTCAAGACGCGCGCCGATGCTGATAAACACATGGGTGATTTCAGAAAGATCGTCCAGGGTGTAAATGATACTCTCGATGCAATAATTAATCCTCTTAATGTTGCTGCCGAATATATAGAACGTATCTCAAGAGGTGATAACCCTGAAAAAATAACAGATACATATAAAGGCGATTTTAACAAAATTAAAAGTAACCTGAATTATATGATCGAGGCGATGGATAACATCACAAACGTCGCAGAAGAAATCGCAAATGGAAACCTGATACTGACAGCCAGGGAAAGATCAGAAAAAGACAAACTTATGCATGCTTTGCAGAAGATGATCACCGGACTTACTAATATCGTAATCAATGTGAAGACAGCCGCGGATAATGTATCACTGGGAAGCCAGGAGATAAGTTCCAACAGCCAGGTAATGAGTCAGGGCGCAACAGAACAGGCCGCAGCAGCCGAAGAGGCAAGCAGTTCAATGGAAGAAATGACGAGCAACATTGCCCAGAATGCGGATAATGCCCAGCAGACAGAAAAGATTGCCCGCAAAAGTGCCGAAGATGCAAAGGAAGGCGGAAAGGCCGTTGCTGAAACTGTCGATGCAATGAAGGAAATAGCATCAAAGATATCGATCATCGAAGAAATCGCCCGTCAGACCAACCTGCTTGCACTGAATGCAGCTATCGAGGCGGCGAGAGCCGGTGAACACGGAAAGGGATTTGCAGTTGTGGCAAGTGAGGTAAGAAAACTCGCAGAACGCAGTCAGGTTGCTGCTGGTGAGATCAGCAGTCTCTCGGCCTCCAGCGTGAAGGTCGCAGAAAAAGCCGGAGAGATGCTGGATAAAATTGTCCCGGATATTCAGAAAACTGCAGAACTGGTTCAGGAAATTACTGCAGCCAGCAGTGAGCAGAACAACGGAGCCGAACAGATAAACGGAGCGATACAGCAGCTGAATCAGGTAATTCAGCACAACGCGTCTGCAAGCGAGGAGATGGCATCAACCGCCGAGGAACTCTCGAGTCAGGCTGAACAGCTGCTGAATGCTGTTGATTTCTTCAAGGTGGAGAATATAAACAAAGCTCAGAATTCTATACCAACAGCAGCCATAAAGAAGAACGGTGAGAAGAAACCCCCTATTAAAAACGCGGCTACCGGCGGCCGTCCGGTCTCTCAGTCGGTAAAACTGGACATGCATATGAAGGACTTCAATCATGATGATGGTTTCGAAAGATTCTGAATGGAGTAACTGACTGCAAAGGCAGGTATCACAAAGCCCCGTTATCATCCGGTATCGGGGCTTTTCATTATTCACAATTTCCTGCTTATTACTTTGAAACAGGGTTCTTAATGACTATCCTTACAGATTTTATAACCCGCGAAGAAAAACAACAGTATGCCCCTTTTAATCCTGCATCCAGTGTTAACAATCATTGCAGCCGCGGCTACGCGCCGCTAATATTTTATTTAGAGAATGGGTATCTACAAAGATAAAGTCCGAAAACGGACTTAAAATCAATTAAGTGCCGTATTAAAATCTGTTTTCCATTGCAAATATTGAGTAAGAGAATAAACATTCGGTGTTGTCAGACGGCGAGTCAGTTTACTGACGCGACCCTTTGTAGATAATGCATATTATCTAATTACATCTTAGCGGCGTGTAGCCGCGGTACCCTATTCGTCTATTGAGTAATTAAATATTGTCCGGAAGAAAAAGTCCCCACAGAATGTTTTTTTATGGTTATAAGCTATTTCAATTTAAATAGAACAAAGTTTATAACATTTTTAGAATTCTATATGCATATTAGTGTATTTCTCATTTACGTGCAAGTATGTATAAAAGGGTATGTGAAGTTAAAGTTTGGGTAAGTATGAGACATGAGTCTGAAGGAGCGTACATTGGTGAGAGGCGGCAGATAAAGGGGAACCATTGCTATGGCTCCCCTTTTTGATATATTTAGTTGTAGGTTTTTACTGTACGTGTATCTGCATATGCTGCTCTCCGATCATTGTCTAATCTGAACTTTGAGATAAGATTCTGAAGATTGACTGTAAGACGGCTCAGGTCTTCTGCAGCTCTGGCAATTTGCCCTGAACCTGCCGCTGATTGCTGAGTTACAGATGAAATGCCTTCCATATTCCTGCTGATCTGTTCTGCACCGCTCGACATTTCCTCATTTGCACTTACGGCCTGGAGAACAATATCAGCGCAGATATTTATATCCTCAATGATTTCATTTAACGCATCACCGGATTTATAAGCAAATGCCTTTCCTTTTTCAACTTCTTCAGTACCCTTCCTGATTGCAGTTACCGCATTTTCAGTATCAGACTGGATATTGTTGATCATTGCAGCAATTTCCTTTGTAGCCTTGATGGTACGTTCTGCAAGTTTTCTGACTTCATCTGCCACAACTGCAAAGCCTCTGCCCTGCTCACCTGCACGCGCAGCTTCAATTGCAGCATTCAGTGCCAACAGGTTTGTCTGGTCTGCAATATCATCTATTACCTGGATAATATCGCCTATCTGATTACTGCTGTTGCCGAGCTTTTCCACGGTCTCTGAAGCCTCTGTTACAACGACTGAAATCGTATCCATGCCTTCAATAGTTTTTTCAACTATTTTGCCTCCCTCAGCGGCTTTGATGTTGGCATTTTTCAGTTTCTCGGCTGCAAGCGATGCACCTTTTGTATTTTCATAGATTGTGCTTGAAAGCTCTTCAACCGCACCTGCAACCTCGGTGGTCTGCTGACTCTGCTCCTGGCTTCCTGCAGCCATCTGCTCTGAAGAAGATGATATTTCGCTGGCCGCACTGGCAGTTGCCTGCACTGCTTCATTTACTTCTGTCAATGCCGCATTCATTGACTCAGCAAATTTGTTGATGCTGTCCTTGATGATCTTATAATCACCCGCGTAATCGCCTTTCATACGTACTGTCAGATCGCCGGTAGCCATTATGGTCAGTATCTCCTTGCTCTCTTCCAGCGGCTTGACAATTGCATCGAGTGTACCATTTACACCTTCAACTATGCGCTTATACCCGCCTTTGAATTTCTCAGAGTTACCGCGCACGTTAAGATTCCCCTCAACGGCAGCTTTGCCGAGAGTATCCGTTTCTGCAATCAATTCCCTTAAAACATCGGGTATCGCATTTAATGCAGGAGCGATCATATCATTTTCGCTGTTGCTTTCAACGTGAACCGACACATCACCCTGCGATATCTTGTACATTTCATCAGACATTTTTTCAAGCTGGTTTGCAAAACTGTTCAGATGATCGCTCATCAGGCCGATTTCATCGTCAGACTTTATATCGCTCCTGTACTTTACATGTCCATTCGAGAGTTCAGTGACTAGGTCAGTCAGTTTTTTGACCGGAACTGTTATCTTTATGGAAACGAAGTAAATAATTACAGCCAGTATGAGCATGAAGATAATTTCTATTATGACCAGTGTATTTCTTAGGCTATAGACGCCGGCAAGTATTTCCTGGTTGGGGACATTTACAATAACACCCCAGCCTGCTTTTTTTACAGGGGCATAGAACAATGTGACATCTTCGCCTCTTACGGGATCATATGTACTGATAAATCCAGATTCCCCGTTTTTCAGTTTTTCAGCCGCTTCTTTCAGGCCATCGTATTTTAGCTCTTCAGCAGCAGTGAATATACTTTTTTTCCCTTCATAATCCTTGTTATTGCTGGCCATATATATTCCCTCAGTACTTACCAGTTCCACATAACCCGATTCAAGCACTTTCAGTTTTGATATATATTTATCCAGGTAATCGATTGAAATATCCAGGCCGGTAACACCTGCAAACTGTCCCTCCTTCATTATAGGATGAACCATGGATATCATCAGCACGCCGTCATACAGGTAAGGTTCAAGTATGACCTCCTTGCAGGTATTCTTCGGGATCTGGTAATAATCGCCCTCGGCATAGGATTTATCTGTCGACCTTTTCAGCTCCACATGCCCTTTCAGCTTATTCCAGTAGGTTGTGAATCTGCCGCTTTCATTACCAGGGTTTTCTTCATTGTTCACAAAATTTGCATCGTTTCCATCGAAGGCATTTGGTTCGAACACCGTGAAAACGCCCGCAAACTGGTCATTGTCGAGGAAGTATGATTTGGCCATCATACTCACCTCGTGCCTGTTCCTGCTCGTGTAATTTGTAATAATCCTGTTGTATGCTCTCAGACCGCTGTCATAGCTTTCTATATCTGAATTAATTTCAGTCGCTATTTTTTTTGCGGTTTCAAGTGTGGACTGATAAGAAATATCTTTCTGCTCGCTGCTTACCAGCGAAATAATAGTCACCGATAAAATAACAAACAGAACACAAAGGACCCCCAGAATATAAACGAGCATTTTGCTCTTTATAGTATTAAGTTTCAGGTGCATTGTTATCCTCTGTTTTAGTTCTTATAACGAAATCTTAAATACTAAATATGCTTTGCTCAAATATGGGTTCATGACAAATGAAGTACTTATTGGTAAAGCAAATTCTTTGGTAATAGAAAGATTCTTTGTAACAGTTACACCTGCATTGACAATGCTTATTTTGTCGTTTTCAATGCCGTAAAGTGAAGCTTTGTGTTTTCCCTTTGCAGCACCTACAAACAGATCCACATCTGTTTCTCCGATCTTTACAGGATAGCCAACTTCAAAATACACCGGTTTATCCGGATCGTTATGTGCCGCGTAATCAACCAATAAAGATACGGGGAAAGACTCCGGACCGGTATATGCCAGTTCCACATTCACCCAATGCGCACCTGTACTCTCCTCATTTTCAACGCCCTTGAAGTCAGAGAACCTCATGTGTTCGTAGGGATAATAAAAATCGACTACACCCGGGGTAAATGTACCGACTGAGGTTGGAATCGCGTATTTCAGCAGCAGGTCAATTTCTGTAAATGGAACTGCTTTGCCTTCATGTTCTTCCTGTGCAATAAGGGCATATGATCCCCAGCCGGTAAGTTCAAAATTATAAGCATTTAACGAAATATACGGCTGAATTGCCGGAGAATTTCCAAAGTCCACTGCACGCCAGTTGTAACTGCTGACCAGATCAACCCCGGTACCCATACTTACTCCACCACACTTTTCCTGAGCAGATACATTTGAAATAATGGATAATGACGCGATGGAAATCGCCATGAAGGATTTAATGCTATTCTTCCAGTTAAACGGATTCATACTACTCCCATATTGTTTATATAAGATTTCGAAATTATTTGATTAAATAATTTTATTTTTTTAGCCGACAAATTTACGAAAATACGACAAGTATTTTTGATTTATTTTTATTTTTTGTTTTCGACTAAATAACGCCTCAGAGTTCTGAACCTCTATTTTCCGAAAAAAGCTGTCATCGGTTGTATAAAACATAGGCTATCAATCTGACAAAGTACATGCCCATCTAAAGGCATTTTTATATACCTACAGTTAGCTATTTTTGAAAAAGAAATCTCTTCAAAATAATAATATCTCAGAAATATTTATTAAGGTGGGCTATGAATATTATTCCCGGACCCTGCGGTTCCTGAAAAGCTAACAGCCGTCACAAATCAAAGTATTCCATTTCAACCTGCGCTGCCTGCAGGCTTTTATGCTCTCTATACTCAGATTCGGAATTATCGGAAAGGAAAGCTAGTATTACCGGGAACTGTTTTTTTGGTGCTTATTCAGAAAGCCAAGACTGTTATCGCTCGCAATATTGTTTACCATCTATGGGTTTCACTTCAGAAAAATCTCACAAAACAGCTGAAGCATATAGTGAATGAGTCCCAGAATAATTATGAGCAATACCCCGCAGAGATTCATTTTCAGCCATTCTATTCTCAGGCTGTACGATACAATCAGAAGTATTCAGCCGGAACTTACCAATCACACCTTTCAACTGTGCAGTCATCCTGTTCAGATTTTCAGTTGCGCTGGCTATCTGCCCGGCTGCAGCTGTACTCTGCTGTATAATAGAATTTATAATAACTGCATCCTTGCTTATTTCCTCTGCGGCATCTTTTTGAGCAGCACTCGATCCGGCAACTTCACTCATCACCTCGAAGACCTGGTTAGTGCTTCGTGTCAGGTTACACAATGCATCATCTGCCTGGAGAGTCAGTTTTACTCCTTCATTTATTGCTGCCCAGGCCTCCATCATGGAAACATCCGCGTGCTTTGCCTCCGCCTGAATCTGTTTTACAGTAGCAGCTATCTGCTTTGTCGATTTTGTCGTTCTTTCGGCGAGCTTCCTGACCTCATCGGCTACAACGGCAAAACCTCTGCCCTGTTCACCTGCTCTTGCAGCTTCTATGGCCGCATTTAGAGCCAGAAGATTTGTCTGATCAGCTATATCATCGATAATACGTGTAATTTCGTCTATCTGCCCGGCTTTTGAGGCCAGAGACTTTATTACTGCAGCCGTATCACTGGAGGTGTTTGCTATTATATTCATACCTTTTTTCGTATGCCCGATGATCTCTGTTCCATTAGCCGCCTCAAGACTTGCATTGCGCGATATCTCAGCTGCATTTATAATATGACATGATGAATCTAGTACTGTCTCCGAAAGATTTCCGACTGTATGCATTATTTCACAAATCTGTCTGTTTTGTTCAACTGCTCCACTGGCCATCTGCCCGGTAGATGACAGTATTTCTCCTGCAAGTTCAGCAGTTGATTCGATCACATCAGATACCGACAATAGTGTATGATTAAGATTGCTGATCATACGGTTTATCAATTCTCCCAAGTCAAAAAGATCTGTTCCCTTTTGCAGCTTTACCTGCTCGGTAAGTATCCCGTCTGCAGCAAGGGTTATTATATCAGAAATGGGCCTGATCTGCTCCTGAAGGTAAGCCTGGTTCCTTTTCTCGAGTTCACGTATATCATTGAAGAAAACAAAGACAGATTTTACATCACCGCTGCTGTCATAGATCGGACCTGATTCCAAAAGCACCGGTACCTGCTCGCCATTCTGACTGCTGAGTATTATTTTTTCTCCCGACAAATACTCTCCGCTGAATGCTTTATCAGTAACAGTTTCCTGAAGAAATATATCCCCGACTTTCCAGCCATCCATTATTTCCTCAATACTCTGCTGCACACTCATTATTTCGCAGGCTGCCCTGTTTATAAACTTTATTCTGTGGTCTTTCTCGGCTATGAAAAATGCTCCTTTTATTCCCGAGTACAGGCTACGGGACATTGAGATCTCATCACAAATTTTCCCTAGCATCTGGTTAAATAGTCTGGCCAGCTGACCCAGTTCATCTGCACCGGCTGTATCCAGCTTTACATCCAGTGCTCCATCAATAATGCGTTTCGTGTTCTCCACAAGCCTGTTTACAGGATTACTTATCTTTGCGGAAATATATGCTGCTATTAAAACTGAAACCACTATAAGGACTATCTGCATTACGATAAACCCTATTGTGGCATGAGCGGCAAGACTGCTGTTTTCCCTGGCAATTACTTCTCCAAGTTTTACATTATGATTTACAAGCTCATTTATAAGCCTCATTTCTTTTTCTGTAGTATTATGCAGGCTGTATTTTTCCATGAACTCGATCGCCTCCTGATCCATATCAGCCATTGCAAATTCCTCAATCTTATTAAGGTCCACTAGAAACTGCTTCCTGTTTTCCCTGAATCTTCCGAATATTTCTTTCCCGGTGGTGTCGTTTATTGTGTTTTCGAAAAGACCGGCATATTTTGAGACCTCTTCACTATAGTATCTCCGTTCCTCTATTTTATCCTTTATTTTTTCAAATTCATCTAGTCTTATCATATCCCTGTAAGCTATTCTTATTTTTTGGAAGCCGGATTCAATTTTATTCAGATATGATAGCGGAAGAGCTGCCTGTTCATACAAATGCTTGTCCGCTTCACTTATACTTCTCATGTACACTATTCCGTATAATCCAACTGTTCCGGAAATAATCGTTAGGAACAGGAACCCTGTGACCAGTTTTGTCCTGATTGACAAATCGTCAAACTTCTGCTTTAGCGTCATATATATTCCTCAATATATTATAGAATGTCTCCGCCGTGGCTGTCATCCAGCGGAAGTTCAATCGTAAAGGTAGTGCCTTTTCCATATTTGCTTCTGACTTTAATATCACCCCCGTGCAGCGCGACAGTCTGTTTTGCAATATACAGTCCTAATCCGGTGGAAGATTCTCCGCCGGTCGGGCGACTTGAAAGCTTGCTGAACTTTCCAAACAGTCTGGACAGTTCGTCATCTTTTATCCCTGCTCCCTGGTCACTTACCTCCAGAAATATTCTTCTCTGCATTTCTGTCATACTTATTTTTATATTTCCTTTGAGCGGAGAGTATTTGACCGCATTGTTAATGATATTTTCAATGGCTGTACTCAGCCTGGGTGCATCCGCACTTATTACCGCACTATCCGCGAAAGAATGACTAAATTCTATAGTCTGATACTTCTTTCTGGCAGTGGCTATGTTCAGAGTAATAATATCCTGCACCATCTTTACCAGATCGACATCTGACTTTTCCAATTGAGCTTTTGCGTCTTCGACAGCTGATGAATCCAGCAGTTTTATAATAAGCTGGAGCATTCTCTGCGAACTATTAAATATCATGTCCGCATACTCGACTATCTGAGAAATATCCGGTATCACTCTGATCATCTCATCCCTGATCATTTTGGAAAAGCCCAGAATTGAATTCAACGGATTCTTCAGGTCATGAGATGCAATACCCAATACTTCAGACTTAAATTCATTGGCTTCTTCAAGTGATTTGACAGTGAGGAGATGTATTTTTGACTGGGCCATGAGAAGATGGTGAATATCGAGGACTTTGTAGTGCCTGTCTGACAACCGAACAATGACCGGTTCATATATAAGGTCAGCCTGACGCTGCAAAGATATCATAGCGGCTCCGGCAATTTGCTCTGTTTCATGCAGCACCAGTATCCCGGTGGTTTGCTTTTCTTCATACAGGAACTCCACCTCCCTGTTATGATACAGGTCCAGACTGTATGGCTGGCTCATCAGTTCATAAAACGTGCGCCTGGATATCATGCCATGAAATTCTCCTGCGTTCATAAGTATAATGCCCGGGGTACGGCAGTCACTTTTGAGTATCTCAGCCAGTCTGGAAACTTTTTCTGAAATTTCTATTTGAGTATCGAAAAGGTGCAGACATCCCAGAGTTGAACCAATTTGTAACCTGTCAATTTCAATATCGGCCATATATACTTAGTTCCTGAATATTATTGTAAACGTAGATCCTTCATTTTTTCTGCTGCAGACGAGTATACTTGCTCTGTTTATTTCCAGATATTTCTTTACAAGTGCGAGTCCAAGTCCGTTCCCTTCATACTTCCTGGTATATCCCATCTCTTCCTGTGAAAACGGATCAAACAGGTGCGGCATATATTCCAGTGATATACCGATTCCTGTGTCACTGACATCAACACAAATTTCGGAAGCTGCATTTCTATACAGGACTATCTTTACTTCTCCTTCCGGAGTATACTTTATCGCATTGTCTATAATGTTGATAAAGATCTGCCCGAGAGTATATATATCAGCTTCGACAAACGCGTTCGAAAGGTGTTTTTCTATGAGCATATTCAGTTTCCTGGTCTTTGCAGAAGGCATGAATTCCTCGGCCAGTTTCTCCAGAAAGCCGTCTGCCAGATCGATATTCTGATATGCCGGTTCATAGTTACCGGACTGGAACTGTGACATATTAAGAATCATATCTATGGTCCTTATCAGCCTTCTTCCGCCGTTATCGATAACCTCAAAGCACTGGTAAAGATCTTCAGACATTTTGCCGGTCATTTCTTCCTTAAGGAGTGATGCGAAACTCAGAATCGAATTCACGGGGGTCCTGATTTCATGCGACATTTGAGCCAGGAATTCTGTCTTTAGCTGATTGGATTTTTCTGAGGCAGAATATACTCTGTCGGTAATATCCCTGAAGCAAAGCAAAACTCCAGTGCCTCCGTTTATTAGTGAACAGCTTGTTTCAAGCACAATAGCAGTATTTTTGGAGTCCAGTATCACCATGTCTTTTTCAATGTTTCCTCCGCACCGAATATCTTCTATAGTACTGTGAAACACATCAGTGCTCCTGAAGAATGCACCTATCAGAAGATCTGCATCCACACCTTTCACCCCCTTCATCCGGGTCACAATGCTGTGTGCGGCAGAATTGTATGTTATGAGATTACCTTTCAGATCAAACATAGCTACCGCATAATTAATGCTATTCAGAATTGCGCAGGGTTGGACTTCTTTGTCCGGCAGATAACGCAGGTGTGCCGCACTGCTGCTGTCCGGGGAATGTAGTATATGAACCTGATTGGTTTCCTTGCAGACGTGAGTTTCCGGTATCGAGGACAAATTCATTAGATATACCTGATTTGATGAACGTCTCAAATCTAGTTCCCGAATATTAACACAATATTACCGGAATATTATCTTACTGTTAAGTGAGAATTCGGAACAATAAAAGATCAAAAAAATTGTATATACTTTTCCTGCAGACTCTTTATTTTTGTATTTAGAAAATTATTATAGATGTTGCATGGACAAAACTGTATATCACATACCCAAAATGGATTGTTCTTCTGAAGAAGAACTCATAAAAATGAAACTTGACGGACTCAGCTGTATCCGTCAGCTCCAGTTCGATATTCCTAATCGCAGGCTCACATTGCTGCACGAGGGTGATGCTGAAGAAATTGATTCAAGACTCCGGGATCTGAGGCTGGGTTCATCCCGGATTAATACAGAAATAGTCGACATGCTGCAAATAGATGAATCACCATCTGACAACAGCCGGGCACTGATCGCAGTTTTAATCATTAACGCTGCATTTTTCTTTATCGAAATGTTTTACGGCTGGATCGCAGGGTCAATGGGACTAATCGCTGATTCACTCGATATGATGGCCGACGCATCGGTCTACGGACTTGCACTGTATGCTGCAGGTAATGCAGCAGTGCAGAAGAAAAATGTTGCAAAGCTTATAGCGTATCTCCAGATTTTCCTTGCTGTATTCGGATTTGCTGAAGTACTGAGACGCTTTCTGAGTGCAGATGAACTCCCGGCATACATATCAATGATAACTGTCGCCACACTGGCGATGGGAGCAAATATTGCAAGCCTGTATATACTTCAGAGGCAGAAAAGCAAAGAGGTGCATATGAGAGCAAGCATGATCTGCACCTCCAGCGATGTGATTGTAAACTTTGGAGTAATACTGGCCGGAATTCTTGTCCACGTATTTTCCTCCAACAAACCTGACCTGCTCGTCGGTCTGGCAGTGTTTATCGTTGTTCTGACAGGAGCACTGAGAATAATGCGGATTGCCAGGCATGGATAGTTCCTATCCCAGTGCTGCCGTCTGCCCCGAATGATAAGATACTACTATGGTTTTATCCTGGCGTAGATTTGACTGAGTTTTTCCCTGTAGAGGTTCTTTATCATTTCCTCCCCATCGCCGATCGGTTTTACAGGCACAAGATCCATTACCTCTGCGGGTTCCAGCCCTGAAAACATGGTCTTCAGACTACCATCCAGCATTTTTTCCAGACCTAGCCTGCTCTCCTGTTCACTCAGACCAAAACCCTCCACTATTTTCATCAGTTCATAAAATTGAAACCAGAAATACGTCGGTCCCATTGCAGTGAACAAGGCATAGGCCTCAATCTTTTCTTCTGCCACTACAGGTGTATCTCCAAGCGGTTCCATGATCTTCATGAACTCTGATCTTTCGTCCTCGGAAATGTCATCGGAAAAATATACGGGGTTGAATCCTGAATTCACCACAGACGGGGCGCTTGGATTCATCCTGATTATCCTGCTGAAACCGCCAAGCAGTTCAGTAAGCTTAGATACAGTGAATTTCGGAGCCAGTGATACTACTATGCTTTCTGGCTTCAGATGATGCCTGATCTCCTGCATAAGTGCAGCCATTACCGGAGGATGAAGAGAAATAAAAACCAGATCCTGGCCGGCAGGACACTGATTGTCATTCTGCACGACAGATATATCAGGAAAATCCCGCTTCAGTGCATTCAATATCTCGGCACTGATGTCGCTGACTACTATGTTTTCAAACCCGACGCCGGCATTCTGAAATCCTTTCAGAATTATTCTGGTTATCCTTCCCCCGCCGATGAACCCAATAGAACCGATTGCCATGTTTCCACCTCTGTTAATTATTTAACAAAATATAAATCCCACCAAGGACCACTAGCGCTCCGCATACCCGTTTAGTGTATGTCATCCATTTCGAACCTGTGCTCCAGTTGAGGTACGACTGCACCCATCTGCTCAATGTACCCGCACCGGCAATAATTACACAATGCCCGAGCGCAAATGAGGCAAGAAGTACTGCCGGAAATGCTATGCCTGAGACTGCAGTCTGGAATACAATTCCCAGTACGGGTGCCATGTATGCAAATGTGCACGGCCCCAGACCTATGCCAAACAGCAGTCCGAGCATAAACGCAGCTGTAAGGCCGCCGAATTTTGTAGAACTCACACCTATCCCGCTCCAGGGGAGCCGGATCAGGTCCATCAGATACAAACCCATCACAAAAAAAACTACAGCTACGAGATAATTGCCGGTAGTTCCGATATCACCCATCAGCCGTCCGAGTGATAGCGTGATAAATCCCATAAGTGCTATTGTAACTAGTATTCCAAGAGCAAAGGTCACAGAAAGACTTAATGTCCTCCTTATAGAAATGCTCCCCTGACTGCCAATATAGCCTATGACCAGTGGAATACTTGACAGATGGCAAGGACTTAAAAGTATGCTCAGTATTCCCCAGATGAATGAAGCAAACACGGCCATATACACGTTTTCACTGAGAGCTGAGTTCAGCCAGGCAAAAATTTCATTAAGCATGTTACTAACCAAAATGTTTATGGGTTAATCAGTTAATTACCTTCAGACCCTTTGACTGCAGGAATTTGTCGATATCTTTTTCGGAATAGAACCCTTCGTGCCTCTTTATCTCCCTGCCATTTGCGTCGAGGAATACCTGTGTGGGGATGAGCTTTATCCCGTACTTTGAGGCATATTGTTTCTGATCGTCCTTCCAGACATCATAGAAAATTACATGTATCTGATCACCGTATTTCTTTTCAATTGCCTTCATTACAGGCTGCATCTGTTTGCATGGTATGCAGTTCACCGAGCCAAGTTCTATGAAAGTAATACTGGGTTTTTTCTGACCGGTATTCTTGGAGGCAGTACCCTGAGCATAGTTGATGCTGATGCAAAGAAACAGAAGAATAAATACTATTGATCTTCTCATAATTCCGTACTCCCGGCAGAAGCCTGCTTGAGCCACTGAAGTACCTGTTCGTCTTTCGGAATGATACCGCTGCTGACAACCTTTTCGTTTATCACCAGACCAGGTGTCATCATTATACCGTACTTCATGATCTCCTGAATGTCAGTTACTTTGATGAATTCAGCGCTGATATCGTTCTTTGAAGCTATTTCCTTTACTTTTGATTCCAGAGTATTGCATTTTGCACAGCCGGAACCCAGAACTTTAATCATCATTTTAATACCTCTTTTTTGATTAGTAATTTTTTGTATCAGCAACTCACGTTGTACAAAACCCGTCCCCGCACACTTTCAGCGTGCGTTCTGGAGCTGGTGTTTTAGTGACGCAGGGCTGAAGCCCTGCGCTGATATATTTTTGCCCTTACAGGGCAAAGCTGCAATTTAGATCATTTACTCTGAACAGACTTATTATAAACTATTACGACCTTTTCCTTTAATTACGAAATGTGACTTATATGTTCGCACCGCTGCACTCTATTTGCCTTTAATCCCGTAAGGTGAATCAGTAAACAAAGTTGAACAGATAACCGACCATTATTATTCCTGAAGCCACAACCGCGACAAATATGAAGATCAGAGGAAGCTTCAACACCTTTCTGAGTATTATTACTTCGGGAAGTGACAATCCGATCACAGACATCATGAAGGCAAGCACCGTACCGAGTGAAGCTCCTTTTTCCAGAAGCGCCTG
>JBLMZS010000064.1:0-83414 GCA_050258935.1 Bacteroidota bacterium
ATTCAACGGCATAATCTCTGACATTTGTAAACAGTATTAAGTTCGGCTATCTGCTTGAACATTTATTGCATGTATAATACCAGGACAATTTAGTGCCGCATTTGCACGTCCATTTTTCATCCATTCTTTTCAGCCAGTTTTCTTCTCCAATCTCATTCAATAAATTCAAGTTTCCTATCGCCTCGCTGTGATGAGGTTTTCCATCATTATTGAATCCAGTAATTTTTTCACATGGAAAGTCCGGACATTCTCCGCAATGATCGTATTTGTGTTCAATTGCGCAGTCTCGTATTTTACATTCTCCGCATTTATTCTCTAACCTGCAGCCGGGACAATATTCCAATGGATCATTTTTGAACTTATCATAGATAGAAGGCATATAATCGATGTGTTTTCGATCATTTTCCATGTATGCCATCTTGAAACTGCAAGCTCCGCAATACAGGCCGCAGAATGCTATCAACTCACTTGCCATTTTTCTTCCCTTATTATTCCACGTTTAGTTTTAAATATATTCTATATGAATAAGTCAGGTATTAATCGAAATAGTCCTGATTTCGGCTGTCTCATCGATCGAAATGCTGGTGGTCCAAATTAATTATCAGATATCACATATCGTAAAACCCGAAGTTACCTTTGCATCCCATTAAAATCAAGAAAATCACTAGAATAGTTACTCTCCCTAAATACTCTTCTGCAGAATGGCGACATCTATATAGCGGCTGAACTTACAGCCTATATTTCTCATTACACCTGCATGTGTGAACCCTGCTTTTTCATGAAAGCGGATACTTTCGGGATTCGGCAGAGCTATCACCGCCAGCACCTCCCTGAATTTTCTCTCACCGGCGGATCTGAATAATTCATCGTATAATTGTGCACCGCACCCCCGGCCTTTGTATTGTGGTAAAAGATATATTGTTGCTTCGACAGTATGTCCATATGCCGCCCTCGGCCTGAATGCTCCGTAATATGCATAACCGATGATCTCATTAGCGATTTCTGCTACCAGCCAGTCATGTTTCTTAAGCTTCTCTATTATCCTCGCTTCCATTTCTTCACTTGCAACAGGTTCTGTTTCGAATGTTATAATGGTATTTGCAATATACCAATTGTATATTCCCGCTATCGCCGCCGCATCGCTTATTTCTGCCCTTCTTATTATCATTTCCACCTTGCATTCCATTTATTTAGAGATTCTAATATATACAAACTTAAATTATTCTCTTGCCTCACCTACAGCCTGCGTAAATATTACTTTCTGGTATTCACTCAGTCCCATTACCTTCTCCAGTTCCTCGCGGTTTACCAGTCCGATAATTGCTGTGCTGAGTCCTGCAGCCGCACAGTACAGATAGACATTCTGACTGATAAAACCCGTTTCAGTACCTGAGACAAACCATTTCCTTTTGTCGTCTGTTCCTGCATAACCCTTCAGTCTTGAAAAATCCGCAACATATATTAGGCCTGCCGGCGCCGATTTCATCATCTTTTGATTGCTGATGAATTCTCTCACATCCCTATTTTTTATTAACACAATACTATGCCGTGTTTCATCGTACAGATAGACTCCTTCCGGCAAAGCTATATATACACTTACGGCCTGAGAATTCCTTGCAGAAGGAACTGTTCTTTTGCTCTTGCTCCTTTTTGTCTCCGCCGCAGCAATACCACACGCGGCCCACAGCAGATTTGACAGAGTCTGCACGGACAAATGCGAATCTTTCCATTTCCTTTTTGTACGCCTTAATTCCAGCGCCTTCATCAGAGGGTACGCAAGTTCTTTCTGAGGATCAGGCAGTTTAATAACTACAGTCATTTAATAATTTCCAGAGTTGAGAGTCAGTTTATTTATAACCTGATTGACAAATCAAGGCAAAGATAAATGCTTTGTAAATACTTCACAATTGAAATTATAAACATTTTTAATGTCTGCTATAATCCGGATATTGGAAGAAGGGACTATTTCATATTACATATGTTATTCTAACAACTATGTTAAGGTAATCACCCGCCTCGCACACTTTCAGCGTGCGTGTAAACTTAAGGTGTAGGCTACCATGCATTTTCAGAATACTAAGGGTGAGGATAATCCGAGTTCCACGGGTTGCACCCGTGGCAATTCATAGCCAACTCCTCCAGAGTTGTAAATGTATTTTATTCTTTGACCGCGGGTTTCACCCGCGGCTATTCACAGCCAACGCCTCCGGCGTTGTAATAGATTTTCTTCACCTGTACCATAGATTTCACCCGTGGTAATTCATAGCCGATCCGTATTCGGATTGAGGGCAGGTCTTGCTTAGTTCTGTTACTATGGCGTCCCTCTGCGTTGCAGGGACCAAGAGGATATAGTAACGTCCCGGTTCCCGCATGTCTGGAAAGCGGCGTAGAAAGAGGCTATTTTTATTATTTACGCAATTTTTAGAAAGAACAACTTCTGGCTTCTGCCATGCATATTTCAGAAAATATTGGCATTATTTTTTAATTTTTCATATATTACAATATTAAGTTTCAATTAAAATTATTTAGATATCGCAAGGGTACTTTTATCAATCTCTCTAAATTTATAGCAGTTCAAACCGCAAGGACAGCAGAGACCATAGTCATAGCCTGACTTTATTTCTGCTGCTCATCATGTATTTCCATTAAAGGTGTACTATGCCCTTTATGGAGATCATCATTTTATTTCATTTAACATCTATTAAATAAATTTGCGGGAGCACTATCTCACCGGGAACCATGCATTCTTTAGTGAGATATTCTGTTCTGCACTTATGGAGAATCTGATATGTCCTTCAACATATACAGACCGGGCAATATTTCCGACAGCCATAGCTGTTATTTTGCTCTGTCATTTATTAAATACCTGGTAAAAGGAACAATTACTTTTTTTACCAAGGCAATATATTTTGTAAAGATAATATACTTTGAATAGTCTACATCTGCACATCTAAAAGCACCGAAAAGTCTCATTGCTGATTGCCCTGCCCCGGAATGTGCCGGGGCTTTTTATTATTCTCTTCTTTCGTACCCAGTTTAATTGCTTTTCGCAGGATCGTCCAATTGATTCTCATTTGTTTTTGTCGTAAACTATACACGCAGATATTCTGTTCATGCTTTCAGCTCACAATTCCACTTTATCAATAATAATTACAGGCGGATCATGAAAAAAACACTACTATTACTTGCACTTACAGCTCTCACCATTTCACAAGTTTCCACTAATCTCTTTGCACGCGACAGTACGGCAGTTGGTCCCGGCGTTGTCTATTATCACGATGAGATAGAGGAAGGCGGTCCGTGGAATTTCGATATACTTAAGATCGATATGACCAATCCGTACATACAGCTCGAATCGGTTAAAGCCAAAGATAACCTGTTTTCTTTCGAGGTGATGTCTTCAGCATCTAAAAGATACGATAAAGAAGGTCACAGGATAGTCGGCGCCATCAACGGTGATTTCTATAATACAGGCACGGGTGAACCCACTGGTATCCAGATAGTGAATAATGAATTGATCTATGAGCCCAATTCCAGAGTGGCTTTTGCTATGGATGAACTTAAAAAGCCGCTTATCGATATATTTGATTACAGTGCTGCACTCAATATAATAAAAGATACCGCTCTTTCTATCACTGACCTCAACCGCACATACTCTGGCGGTAAAACTGTAATGTATAACTCCTTCTTCGGTACCACTACCGGCACACCCTCAGGCACTGCCGAGATCTCTGTCAGACCGGTAAAGGGCTGGATGATAAATGTTCCTACCCAATGCGTTGTTACAAAGGTTTCTTCTTCAGGCAATGCCTCGCTCTCAAGAGGATATGCCGTTATAGCAGCGACAGGAACTGCAGCAGTATACATTAACAAAGCCAAAGCAGGTGATACGATATCTGTAACTGTGACTGTAAAACCTTCTAAAACCAGACTGACTCAGGCAATAGGCGGAAATGTGCGGCTTGTAACCGACGGCGTTCCAAACAGCGAAAATGCCGACAGGCACCCGCGAACAGCAATAGGTTTTTCGAAAGACTCACTCACTGTGTACTTCATTACAGTCGACGGACGCCAGCCCGGCTGGTCGGTCGGTATGTCATATTACGAACTCGGTAAGTATATGAAGGATAAATGGAACATCTACCAGGGCATCAATGTAGATGGCGGCGGATCAACTACAATGGTCGTGCGCGGTGAGGTCAAAAACCGTCCTTCAGACGGCGGCGGAGAACGCACTGTATCTAACGGTATGTTTGTGGTCAGTACTGCACCTACGGGACCCTTCAGCCGTCTGAGCATATTTCCCAATAAGATATTCCTCATCAGAGGTGCCTCGGCTAAATTTACTGCAAAGAGCTATGATGAGTTCTACAACCCAATCACTGTCTCCGGACAGACAATCATATGGAGATGCGATGCAGGTGTGGGAAAAATAGATGCATCAGGCTACCTTACCACGGATTCATTATCAGTAAACGGCTATGTATATGCATCGGCTGGTTCTGTTACTGATTCGGTACTTGTACGTATATCAAACGTAAAGAACATATACCTTACTCCCGATCCGGTTGTACTGCAGTCAGGTGAAGTTCAGGCTATGACTGCAAAGGCATACGATGCGTACGGAAATCCCGTTGGCATACAGAACAAGGCTTTTACCTGGACAGTCGAGGGTAACGCGGGGACAATAACAAATGAAGGCGTATTTACTGCCGGCAGCGGAGGTGAAGGAATAATAATAGCACGATATCAGGAAGCAGCTGATACCGTGACGGTAAAAGTAGGCGTTGAACAGTTCGTTATACTGGATGATTTTTCCGGTGCCAAGACATACACGATTACCGGCACAAAAGTTAACCTCAATGAATGCTCATTTACAATTGACCACACAAAATATGTATCAGTACCAACTTCAGGACGCCTGGATTATTCGCTTGCAACTGGCGGCACCAGTACACTGAATCTCAACTGCAATGTTCCCCTTTCCGGTTCACCGGACGCAATTGGACTCCATATATACGGTGACGGCAACGGACACTGGCTCAGAAGCGAGTTCAAGGACAAGAACGGAAATAAATTCCTGCTTGATATAACTCCGGAAACTCCCGGCGTCGACTGGGTAAATGAATGGAAATATGTGGAGATCCCGCTTAGCAAAGCTGTTCCGAGCTGGGCTAATCCTTCGGCAGTTCTTACGTTCCCAATAACTCTGATAAGACTTTATCTTGCAGAACCAAAAGAAACCAAGAAAGATAAAGGTACACTGCTGTTCGATGACCTGCAGGTTCATTTTATTGCAACCAGCGTGAATGACAATAAAACCGGTCAGTTACCAGAGAATTTTTTACTCGAACAGAATTTCCCAAATCCTTTTAACCCTGAAACTACCATAAACTATTCGCTTCCGCAGGAGTCGGTTGTGGATCTGTCCATATATGACATACGCGGTGCAAGAATCAGGACGCTGGCAAAAGGATACCACAAACCGGGTAATTTCAGCGTAAGGTGGAATGCCTCGGACATGTCTTCGGGAGTATATTTTTACAGGCTGGTGACAGACAGACAGAGCATATCCCGTAAGATGCAGCTGATCAAATGATCGGCTTAATGAAATATTAGAAACCTGTTAACAGATAATTCCACGGGTCCTGGTGACCCGTGGAAATTTATATCTGTTAAATATTATTCATCCCGCAAGTCTCTTTTGTACATGACATATATTTACAGTCTGTCATTTCAGGGACTCTCCACAAACTCACTGTTTTCTGTTTTATCTATACACCACATAACGCCCCCGCGTGTTGCGATATACAGAAATATGAAGCAATATAGTGCCGCCAGCTCTCCTGCGTTAATTACCGGGAATATTTCTGTACCGAAACGGAATCTCCAGTGAAATTGAAAATATGCTACAGCCATTTCACCGCTGGCAATAAATGCAGCCCACCTGGTAAACAATCCCAGCATTATTAGAACACCTCCAACCAGCTCTATTACTCCGGCAAACCATGCCTGTGACCACACCGGAGGCTGCTGGTCGGTAAGGACTCCGAAGAGCTTCTGCGCTCCATGAATCGAAAACATATATCCTGCAGCAATCCGCAGCAATGCATAAGCGTGCTTATTATATCTTTCAAGCCATTCCATGCTTCCACCTTTTCATTTTAGACAATACAAACTGGCTTATTTTAAACATAAATTTTTCACCAATTATTGCAATTTAATTATGATTCCTCCGGGAAATCTTGTGCTATTCGGATATTTTCTCCTAAAATACCCACATCTCGGTATATCAAATACATACTTATAGTGATTGTCATTACATTTAGGATTTCGGATCTTTTTATCAGCAAATAACGTACTGTTTTCAAATCATTTTTGGGGTAAACATGAGCTGGTTTTATAATCTAAAAATCGCCAACAAGTTAATACTCGCCTTTTCACTCGTAACACTGCTTACAGCTTTTATCGGCTATATGGGAATTGACAATATGGGAACGATCAATTCTATGCTGAATAAACTATATGCGCAGCATATGCTGGGGCTAAGCGATAACAAAGAAGCCAATATCAATCTGATTTATTATGACCGGGCCTTGAGAAACTTTATACTTGATAAAACTCAGGAAGACCGTGATGAACGCCTTCGAAATATGAAGAAATACGAAGCGAGCATACGCGATTACCTTTCCAAGGTAAAACAGGGTCTTGAAACCGAAGAAGGGAAAGTTACTATGCGGGAAATAGAAACAGACCTGGAAGATTACTTTTCACAGGTAAATCAGGTAATTGAAGCCGTAAACCGTTTCGGTTTCACAAACGTCAGTGAGCAGATAATTGATATTACCAAGCGTGCGCGGGAGAAAGCCGACATAGTAGACAATACAATGACTAAGCTCAGCAATGCTAAACTCACGTTGGGAAAAAAATACTATGATGAGAGCGATGTAGTCTATAAAGACAACAAAAACCTGCTGATATTTATGATCATCATCAGCGTTCTGGCAGGATTCGGTATGGGAATACTTATTTCCAGAATGATCAGCAAACCGCTTAACATGGCAGTCAACTTATCTGATTCCATGGCTCAGGGTGATCTTACGAAAGATATTGACGGCAAACTCCTTGTGCAGAAAGATGAAGTCGGGATGCTCGGCCGCTCTCTCCAGTCAATGATAGATAAACTCAGAGACGTTGTTGATAATGTTAAGAGCGCTTCTGATAACGTAACTCAGGGTAGTCAGGAACTGAGCACCAGCAGCGAACAGATGTCGCAGGGTGCAACTGAACAGGCTGCTTCGGCCGAAGAAGTTTCTTCTTCTATGGAGGAAATGGCAGCAAACATAAAACAGAACACGGAAAATTCTATGCAGACGGAAAAAATCGCCATGAAGTCTGCCATGGACGCCGAAGAAGGCGGTAATGCAGTAAGTGAGACAGTGAGTGCAATGAAGGAGATTGCCGGAAGAATATCTATAATTGAAGAAATTGCAAGACAAACCAATCTTTTAGCACTGAATGCAGCAATTGAAGCTGCCCGCGCGGGTGAACATGGAAAGGGATTCGCAGTTGTGGCAAGTGAAGTCAGAAAGCTGGCAGAAAGAAGCCAGACTGCTGCCGGCGAGATCAACCTGCTCTCTACTAAAAGCGTCACCATTGCAGAAAAGGCCGGTCAGATGCTTTCACTCATTGTGCCTGATATCAAAAAAACTGCTGAACTTGTTCAGGAAATCACCGCATCGTCAAACGAACAGAACTCCGGAGCAGACCAGATCAATAATGCAATCATACAGCTGAATCAGGTCATTCAGCAGAATGCATCGGCCTCAGAAGAAATGTCCTCAACTGCCGAAGAACTTGCCTCACAGGCCGAACAGCTGCAGCAGGCAATATCCTTCTTCAGAACTAATGAGTCCGGGACCCCAAAACGGTTAACTTCGATAAAAACACCAGCAAAAAGAGCTGATAAACCCATTGCATTAGCTAAAACCATTGTCAAAGGAAAAAATGATGCGGGTGGTTTTGTGCTGAATATGAACACAAAAAATATCTCCGACGCAGAATTTGAGAAATTCTGATAATTTTGTATTTTTCTCTTAATGATATCCTGATCTGAACGTCAGGATATCATTGTTATATACTATCAAAAATTATTTCAGGATTTTCCAGAGGTTTCCGGATGCACCGGATTAAACCGGATTTATTGGTTATTTTTATTATAATCGTTATAAGTTCCCTGGCAGGACTGTCATATAACTTTTTTAATTCGCACGGTATACCTCTTGTAAAATCTCCTGAAGTTACTCAGTGGGCAGACGATTCATTACTGACTTTACCTGCCGCCCCTTCAGCTTATCAGTCTGCACCCGGATCAGACACACTAAAGAATTCAGAAGACCAGCTGAATAAAAAGGAATCTCCCTCTCTACCGCAGAAACCCATAGTAAAGGATTCATCTTCTCATACGGTCATATTTCATCCCAAATCAGTCACACTATCACAGGCACTCAGACTGCATAAGTCCGGCAGCGCGGTATTTATTGACGCGCGCGACAAGTGGGAATTTTCTGACGGACATATTACGGGTGCTGTAAATATTGCAGAATACAGTTTTGACAAAAATAACGTGAAGCTGAAAACTATACCCAAAACTGCTTTAGTAATTACTTACTGCGGTGAAGGCGACTGCAGCATGAGTCAGAAGCTGGCAGAAAAGCTGACTGAGCTCGGCTATAAGAGAGTATTTGTATTTCAGAAAGGATATGAATCGTGGCTGAATGCTGGATATCCGACAGAAAATACGGAGCTGGAATGAAACAATTATTATACAACAGGTATGTTGTTCTTTTTTCGCGTTTCGTGATTGCATTTGTGTTTATTTTCGCGGCCCTGGAGAAGATCAGCGATCCGGCAGCGTTTTCTGAAGCAATCGTAAACTACCGGATCTTCCCCACCTATTCTGTAAGTATGATTGCGATTGTGGTTCCGTGGATAGAGCTTGTATGCGGAGTACTGCTTTTGTTCGGCATTTCAACTCTCGAAAATTCATATATACTGGGGTCGATGCTTCTGTTTTTTATATTAATAATTGCCATTAGCATTATACGCGGACTGAATATTGACTGCGGCTGTTTCGGTACTCACCACGCTCAGGCTGCAGGATTGAGCAAGATACTTGAAAACAGCATAATGCTCCTGCTGGCGCTGCACATAATTTTCTTCGGTGAACACACTGGAAAGATCCATATTATCTGACCTGTAATTAAGCCGTGATAAATCGATGAAATTATGTATTGTCCGGAATTTATGAGTTTGCCTGAGGGGATTTTTTTATTTATTTTTGACTATGTTTACAGATAAAAATAAGATTCAGAAAATACTGATAATCAAACTGAAGGGAATCGGGGATGTCATCCTCTCGACCGTTGTGTTCGATAATCTTAAGGCATACTTCCCTTCTGCAAAAATAGATTTCCTTACCGAGAATCCCAGCAAAATTGCGCTTGAGAATATTCCGCTGCTGAATGAAATTCTGATATATGGCAAAACTGCTCCTGGTTCCGGCGGATTTAATATCATCCGTCAGGTGCGCAGACGCAGGTATGACCTGGTATTGGATTTTTATTCTAATCCGCGTACTGCCATGATCACATTCTTAAGCGGCGCACGCTACCGCGCAGGTTTCCCATACAGGGGACGAGCTTATGCATATAACCTGCCTGGTCCTGTTGAGCGTGATAAATACCACGCAGCTGAGCTGCACCTTGAATTCCTCAGACACCTTGGAATTAGTACCGACAGCGAAAGACTTTATTTCGGGCTTTCTGAAGATGACAGGACTTTCGCAGATGAGTTTTTCAGGAGTAAGTTCTCAAAGGAAGATATTATAGCCGGTATAAGTCCGAGTGGCGGCTGGCCGTCCAAGAAATGTGATCCGGTCAAATTTGCAGAAATCGGTGACGCCATTATTGAAAGGTATTCTGCAAAGGTGCTTTTGTTGTGGGGACCGGGCGATCAGGCAGAGGCTTTGGAAATTCGGAAGCTGATGAAGCATAAGGTCACTTTCGCACCGCTAACAGATATTCGGAAAATGGGAGCACTGATTCAGCGGTGCAGTTTCCTCGTCGCAAATGATTCAGGCCCCATGCACATTTCAACAGCTGTCGGTACTCCTACTCTCAGTCTGCACGGTCCTACAAATCCCAGACTGCAGGGCCCATTTGGAAAACAGCACGAATGGATGAGAAAAGAGGATCTGGATTGTATTGGATGCAACCTGCTGGATTGTCCCAGGCAGCATGAATGCTTTATGCAGCTTGATATGGATAAAGTGCTGGAAAAAATAGAACTGCTTATCAGGAAAAACAATATACTGAATACCAGAAATGAAAAAGTTTGAATTATTACTTAAGCAGTTATTTCTGCGCTTATTGCTGTTTTTTGTGTCCACAAAAAGATCTGACAAACCTGTCCACATCAGCTCTTCGACCAGAATAATGTTTATCAGGCTTAACCGTATTGGTGATGCGCTCGTCTGTACTCCCCTTCTGAAACAGGTGAAAGATTCGCTCAATCCGGTTATCTACCTGCTTGCCGACAAGAAGAACCATTTCGTATTCAACAACAATCCCTCGGTTGATCATGTTGTTGTATTTGAAAAAGGGCTGAAAGGTTTCAGGGAAATTCTGAAATATATCAGGTCGGAAAATATCGATGTTCTGGTTGATCTGCACGACGATGTTTCCACTACTGTTACCTATCTGACTGCCTTTGCACATGTGAGCCACAAATTTGCACTCAGGAAATCAAACAGCTTAGTATATACAAAAACTATTAACAAACCCGATCCGTCCAAAGTGCACGTTGTAGACAGAATACTCTCACTTGCCGGACTGCTGGGATTTGAACCGAAGCACGCAGACGCCAATATATGCTATTATCCTGAAGATAAATCCTATGCCCGGGCAGACTCATTCCTGAATTCCAAATACAGGGACCGGAAATTCCTTGCTGGTGTGAATATTTCTGCAGGCAGCGAGGCACGTTTCTGGGGTGTGGATAATTTTAAAAGACTTATAAAATTACTGAAAGAATCCGGTATTGATGTGCTGGTCATGTGCACGACGCGCGATCTGAAACACGCACTGCAGATCGCCGATAATAATAATGATATGATATTCTATTCGCCTTCGTTCGACGTATTTTCAGCAATGATTTCCAGGCTTGACGTGCTGATTACGCCGGATACTTCTGTCGTACACATAGCAAGCTGTTTCTGCATTCCGGTATTCGGATTATATGTTAAATACAATACAGAAGATATGATCTGGTCTCCTTACCGCTCATATTTTGATTATGTGGTTACCACTGAACCTGAACTGGAAGCAATTACATTTGAAGAAACCGCCGGGAAGCTCCGGGATTTCGTACAGAAAATAATCCCCGCACGCAGCTGATGAATGATAATATTATTTCCAGATTTGACCGGAGCGGCGTTCCGCTGATTCTCGACGGTGCTATGGGCAGCCTGCTTCAGATGAACGGTATCACTGCTGACAGAAAGAGATGGATGACAGATGCAAATACAGAGAACCCTGATGCTGTACTTAAGATTCATCAGGATTATATTGCTGCCGGAGCCGACATAATTACCGCTAACACATTCAGGACAAATCCTGCTGCACTTGGTTTTCACGATCAGCATGAGGTCAATCGCCAGGTTACTGCAGCGGTTTCACTGGCACAGCGTGCCCGGGGTTCTTCGGACATAATTATAGCTGGGTCAAATGCTCCTGCTGAAGACTGTTATCAGTCAGAAAGACAACTCTCCTTATATCAGCTGGAGCAAAATCATTCAGAACACATAGATCTGCTGATATCTTCAGGCTGCGACTTTGTACTGAATGAAACTCAGAGCCATCTCGATGAGATAGGATTTATATGCAGCTACTGCCATCTAAATGATATCCCGTTTGTAATGAGCCTGTATTTTACCCATGAACTGAAGATACTTTCAGGAGAAGATATCAGGGATGTAGTTAAATTTGTACAGAACTACAATCCTGCTGCAATCGGATTTAACTGCATTACTCCCGAAGATATGATAAATCTTGTCCGGACAGTTCAGATCGATTTCAGGTGGGGTTATTATCTTAATACCGGCTGCGGAGATGTGAACAGCAAGAATATCTCGTGCGGAATAGATGCCGGTTCGTTTATTCAGACAGTAAAAATACTCGACGCATACTCACCATGTTTTGTGGGTGCCTGCTGCGGGTCAGACAGTAAACATATTCAATCACTCAAAGAACACTATTATGGAATATCTTGAAATTAAAGCACCGGCAAAAATAAACATCGGTCTTAACGTAGTTTCAAAACGTGACGACGGGTATCACAACATCGAATCCGTGTTTTATCCGCTCGAAGGATTATTTGACAAACTTTATTTCAGAAAATCTGAGGAGTTCTTTTTTACGTCCAATGACAGTGATCTGAACAGCCGCGATAATCTCATAATAAAATCTAAAAATCTGCTTGAGAATTATACTGGCAGAAAGTTCGGTGTCTCAATAGAACTGGAGAAGTATATTCCGATAGGTGCTGGTCTGGGCGGCGGAAGCTCAGACGCTGCTACTACGCTGGTTTCACTGAACGAGATGTTTGAGCTCAATCTTACAACAGATACGCTGCAGGATATGGCTCTGTCAATAGGTTCTGACGTACCCTTCTTTATAAGGTCAAAACCGGCATTTGCTTCAGGACGCGGCGAACTGCTTACTCCTATAGACATATCAATACGCGGACACATACTCATTGTTAATGCAGGAATACATATTTCCACAAAAGACGCTTATCAGAACATCACACCTAAGCCGGCTGAATTTGACCTCAGGAAATTCGGACTTATCAATTACAATGATAACGTACACCTAAAGCAGCTTATCACAAATGATTTTGAGTCTTACGCATTCGGCACCTACCCTGTGCTTGCTCAGATAAAAACCTCGCTCTACAACCACGGTGCCAGATTTGCACTTATGACCGGAAGCGGTTCGTCAATATTCGGAATCTTTGATGAGTACAATGACGCACTGTCTGCGCGTGATTCATTTCCGTCTGACTATTTTTCCTATATCAGTTCCGAAGTATAATCTTTTCAACCGGAACGGATTTTTTTCATGTCTGAATTGATTATTTCGTGCTTTTAGTCTATTTTTACGTAGACTAAATCTAAATAATATCCGGGAGCAATCTTGTTCAAGGATGCTGAAGAAAAATTCCGTACTTTCTTAAAAAATTCGAACAGCCGCATTACACAGGAGAGGTTTGAAATACTGAATGCTGCCCTTTCCTACAACGGCCATTTCGGTGCTGACGAACTATTCATACAGATGAAATCCCGGGATTCGGGTGTTTCAAGGGCCACTATATACAATACCCTGGACCTGCTTGCCGAATGTAAACTTCTGACCAAAAGAAATTTCGGCGACAATATGAACCGATATGAGAACAACCTGCACAAGAAAAAACATGAGCATACCGTATGCATTGAATGCGGCAGGATCAGTGAATTCAGCAGTCCCAAAATTTCACGCATGCTCAACGAGATATCCGAGGATAATGACTTCGAAGTACTGGATTATTCTTTTATTGTTTATGGAAAATGCAAAGCACATAATAATGATGATGAAAATATTTAAGAAGAACAATGGTCACAAAGGCAGTCAGAAAAGTGTATTTTCTCTTGGCGATGTCACTAAAGGTTCGCAGATCACAATTCACCGGCTGCCCACATCGGATATATTTAAGGTGCAGCTGATCAGGCTTGGAATCATGGAAGGAAGCATTGTCGACTGTATAGAAAAACTTCCCGGCGGCACTATAGTCATAAAGAAGAACAGGCAGGAAATTGCAATTGGCAGCGATCTGGCCAGGAGTATTCAGGTTAGTCTAAATTGATTTTCCTTTTTTCGCTATTGACGCTGAAGCGATTCAGCACTGATATAATACTAATATGAAACCAGATAATTTAACAGAAAGTGATTCATACACATCTCCCGTCTCTAATTTCCAAGTAAAGGGCTCACCGGGTAATTGTGGCAGTATGCTGCCTGACAAATCCCCTGCCGGAGCAGTTGATTCCGAGTGTACTTCAGTAGTACTTGCAGGCAATCCGAACGTCGGGAAGTCCATGGTTTTTAATTTCCTGAGCGGCATGTACGTCGATGTTTCCAATTTCCCGGGCACGACAGTATCCATTACACAGGCAAGATATAAAGAGTACTATGTTTATGACACTCCCGGAGTCTACGGCATCTCAAGCTTCAACGATGAAGAGAAGGTTGCGCGCGATGTTATATTGGCGGGTGACATAGTTCTGAATGTTGTAAATGCACTGAATCTGGAGCGCGATCTTTTCCTGACACTGCAGCTTATAGATATGGGTAAAAGGACTGCCGTACTGCTGAACTTCAGCGATGAGCTCAGGAAGAAGAATATAAGAATAGATGCTGGCAAACTTTCTGAACTGCTGGGCATACCTGTAATAGAAACTTCTGCGCTTACGGGAAAAGGTTTTGACAGGATTGATGAGGCAATAACGACAGCTTCACATGGCAATCGAGGCCAGGAGGTTCAGGATGTACTCATGAATGTCCAGTCGTCATTTCCGCAAACTCATCTTAGTGATGCCGAAAAGATACTGATTGCCGAAGGTGATAAATCAGTGTTGGATAAATATGGGCTGGCATCGCTCATACAGCCCGATTCACCCGTGTTTTCGCAGCGTGAAAAACTGTATATCAGCCGCAGGATCAGAGTAAACCAGATAGCCTCAGAAGTTGAGCTGGAAGATTCCAGGAAAGGTGAGTTTTTTCACTCACTCGGACGTTATTCGCTCAATCCCGTGACGGGCATACCGATATTGATACTGATACTCTGTTTTGTGTATTTTTTTATAGGAGATATAGTCTCACAGCGGGTAGTCGGATTTACCGAAAATACTCTTGGGAAAAACGGATTTGAATACTATACTAAAGCATTTATTGCAAGCAATTCCCCGGTAGATATAACTCTGTCGGTTAAAGACAATGCAGGCAATATTGTTGAGAAACAGATACTGCGTTGTCCTGAGGGTACAGACCGGGTTCCCTTCAGCAAGTCTCTGCTGAAGAACTTTCATGACGAACCGAACCGTGACGTACAGTTCAGTTTCCGGAATCCGTTTATAAAGCTGTTGTTTGGTGAATTCGGCATTATTACCATGACAATAAGCTATCTGCTTTTCCTGCTTCTGCCCCTTGTCGTATCGTTCTATTTCGTCATGGCATTTCTGGAAGACAGCGGTTATCTTCCGCGTCTGGCCACTATGCTCGACCGTACATTTAATATGATGGGACTTAACGGTCGTGCGGTCATACCGGTAATTCTCGGATTCGGGTGTGTTACCATGGCTACAATTACCACGCGCCTGCTGAGCACTGAACGCGAAAAAACAATTATTACAGCCATACTGCAGTTCGTGATTCCCTGCTCCGCTCAGCTTGCTGTCATCGCAGTATTGATGAGTACTGTCGGTGCAGGTTATTTTCTTATCTATGCAGCCACAATTTTCACGGTACTAATACTCCTGTCTACACTGTTGAACAGATTCCTGCCGGGAGAACCTTCTCCCCTGCTCATAGACCTTCCGGCAATGAGACTGCCAGGATTGAAAAACGTATTGAAGAAAATGTATTTCAGAGCCTGGGGTTTTATGAAAGAGGCTGTGCTCTGGTTCTTTGTTGGAGCTCTGGCAGTAGGACTTCTGGATATCAGCGGGATGCTGGATGTATGGCAGGAATTGCTCGCGCCGCTGACGATGAACTGGCTAAAGCTTCCGCGCGAAGCATCAAACGCTTTTGTAATGGGGCTGATAAGACGGGATTTCGGGGCTGCAGGATTGTTTCATCTGGTGCTTTCACCTGCGCAGAAGGTCGTCTCACTTACGGTTATTACACTGTTTGTACCCTGCATCGCTTCTTTTGTAATGATGCTGAAAGAACGCGGATATAAGCAGGGACTGATAATTTGGTTCTCGACCTGGTTTTTTGCATTTCTTATTGGCGGAATACTGGCACAGATAATTATATGAAATCACTTATTACTGCACTCATACTGCTTAGTGTTTTTGAGGGAAATCTTTTATTTGCGCAGCCGCAAATAACTGCCCGGGAAATTCGTGCACACATCAACTATCTCGCCTCAGATGAAATGAAGGGCCGCGAAACCGGTTCACCTGAGCTCTACACTGCCGCGCGCTATGTAAAGCATGAATTTGAGAAATATAAACTGACTCCGTTTTTTCAAGGATCATTCTTTCAGGAATTTTCTTTTATTTCCGGACTGAAGCAGTCAGACAGCTGTGAATTTGCCATATCAGACGGCAAAAGCCTTGTGGAATATATAAACCGGCTCGACTTTGCATCTTATTCTTTTTCGGGTTCGAACCATCTGATAGCTCCGCTGGTTTTTGCCGGCTTCGGAATCAGTGCTCCGGAAATTGCTTATGATGACTATGCAGGCATAGATGTTAAAGGCAAAATCGCAATTGTATTTCGGTCCACACCGGATTCCGGTGCATATTATTCTGCCTTCGAAAAGCACTCCGAAAACAGGATAAAGGCTCAGGTAGCTAAAGAACACGGAGCGGCTGGTATTATATTCGTCAACAGCTACATCGATGAAACCGATGTACTCTACCGGCCAGGGTATGACGGAGCACCTCCCATGAATGACTTTCCGGTCATACAGATAAAAAGATACATACTCGAAGACCTTATGAAAAATAACGGACATAATGCGTCCGATATATACAAATATATTACTTCTAAGAAAAAACCTGCATCGATAGTTTTCGATAATCTTCTATGCACAGTTAAGGCGGGAGTCAATTTCCTTACAAAAAAAAGTGTGAATGTAGCTGCCTATATACCAGGGAGTGATTCTCTGCTAAAAAACGAATATGTTGTTATTGGCGCACACCTGGACCATCTCGGTATGGGCATGAGAGGTTCTCGCTATAGCGGCAGTATTCCTCAGATACATAATGGAGCTGACGATAATGCCTCGGGTGTGGCCGGGATTCTGGAACTTGCTGAAAAGTTTGCCTCAGACAGCATAAAACCGAAACGCAGCATAATTTTTGTTGCCTTCAGCGGAGAAGAACTGGGATTTCTGGGTTCAGAATATTTTGTGAAAAACCTTAATATAGACGACAGCAGCATAACTGCCATGATCAACCTCGACATGATAGGCCGACTGCAGGACAGAAGTCTAACGGTATTCGGTACCGGCTCATCAGATGTCTGGGAAAACTATATTTCTGAAAAGAATAAAAATTATAAGTTCAGACTGACACTGAAAAAAGATGGTTCAGGCGGCAGCGATCAGTCACAGTTCTATTTCAGAGGAATACCCGTATTATTTTTCTTTACCGGGTATCATCCGGATTATCACATGCCCTCAGATGATGCTCACAAGATCAGTCCCGAAGGCGAACAGTCGGTTCTGTCATTCGTTTACGATATTGCACGTGAGATAACTTCGGGAAGTATCCGTCCAAAGTTCAGGAACATATCAGAGTTTTAGTCTGCGCAGTTCAGGAGCAAATTTTCTGATGGCTGAAACAACTGCAAGAGTCATGCTGCCTCCGAATATTACTGAAGGTACGAGTCCCATTATTTTCGCAGCCAGCCCCGATTCAAATGATCCCAGCTCATTTGATGAACCGATAAAAATACTGTTTACTGAAGAGACCCGCCCGCGCATGTCGTCGGGTGTAAACAGCTGCAGTATTGTTCCCCGGATTACCACGCTGACATTGTCAAACATGCCGCTTAGCAGCAGTATTATCAGTGCAGCATAGAAATTGCTGGTAATTGCAAATATTATGATTGTTATTCCGAAACCAAAAACACACATCAGCAAATTTCTTCCGGCATTCTTAAACGGTGGATTGTATGCCAGTATCAGCGACATAGTGATCGAACCAATTGCAGGTGCAGCTCTCAGGAATCCCAGTCCTTTTGCGCCTATATGCAGAATCTGATCGGCGAATACTGGCAGAACGCATATTGCACCGCCAAAGAACACTGCAAACATATCAAGGCTTATAGCACTTAAGATTATCTGATTGCTGAAGACGAATTTCAGTCCGGCAGTAAGGCTCTCCCAAATATTCTCTTCCCTGCTTTTCTCCGGCAGTGGCCTGCTCTTTACTAGCGCATAGAATATAAATGCCAGAAACGTAAAAAAACTTACAACCATGTATGCAGAAGCAAATCCATAGAACCCGACTATGAGTCCGCCTATTGCCGGACCTGACACTGCTGCTGTATGCCACGTAACACTGTTCCATGTAGACGCATTTCCGAATAACTCCTTCGGGATAAGCTGCGCGGAAAATGCACTCTGTGCAGGGAAGAAAAATCCCCGGGCAATACCTGTAATGAATATAATGCAGTACACAGGCATGGCGCCGTATGACTGCAGTACAGGAGATAAAACCATAGTGTTGCCAAGCAGCAAAAGCGAGCAAAGGAAATATACACAGGAAGAAATCAATATGATTTTCTTCCGGCTGAAACTGTCAGCCGCATGACCTGCATAGAGAGCTACGAGGAAAAACGGAATTGCTTCGGCCAGTCCGATAAGTCCAAGAGAAAGCGCATCCTTGGTAATCTGATATATCTGCCATCCGACTATTACTGACTGCATCTGAATGGCAAAGGTAAGTATAAACCGGGCACTTGTAAACCATCTGAAGTCCTTTATCCGGAGGGCGGCATAAGCATCATTAGTAGCTAAACTATTTTCCACCTGAGTCCTGAATTATTTGACAAATGAACATGGTAAAAATACCGAAATCAGCCTGTCAAATCAATATAAATACACAATATACATGCAGCTCAGAACAGCTTTATTGCAGCTCAGAGCAGCTTTATTGCAGCTCAGAGCAGCTTTATTGCAGCTCTGAGCGCACACTGTCATTCATAACACAACTTATTTTATCAGATTCATTTTTTTCATAACTACATTGCTGCCTGCCTGAAGCCTGTATATATATAACCCGGAGCCAAGATGGCCGGCGCTGAATCCGACTGTGTAAAAACCTGCCTCCTGAGTTTTATCTACAAGTGTATTTACCAGTCTGCCAAGTATATCGTAAATCTCCAGTTTCACACTACTTTTTTCGGGAATTCCGTAACTGATAGTTGTAACCGGGTTGAAAGGATTAGGATAGTTCTGCCCCAGCGAAAACTCAACCGGTACATTTTTTACGGAGGCCACCTCATTGCTGAATATGTAACTGCCGTCATTGTCAGTTATTTTCAGACGGTATATGATATCCTCAGCTTCAGTATTCGATTTATCTGTGTATGAATAACTTCTCGGTGAATTGGAATTGCCTGCGGCCTGTATGAATTCCAGATCCTGCCACTCACCTTTCTGAATTCTTTTCTGCACTAAAAAGCCGTACGTATTTACTTCAACAGCCGTCTGCCAGTTCAGTATTACACATCCCTGATTCCTGGATGCCCCGAATGAAACAAGTTCCACGGGCAGTGCTGACTGTTCCGAGTGATAGGGTCCTCCGCTCAGCAGAGAGAAATCCGCATTCGGACCCGGTGCACCGGTGGTAATATTTCCCGGCAAAGTCACATTAGAAAAACTTCCATCGGCTCCGGCCAGGAATGCAAACACCTGTATTTCACCCAGGTTAGTAATACCCAGCTCACTAAATGGTATTCGCATTTCGAGTCCGTGCGCAATATCTCCGGTATTGTCAAATGCAAAGCAGACCGAATTAGGAGAGAATATGCTCTTCCCCCGGTTCATCAGCGCCTTGCCGGTATGACCTGCATTACCCAGACTCTCATAGTATCTCGTTCCCGTGAGCTTCACCGCGTCGAACTGCATTCCGGAAGTAATAACTGGATATGCGCAGAACATATAGTCGACCTCGAAGTCTGCCTTGAATGAGGTGCCGCTGCTTCCGTTCATATAGTGGCTGCCTGGAACGCCGCCCAGTGCCGTGCCGGCAGGTACACCTTCAATTTCACTCAGGTTCAGCCACAGTCCTATTCCATTTGTATTGTTTGTATCTATCTTTCCGGTAACACCGATATAGAGCTGTTTATCTACCGTATCAGCTGAGACAAATATTTCATAGAGATCCGAGTAAGTGCCGAAACTGTTGTTGGCATTCATTTTTGATGCAATTGACGTATACTTACTTTCAGTAATTTTGCCGTCAACTGTTATATTCGGATTCGGCAGATCGGTGTTTTCAATAGCAGCATCAATATTCAGTTTTCCATATCCCCAGTAATTATTAGGGATCGCACCGGTTTGTGCATCGATGATAGTATTATTGGTTAATGCGTCATAGACCTGCTGAGGTGTCGCTTCAGGATATTTGCTCAGGAACAACGCTGCAGCTCCTGCGGCCGCCGGACATGCCATGCTCGTTCCCTGCATCACATAGTAATTTGCATCACCGCCTGAAACCCCGTCATTATCTACCCACAGAGATCCCGATGTTTTATATACATCCCTGTCGCGGATTGAAATAATTACTGTACCCGGAGCAGCAATTTTCGGCTGAACATAACCGTCAACTCTGGGACCAATGCTGGAAAAATAAGCGAGCTGTCCAATATCGGTATGTCTGTTATAATGGTAATAACCCCAGTCGGCCGAGGTCTGCCAGTATTCGCGTGATGTATAGGCTGCTACGGCACATGAATGATCAGCTGAAGCAGGCTGACCAATAGTATATAGCGGATCGGCAAGATCAAAAGTAACAACACCATTACCCCAGTCCTCATATATATGGAAAAACTGATCGGAGGCTGATGGATTGAAGACCTTCAGGTAAAAAGTGCTGTTGCCTGCAGCAACATAATTGTAACTGTACGTATATCTTGACTCAGTTCCCTTAGAACTTTCCGTTGTTCCTTTATCATCAAGGTACGTAATTTCTGTATAGTCGCTGCTATAGAATTTGAGAGACAGATTCCTTCTTTCCGCACCGTCACTCCAGACCAGGTTAAAATATAATTTCGTATTATTTGATCCTGCTCCCGAGACATTTACTTTTATGAAATCAGTAGAAGATCCTGCCGCAACTGTACCAGAATAGTGCCTTTTATCCCCTGCTGAATTCCCGGCAGAAAGGAAAAACGGTTTGCCCTGTTCATATACCCAGTCTACTGTCTGTTCTGTAGCTGAGGTACCATCATGATGCGCATACCATCCTCCGTAGCTCATCGATAGCACGTCTGCATCATAAACGTTTACCGCTGCCTGCATTGCAGCGATCATAGCTGAACTTGTGGCCGAACTGCTCGAATTGCCGCCAATTTTCAGGAATACCAGATCTGCATTCGGAGCTATCCCCTTAAAAGCACCATTGCCATTGAACCCAGTATTATCAGCAGAAAGGAACCCCCTTCCCATTACACTCCCGACTACATGAGTACCATGCCCGGTTGTAATATTCTCCACATTGTCATCTATAGATGGATACGATGAATAGTCGGCTTTCTCGATTATTACAGGCAGGTCTTCATTTAAGGGTTCCGTATCCAGACCGGAATCCAGCACTGCAACTTTGACCCCGGTGCCGGTCCATCCTTTTGTCCAGGATTCCTGTGCTTTTATGGCCCGGCCGGATTCATTGTTCAACGGATATGACTGATATTCCCCCGAATCTATTTTCCTGACGGCCGGGTCCGTCAGCAGCTGTCCGAATTTTTCTGCCGGTACGCGCGCCAGAATAAAACCGTACGGGTGATCATTAAAGGGCGGAATCCATGTTTCAGTGAAGTATTCAACGCCAGCTTCATCCAGACGTCTGAGATCGGATGATAACGGATAGTGGTCATAGTATATTACTATGTTTTCCATATCAGACAATTCGGTGGCCGATTCCGGCGCCTGAGATTTCAGTAAAAGCTTATCGGAAATTTGCTGCAGTAGTTTACCGCTTAGAATTTTATCTCTGAGATCCTCGCGTACCGTAATCTTGTAATTTTCTGATATGCTAAGGGGCTGCTGAATCTGCGGATATGAAACGGTATACAGAATAATAAACATAAGAATTGAAAACATACTTCTCATCTTTCCCTCCTGACTTTATATCTATCCTAACACCTGTTTCCGCGGAATGTATAACAGAAGAATAAGTGAATCTGTATTCGGAATTTTAAGAGAAGAGAGTTTTTGGGACTGTATAGTTTTAATGATAAATAATATAATTATTTAATTCAAGTAATGACTTTATAATATTAAATTTTTTCATTTTTTATTATTTGCCCTTTATTGATTTTTATCTGCTGTTTTCTATTTTATATGTATTCCTGCGCTCATTACGGTTTGTCCTGATGGTTTTATCAGACTAATTCATGGACAATTCAAAAATGAAAGAAAGCAAGATTATCTTTTGGGGTATTATATCTCTTCTTATCCCGGCATTATCATTCGGTCAGACTGACAGTCTTCTTCGGAATGATTTCGAGCTGGAAAATCTGATAGAAGACAATACTGCCGGCAACAACAGTACAAGTCTCAGCAGCTATCTGCAGGATTACAAGTCACACCCAGTCGATATCAACCGCGCAGATTATCCGCAACTGAAGAATGTTCCGTTTATGGATTATTATACAGCGGAGATAATACTTGCATACAGACAAGCCCATGGCCCGTTCACTTCACTAAGCCAACTACGGAATATCACCGAAATCGACCGGGATATACTTAGCCGTATTATGCCATTTCTTTCAGTCAGTTCATACAATGGGACTAAAGCAGCCAGGGGAAAGGACTACCAGCTAATTCTGAGAAGCAGAATAACAGGCGACCTGCAGGAGAGCAGAGGCATACGGGAAAACATCTATGCCGGCAATTCGCTCAGAACTTACAATAGGATGAAACTAGTGCTGAAGGAATTGTTTTCAGCCGGACTATTGGCTGAAAAAGATGCCGGGGAAAAAAGCTATGCTGATATGTTTTCTTTCTTTGCTTCGGCAGCAAATATAGGCTATATCAGCAGAATAATAGCCGGAGACTATATCATAGAATCCGGTGAGGGACTGGTCAGCTGGAGTTCATACGACTTTTCTTCGGGCGGAGATGTTGTGCAGAATGCTGTAAAAAACGAAAGAGGAATTATTCCCTACAGCGGCAGCGGTGAACACTATTTCCTGAGGGGACTTGCCATGACAGCCACAACCGGGGCGGTTAGTCTCAGTCCGTTTATTTCGTACAGGAGTACTGACGCCTCTATTGATACTATAAGCTCTCTGGTCAAAAGCATAGATACTGACGGATACCACAGAACTGAAGGCGAAATCAGGAAAAGGAATGCTCTTAGAAATTTCACCTATGGCACCAAGCTGACATGCCAGCCCTCAAAATACTTCCGCCTGGCTTTATTTTTTATTCACTCGGAGTTTGATCACCCTTTGTACATAAAATCTGCGGCATATAAAATATTTAACCATTATTCATTCAGCTACAAGGCGCTGCTCGGTAACTATTCAGTTTCAGGTGAGACTGCGGTCTACCGGGGACTTCTAGCCTATATAAGTTCGCTGGACATGAAGCTGACGAATGACATATCGGCCGTCATTTCCTTCAGAAATTATCCATCCGGATTTGCTGCTTTTTATTCGTACAGCTTCGGTTCATCTTCAGGAAAAACTGAAAATGAAAACGGTGTATATGCAGGACTCAGAGCCAGAACAGCTATCGGCCGCATAAGTGTTTATTACGATCAGTACCGTTTTCCAAAGGCAACATACGACAACCCGTTTCCGTCAAAGGGAAATTCATTCTTCCTGGACTACGAAACAAGAATTCTTAAAAAGACAGACCTTAATTTCAGGTACAAATTAACACAAAAGGAAGTGTTGGTTACTGAAGGAACTTCGCGCAGAATCGTAAATCGCAGCTACAGAAATATCAAACTGGAAGCCGCAGTGAACATTACAAAATACCTTGCAGTATCACAACGCGTTGACCTGTCGTTTCTCAGCAGAGGCAATCTGGATGAAACCGGTTATTCGGTATATGATAACATCAGATACAGGTTGTGGGAAAAACTGACGGTAACCGGGAGAATTATTTTCTTTAATACTGGTTCTTATCAGTCTGGTATTTATGAGTATGAACCGGATGTGCCTGGAAGTGTATCTAACCATACACTATACGGTAAGGGCATGAGATGGTTTCTTCTTGTCAACTATAAAATAGGCAAATCATATTCAGTCGCAATGAAATATTCTGAGCTATACAAACCGGGTGAAAAAACGATGAAATCCGGATATGACGAGATCGAAGGAGGGTTTGACAACCGGCTGTCACTTCAGGCAGATATTGCCTTCTGAATCCCGGCATACAATAAGATGATACTGTATGCCGGGAAATCGAATCATACTTTCAGCTCCAAATTATACTTTCAGCTCCATGTGATGGTTGTAGTTGATCCGGAATCTCCGTAGATTTTCATTTGTCCTGCTCCGCTGGCGTTCCATGTAGATTCAGATTTGAGAGTTGTGCCACTATAGATCTTCAGTTCTCCCGATTTGTCGGCCCTGCTTATAGCAGTTACCCTGCTTGCATTGGCACCTGTATTTTCCTTGTACTCCCCGGTGATCGAATTGTCTGTACCTTTTGTCCAGCTGTATGTAAGTATAACATTGTTGTTTGAATCGAATAATTTTCCGCTGCACGTTTTGTTACCATTACTTATATCAGCCTGATGCGACAGAAAATTGTTATACTGTTCGCCGCTGTAATCATCTATACCATTTAATATCAGCTTCCACACAGTAGCATCATTATTTACAGTTGCAATCAATGAGGCCGAGAAACCGCCATTGACGTATGTTCTGGTATAAACATTTCCGTTTTTAGCTGGGGTACGGTATGCAAAATATTCAGGGAAATTCATTATACTATTCATTGATGCAACTGTCGATTTTATCATCTGTATATACTGGTCATTATATGCAGTTTGAGGAGCGGTAAAATTCACAGTCTGAATTGCTGCCGGATCAGTCTGTTCCTGGGGTTCAGTGGATTTGTCATCTTTTGAACATCCCGAAAAAGCCATTAAAGAGAGAAAGAAAACCAGCAGGACCGATAAGTATCTTTTCATTCTTTTGTTCCTTAAGTTTATTAAAATTATTATATAGACCGGTTCAGCAACAACTACATATTGTAGTACCGCTAAAATAGCATTTTTCCAGCAATAAACATAAATATTTTCTTCAATATTTCCACACACCTAAAAAAAAGAAACTTGCTAAGGAATCAGGAATTATCTAACTTATTTGTTAAATCTTTCAAAATTCGGAGGACTGTACTATGCGCACGATCGTAGCCCTTCCGGGTGACGGTATTGGTAAAACTGTTTTACCGGAAGCAATCAGAGTTCTTGAAACAGCCGGATTTGAAGCCGATTACGTATACGGCGACATAGGCTGGGATTTTTGGATAAAAGAAGGTAATGCTCTTCCCCCTCGTACCATTGAACTGCTCGAAAAGCACAAGATAGGCCTGTTCGGCGCTATCACAAGCAAACCCAAAGAAGCTGCGGAAAAGGAACTTGATGAAAGTCTCAGAGGAAAAGGATATGTATACTTCAGCCCTATAGTCGGGCTGCGTCAGCACTTCAACCTCGACATATGCATCCGGCCCTGCCAGTCATTCAAAGGAAACCCGCTTAATTTCATAAGGAAATCTGCTCAGGGCGGTTACGAAGAACCAGTCGTTAATGCAGTTATTTTCAGACAGAATACAGAGGGACTGTATGCCGGTGTCGAATGGACAAATCCTCCAGAGAATGTTAGAAAGGCCCTCGAGACACATACAAAAATGAAATTTTTCGCCGATACGCCCAGCGAAGATATGGCAGTGTCGACACGCATTGTTACAAGAAAAGCCTCACAGAGAATTCTAAGGGCAGCGTTCGAATATGCAAAGAAGTACGGATATAAAAACCTTACACTCTGCGAAAAGCCAAATGTACTGCGCGAAACATCGGGCATGATGTTCAAAGAAGCGCGCATCATAGCCAAGGAGTATCCCGGCATTGATCTGTGGGATACCAATATTGATGCTCAGATGATGTGGCTTACAAAGAACCCTGAAACATATGGCGTGATAGTGGCTGAAAATATGTTCGGTGACATAATAAGTGACGGGTTCGCTGGACTGATAGGCGGACTTGGATTTGCGTGCAGCGCAAATATCGGAGAGGAGGTAGCTGTATTCGAACCCACGCACGGCAGTGCTCCGAAATATCAGGAACTGAATCCCTCCATAGTCAATCCTATTGCAATGATCATGAGTGCATGCATGATGCTCGACCATATTGGTGAAAACGAAAAAGCCGCAAATATACGCATTGCCATAGCAAAAGTAATTGAGGAAGGAAAAGTAATGACCTACGACATGCTGAAACTGCGCGGCGGTCCGGATGTATTTTCCAAAGGTGCATGCACCACTCAACAGATGACAGATGCAATCATTGAAAAACTTAAAAACGGGAAATAGTATGGTCAGTTCAGAAAAAATACTCGAGATATGGCCCGAGATCGAATGGATTGAAGATGCTGATCTCAAGGCTAAAGTGATTCAGTGCTGGCAGTATGCCATAGACAACAGTGTTCTTAGTGCGGACGATCTGCAGAACATACCTTTTTCTCTCCTGCTGAAGGACTGCAATATTTCTTTTATGAATCATAAGAGAACCTGCGTTCACTTAGCTGTTGACATGGCTAAAATAATGAAGAGGAACTTCAAGGAAGAGATACAGATTGATATGGACACACTCGTTGCAGGTGCCATACTGATAGACATCGGTAAACTGCTGGAATATGAAATTACTGAAGGCAAGCTTACTACGAGTGAAGCTGGCAAACTGCTCAGGCATCCTTTCAGCGGTATCGGGATAGTTGACCGCTTTGGCATTCCGCCCGCAGTTCAGCACATTATTGCGACTCATTCAAAGGAAGGTGATCTGGGCAAGCGTACGGTTGAATCCATAATTGTCCATCATGCAGATTTTGTGAGCTTCGATCCATTCAAGGCCTGATTTCTGTTTTTCCTTTCATTATTTGTTCTTAACTGGTTTTGTTCCCTTTTATAATAAGCATCCTCCGCTCATACATATTGCGGCGGATGCTTATTGCTATTTGATTCAGAATTTGTACGCCCATAAATTTCATCATATTTTCATGGAGTAAGTTTTATGCCGCAGACTCTGATAGAAAAAATTGCACAGGCTTATGCATATATGCCCGGAAAAGAACACACGGTCCGGGCCGGTGACTACATATCAATTAAACCTGCATATGTCATGACTCACGATAATACCGGTGCGGTCATCCCCAAATTCAAAAGCATCGGAGCAGCATCTCTTGCCATACCCTCACAGGTAGTCCATACACTCGATCACAACGTGCAGGATAAGAGCGAAAAAAATCTGGAAAAATATAAAAAGATAGAAGAGTTCTCGCGCAGTATGGGTGCTGATTTTTATCCCGCAGGCCGCGGAATAGGTCACCAGATAATGTGCGAGGAAGGTTATGCTTTCCCTGGAACCATGGTAGTCGCTTCCGACAGCCATTCCAATATGTACGGCGGTCTGGGCTGCCTCGGAACACCCGTTGTCAGAACCGATGCAGCTGCTATATGGACTACCGGCAGAACCTGGTGGCAGGTGCCGCCGATAGTGCAGGTAAAGCTGGACGGAAAACTTTCAGACGGCGTTACGGGCAAAGATGTAATTATTGCACTCTGCGGGTTCTTCAACCATGACGAAGTGCTCAACTGTGCTCTTGAATTTACAGGCGAAGGTGTTAAATACCTAACGATTGATGAGCGCCTGTCAATTGCAAATATGACCACTGAATGGGGCGCGCTGGCAGGTGTGTTCCCGATAGATGAAGTTACATTCAGATGGCTCGAAAACCGCTCAGAATACCTCTCCAAACGCGGCCCGGCAGGAGTATCTTCCGACAAAAACCATTCAGGGAATGATAATCCCCGTCTCAACAAGGCAAGCATACAGAAGCTCAGGGAAAATACACCAAAGGCTGATGAGGGTGCCTATTATGCAAAGACTATTACCATTGCCCTTGACAGCATAGTGCCTTATGTATCGGGACCCAACACAGTCAAGACGTATCACCCGGTGACATACTTTGAACAGAACGAGGTAAATATTCAGAAGGCGTATCTCGTCAGCTGCGTAAACAGCCGGCTCGAAGACCTCGCTGCAGCAAGCCGCGTAGTAAAGGGCAAAAGGGTTGCAGACGGTGTAAATTTTTATGTAGCCGCCGCCTCAAGCGAAGTACAACAGATGAGCATACAGCTCGGATACTGGCAGGATCTGCTGGATGCCGGAGCCATTCCCCTGCCTCCCGGATGCGGTCCGTGCATTGGACTGGGAGAGGGTCTCCTGGAAGATGGTGAATCGGGTATATCTGCTACTAACAGGAACTTTAAGGGAAGAATGGGTTCACCCAATGCTTTCGCCTATCTTGCATCACCGGCTGTGGTTGCTCATTCGGCTATCACCGGCAGGATCGCTTCGCCCGAAAATTTCTCTGATGTCAGCATTTCAGCTTCTTTTGACGAATCGAAACCTTCAGCAGCGGCTGCTGCCGAAGTCGAGATACTTGACGGATTTCCATCGGAGATAAACGGAGAAATAATATTCTGTCATCAGGATAACCTGAATACCGACGGAATTTATCCAGGCAAATATACATATAATGACGATATGACCCCTGCCCAGCAGGCTGAAGTAGTAATGGAGAATTACGACCCTCAGTTCAGTAATATCGCTTCAATGGGTGACATACTGGCCGGCGGCTATAATTTCGGAACAGGCAGCTCGCGCGAACAGGCTGCTACTGCACTGAAGTACAAGGGAATTCAGCTCGTAATAGCGGGCTCCTTTAATGAAACATACAAACGCAATGCACTGAACAACGGCTTCCTTTGCATTGAGGCGCCGGAACTCGTTAATGAACTAAAAAGTAGATTCGGCAGCAATGTTCTTACAATAAAGACCGGTATCGGTATTACGGTCGATTTCAGGCACTCGGTGATCAGAACTTCTGATAAGCACTACTCAATTGCTCCGGTAGGCCTGGCTGCTCAGGAACTGATAGTGTACGGCGGACTTGAAAACTGGGTAAAGAAACAGATTGGAAAATAAACTACTATCCCATTATATCTCAGAGGAAATAATATGACTAAATCAATATCCAGAAGAATTGCAGAGTATGCACTTTCTCTCAAATATGAAGACCTTCCGGAAAATGTCATTAACGAGGTAAAACGGTATCTTTACGATTCTGTCGGCTGCGCCTACGGCGCAAACCGGACAAAAGACGTAAGCATGATGCGTCAGATATATACAGATATGGGTGGAACTCAGGAAGCAACATTGATAGCATCCGGGGAGAAGATACCAGCTGTAAATGCAGCACTGGTAAATTCACTGATGATTCGCTCGCTCGATTTCAACGACATCTACTGGAAAGAAGACCCGTCTCATCCTTCTGATCTCATCCCTGCAGCACTTGCCGCGGGTGAACTTGCCGGCAGTTCAATGAAGGAAGTAATTACAGCAATAGTCCTCGCGTATGAATTTGAGCAGAGGCTGTGCGAATTCGCAAAGCCCGGAATACGCGAACGTAAATGGCATCACGCTACTCTCACCCAGTTCGTTTCTCCGGTTGTTGCCGGCAGGCTGCTGGGACTTACTGTCGATCAGATGGTCAACGCTATTGGAATCAGCGGCTGCCACAATCATACCATCGGAGCACCTACTGCGGGCAAACTTACAATGATGAAAAACACCGTCGATCCGATGGCTGTCCAGTCAGGTGTATTGGCAGCGCTGATGGCCCGCAGCGGCTACAGCGGAACAGAAGCTATATTCGAAGGCAAAGAAGGATTTATGGACTGTTTCTTCGGATGGGATGCCAAGACATCAGAGCCCAGACCGCAGAGGATGGAAGGAAGAGAAAAAGCATCTGACTGGTCGTGGGATACAGATGTACTGTTCTGCGGACTGGGCAGTGATTTCAGGATACTCGACTGCGGCATGAAAGCCTTCCCTACAGAAGCACTTACACATACTCACATAACCTGTACACTGAAAGTAGTTACAAAGAACAACATACCTTATGATCAGATCGAAAGTGTCACCATCACAACCATAGCGCGAGCGTGCGATATACTGTTTGACCCGCATAAATACAGACCTGAGTCGCGCGAAACTGCGGATCATTCACTCCCCTATTGCATCGCAGCAGCATTGGTTGATCATAAGGTCACAGTAAATTCCTTCAGCGACGAAAAGCTGAAAGATCCGCGCATCTGGGAAGTAATAGACCGCATAAAAGGTGAAGCATCTCTTGAGTTTGAAAAAATGTTCCCCGAAAAACAGCCGTCTAGAGTAGTCATCAGGACAAAGGATGGCCGTGAATTCTCAGAATATCTGGAATACCCGAAAGGCGATCCGAGAGAACCAATGACAATGGAGGATCTGGAAAATAAATTCTCAGCTCTGACTTCCGGACTGGTTCCTTCTGAAAAGCAGGAACAGATAAAGAAAATGATTTTCTCGTGCGAGGAGATTACGGCATCAGAATTCATGCAGTCACTGATTATCTGATCATTCTGATGATAAGTAGCACTTACAGGAAAATTTATCCTTAAATAACTTCATACTTAAATAACCCGGACACAAATATGGAACAGGATAATATACGCCGCTCAACCTCCGGAATCAGGGGCGATAAAATTCGCAGCGATTGCTATATCGAACTAGAGCTGAAAAAATCCGGCGGACTGAAGATCAGCGTAAAGAGCAAGGTTTCTGCACTGTATGGTAACTCAATCTACGAGATCATATCAGATATGTGTGGATTTTTTCAGGTGAAAAATGCTTCGATCTTCATTGAGGATTATGGAGCACTGCCGTTCTGCCTGGCAGCGCGTTTTGAGCTGGCACTGAAAAGGCTCAAACCGGATCTGCAGGATGTTTACCTGCCTTTATATAATAAAAACTACAACTACCGTTCTTCCAAGGATCGTCTGCGCCGAAGCAGACTTTATCTGCCCGGCAATGAGCCCAAATTTTTTGTAAATGCAGGGCTCCATAAACCCGACGGAATAATACTGGACCTGGAGGACAGCGTATCTCCCGCTGAAAAAGACGCTGCCCGTCTGATGGTCCGCAACGCACTCGTTGCAGTCGATTTTTATGGCGCCGAGAGAATGGTGCGCATCAATCAGCTGCCTATGGGCAAGGAGGATCTCAGACATATTGTTCCTTACAACGTACATGTTATATTGATACCAAAGTGTGAATCGGCAGAGGAAGTATTTGAAGTAGAAAATGAAATAATCCGCATCAAAAATGAATACAAAATTAAGAACGATATATGGTTTATGCCCATCATTGAAAGTGCAAAGGGTATAATCAACGCCTATGAAATTGCTTCGGCCTCGACCTGGAATTGCGCTCTGGCAATAGGACTTGAGGATTATACGTCAGATATTGGTACACAACGCACTCTCGAAGGCAGGGAGAGTTTCTTCGCACGGTCAATGATTGTCAACGCCGCAAAAGCTGCAGGCATACAGGCTATCGACACCGTATTCTCCGACGTCAACGACATGGAGAGTCTGCGCCTGAGCGTTCTTGAAGCTAAATCGATGGGATTTGAAGGCAAAGGATGCATACACCCGCGTCAGATACCGGTAGTGCACGAGTCATTTGCCCCGTCACCCGAAGAAATTGCCAGGGCCGAAAAAATAGTTGCCGCGTATGAAGAAGCTGAATCCAAAGGGCTGGGAGTGGTATCACTGGGCAGCAAAATGATAGACGCTCCGGTCGTCAAACGTGCGCGCAGGACAGTCGATCTGGCCAGAACACTCGGACTGATAAAAGAAATATAACTCTAACCAATCAGAGAGAGCTGAAGATATGGAATTAGTAAAAAATGCAGCAGACCGTCTGGTGCCTGTTGAAGTCAACGGAAAAAAGCAGATCCCGTTTATGGGAGTTAATAAATTCCGTCCTGAATACCGCATGGCAAACCCTCCTGTCCGCAGCTGTGCGGATTATCCGTGGGATGGCAATAAGGTAGTGAAGAACCTTAAGGAGGCTCTGAAGAAGGCCGGAATAAAAAACGGGATGACCATTTCCACGCATCACCACCTCAGAAACGGAGACATACTCACAAACCTGCTGTTCGATACAATAAAAGAAATGGGTATAAAAAATATTGTGTGGTTCCCTACTGCTTCGTTTCCCTGCCACCAGCATCTGATTAAGTATCTTGAAGATGGTACCATCCATCACATAGAAGGCAGCATGAACGGACCTCTGGGTAAATTCACAACACAGGGGAAAATGAAAGGCATGGGCGTTCTGCGTTCACACGGCGGGCGCTACCAGTCTGTGCAGGATGGTGAAGTGCACATTGACATTGCAGTAATCGCAGCACCATCGGCCGATCCGTTCGGCAACGCAAACGGCAGCCATGGTAAATCTGCATGCGGACTGATCGGATTTGCACTGGCAGATTCTGAATACGCCGACAAGGTTATAGTAGTAACTGACAACCTGGTGCCGTTCCCTTGTGTCCCGTGGCAGATACAGGGAAACAATGTGGATTATGTAGTAAATATAGATTCTCTCGGCGATGCCTCCAAAATCGTGTCCGGTACCACTGAAATTACCAAGAGTCCCGACAGATTACTAATAGCAGAATACGTAGCGCGTTTCATAGACGAAGCGGGCATAATGAAAGATGGTTTTTCATTCCAGGCCGGCAGCGGAGGCACAAATCTGGCATTTGTTCTATTTCTGAAGGAAAGAATGAAGGCTAAAGGCGTAAGGGCAAGATTTGTAAGAGGCGGCAGCACCAAATATCTCGTTCAGCTGCTGGAAGAGGGACTCACGGATTATATACTCGACGGACAGACATTCGATCTGGAGGGTGTCCGCTCCATGCGCGAAAATCCCGGTCATGTAAATACCAGTCCGTTTACGAGCTACAACTTCCATGGCAAGGGAAATTTTGCATCCATTGTTGACGCAGCAGTGCTGGGAGCTACTGAAGTTGACGTTAATTTCAATGCCAACGTGGTTTCACACTCTGACGGATATCTGCTGCACGGCATCGGCGGATGGCAGAACTGCCTATATTCCAAGTGCACAATTCTCGCAATCCCTTCTTTCCGCGACCGCATACCGGTGATCATTGACGAGGTAACCACTCTTTGCGGTCCGGGAGAACTGGTCGATGTGATCATAACGGAAAGAGGCATTGCGATTAATCCGCGCAGAAAGGATCTTATACGGACGCTGAAGGATTCTGATCTGCCTCTGAGATCCATAAAACAGATACGGGATGAAGTTTATGACATCTGCGGCGGGGCACCTCAGAAGCCTAAGCTGAATAAAAAGAAGGTAGTTGCTGTTGTCAAATGGGTGGACGGGACACTGCTGGATTCAGTGTATCAGGTAATGGATAATTAGTTGTCACATATATAATACTTTTGCCCGGCCGGGTTATTTTTATGTACGGCCGGGCAAAACTCTGAGCCTGGACTAATAATAAATATCGTATCTGTTGAATAATTCCAGTTCGCGGATACGCCGGATAACTTCTTTTCTGGGAATGTTCATCTGCTTCGCGATAAACTTCAGCGGTGTTTTCTTTTGCAGCTTCTGCTCCAGCTGACCGTCCAGTTCTCTGCTCCATATTTCGCCCCCGGAATTTTTATCTCTCGTGATTTTTCGGCTGTATACCGGAGCGTGTTTTTCCTTATCTGAAGATATGAGTATATGTCTTCCCGAATTCAGTATAAGCTCCCTGGAGTCCGCATCTGTCAGTTCCTCGGGTATTTTCAGTTTACACCGCGCCCGTGTTACTGCAACATACAGCAGGTTGATTTCCTCATTGAGTGCATCCAGAGCCATTTTATCCGTCTTGCCTGATTTACTCTGCCGGAGTATGACATCTTCGCTTACAAAATCCTTTTCTACCGTAACCTCGTCGTATTCCATCCCCTTGCAGCGGTGGACTGTCGAGAATACCATATCTGCATCCTCACGGTCACAGTCCGGCACATGCTTTTCTTTCAGACGCCTGATATGCGAAGGCAGTTCAGCGCCATATTCCTCAACTATATCAATAAGCATACTCAGTTCGTTCTCCTCTGAGCGGTCAGCATATTCCTTCAGTTCAGGAATACTTTTCATTTCGCGTATCAGATCATCCTTAATCAGGTGATAGTTGCCCTGCTGCAGGTTCAATACGTCATACAATGATGCTCCTTCACCAGCATAGGTGTACGAGGCTATATTTCCCTCAAAATAAATTTTCCCGATTGCGCCGTAGCCTGTCGACAGTTCGATTGCCCTTGTAAGGAGTCTCAGGTTTGTTCTGGCAATGGTTGCTCTGGTTTTTATTCCGGTTCTGCCCGAGGTTCCCCTGATGCGCAGATTGAAAGACGAGCTGTCGAGCAGGTTTTTCCAGCCAAGTATATTCTGCGACAGTTCTGCCAGTTCGCTGTCCAGCCGGAAGCTCTGTGTAAGGCTGAGCTCAGTGAATCCCTTCACTGTTTCAAGAGAATTGACAGCATATCTCCAGCTGTATATCTGCTGATTTGTATCACCCACAATTATCTTATTTCCATTCTGTCTGAGGAAAACATCGAGCATACAGGGTGATGCATCCTGCCCCTCATCAAAGAGTATATAGTCATATTTCAGTACAGGATTGCTCAGCTGGAACATCTTAAGGTAGAAGTCATGAGTAACCGGAATCTCGCCTCTCAGCATTTTAGTGAGGAATATCCTTGTTCCATATTCGATCTGTTCATAGTACTGTTCTGCAAACGTCCTTGCCATCGGATCGGCCACAGTTGACAGATAATCCAGGTCCTGTACTTTTTCTGCCGAAGTATTGCAGTAATAGGCTGCAAACTTTTTAATATGGTTAGCGACCAGGAAAGTCAGCATGCTGTCACGGTGCCTGATATCGAGTATCCTTACCAGATCATTCAGTTTGTAATTCTGTTCGATCTGATAGCCGCGTTTTCTGACTATGTGTTTATAGGCGAGTGAATGTGCAGTTTCCACACGAACATTACCAATGCCAAGTGAGTTAAATTTCGCGGAGACGTGTTTTTTTACCGAAGCATTGAAAGCGAGGTAAAGAAATTTTTTATCCGGCTGCTGCCGGGCGTTTACATATTCAACAAGAGTAGTAGTCTTTCCGGAACCCGCGACAGCATTTATTTTAATATTACCGGTACTATTTATTACCTGCTTTTGTTCTTCAGTTAAATTCATCAGTAGTAATTATCTGCAAAAAAATTATCATAAAATTGTTAACCCGGCCCTGTACTGCTTCTTTGCTGCACAGGAAATATCTACAGTTCAGTTCCGAACAGATCCTCGAGAGTGACATCGGACCATCCGCCTTCAACAGGGTTCGTAGGTACTCCCGATTCGCCAGGTATATTAGCCCCGCCATTCTGCGTCCCGGATCTCCCAGAAGCTTCATCTTCCCCGGTCATTTCATCTTCCTGATCAAGATATTCAGCATTGCCAGGATCACCGAATATGTCTGACAGGCCGGGTATATATCCCCTGGCATTCTCAATAAATGCAACGGGCCTGTTGTCAGAATCATACAGAACACCCTTCTTAAACAGTGCAATCATCTCTCCTGTTGGAGAAAGGACTTCTATTCCTTCAAGTGTGGCGACCACTTCCTCTTTATGGTTTATAAATTTGTCCTCATCGAGGTATATTTTAGCATCGCCATTCTTATCGTACAGCCATTCTGCGATCATTCCATTTGCCTCCTCTGACTCTTTCACGAGTGTATAAGTGAAGGTACTGCTGCGTTATCAGTCTCATTTAACAATTAAATTAAAAATTCAAAAGACATTTTCAATCTTTTTGTTTCAGAATTTTCTCTGCTGCAGCGGCTGTCAATGACACTTTTTCCATTCAATCCCGAGCAGGCACATACAGTTATCATCCTCACTGATCTGATGAATTGTAGTTACACCGTCAGCCGTATTGCTAATATGAGAAGATGATTTTATTCTGGAGCCGAAGTGAGTCTCCTTTTTATAAGTGATCCGTATCCGGCTGATGCTGTGTCCCTCCTGAAATCCTGCCGGAAGCGATTCCAGGGCCCATACGACGTATATTATATTGTTGACGTGTCCGTTCGTATCGATATCGATTTGTCTTACCATGAATTCCTTTCCATATTCAGCAGCGGAGTCGAAATTGATATCATCGATCTCGAAATATTTAAAGTCCTCTGAGCTGACATTGTACCGCCCATACATGTCTTCATTTATTTTGCAGGGCCGCCTGAAACGTGTATTGACAAATATCCAGATCGAATTAGCGCTGATCAGCAGGTTGCCCTCACTGTCATATATCCTGAATATTCTGTAGGCGTAAAAGCGATAGAAGCCCAGAGGTTCCGTGGTAATGCGTACTGTCTGTCCGAATACCGGCAGATTGTGTACGTTTATATCCCATTTATACAGTACCCAGGCCACTTCATTTGCCTCATAGTATTTAAGTCCGATATTCAATGCTTCAGACTGCAGCAGTGCGATATCCTCGAGGTATCTCATCAGTCCGGTAATATGCAGATTTAGTTTCTGATCGGAATCATAGTAATGAACGAAGTAGTTTCTTTCGAATTCCATTTGGCTGTATCCGGATTTTTGGGTACAAATTTACATTCTGTGCTCAAGATTAACAAGCAAATAATCCGTGTCGTTGCTGAATCAGTAATTACACGTGGGTTTTCCATATCCCTGCAGGTTGTTTTCAGATCTGATTTAGGGCATAAATTTATCTCCTTTTCTGCAGATTTCCCGCTTTTTTTTCAAATTTTACACTTTTGTGCTATGAGTATTTTTATACCATTTTTCTCTGTTGACAATTTCGAGTAATAATTTTATACTGACTATAGACTTAGAGAAAGCTGTAATAAAAGAGCAGAAATGCTCTGAATAAAGCGGCGAGTAAATAAGGACATCGACAGATACATGTGGCGCAAATAGACGCAGAAGCTTTATAAGCAGAAGAGACGGTGTTGGTACTTATGAAAAATGCAATTAAGTAATAAAAAATACGTATAAATTATTACTTGGTTATATTGGACAGCCACCTAACTTCGACAAAGAGTTTATAAAGCAAAAGTACCATGAAGGAAAAGGCCTTCCATGTACTCTGTCGATTTTTTTATTTTAAATTCCTCATGAGCCTGCCCTGAATTATTTCATAGAATATTTATGGTATCGGGTGTCAGATGATAATGCACCCGCCCGGTTCCCGCCAGATTTTGCTGGACTGCAGAACCGGACAGTGATGATTATTAGTCCGTTGGAATTATCTTGAAGTGTTATTTGAGCCTGTCATGGATCTTCTTTGCCATAGTCAGGTGATTCCTCAGTTTTACGACTGTTTTTCCTGCCCATTGTTTTACATCCGGGTCCTGATTATTCTGTGCAGCATCCTCGAATTCTTTGATATCCTTTTCATGATCCTCAACCATCATGCTCATGTATTCTTTGTCGAAGTTTTCGGCTTTGACTTTTGACATATCTTCAACTTTACCTCTGTGTTCATCCATCATGGAGTCCGGCACTGCAATATTTTTCCCTTTTGCGAGCACTTTAAGCTCATCATTTGCATTTGAATGGTCAGTGATCATTTTTTGAGCGAAATCTTTCACATCTGCGGAACGGGCCTTTTGCGAAGCCAGTCTGCCCAGTTCAACTTCCATCATACCACCGCTTGCAGCCATGCTGACAAATTCGTTTTGTATCTGATTATTGTTTGCCGAAACCGAATCACCCGCTGCAGCATCAGGGTTCTGTTCGTCTGCCGTTTTTCTCTGACACGCTGATAACAACAACATAAATGAAAGAAACACTGCGATTACTAGTTTATTTTTCATTTTACTACCCTTTGATTATTATACAAATCCTGCTTAATGACTTCGACGTTTCCTAATGGAACATATTATCTCACGCAGACAGCAATAAAGGAAGCACAGTCTGCATCCGTGCAGATAAACAACACATCATAATATTCATTGTAAATAATTCCGATAATATGTCAAGGGGATAATTCTTTGACCGGCGGCAGGTGTAATGGAAATCTGAGGCAGCAGAGCTGATATCAGCGAGAGGGGTATTGTGGAAATTATGCCGCCATCTCTTAGCAGTATATTCAGAAATGACGGCCTTGATATAGATTCATAGATTCGGGCAGCTGCAAATACAGATTATCATGCACCGCAGCACTTCTTGTATTTCTTTCCGCTGCCGCAGCTGCATGGATCGTTTCTGCCGGGTTTGTCAGGAGCTTTCAGCGGCTTGGCATTTACAGGTTTGCCGTCGTCAAAGTACCATGTCTCTCCGGTTTTTGAGAACTTTGCCAGTTCATGATGTTTCTGTGCAACCCCGTTATACTTAAAATTGGCTACGAATTCCACTTCACCTTCTGTATCGTTTTCAGTGCCGGCCGTAGTCGATAGTATCTCTATTTTCAGCCATTCTGAATTCTTTGACCAGTTGACCGTGCCTTCTCTGTCAAAATCGCTTCTCTTTTCGGGATGAGTCGAGTTATATATAAAATCTATCTCACCTTTCACATAAGCACTGTATCTGGCACGCATAAGCTCTTCGGCAGTGCGGGCATTCCTGTTTCCTGCTATTACAGCTCCGCAACATTCAGTGTAGTTCAGTCCCGAACCGCAAGGACACTGTTCCATTCTTTTCATCTCCTATGAATATAAAAATTCTGAATTATGAATATTTGTATTACTGCATTGTTATAAATTACTTTTTCAGTATTTGCGTGTGCAAATATATGAAAAAGCTGTGATTTATTGAATAGCAGCGTCTGAAAAGTATGTAATGGCTACCAGCTTTGAGTATTTATTATTTGAGTGAAATTTTTATGTTGAATAAAAAGCCCGAAAGGAGTTGAATATGAAAAGAGCAATCACCAGTTCTGTTTTAATCATACTTATTATGGCCCTGTTATCTGCCGGATGCGGGACAAACAAGGCTACTCGTGGCGGGGCCATCGGAGCTGCTGCCGGAGGCGTCATCGGAGGCGCTATAGGCAGCAGATCCGGTAATACAGCAGTCGGCGCAATAATCGGCGCTGCTGTTGGCGGTACAGCCGGAGCACTTATTGGTAATTATATGGATAAGCAGGCTGAAGAAATGAAACGTGACGTCGAAGGAGCAAGGGTGGAGCGGATCGGAGAAGGTATAAAAATTACTTTCCCTTCCGGTATTCTCTTTGAAACCAATTCATCAGAGCTGCAGCCGGAGGCGCAGGATAATATAGTAAAACTCGCGAAAATACTGAATAAATACAAGGATACCAATGTGCTGATCGAAGGCCATACGGACTCCGATGGCACCGATGCATATAATCAGAAACTCTCTGAGAGAAGAGCCGCAGCAGTTACACAATATGCCGAGTCTAACGGTGTATCATCCTCGAGAATAACCATGAAAGGATACGGTGAATCTCAACCGGTGGCATCAAATGACTCTCCCGATGGCAAAAGGCAGAACAGGCGTGTCGAAATAGCTATATTTGCAAATGAAAAGCTGAAAAAAGCAGCTGAAGACGGGAATCTTTGAAATTTTGAATCTTTGATGTGCAGCACGGTACAAACAGCAGTAAACGATCACAAAATGAAGGGACACAATATGGCTGATAAAACAAATTCAAGCGGATTAGTATTATATATGTTCATCTTACTTCTGAGTGCATTCAGTACGGCCAGTTTCGCACAGGGATTTAACGCTTCAATAAAAGCCGGTGTAGCTTTTCCGGTCGGAAATTTTTCTGATGCAGCAGGAACAGGTGCAGGAGGTGAAGGCTCGATTGAATATATGGCAACTCCAAACCTGGGACTGCTTTTTACCGCAGGATACTATTCTTTCGGCGCAAAGGATGATACTCCCGGAATGGACTATTCATTTTCCACACTGCCTCTGCTTCTGGGAGCAAGGTATTATTTTACAAATATGACACTGCAGCCTTATATCGGAGCGGACGCAGGACTTCATTTCCTGACTGCAGAAGTGACAACTACAACAGTGCTGGGCGAATCCAGCGTTAAAAACGACGAGACCAAATTCGGGATTGCTCCGGTACTCGGACTGGTATACTACATGCCACCGAATTTCAGTTTTGATCTTGCAGCAAAATATAATCACATATTCACGGAAGATGAGGCCACCGGGTTTATTACGGTAATAGCGGGTTTTAAGGTAGTATTATAAAAAAACAGGGCCCTTTGTCAGGGCCCTGTTTTTTTCAGTCATCGTTTTATTTTACAAGAGACATTTTGCGGCTTACTGAGAATTTGCTGCCGTCAACGCCTACGGCGTTAATGGTATAAATATACAGACCGCTTGAAAGAGCTGAAGCATTGAACTGAACATCGTGTGTTCCGGCTGCATATGCATTGTCAGCAACTGTAGAGACAAGCTGTCCGAGCATATTATAAACATTCAGTGTAACTTTTGCATCGACAGGCAGAGCAAATGATATACTGGTTGACGGGTTAAAAGGATTAGGATAGTTCTGTGACAGGGCAAATGCTCTGGGAGCTGCGCCGTTGACTTCCACTGTCTGAGAATAGCTGTAAGCGCCGGCCATATCGACCTGTTTCAGTCTGTAGTAGTATTTTCCGCCCGAAACCTTATCAGTATAGGCATATACATGCGCGTCAGCTGATGTTCCATGTCCTTCGACGAAAGCAACGCGGCTGAAGTTTATACCGTCTGCACTTCTCTGTACTTCGAAACCTTTATTGTTAGTTTCGCTTGCAGTTCTCCATGAAAGTTCAACACCGTTTTCGCCTGAAACGGCTGCAAATGCACTAAGTTCAACAGGAACTACAGTATTGACGAGTTTGAGGTCTCTTAATACGTTACCCCATTCACTTCCCCACCACTGTTTGTAAAATACTCCGGGAACTCCCCATGGACTTCCAGCCACAGAATAGCCATCCGGATCGAATATGCAGATCATAACCGGAAGAGCAGCAGGAACAGCTGTATAACCTAATTTATCCAGGTGGATTACCATTTCAGCAGTATAACCATTATCGACATTTGCAGAGTCAAAGATGCTGCCATTAACAACTCCCATGCCCGATCCGAAATCAGCGTTACCCTCGTAACCTAATTCCCAGTTAGGAGCTGAACCTTTGACGTAAAGTTTGAATTCGACATCGGTACCGGAAGAATTCTTAACTTTGGCAAACATACCATCACCTTCCCAGTCGAATTTGCAAACGTATTTATCGTTTGAAGAAAGGGCTATATACAGATCCAGGCCATTATGCAGCATCTTGACCTGAGTTGTGCTTTTGTCATAATAGGCTGCTTCATTTTTATCCGGTTTTACCATTAAACCTGCAGTGGGTGTATAGGCATTGCCGGAGGGCACAGCACCAGCCTGGAAAAGAAGGTAAGGAGCCGGGAGTTTCCAGACGGCTTCATCGAGTTTGCCGTCGAGTGTAATAGAAGTGCTTGTAGAATATACGTCGAGTGATGCCGGATCGGCAGTACCCTGAGCATTAGTTGAACCGCTGTTCAGCAACAGGGCCAGAGACAAAACAGCCATAAGACGGTAAGTCATGTTTTTCATAATTACTCCATTGGTTAAGTTTAATTTGAATTAATGAACAGAAAACTGAATTTATTCTCAGATTTATAATCACACTGATTTATAATCACACTGATTTATAATCACAGTAGTATATATTTCAAACAACTCTACATTTCAGTCAGCATAGAGAACACAGGCAATGGGAATTACACGACGGAGTACCGGGAAATATAATGTAAACGTTTACATTCGAATATAGCAAAATATTTTATCCCGCACAATAACTAATTATAAATTATTTTTCGTCAATTTCAACTGCCACTTCCGCCGGCAGTACTGTGACCGGTATCCCCTTACTGGTGCTGTCAGCAGTGACTGGAACATACCTGCCGTTTATCTTTGCCCTGCCCGGTTCGGCTGCTCCGCGTATGTAAATGCGCGGGTTTTTCCTGAGTGCCTCACTGCCGTCAATTTTTATACTGTAGCCGCTTTTTTCCTTAACATATGTATAACTGATGTCACCATACCAGGTTTTCATATCCCTTACACTTACCGTATTGCCGCCTTCAAACCACCTGTCACTGATTCCTGCACCTATTACGAGTGAAGTATCTTCCTCGTTTTCAAATACAAACATGGATCTGACTGAACTAATATAGTCACTCCCTACCCATGTATGAGGCATGTCACCAATAAATCCAGCCTTCCTGGGGTTGCGCCATACTACTTCCGCCCAATGGTTCCAGTTAACCGGACGCTGGTCGCGGAAAAAATAATCAAGCATCTCCCCTGCCCTTACTGGTTCATCCATGTATATGAACGCTCCGATAGTCCTTAACTCGTAGGGCGTATATCCGTCCCACTGCAGTCTGCCGTCTGCCCGGTCGCGGAAATATGCATAATACCTGTCAAACGTATTTTTCAGCTGAGGCCGGGGAAGATTAGCAAGTTCCCCAGCAGGATATATTGCTATTGCAGTGGATGTTGCGTCAAAATCGCCAAGCTCGGCAGCACCCGGAATATAATCTATTTTATGGTTGACAATTGATTTACTGATCGAATTGTAAAGGTCCTGCTTAAACTCATCACGTTTAGCGGCAAAGGCTTCAGCATCATCGATTCTACCGGCAGCACGCGCAATGTAGACCGCATCTTTAAGCCCCCTGAGTATCCAGAAGTCATCCCAGTATGAATGCATTGGCTTTGCACTGTAACCTTCGTGACTGATTGATTCGGGGACCAGTCCGTATAGTGCCTGCAGTGAATCATTACCGTTCTTATAGTAATCAGTTTTTCTGAGCGACGTCATATAATCAATGTATGAAACCGCTTTCTGAATCTGTCCGTACTTTGACATTACATATGCAGTATCATGAGTGAACCTGAGATATTCTGCCAGCAGGAATATATACTCCCCGTTGCTGTCGTTTTCATCAACCGGATCGGCACCGCGTCGGTCCACCACACACGGTACTTTACCATTGTCAAATAAATACTGCGAATACCAGTCAATGAACTGTCTTACCTCAGTAGTAAACCCAAATTTCAGCAATGTCGATGATGTCATTGCTCCATCCCTGATCCAGCTCCTCTCGTATGACCTGCTGCCGGGCTGTATGCCGGAACTGTCGCGGTTTATGAGTACATAGCATATATTACTCCTGAGAGTATTCAGTATCTTTTTACGGCTATCAGGAACGTCTATGTTAACACCTTTTAGTTTTTTCTGCCATCCAGCCTTTACTTCCTCTTTTAGAGAAGCGAGGTATTCAGTTCTCTGACTCAGGCTGCGAACATGTTCCGCAGTTTTGCCGTCATCGTAAAACGGCACGGCTATACTTATTTCCCTCGACTGACCGGGAGGTATCTCCAGACTGTAACCGGCAGCAGCTGACGCAAAGCCCTGTTTATCCGACACGCTTCTGCCTTTGGGTACTCTTCCCTTCGAAATATAATCTGTAATATCACCGCGGCTGTATTCTGCAGCCCCGAAACTGTCCGGAGAATTCAGCAGTATGACGCTTTTCCTGTCGGCAGTAATTATATTTCCGTCATAACTTATCTTTCTGATCTTAGCAGTGCCCCCGGGTTCATTCAGGAACTGATAATAAGGGTTGACCTGAAATGGGCGGACTGTAAGGAAAAGAACCATTTTTTTTGCTGATGTACCGGTATTTGTAATCTTGTAATTACTGTAAAGCACCGACTCACCAGCTTCACCCGCTGCAAATGGTTCTATTCTCATCTCAATATCATTGTACTGGCGAATTACAATGGGCATGGGCAGCATACCGTCTTCAAGGCAGGCAATATTCTTACTCTCATTCCACGTCAGCAGTTTGCTATCCATATATATGAAGGGTTCAATTGAAAATCTGCCCTTATCTGTCTCAAGCATTCCATCTTCGTTTATCAGAGATTCCTTTCTGTCACCGTCGGCTCCAATAATATTCCAGAATGATCCTTCCTCGTTAAAGTATCTTGGATAGATACCGCGGCGGGCAGCTTTGGCCTTTGCAATATAGTACATCTCCGGATTTTCTCTGAAATCAGGTTTATCACTCACCAGCTCTGAGACAGGCCGGTCCTGATATGTCAGTTCATCAATGAAAACAGTGCCCTTCCCTCCATTAAACGATGCAATGACAAACTGAAGTTTATATGCATGACGCAGGACCTTATCAGCAGATGGGCCCCAGGCGAATTCAACCTGACGTTTTTTTATACTCTGCTGCTCCCATGATTCCGAGAACTCAAAATTTCTCTGATTTCGCCACCAAACATTGTCACCGCTTCTGTCTATCAGTTTGAATTCCAGATTATTCCTTGGCGAATTTCCCCTGATAAAGAAATCAAACCTGTAGTTCCCGGGTATATCCATATCGACAATTTTCTCTATACCACAGTAACCTGTTCCGCCGGTAAAGTTATAGTCAATTCTCAGACAGTTCCCCTTAGTTCCCCTTTCGGTTGAAACTTTTATTTCCACTCCCTGAGAAGAAACGGTTTTCCAGCCGGAGGCGGTTTCGAAATGGTCAATTGTCCTGACCTTTGGAAAAATTACTGCCGGCAGCAGCAGGAGAAGAAAAAGTGATATTGATGGTCTGCGCATATTTTACCAATGACAATAGTTTGAATTATTTATAAAAGAATTTTAGATTTCTTAAACCGTCAGATATAACAGGATCTTTCATAGTATAGCGCCAGACCATTGAGTTTTTCAGATTTTGTATCATGATGACGAATGGTGCCTGATCGATGCCCAGATAATCATTGGCGTACCAGTCGAGTGTAGGATTAAATGCATCTTTAAAACCATACTCGCCCCACAGACCGCGGAAGCCGTATTTATCATAGAAATTCTGCAGTGCAGGAACGCATATCTCCGGCGCAAATACCACAGATCCGCCTGCAGCAGTCGGAGCGATAGTGCCGTCGTCGTCGTGCGACATGCCGGGTCCGCTGGTTCCGCGTGCAGCATAGTAATTAAATTTCTGGTCCTCATAGTTATATGAATCACCAGGTCCGTCACAGGCAGTCAGTCCCCATGTATTTTCGTCATAGCCTTTCCAGTTAAGCGGATTGTCTATTGCATACAGTCGCTGAGTAAGGGTGGCACGTCTGGAATTTTCGAAATAGTCCAGTCCGGCATCACTCATATACTGATCGTATAAACCGCGGAAGTCAATAAACATGTGTGAATACTGATGCCCGAACATGGGAGGAAACCAGACGTGTCTGAGTCCCTCGTATGGTTCTGCGATTCGGTACTGAAACACCCATTTATCATATCCGTCTGTATAATTATCCATTCCCATACCCGCTGCAATGATGTACAGTAGCAACGCCTCGTTGTAGCCTGTCCATCCTTTTGAATGGAATGCTTCTCCGGGAGTCCATCCCAGTGAAATAGTCCCCTTATCCCGGCCGTTCTTCAGAGTAAACCAGTCCCAGTCAATTCTGTCCAGCACTCTGGCAACCATCTCTCTGATCTCAGTTTCAGTGCTGCTGCGCTCAGTGTAATATTGTCGGGCAAACAGTAAACCTGCTATCAGCCAGGCGGTATCTATTGATGAAAGTTCGCAGTTCCAGACGCGCCGGCCGGTTTTCATATCCACGAAGTGATAATAAAATCCCATATATCCGGTTGCAAGAGGATCAAACGACTGTTCTGAATTCAGCAAAAACTTCAGCAGGCGGTACGTTCTGAGAGCTGCCGATTCCCTGCTTATCCATTTATTTTCTGCACCTATAGCCCAGACAACCACACCGAATCCAGTGGCGGCCATGCTCGCAGGAGATTCTGCTGTGGACCTGTCCCTGACCAGTCCGTTATCCGGATCAGAATGATCGAGGAAGTACAGGAATGAACGGTGCTGTACGGTATCCAGAAAATCCCGCTGGTCTTTTCCCATGTGGAAATAATAGTCGAACTGTTTGTGCAGCGGCTGAGCTGTCCCGCTCGAAGGAAAGCACACAGCGAATAAAATAATTGCAGTCAGCAATCTACTCATCTTATACTCTTTAATCTGTTGTCAAAATGCCAAACCAACAGTAAACCTGTGAGTCTCCTCGAGGTCACCGTAATCATTCCATGCATAGTCGAACTTCATGAAATAAGAATCATTGAAACCCACGCTTGCGCCTGCACCGAGAGACAGTCCCCCCTCCGCCTCTGGCAGAAAAAGGTCACGGTATCCGGCGCGGAATTCCACATAATTCATGAAGTTCCATGCTGCGCCAATATTGACGCGTTCATTGTTGTCATTAGAATGTATAGCATCGGCTGCGACTGTAAGTGTGCCGAGATTACCAGTCCTGAAAGGCATAGAAATACCTGCGCGGAACGTTGTGGGAAGTGCGAATTTTTCGAGGCGCAGTTCAGCCGGCAGCTGGTCGTTATCCCCGTTTCTGTCGGGATCCATATCATAATTGACATAGACATCCCTTCCCGAATAACCCGAGCGGGGACCGAAATTGGAAACGCTTGCTCCCAGTACCAGGCTGTTTTCTTCTACCTGATACTGAACGCCGAAATTAAACCCGAAGGTTTCGAGGCTGCTGTGCCATATATTCTCGTTGATATAATTTACAATCATTCCGACAGAAACCCTGTCGGTAAGCATCAGACCGTATCCAAGACCAAGAGCAAAATTATCGACAGTATAACGCTCTCCTGTACCGAGCGGCTGTTCGACGGTTCTCACATCAATCTCCCCCGAATTCAGCGAAGTTGCCTGAAGAGAGAACGTGCCCACACCTTCAAGTCTGATTGCTGCAACCGCATAGTTATATGCAATATCTGCCAGCCACCTGTTGTGTGTAAACTGCACTTCGGAATTCTGCATGCGTCCCAGGGCCGCCGGATTGTAGAACTGAGATGCAGCTTCACCAAACATTGCAGCCGAAGCATTACCCATCGCTGATGCTTTTGCACTGGGTTCAATTTTCAGGAACTGCCCTATGGTTGTGCCCGTCTTGCTTTGTGCATACACAAACGAATGCAGCAGGGCTGTCATAAGTATCAGGCACCACAATTTCCCGGAATATGAACCCGGAAATTTTTCCAATGAGAAAGTAATTTTCAGGAAATTCTTTCCCGCAGAGTTTATTCTATTTAAAATCTTTTTCATTTCTTACCACCGCTGTTTGCATTATTATTTGATGATAGCAAATTTACCGATATACGGATCCGTATTGTCTGACTCAACGTAGTATATATACAGACCCGGAGCCACTTCGAGATTATCCTTAGTCCTCAGGTTCCAGACCACGTATCCCTGTGTGATATCACCTTCATGGTGCAGTTCCCTGACGAGTTCTCCATTGACTGTAAATATTTTTACGGTAGCAAGCGCAGGAAGATTTCTGAATTCCATGCGTCGTTCTCCGCGGCCGGAAACGGCAAATTTCTGTGGTTCAAAGCTGGCGGCACCGACGTACGGATTGGGTACTACATAAGGTTTTTTATCCTTTTCATTTGCCAGCCGGTCCTTATTAACCTTTGCAGCAGTTGTGGTAAACGAGAATTTATCTTCCTGTGAATAAGGAACATTTAACAACAGTCTGTATACATCACCGGCAGCAGGCTGAACTATGGCGCCGCGTTTATACTGCCCTGTAGTGTCAAGAGTAATCGACCAGGTGGTCTTTGCTGATGTAGGAGCCGATTCCAGATAAGTCAGTACTTCTATATACTCATCAGCACGGCTGAGGCTGCCAGAGTTATCCGGGTCGTAGAACCTGAACTTAAGCTTTTTGTCACCCTCTGCAGTATTTGCAATTATGCGGAACTTAGCCGGTTTTTTCGGTACGCCTATACCGGCAACTGAAGTATCCTGATTTGTATCGGCGAATGTAATTTCCAGATTCTCAGGATATCCGGGCCTGCGCTGACCAATGGGCAGAGCAGTTGCATATCTGGTTCTGAATTTTACGTTTGTTTTAGCAGCCGCGGTAAATCCGGTATTGGCAGTATCAATCTGTACTGTAGACGGAGTCCATATGACCGGCAGAATTCCCGAGGCTACTGGTCCGCGGCCTTCACCGCTCAGATCACTGCCTGTTGCGAAAAGTGTATCGCCGCTGGTCACATCTATAAGTCTGTAAAATTCCGCAATAACACTGTCGCGGGAATTCATGAATTCCAGCTTAAACGTATGACCGTCCGGTACGAGTACAGGATTGGTGATCTTGATATCCACGTTACCATATCCCCTTCCCTCAGAGTGATTAGCAGCTGAATTGGCTGCTGTCTCAAATCCGATGACCGGAGCATTTGGGTATACTTCAACCACATTTTTCGGCAGAATGATACCGCCTCTCAGTGTCTGGCTTACTGCGATAGCATTTTCAGAAGGATATATCTCTATTGAATCTGCACCCCTGTCATAGGCAGTAACGGCATAGAAATACCGCTGACCGTTTTTAACAGTTGTATCCCTGAAGGTATGTTTCAGTCCCGCATCGTCACCAAGGTAATATGCAACACCTTCAACAGTCACACCGGAAAAGCCGGCAATATCGTTTACCAGGTCGAACTGAGCGATAGGGCGGCCGTTGCCTATAGGTCCGCTGCCCGTTCCAGTAGTAATCACCTGAGGGTCCAGGAATGTAGGATCGGTACTCCTGTAAACCCTGTAGCCTTCAAAGTCATTAGTATTTGTCACCGGGTCAAATGCTCTTTCAGCCGCATCATCCCAGCTGAGTTCAACGTACCCGTCACCTGCGTAAGCATTCACTGTCGGCATCGGAGGCGGTGCTGCAAACTGATAGTTTGCCTTATAGATCTGCTGGACGACACGAGTGGTATTCCTGAGTTCGCGCAGGTCCTTTCCGAATCCGAGAGCCAGACTGAATCTTTCGGTCTTTCCGGCCTGCAGTTTAAACGGACCGGAAGCAAACAGGAACCCGATATTGAAGTTCTGCACCAGGGGCACATCGAATGAACTGTCGGGATTTGTAAAATTATTATAAAGCCTTTTGGGCCATTCCTTTCCGTCGTCGAAAAATACAATATTATCCACTTTTGTATCTGAAGAACCCGAACCTGCTCTTATTCTGTTCATCTTGAAGCCGGTGAGACCAATCTGGTCAGACTCATCGACATCTGTCTTATCGAAGTTAGGTTCACCTCTTGTTGGAATCCCGTCTTTTTCGCCGGTATCGTTTGTGCCGAATATGCCGTCTGCACCTGTATCATGAAACTCGGCTATCCAGTCCATATCCTCGTCACCCGTAAACCAAACACCCATTATGTATGCCGGTTTCTGTTTTACAGAGCCATAGAACTCCTCGAATTTCGAGATAGTATAATGAGAGTTAATATATGCCAGTATAGCCTCCTGTCCTACTATTTTCTCGCCCGGACCGCCATCCCTGAGTTCGTCTGTAACGCCGTCATCATCGTTATCCTTCGCGTCTGTTCCGTTGCCGGGAGTTTCGAGGTATGAATAGCCGAGATATCCGGTTTCACCGCGCACGCCGTAACCGTTTTTGTCCCAGGTATACACCAGATTCAGTCCGGCAGATTTATCAAAGAATGCATTATCGTCGTCAGATTCTGCAACTCCGTCCCGTCCGATCGAAGAGCCGCCAACTCCGGCATCCATGTAGAGACCGAAGATTATGTTGTCATCATAGTTGACGGTTCCCTCATTTGTAATGTCATAATGAAAGAATATAACGTTTCCAGCCTGAGGGTTAGCCCACTGGAAGCCTCTCTGCTCGACCCTGAGTCCCAGACCTTTTCTGGTAGCATCGCGGCTGTCGGGAGTGTAATCCCAGGCGTCATAATACTGGTCGTCATATACCACAAAGCTTTCCTGATCGGCACCCGCGGCTTTTCCGAAATAACCGTTCCACGATTCGCTCCATCCCGGATCATCCGGATCGTTGAGTTTATCGATCCACTGATCGGGCCATGTACGCGGGTCGTTGCTCATGGCGACCGAGCGTGCCAGGTTAATGCTGGCTTTTTCCTGGAAATATCCGAACCTTGGTTCAAACCTCATGGTTTTATTCGTATATGGGCTTGTTCCCTGACGCTCCCTGAAGCCGGTTTCCATTATGTATGCATCGCGTCCGTTATTCTGTTTTATTTTTGCGAGCACGAACGGAGTAGTACCGTCGCTGTAGTTTTCACCAGAGCCCTTTGGTACTTCCATTGAATGGAAAACGCTGAGGTCGACCCTGAGGGGATCTGCAGGATAATCACCCAGCATGCCATAATTATAGAAAATCGTCCTTATCCGGTTAGCATCGTGCGTACCCGATCTTTCAGCGTCAATCTTGCCCCTGTTTTCAGGTGGAACAGTGGGAACCAGTCCCTGCGCAGCTGCGTATGAGCTGAAAACAACGAACAGAAGGAAAACGACTTTGAATTTTCTGATTGTAGTATATTGCATATTATTTGCTCCTGAAGGAAATACCGAATTCAATTCTGCGCGGCTCCTGATATCGGCCTGGATTTATTAGTTCCGCCCTGCTTGCAGAGGGTGTAAGCGTATAATCAGGACTGCCTGTTGAGGCAAAGACAAAACCGTTTACAAAATAGGTATTCAGCAGATTAAATACTCTTGCAAAAAGGCTGAAATTGACTAAGCTGGTCGAGAAGAATTTCTCTGCGCGAAGGTCAACCAGCACGTAGCTTTTTTTCCTGCCGGAATTTGTTTCAAGATCAGCTCCGAAACCCGTACCGATTTCAGGTGTAAACGGTTGACCGCTGCCGTATTTAACTATGGCGCTGATGGAATAATCATCCGGCACCGACCAGATAGCGGTTGCATTCAGAGTATGACGCTGATCCCAGTTGAAAGGTATATCACGCGGCCTTGAATCCTTGCCGCTGGCAGCGCGGTTTGCCGATTCACGCGGATCGCTAGAATTTCCCTGAGCAAACTGCAGCGTGTAATCGAGTGTTGTGCTTATCGGTCCAATAGGCCTCTGTGTAAATGAGAATGTAATACCGTTGATTCCTCCGAAATCGACGTTTGTCAGTCTTGGATAATCCGCTGCCGCATAGGTGCTTATAAATTCGACACCGAGCAGATCCCTGATATCCTTATAGAAGAATGACAGCTCGACCCCGAGGTCGCGTCCTATGGCCTGTTTCAGACCGAATTCATACTGAATGGTCACTTCGGGTTTAAGATCAGGATTTCCCATTACACCGTATGATATACCACCTGCCTGCAGATCTTTAAGTACCTTGTAGTTAGCATTGGAATACAGATCACCCAAACCCGGCATCTGATAAAAATGTCCGTATGAGAAATATACCGATGATGAGTTTGTCAGCGGGAAGCTGAAGCCGAGTCTTGGTGCGAATGCATACTTCACCGTGGTGTTCTTAGCGACACTTTCCGGAGCACCTGTGATGGAATTAGCCGGGTTCTGCAGATCGCTCGGAACTGTAGAATTTGCATCGAAGTACTCAAACCTCACGCCGGCTCTCAGCACCAGGTCACCCAGCTCGAACCTGTCCTGCAGATAAGCTGCCATCTGGCGCGGCCAGTAATCCTTTATACCCGGATCAGTTTCTGTGCTCTCTCTTGGCAGCAGTGTTTCAACACCTTCGATTGTGGTCTGTGTAAGCAGTCCCGGGCTTCCGAATGTCATTTTAGCCAGCTGGACTTCCAAACCGGTTTCAACCATATTTGTACGGTTGATCTGCCAGGTAAAATCACCCTTGCCTATATAAGCATTGGTGATCTGCTTGAATCTTCCCAGTTCCACGCCCTGCACTACCGCGCCGTATTCATAGTTATCATCGCTGCGCGAAGTACCCCACTGAATATATCTGGGGTCATAAACGCTTTCAAACTTGTAATCCCTGTAATCAAAATAGTTCTGTCTGAAGTCGATTTTGTAGAACATATTTTCAGAGATGGTATGCGTAAACTGCAGTCCGTGAGTTATGGACATGGTGGTTTTATCGCTGAGGCCGTCAGGATTGAACCTGTAGGCATGGTTGTAATTTCTCCTTGTCAGGTCATTTACACTCGCCTGATAGCTTATCTGTATTTTATTCAGCGACTGGTTTGTAATCTTGAACTGACCGCTCCATTCATGGTAGGTATTCATGCCGACGAGTTTGTTGTCACCGGTGGCATTAAACTGGTTCAGTTCAGTATTGCTTTTATCCCAGGGATTGAACCTGCGTGTGCCGTAAAGATAACCGTCGTTTATATAGCGCCTGCCGCTAACGAAGAATGTTGTCTGAGGCAAGGGAGTCGGACCGCTGAGAGTGAACTGATAGTTCTGTATGGATGCAGGACGGATTTTATCTACATTCGGGTATCGGGAATTGTCAGTAGTGTAGTGAGATCCGCCGAACACTTCACCGGACCATTCGAACTTATCTGATCCGCTCTTCAATATTGCATTTACAACGCCCGACATAGCCTGTCCGTACTTGGCGTCAAAAGTTCCGCTGATTACCTGCACCTCCTGCAGGACTGAACGGTCCAGCTGCAGTGTGGACGAATTATCGTAAGGGTTGTTGACTGTTACACCATCTACCTGATACTGCACCTCGCCAATTCTGCCGCCTCTGAAGTGACCGTCTACAACGCCTGCCTGCAGGTTGACTATTTCGTTCAGGCTCTGGACCGGCAGCTGTTCAATTTCTTCCTTGCCGACAGTAGAGATAGAGCTCGTCTGATTGAATTCCACAACAGGCCGTTCGGCTATTATCGTAACCACGCGTCCTTCCACTGTCTGAGGTTCGAGAGTAGCGTTGAGTTTAGTCGTCTGATCCGGAGAGATTTTCAGATTCTGTACGACTTTGGTTTCATAGCCTATATAGCGGAACATTACATTGTATGTTCCGGCCCTGACATTGAGTATTGTATAGTAACCGTCAATATCAGTTGCAGCCCCAAGTGTGGTGCCCTGAATTATAACATTGGCCGAAGCCAGCGGTTCACCCGAGGCATCTGTTACCCTTCCGGAGAGCTTTCCGGTGGTCTGGGCATAGGTGATCAGACCGCTGAGGCATAACAGTATAACCGCTGTAAATAAATGTTTCATAAACTCACCTTAGGTTAAGAACATTGAACATCACACGCAAATGAAGTGCAGATTTGTATCAATATCTGTTGCAGAAAAACGGAAAAAACGGAACCCGGACTTTACCGGGATAAAAGCCTGTCATCGTATTATGATGACAGGCCTTCAAGTATAATGTTTTGTTTCTATTTGAGCAGTGTCATTTTACCAGTCATACTCTGGTATTGTTTTCCGCTGAGTGATTTCAGGGAGATCTGATAGAAGTAAATACCCGAGGAGAAGCGGGTCATATCGAGTATTTCCTCAAACTGGCCGGCAGCCTGTACTGTTCTGTAAATCTGGCTGACTTTTCTGCCGAGCAGGTCATAGACAGCGATATTCAGGTTACCGCCTTCAGGCAGCGAATATTTCAGTTTTGTCGAAGGGTTAAAGGGATTCGGGTAATTGCCAAGCAGCTGAATGCTTGTAGGAACAACAGCTTCATTTCCTTCGACGCCGGTAGTAGTATTAGGATCCATTACTATCCATGCAACGCCCTGGCGTCTCGGGCCTTCGGTAAACCACCAGGTTTTTGTACCGTAGTTTTTCTGTGCATCGTCGAAAGAATCACCGTCATACAAAGCCGCGCCCATGAACAGGAGTTTGTCTCCAAGTCCTGCGGGGTAGTTGAATTTTTTCAGATCTACTTTCGCCTCGAGTACGTAGCCTTCGTCCACATCGTCATTCTTATTGACAGTGGAAGTACCTTTCAGTTTTACTGCGTACTGTGCAAATCCGGAGTCAACTAGTGCAGGCAGGTTATTGAGTGCTTTCGGGTTTCCGTCAGGTCCGAAACTTACAGTAACTTCCTTAAAAACCATAACATCTTCATTAGGATCCTTTTCTTTCCGGTCGCCTATGATGAAGCTCATTGCATCCATTCTGTCGGAAGCATCGGTACCCTGCAGGAGCTGATCATTGACATCTGCAGAGAGGTACAGGTAGTCGCCATGGAAGAACATGCGAATTTTTGCGTATGACGGATCGAGTACCGGCGGTCTTGGGTCAGAGGAAGGCAGTGACTGCCACTGGCCGCTCATGTATTTACCGGCACCCGGGTATTGATTTCTTATTGTGGTATCATCCCAGGCCATCTCGAATGTATATGCACCTTCCCAGGATTTTTCATTCAGTTCGCCGTCTATAACCGGTTCTGCGTTAGGAGCGTTGCTGGGAAGAATTATATCGGGAGCGATTTCAGGCAGTGTTGCCGAATTGATAGTAACGTCCGGTCTGGCATATATGCGTGCAACGTTGCCGCCGTAGTTATTTCCCCAAGGACTCTGCCACCAGGTCCTGGTAACGCTTATATTGTCAGGTTTTCCGTCGAACAGATGGTCGGCGTCCCAGATGCCGACGTTGAACAGTATCACATCACCTTCAGGTCTGTCGGCATTGTAGCCGAGCGAATCGACTGAGAACACCATTTCGGTATTCCAGCCCTTATCGGGCAGATTGTCATTAGCTATTCCGTTTACAACAGTAGCAGCATCCCATATAGCTTTCTGTGCAGGGGTCCTCTCTGCGCCGTCAAAATTTCCATATGCGCCGAGGAATCTGGGCGGGCGGCCAGCCCATGGAGTAGCCGAGTCAGGAAGTCCGGCGAGCCACCAGGAATAGAAGAATTCCTTTGGAGGTGCAGGACGGCCTTTATCGTTGATTTTCATCAGTGACATCAGGATTGCATCCCAGCGCGCCCAGTCCTTCGTGCCGCCGATGGATGAATCAGGAATAGTAAAACCGACGTAGAGTTTATTGCCCGACATGAGGAATTTCACAGTAGCGTGGGTGGAATCGGTAATAGCGAAAGGCTGAAACTCAGCCCTGTATCCGCTGGTAGGAAGTGCAGGTGCAGCGTGATAGACTATCTGGAGTGATTCAGCTTTTGACCATGCTGCCTCGTCCAGTTTTCCGTCGAGAGTAATAGTTGCTCCCTGAACGGAGCGTGCCCAGATTGCATCCTGACGTACAGGGAACTGGGCGAATGTTTTGCTGCAGGACAGCAGCAGTAATACTGTCAGACACAGTAAAAAATACTTTTTCATAGGGCTTCTCTCCGAATTTATTTATCAAAACATTTTATATTTTCGAGCAGTGGAAAAGAGTATTCTACATAGATATAATAAAATGACCGGAAAAGAAAAACAGCAATAAAAACGAGCACGGGAAATGCAGTATGTAAACGTTTACATCACGCATTAACTTAACAAATTGCCGCATTTTTGTCAAGAGCTATAATACCCCCAAATTCACCGTTGTGAGGACCGATTATCCCTTCACACTCCCCATCATAATTCCCTTTATATAATACCGCTGCAGCGACAGAAATACAATTATCACCGGCAGTATGGTCAGCACCGATCCGGCCATCATCAGCTCCGGATCCTTTGTGTGCTCGCCCATCAGATTTGCCAGCGCAACCGGAAGAGTGTACATGGAATTATCCGTCAGCACTATGAGCGGCCACAGGAAATCATTCCATGTGCCCATGAAAGTAAAAATGCCAAGAGTGATAAGTATCGGCTTTATCAGTGGAAGTATTACCAGCCGGTAGATCTGGAACTCCCCCGCTCCGTCTATCCTGGCTGCTTCCAGAAGACTGTCGGGTATCGACATAGCATACTGGCGTATCAGGAATATCCCGAATATGTTCGCCAGTCCGGGAATGATTATCGCCATATATGTATTGATTATTCCTGCTGATTTCAGCATCAGAAACAGCGGCAGCATCGTTACCTGCGAGGGTATTATCATCGAACTGAGCAGCAGACTGAATAACCTGTTCTTTCCGGCAAAACGGAACTTTGCAAAAGCATAACCGGCCATGGAATTAAACAGAAGAGAAATTCCTGTAACCAGGACCGATAATATAAGGCTGTTCATGAAATTGCGCGCGAGGTTCAGTCTTGTAAAAAGGGTCTTATACTGTATAAGCGTGAATTCATCGGGGAAAAACCTGGGGGGATAGACATTTGCATGCCCGTCTGCCATAAATGATGTGGACAGCATCCATATAAACGGTGCAATCGTAATGAAACCAGTCACTGCCAGGAAAAGATGCATAACTACTACTTTGTAATCCGTTTTTACTTTCCTGTCCGCAACTATTTTTTTGCCGCTGTCTTGTTTGCTCATTCTTTACTCATCCCCGCTTTTCTGAAGTTTCATCTGAATAACCGAACCCGCAAATATCACCAAAAACAGCACAAAAGCCAGTGCTGCTGAATACCCCATATTCCACCATCTGAACCCTTCCTGATACATATACTGCACTATCGAGAGTGTCCTGTTGAGCGGACCTCCCTGCGTCATAACATACGGTTCGGCAAATATCTGGAAGAACCCAATCATCGTAACAATACCTACGAATACTGTAGTCGGAGCAAGCATTGGAAGAGTGATGCTGCGGAACTGCTGAAACCAGTTAGCACCTTCGAGTACAGCTGCTTCATACAGGTACTCGGGTATGTTCTGCAGACCTGCTGTAAATATTATCATGTTATAGCCGAAGTTTTTCCATATGGCCAGTATCACCAGCGCAGGCATCGCCCAGTTCGGATCACCCAGCCAGTCTACAGGAGCGACTCCGAAAAATCCCAGCAGATAATTCAGTATGCCAAAGCGCGGATGATAAATAAACCGCCAGACTATCGCCACAGCAACCAAAGTGGTCACCACGGGAAGGAAATACGCAAGACGGAATATTCCTTTATACCTGACAAGTTTTGAATTCAGTAGTATCGCAGCCCCAAGCGATACAAACACACTCAGTGGACCTGCTGAAAACACAAATATGAATGTATTCTGCATTGCTGTGTAGAATAAAGGATCTTCAAAAAGTCTGATGTAATTCTGAAGCCCGGTCATCCTGGAATTGGTAAACGAGGCAAGAGCGTATATATCAAAATCTGAAAAGCTCATGACAAACGCTGCAATTACAGGAATAAAGAAAAAGAAAAATATTGCCAGGAGTGCCGGCGCCATAAACAGGAGCGGTACTCTCAGTGAGTCGCGCGTAATTTTTTGTTTTCTGCTGTTTTCCATGCTGACTGAACTCAATATATTATGATTATTTCCGGCTCAGAAGCCAGCGTCTTTTTTCCAGTATCTGATTTACATCCTTATCAAGAGCAGCTGCGGCCTGATCAATGCTCATACTGTTTCTCGCAGCAAGTTCCGCATACTGCTGTATCTTTGCAAATGCTATCTGTTCCCACTCCGGAATCTTGGGAGTAGGAGTTACATACTGCAGCTGTTCATAAAACTTCGACATATATTCATCATGCAGCAGCGACGGATCCTGCCAGGCAATTTTTACTGCAGGCAGATCGTACAACAGATTGTAGAATCTGAGCTGAACATCGGGACGCGAGAGGTATTCGATAAATTTCCAGGCTTCTTTCTTGTGTTCCGATTTGCGCGACATGACCAGACTAGCGCCTCCAGCCAGAGAGAGGCCCGGATTACGGCCGTCGACAGAAGGAAGCGGTGCAATAGCCCATTTGTCCTTCAGCCCGTTTTTCATCCACTTTCTGAATTCAACAACATTCCACGGTCCCGATATGTATATCGAGAAATACTCCTCTGCAAATGCCTGATATACATTTGTTACCTGCGATATGCCGATAGGCGCCAGCCCTTCCTGCAGGAACCTTACAGCATATCTGAAAGCTTCCTTGAATTCCGGAGCAGAAAAATTGCCGTAGCTGTCGTTATTGCGCAGAAGCGTGGAACCGTTCTGCAGTGCAAATATTACAAACGGCGCCCATTCATTTGTAGGCAGATAGATTGCATATTTTTCTCCGCCGCCTGCATTCTTCCTGATACGGCGCGAAAGGTCGTATAGCTCAGCCCAGCTTTTGGGAGGCCGGTCATATCCTGCCCTGCTGAATACATCCTTTCTGTAGAACATAACTCTGGTGTCGACATACCAGGGAATACCATATACCTGTCCGTTCATCACATTAGTATTCCAGATTCCCTCGAAGTAATTATCCTTTTTTACAGTGCTGCTTTTAGCGGTCCATGTGTTCAGGTCTTCGAGTGCATTCAGCGCTGAGAACTGCGGTATCCAGGTATTGCCCAGCTGCCAGACATCGGGCATATTATCGCTGGCATAGGCAGTAATCAGTTTTTCCTGCGCCGCAGTCCAGGGTATCATCTGTACTTTTACCCTAATACCCGGATTCTCCTTCTCAAACTGGGGCAGCAGTTTCTGAACTGACTCACCTTCTGCCCCCATCGCCCAGAATGTAATGACAGTTTTTTTGTCGCTGTTACCACTGCACGATATCTGCAGCATTGATGCAGCGATAATGGCAATGCCGAATATTATTTTTGATGATATTGACATATTTTATTTTTGAAGCAGCATTTTTGAAATCAGTCTATTACCATTAAATTCAACACTGCAGAAATATACTCCGGAAGCAGCGGCACTGTTGCCGTTCATCCCGTTCCACAGCATCTCATGCCGTCCGGCATTCAGATATCCCTGATAAAGAGCGGCTACACGTCTGCCCAGCAGATCGAAAATTTCAACTTTTATCTCCGCAGCTGAAGGTATAGTAAAAACAATCCTGGTCTCCGGATTGAAAGGATTGGGATAGTTTCCAAACAGTGCAAACTTTTCCGGTAACTGCTGCTGATCTTCAGCAACGTCAGTTACAGTATCTGCTGCAAATCCTGCTGCCATAAGGGCATTTGTGAATTCAGGATTCTTCATGAAATTTTTCCAGAGAAGTCCGCTCCTGTAATTTTCTGTCATAATAACAATCGGACCCTGATCGATAGCTATATATGATCCCGAAAACCAGTTCTCTTTTAAATTGAATGCATCAGTAAAACCCATATATCCCCAGATGTTCTTACCATATGCGTTATAAAATCCATTAAATGCTTCAATTGATTCTTTGGGTGTATAAGGCATAGAGGACAGTGCTGCCGTAGGAGTAATAGTACCATTGTCCCCGCCGAATGGTTCGTGCGCTGAATAGCCGAACGGATCATCGGAGGCAGTCAGGCCCCATATCTTATCAGAATATCCGGGAAATCCCTTGGGATTATTGATGCAGTATGCCCTGTTAATAAGTGCGTGGTTTCTGTTTCTGACAAAATAATTTGCATATCTGTCCTTCCAGCCTCTTGGATCAAATCCAAGATATGAATAATGCGCAAAGAACAGCGGCCCGCCGTATCCGTACCCGACATATATTGGGAATCCGTAGTAAGAAGAATTATTTGCGTATGATCCGCTGGCAGCCCAGCCCTGCGAATATGCCGATGACTGCACGGGATGAGTAGGAGACGCTATTGCAAGCAGGTAGACTATCATTGACTCGTTGAATCCTGTAATGCGCATGTTCATATACCAGCCATAGTTCGGTGACCAGTGCCAGTAAAGATAATTGCCCCCGTCTTTTCTGTACCAGTCCCACTCAACACCTTCCCATATTTTTGTCGACAGGCTTACTATTGAATCGGCCTCCGCAGACTGCTCATTGCGGAAATACTCACGAACGGTTAGCAGGCCCTGAACTGCAAACGCTGTTTCGACAAGATCCCCGCCGTTGTCATACTGACTGAACGCAACTGCCTTGCCCGTTCTGCCGTTCAGCCAGTGAGAAAAAGCGCCATGGAATTTTTCAGCTTTGTAATGCATAAAGTCTACTATTTTCAGTATCCTTCCTCGCCCCTCCTCGTGTGTAATAAAACCCCGTTCCATTGCGGCGAGTATAGACATAAGCCCGAATCCGGATCCTCCTGATGTAACTACATCACGAGAACCTTTTCTCTCCCTTGCCATTCCCGAAACCGGATGTGCATAATCCCAGAAATATCTGAAGGTTGACCTCTGAAGCATATCAAGTTTTGCACTGTCGGTCAGCAGGGCTGTTACTGAAGATACTTCTGCTGACAGGGATGATTCATTCCCCGATGAATCAAAGGCTGAAACACGGTACGAGCAGGAGGAATCATACTTACCGATAAAATCGGTATAACCATTGGTCTGATCGTCAGTACTGCCTGTGATACTATGGCCGCTGCCTGTTATTTTATAGATGCGGTATCCTGCTACGTCACTTTCACTGTTGAGTGACCAAGAGATATCAATATGCTTCTCAAAGCCCTGTGCCCTGACGTTTTGCGGAACTGAAGGCGGTAATTTATCTGACGTCCTGAATGCGCGGATCTCATCAATATAGAGCACATGCTCTTTTGCATCGGCACTGCCCTGTCCCCAGTAAATTGTCTTTATTTTTTTCAGGTCAGCACTGCCCGGATATTGTTTGAATATTTGAACAGGAACAGCTATCCTTACCCATTTACCTGCAGGCAGTTTTCCGCTATATGAGGAGAGCATCTGACGCGGGGTTTTTCTGTTGTTAATATCTTCAATGAAGATATAGGGCAATAAATGACTATCAAGTGTATCGGGAGAATAGACCTGAAAACTGATTGAATCGGCCGCGCTGAAATCAAAAGCGCGCCATCCCTCTGCAGCTGCTGCTATTCCCCAGTCACCTCCGGAAGCACTGGTCCAACGGAGCCGGAGCGAATTCGTACCTGAATATGCGTGTGCGGTTTCTACTGGGAATTTACTGCCGCCGATCAGTTCCAGTTTGCTCGCGCCGCTGGAATATCCGAAACTCGGATCATAGTACGAAGCCGAAGGACTGTCGGAAAAGATCAGATACTCCTGTCCGGATACCTGTCCCAAAGTTAACATCATCAATATGAATATTGCTTTCTTCATCTGGATCTTCCGGTTAATTTCATAAATGCTTCACTATCATTATTTCCATTTCATTATCCGTGATCATAGTATCACCGGCATCATATAATTCAAATCTGACGGTATGTTTTCCTGCCTCTATATTTTCAGGAAGTCTGAACTTCAGTTTTTCCCAGTAGAAAAATTCCACGGAATTTTCTTTTATATTTATATTATTCAGCTGACCCAGTATCTGTCCGTCCAGTTTAACAGCAACATAACTGTCAGTGTAAACTTTATAAAGGTCATTTATTATCCACAGGTCTGTGTTCAGGAAACTCTCCTGAAGATATTCTTTCTGTCTCAGTTTAACCGACATGTATAACGGCCTGAATACTTCACTGAGTGTATGGTAGCCTTTCTTGGGTTTCCGGAAGTAGTCGACAACAGACCAGGTTATTGACGGCCAGCAGTCGATGAACATAAAATGAAATATCCCGGTTATGCCGTCATTTTTCCTGCGTCTGTAAAAGTCCACTGCAGTGCGTATATAATCCGACTGATACTGCTGCGAGTTTTCAATGAATTCATCTATGCTATTTCCTCGCTGAACTTTAGCTATATGGAATGTCTGTTCGTACTGGAAATCATGATATGCCCATTTCTTCCAGTCGGGTCTGTTCAGTTCTTCTTCAGTCAGAAATTTCTGCAGAGACTCTCTGACCGGCAATGCCTGTGCACCGAACTCTGTAACCAGAGGCCCCATAGGCGCAGCAGCATAGTGCTCCATTGATCCCCAGTACCATCCGTCGTATGCATGCTCCTCGTAATTCGAAGCAAGCCTAACTATGCGAGTCGAATCCTCATTGAGCACTGCATCCCTAAGAAATGTATCGAGCATACGGATCTGTTCTCCCGGCTCGTTGTGGCAGCACCAGAAAGCGATCGAAGGATGATTATACAGCTGACTGACCATATCTTTTATCTGTGAGCAGGCATTTGCTGAAAATCCTGGAGAATCGTCGTAAGTCCACTGCAGCGAAAAATCCTGCCACAGTATAATACCCTGTCTGTCAAATTCCTCATAAACTTCTTTCCTGTTGACATGCGCATGTATTCGGACAGCGTTAATATTGGCGCCTCTGATCAGATCTGTAATTTTTTTTATCCTGTCTTTATCGAGAGTGCTCAGGAACTGCTCAGGGATTATGTTGGTCCCTCTGAGAAATAGTTTTCTTCCGTTCAGATAAAAATTATCTGAATCGTCCATGTGAACTTCGCGAATACCGAAAGACGTGCTGTATGTGCCGGCTGAAGCCGAAGTGATTTCGGACAGATACATATTGGGTTCTCCCAGATCCCATGTATTCCATAGAAGAGGATCTTTCAGATCGAATGCAATAGTCTGTGTACCAACGCCGGAGCGGAAGCTGCACATAAAGCTGTCTGAAAAAGCGACATCACCCGTGTGAGACGTTATAAGTACAGATACATTTTCTTTAATTGCCTCATCAGAGAAATTTTCATAACCGAAAGACACTATAATACGGGCAGTATTGCCCGAATCAGGAATCCTGCTGTTAATTTTAATGTCTGAATACATCAGTCTGCCTGCTGCATTCAGTGACACCGCATTCCAAATACCGCCGGTATTTTTATCCTGACCATGCTGCATATCCCAGGCACCCGGGCGGCAGTCGTGATGACTGAATATACCCTTGATCAGTTTTTTCCTTAGCGGCCAGACGCTGTCCGGCTCTTCAAACGGTGAAGTCACGCGGACAATAAGTCTGTTCTGTACGGTTTTTCTGAACGCACTGTCAATCCTGAAAGTGAATTCCTGAAAATATCCTTCGTGACTTCCCAGATAGCAGTCATTCAGCCATGCCTGGCAGAAATAATCCACTCCTCCGAAATTTATAAACAGAGCCCTCCAGTCATTAATTTCCGGTTCATATTCAAAATCCCTGATGAACCAAACGGTTCCGTTGAAGTTGTCGAGGCCTTCTGTCTGCCAGTTCGACGGGATATTCATCTCACCTGTAAATTCATTTTCTGCTGCCATAGTGCTCACTGTTTCATAAACCATCATTGAGCCGGCATCGCAGATATATTTCCACTTTCCGTTCAGATCCATACTTATATATTTCTCATTTTATTTTCATTGAAAGAACCGGTCAGATTTAATTATGTTCATAAGCCTCTTCATATTTTTTCCCTGCATGAATAATGAGGGGAAATAACCATCCTTCAGGTAATTTGTAATTGATATCAGTATCATGGCCTGATCCAGTGCAAGGTAGGAGTATGTCACTCTACCGCTGTCCATCAGTATGCTGTCATAAAACCCGTATTCACCGTAAACCGGATATTTTCTCATCATGGTTTTCAGGTTACTAATTACCGGCTTGGGATCATAAGACAGTGCAAGAACAGAAGCATGCGGTGTAACAACCCCGGAAGGATACCCTCCCCTTTTGGTCCCAACCGGGGGCACACCAAACTCACCATATCCGGCCTCCGGAAGTGCGCAGGGCGACATTCCCCATACCGGATAATTCAGGTCTTTAAGTGCATATTCAATCTGCAGACGGACTATTCTGCGGTTATTCAGTCCGAGAGAATTGTATGCAAACCGTTCGTCAAACAAAAGTCCCGGCATCAGATATTCAAAAGCGCTTCCCCCCCAGGAAGGCACGAACTTCAGAGAATCAAAAGTATACCAGCCGTTAAAATATTCAATGCCTTTGTAACGTTTCCATATGCCTTCGGGAATCTGGTTCTGATCTATTTCAGCCGGCAGTGTACGTTTCAACCTGAAATAACTTTCCGGTTTCAGCTGTCCGTGCTTTATTGCATAGTAAAGCGATATTCTGGATTCTGAGCAAAGCAGTTCATAGTGATACTTACTGAGTCCGGTTCCCTTTCTGTCTCCGAGCGAAAATGCGCCCAGAGAATCCGCATAAAGCTGCCTGAAATCAGCACCATTCATTATAGCACTGCACTTTGCCCTGAGAGCCGGATAAGCACCTGACACAATATCGAGGCACGAAAGCAGCCAGCCTGCATCCACAGTTGAGATATACTCGTCTGCAGGTTTCATCAGGTCCAGTTCATACCAGTTGTACAGAAACCCCTTATATTTCGGGAACCTGTTCAGGTTTTCTACAGCAGTGGCAATCAATTTTTCGGCATTACTGTGACTGATAAATCCCAGTTGTTCAGCTGACATGCAGCACAGCATATACAGCCCGATATTGGTTACAGACGTATAGTGAGCAGCATTCTGTTTATCGACCAAAAGTTTATCTACCACAAAACCCGACCGGCCATAGGTGGAATTCTCAAAGAATTTCCAAGTATCGCGCGCTACAGTCATCAGGAATTCACCGTCAGACACATTCAGATCAATATTTACCGTCTTTGCAGAAGGAAAATACTTCAGACTGTCTTTGGCATTCCGGTCTTTGGGAGCCGCAATTACAGCAACTGAAAACAGTATCAGGAAGAGACCCGTCGTCAGGTTTCTCATACTGCTATCCCATATAGGCTTTGACGTTTATTATCTTACCGTTGTTACTTTCAATATAGCCGGCATCAATATAGTCTTTCTCACTGGTCTTTCCGTCTATCTCAATTCTGCTGATACCCGAGGAGACGTGATTGTCATTTACCACGCTTATCATTATTTCTGCCCCGCGGAACATTCTTCTGACTGTATATCCGTTCCACTCTTCAGGGATGCAGGGATCAATGATGAGTCCTTTTTCATCAGCCCGTATTCCGAGTATCCAGTCTACGCATACTTTCTGGAACCATGAAGCCGATCCGGTATACCATGTCCAACCGCCCATTCCGTAGTCAGGGCTGTCCGGTCCGTCTATGTTGCCGGGGGTAACGTACGGTTCAGCGACATACTTGTCGGGTTCGAGTCCGCTGTATATCGGGTTAAGGTTTTTATATGCCTTGAATACATTTTCGCTGTCTTTCAGTTTAGCAAACGCCCAGATGGCCCATGTAGCTGCATGGGTATATACGCCTCCGTTTTCGCGTCTTCCCGGTGCATAGCGTGAAAGATATCCTATAAATTTATCAGGAACTGTATATGCAGGAGCAAGCAGCAGTGCGCCGTTATTTTTCAGCAGGTGTTTCTCCACCGCCTTCATCGCAGCGATGCCCTTATCCTCCGGAGCAATGCCGCTCATAACCGACCAGCTTTGTGCATTCAGGAAAATGCGTCCCTCAGTGTTTTCGCGGCTGCCTATCTTCTCGCCCGAATCCTTTGTAGCCCTGAAATACCATTCCCCGTCCCATGCATATTTATCAAATGCAGTTTTCAGTTCGGATGCTTTCCTGACACAAATTTCTGCAAATGAGCCGTCATTTTTCTTATCAGCAATTACGGCAAATCTGTTCAGTATCATGTAGAAAAATTCAGCAAGCCATATTGATTCGCCTTTCATGTCTAGTCCCACAGCGCTCAGACCGTCGTTCCAGTCACCTGCGCCTATAAGGGGCAGACCTCTTTGGCTGTATCTGCTCAGTACTTTTTCTATCGACAGTACGCAGTGCCGGTAGAGTGTAGCCAGTTTGTCGGGATTGTCATAGAACGGTTCGTTTATATCGAGAATTGAGTAATCAGCTGTTTCATCGAGATAATGCATAATAATAAAAGGCAGCCACAGCAGATCATCGGTCATCTTTGTCTGCAGACCTGTTTCGCTAATCGGGTGCCACCAGTGGAGCACTGTTCCGTCCTGGAACTGGTGACGTGAATGGAGTCTGATCTGTTCTTTTGTTTTTTCAGGATCGATAGGCAGATAGACAAGGCTGTCCTGCAGCTGATCACGGAATCCGAAAGCACCGCTCTGCTGATAGTATGCCGTGCGTGCAAGCAGTCTGCCGGCAATAGCCTGATATCTGAACCATTTATTCACCGCCAGGTTCATTGCCTCATCAGGCGTGGAAATTTCGAGTGTGGAAAGAGTTTTTTCCCATTTTTCCTTTACACTCTCAAGAGCAGCCGTTCTCTGATCAGCGGATGAATACCGATTTGTGACCTCGCGCGGGTCATTTCCCCGCTTTACTATGCCCAGAAAGAATGCGGTGTCTTCGGTTTCAGACGGAGCCACCGACAAGTCAATGCGCAGGCATGCAACAGAATCGTTCCACTTGCCGGTTTTTCGGCCCAGTTCAGCAGCACTCAGTCCTTCGGGCATCCGGAGACTTCCATACTGACCGAGGAAAGATTCCTTGTCAGCATCGTATGAGGTGACTTTGCGGCTGCATGAAAAATAGCCGTCGTATTCATATTCAATATTCCAGTGGCCTCTGTCTCCGAGGGGTATTTCCCACAGGCGTTTTGTAGCTTTAATTCCGTTTAACCGTTCGTCGTAGCTGGTTTCAATGAATGTTTTGTGGAATTCGCGGTGGAAGTCGGAAGATGAACCGAGCACCCACTCGAAGTAAGTGAATAATGACAGGTCGGCGATCTCCGCAGTCTGATTTTCAGTTTTAACGTCCCAGATCTCGACACTGTCGTTTTCAGGAACAAACATAGTCAGAGTAATTTTGATTCCTTTGAACACAGTTTCAAAAACGGCATAGCCGAATCCATAGCGGCAAAGGTAAGAGTCGGGTTCGGTTTTCACTGGCATCCATGTAGGGCTCCATATTTCACCGGTTTTATTGTTCTTTACATATATATATTTTCCCCAGTTATCCTGGATCATATCCTGGTGCCAGCGTGTGACGCGGTTAAACTCAGAGTGTGTATCCCAGCTGAATCCGCCTCCGGTTTGTGAGACAACGAATCCGAACTTTCCGTTGGATACCACATTGACCCAGGGTTTGGGTGTACGCGGTGAAAAAATAAGGTATTCCCTGCCATCCGGGGAAAAGCTGCCGTATTTGGTCTTGAATTGTTCCATTGTAATGTATGTTTAATTATTAAATTTAAGTCTTGTTATTTTCGTTCATCAGCACGATTTACCGATCACCAGATTAGTCGGAATTTCCACGTGTTTTGCGGTAGATTTACGTTTACCTGTCAACCGGTCAATCAGCAGTTCAGCTGCAGTCTTGCCCATTTCGGATATAGGAACGTCTATGGTAGTAAGTCTGGGCAGCAGGAACTGGCATATAAATATGTTATCAAATCCTGCAACACCAATATCGTCTGGAATTCTGAGTCCGTGTTTTTCTATTGACCGGTAGCATCCGAGTGCCATCATATCGTTTGCGGCAAATATCACCTCGGGAATATTTTTCTGGGCCAGAATGCTGTCGCATGCGGCTTCACCGCCCTTTATGGTGAAGTTACCCTCGGGCATCCATTCCGGATGAAATTCCAGTCCGTGTTTATTCAGGTATTCGGTATAACCTTTAGCGCGCAGTATAGCGTCGTTGTTTGTCATAGGACCCGAGATATGTGCAATTTTTTTGTATTTTCTCTTTTTTGCCAGGTAGTCCATCATATCAAGGGAAGCCTTGAGGTTATTGATTCCGATTGAATCGCACTTTTCCCTCTCCATTTTGGCGTTGATGAGGACTATGGGAGTTTTTTTGTTTATCAGCAGTTTTTTCACCGGCTCGGCGAGTGAGGGAGCCATCAGTATAACGCCGTCGACTATACCGTTTCCCATAAAATTGACTATCGCCTCTATTACCGGGCGGTTGCTGTGGGTACTGGCTACCATGGTATAGTAATCTCTGGAGTGTGCAATTTCATCTACGCCGCGTATAATTTCGGTAAAGAATTCGTCGACCAGCTCCGGCATAATAAGTCCGATCGTATTGGTTTTCTGTTTGACGAAATTCCTGGCCAGTATATTAGGGTTATAGTTCATTTCCCTGGACAGTTCTACAATAAGCCTGCGTGTCTTTTCCTTGACCTTCGGGTCGTCGTTGAGCGCGCGCGACACTGTGGCGATTGAGACACCCGCCTGTTTAGCAAGTTCTTTGATAGTTACCGGCATAGTGAAATCTTCTTAAAATACTGAATGTAAACGTTTACATTAGGTGTAAATGTAAATAATATGTCACTTTTTGTCAAGCAAAATATTTTCCGGGCATTTCCGCACTGGACAGTGGTGAATGATTGCATTCTATATGAGGTGAAAGGATACTAATCTGAAGGAATTGTGTGTGTGTGTAACTGTGTCCCGGCTGATCACGAAAATATCTCCACGGGTCTAAGCGTGCCACGTGGAGATATTACATAACTTTTCCAGGATTCAGAATTATGCATACCCGGGAAATCTAGCCCAGGTATACCTGCAGATTTTTGCTCCTCGAGGTATGACGCAGCCGCCTCAGCGCTTTTTCCTTTATCTGGCGTACGCGTTCACGCGTCAGGTTCAGTTTTTCACCCAGTTCCTCCAAGGTAAGCGAGTTTTCAGTGTTTAGCCCGAAATAGTATTTTATTACGGTGGCTTCCCTTTCCGACAGCGAAGAAAGCGCCTCTTCAATTTCGGTCTTCAGAGAATCCTTCATCAGCACGAAATCCGGTGTCGGCTCACCGTCATTTGGAATCACATCCAGCAGGTTGTTATTGTTTTCATCACCCTGTGCGATCGGCGCGTCCACAGAAACGTGCTTGCCCGAGATCTCGAGTGCATAAGTTACATCGTTGACGTCCATGCCCAGTTCTGCAGCTATCTCGTTCGGGCTTGGATTTCTTTCATACTCCTGCTCGAGCGAATTGAATGCCTTGCCGATCTTATTGACCGCTCCAACCCTGTTCAGAGGCAGGCGTACTATTCGTGAATGTTCACCAATGGCTTGCAGTATGGACTGCCTGATCCACCAGACCGCATAGGAAATAAACTTAAATCCTTTAGTTTCATCAAAACGCTGCGCAGCTTTCATCAGTCCCAGATTTCCCTCGTTTATAAGATCTCCGAGAGACAGTCCCTGATTCTGGTACTGCTTTGCCACGCTGACCACAAACCTGAGGTTGGCTTTCGTAAGTTTTTCCAGAGCCTTGTGGTCTCCTTTCTTTATCCGGGAGGCCAGTTCTATTTCCTCTGCTGAATTGAGCAGTTCTACTTTACCTATTTCCTGAAAATACTTGTCCAATGACTGGCTTTCACGGTTTGTAAACTGTTTTGATATCTTCACGTTGCGCCCTCTGATTTATTTGTACATTATTATTTTATATACATTCTTATCTCAATACTTTCTTATCTCAATACTTTCTTATCTCACATTGATCCTGTAGCAATTACACGTCTCAGATCAGGTATCTGTATTCGGTCAGAACACTTTTATTGCGTGTTAACAAATACTATCTATGCATAATATTCTCCGCATGAATTCAGGAGATCCATGATCTGGTTGGAAAATTCACATATGGGGTTACTCTGATCATTAAATTCCACGTTGAACACCGGTTCGTGTATAATACCTGAATCGACCAGCGTTTCAATTACATCTTTCTGTCCGGCGTTGATTGCAATCAAGCGGTAAGCACCAAACGGATATTCGTCGAAAAATTCCGGAATATTTATACTGAACTGAATTATGGAATTCCCCGGACCGAATTTGAACAATAATGCGGGATTACCATCCTGGTACCGTGTAAATAACAGTTTCCCGTTATTCCCGTGATATTGCAAATTATCAAATAATTCGATTTCAAATGACACGGTTTTTCCTTCTTCTTTCCGAAATATGATTTAATAAATTACAAACTCTCCAGCAGCGGGGATACTGTGTCAAGAGAGCGTCTAAACTATTATCGGATAAATTTTTAACCTGTTAATTTCAATCGACTTATGGTACCTATTTATAATAACATCATTTTTGGCCATATTGTCAATCTTTATTTTTACGTTCAGCTTGTCATATCAGTAGTAGATAGCCGCTGCATTATCCGACATTGCATCTTATAATAATATAAACAAAAGGACAGCGCTTATAATTCCCAATCATGACGAAAATAATCTGACTAAGTTATCTTTTTTGAGGATTATCTGGAGAGAGCTTTGCCGGTTTTCTGCCAGTATCATGCAGAAAACCGGCCAGCCGAGCAGTTTTTGCTCGCGTTGTAGTTTTCGCTCGCGTTATAAGAAGTGACTGGTATTATTTTATGTCTGGGTCAACAGGCAGCCGGGCCTGGATTCCGGAAGCATTAGTAACATAATCCAGCTGCTTATAATAGGCATAATTGCTGCCCAGCTTTGCCTTCAGCCAATATTCACTTGCTTCGGCTGAGAAGTCTTCGAGCAGTGTTTCCACGAAGTCCTTCATCACCGGAAGTTCAACTATTGAATATTCTTTCAGCCGGGCGCGGCTGGCTGCAATTTTTAGTGCAACTTCAAGACCGCCTATCTCGTCTACCAGACCGTTCTGTTTTGCCTGCAGACCTGTCCATACCCTGCCCTGTGCGATTTCGTCAATCTGAGCGAATGTCTTTTTCCTGCCTTCGGCGACCTTGCCGACAAATGTCTTGTATATTTTGTCGATCTCATTCTGTATAAACATTTTCTCCTGAGCAGTAAAGGGACGGTTTATAGTCATGAAGTCCGAGTACTTGCCGGTTTTCACTCGGTCAAATGTAATACCGAGCTTATTGCTGAAGAATTTTTCCATGTTGGGTATAATCCCGAATACACCGATCGAACCGGTAATGGTGTTGGGTTCAGCAACTATAACATCTGCACCAGTTGAGATATAATATCCTCCGGAAGCAGCTACACTTCCCATGGAAACAATAACCGGCTTTTTCTTTTTAGCCAGCTGTACTTCGCGCCATATCAGATCAGACGTAAGCGCATCGCCCCCGGGAGAGTTTACACGCAGTACAATGGCCCTGACACGCTTGTCCTTTGCTGCCTTTCTAAGGGCTTCCGGGATATTTTCTGCACCAATGGAATTATCATCACCGCTGCCGCTTACGACATCGCCCTCGGCATAGATTACTGCGATCTTGTTTTCAGAGAACTTCCTGCCCGGGTCGACGACATTGTTATACTTCTGAATTGTGATGGTATTCAGATCCTTATCCTCTCCCACGCCGATACGCTTTTTAATTTCACTTACCACCTGATCCCTGTAATATACACCGTCAATCAGCCTGTATTTCATGGCCGATTCAGGATCACGCACGAGCAGGTTATCGGCAATCATCTTCAGTGAGTCTGTATCAATATTCCTGGCACTGCCTGTATTAAATATCAGATGATCGTACATGGAATTAAGCAGCGTCGTCATCTGATACCGGTAAGGATCGCTCATTTTATCGAACCGGAATGGCTCAATTGCGCTTTTATATTTCCCATAGTGGAATATCTGGGCCTCTATTTCGAGCTTCTCGAGTGTCTTTTTGAAAAACGGTACTTCCGTCGACAGTCCCTTCAATTCAATGAGTCCAGGCTGCGACACATAGATCTTATCGGAGATGCTGGCAAGATATAGTGCCTTCTGCACAACTATGTCACCATAGGCAATGATGAATTTTTTTGAAGACTTAAAATCTATAAGCGCATTTCTGATCGCCTCTACTGTCGCGTAACCTCCTGCAGAAAATCCGTTCAGATCCAGCCATATCCCCTTAATATTGGGGTCATGCTTTGCTTTGCGTATATTAGATATAATATCGTTCAGTCCCAGCTGACTTGAGAATCTGAAAGATGTAAAGCTGAACTGACTGATTTGCTTTTCAGGTGTTCTTTCGGCAATCGGATAGTCCAGACGTATTTGCAGGATGGTATTTTCATTTATGGATACATCTTTCTGCGGTTCAACTGCTGCAACCACAATCAGTACAAAAAGAAAGAACATAACCGAAGCTGCAAACAACGCCAGAAACGTACCCAGCATTGAGGCAAACATCATCTTAAAAAAATTTTTCATACAGTATAATCCTAATACTTATATTTTAACCAGTTTACTATCTCTGACATTTTGGGCTTTTTGCCTGTAATAAGAATTCCAACCCTGTATATCTTGCCTGCTGCTATCATCACCATGAACATTGTAAGTATATTGATGATAACAGATAATGCCATCTGCCACATTGGTACTTCAACGAGAGCCATACGTGCCGGCATAACCATAATTGAAGCAAAAGGAAACAGCGAAGATATTTTTGCGATTATAGTATCGGGATTATTCTGCAATGACAACGAAATGAAAAATGGAATAATGATAAGCATCATTACAGGCCACTGTCCCGACTGGGCATCCTGTTCGTTATCAAATATTGAACCGATCATCGCAAACAGTCCCGTAAATGTTACTAGTCCAATGAAGAAATTGAACAGAAAATAAGATATTTGCCCTACGCTGATTTTCATCAGCAGTTCCTGCGGCAGCACGAACACGGTAGACGATACCACGAGAAACACGGGTGAAAGCCAGATTATCATCTGCATCAGGCCGGTTACAGAAGTGCCGATAATTTTTCCTGCCATCAGTTCGGTTGGGTTCACCGATGAAAGCAGCAGTTCTACTATCCTGTTGTTTTTTTCTTCAACCACAGAGCGCAGCATCATTGCACCCAGGAACAGAAGACTCATATACAGCAGGAATGTAAAAAGAAAAGACACTATAAGATTTCCATATCCTTCGGCTTCTATTTTTTCTTTTTCAGAAACCCTGAACCCAGTAATCTCAAGCGAACTGCTTGCATATTTCAGGTCTGAGGGATTCATATCCTTGTTTTCAAAATAAATACCGACAAGCGCATTATTAACCGGAGCTTTCAGTTTACCGAACAGCACGTTGTTATTTGGGTTCTTAGAGTAATACTCTGCTTTCTTGTCTTTCAGTGCATCGCTCCCGAGGTAGACTATTCCCGTCAGTTTATCCTGGAGTATTCCGGATTTACTCTCATCCAGATACTTTCTGAAAGATTCTTTACCCATAGTTTTATAGTTTATGCTATAATGGCTCTCCTGAAGAGATTTTTCGGCATCAAGGTGTTTCTTTACAGCCGAGAGAATTTTGTCGCTGTCGGATACTACCTGAATGCTGGTATGATCGTCACCGCCGTAGGTCATCAGCAGAGTCTGAATACCGATGAGGCCGAACATGAGCACCGGAATAAGCAGTGTCATAAGTACGAAAGTCTTAGAGAACAGTTTCTCTTTCAGTTCGCGTTTAAGAACAGCCATGGTTTTTCTGTTGAAAATATTCTTAAGCATACTGTGCCTCCCCGATATTTATATTTCCGTTGGCAGCTCCCGAATCCTCACCACCGGCTAGTTCAACAAAGATCTCATGCAGTGATATTTCATTTGCATCAAATTTTTTCAGACTGATATTATTGCTCACCAGCAGATTCAGCAGCTTTTGAGTATGTGCTGCATCTGTAAGGCGAATTCCGGTAGTATTGCCGAAGTCCTCTATCTTCTCGATTATCGGGTTGCCTTCAAGGAACGCTATGTCGCCTTCGTAAGTAATGCTGACATTTTTCTGTGCATATCTGGCTTTTATCTCCTGCATCGAACCGTTCAGTATTATTCTTCCCTTATCGATCATTGCAATATGGTCGCACATTTTTTCAGCAAAATCCATCAGGTGCGTAGAGAAAATAATAACCTTTCCCCTCTTCTTAAGATCCAGTATTATTTCCTTCAGCAAATTTGTGTTTATCGGATCGAGACCCGAAAATGGTTCATCGAGAATGATAAATTCCGGATCGTGGAGAATTGTAGACAGGAATTGAATTTTTTGCTGATTGCCTTTCGACAGGTCTTCTATCTTGGAATTTTTCCTGTCCTCGAGCTGAAATTTCCTGAGATACTCGAGTGCTTTTTTCTCGACTGTCTTCCCCGATTTACCTTTCAGTTCAGCGAAATAAAGCAGTGTATCGAGCACTCTCATTTTCTTATACAATCCTCTTTCTTCCGGCAGATAGCCCACCTGGTCCTGAAATTCGCGGCCGACTTTATTTCCCTTTAGAAAAACTTCGCCGCTGTCCGGCATATAGATATTCATCATCATTCTGATAGTGGTTGTCTTACCGGCACCATTGCGGCCGATCAGTCCAAAGACAGACCCCTGGGGGACATAGAACGACACATTATCCACGGCCTTAAGATCACCGAAGGATTTACAAAGATTCCTGACCTCCAATGCATGCATATTTATTCTCTTATTGTTAAAATTTTGTTGAAGAAAATATGTAGTTACTAAATAAAAACATTTTTACATAAATAGTCCAATGGAATTCAATTACTTTTAGACGCATGTAAATTCATTTTTCCCCATTTAAAATAAAAAATGGCCTCCGGAAATTCCGGAAAGCCATTTTTCTTTTCCTCTAAACAATAAAGCCGGATATTTATTTTACTTATTTATGTATCTATCATTATTAGTGAATTTTCTTCAGTCGATTTCGAGCCGGGTTTTCCATTTCTTTATCGACTGACAAATGAGACCGGGATTAGTCGATCCGTGAGTTTTCTTCCTGAACAGGGCATCCTGCATCGAAAGGATCTGCAGTGCCTTATCGTCAAATATGGGTGAAACCGACTGGAATTCCTCCAGAGTCAGCTGTCCCGGAGCAACGTTCTTTGATTCGGCATATTTTATCAGCAAGCCGACGAGCTTATGCGCTTCTCTGAAAGGCACTCCCTTCAGCACGAGCCAGTCTGCAAGATCTGTAGCGAGTGTATAGCCCGATTTAAGATCTTCTGTAAATCTGTCTTTTTTCACCAGCATTGTCGATATCATAGAAGCCATAATATTCAGACTGCTGCTGTATGTTTCGAACGAATCGAATACCGGCTCTTTATCCTCCTGCATATCCCGGTTGTAACTCAAAGGCAATCCTTTCATAGTAGTTGCCAGTGAAATGTAATTGCCATAGACGCGTCCTACCTTACCTCTGATCAATTCAGCCATGTCAGGATTTTTTTTCTGAGGCATCAGAGACGAACCCGTAGTGAAGCTGTCAGATAGAGTGACGAAATTCCATTCAGCAGTTGACCACAGCACCAGTTCCTCCGATAATCTGCTGAGGTGCATCATACCAAGCGCACAGCTGTTGAGAAAGTCCAGCATGTAATCCCTGTCTGAAACGGCATCCAGAGCATTATCCGTAAGATTAGCAAATCCCATCTGATCGGCCGAATAGCGGCTGTCCAGAGGAAGTGTTGAGCCGGCAAGTGCTCCGGATCCGAGTGGTGAGGAATCAGCTTCTTTGTATACAAATTCAATGCGCTGTATATCACGTTCCAGCATCTCAGTATATGCAAGCATGTGAAAAGCAAAACTGACAGGCTGTGCTCTCTGCATATGAGTATAACCGGGCATTATGATGTTCTGATTTTCATCGGCAGATCTGACCACGGCATATTGCAGTTTTTTCAGATCGTTCATAAGTGCCGCACAGGATTTTTTTATCCACAGGCGCATACCGGTTGCTACCTGATCGTTCCGGCTTCTGCCTGTGTGCAGTTTACCGGCAGTCTCTCCGATATGTTCGGTCAGTCTGGATTCGACTGCCGAATGTATATCTTCAAACTGGCTTTCATCCGGAGCCCATGCTCCGGATGTATACTCTGCCCTGATCTTTTTAAGACCTTCGGTAATTTCTTCTGCTTCATTTGTATCTATCAGTCCGGTTTTCTTCAGCATGGCCGTATGAGCCAGACTGACCTGTATATCCTCTTCGAATAGTTTCTTATCGAATCCAATTGAGGTCGAAAACAGCAGAGCATTCGTATCCAGTTTTTCCTTAAATCTACCGCCCCAGAGCATTATTATACCTCGCTTTCGGCTTTGACCTTTTCGTGCACCTGAGTCATTGTTTTGTATGGGAGTCCGTAGAGAGCCATGAATCCCGTACTGGCGCTGTGATCGAATTTGTCTGCATTTGTATATGTTGCCAGTTCTTCGTTGTAGAGACTGTAGGGTGATTTCCTCGACTTTGTAGTTATGCAGCCTTTATAGAGTTCGAGTGTAACTTCACCGGTAACAAACTTCTGTGTTTCATCGACAAATGCCTTAAGAGCATTGAACAGCGGAGTAAACCAAAGTCCGTCATATATCATATTGGCAACTCTGTCACCGACGTTCTGTTTGTAACGGAATGTCTCCTTGTCCAGGACCATTTTTTCGAGTTCATTGTGTGCCTTGTAGAATACAACTGCAGCCGGGGCCTCATATACTTCGCGTGATTTGATACCGACCACTCTGTTTTCGATCAGATCCATTCTGCCTATTCCGTGCTGTCCTGCCAGCTGGTTTACAGCTTCTACCATTGCGACAGGATTCATTTCAACGCCGTTCAGACTGACAGGTATGCCTTCTTCAAAACCAATCGTGACATATCCGGGAGTATCGGGAGCATTCTTTGCAGATGTAGTGATCTGATAGACATCCTCCGGCGGAGCTACTGTAGGATTCTCGAGTACGCCGCACTCAACAGCTATACCCCAGATGTTCTCATCTATTGAATATGGAGAAGCCTTTGTAACTTTAACCGGTATTTTGTGTTTTTCAGCGTATTCAATCTCCTCTTCGCGGCTCTTGAATTCCCAGTCTCTGAGCGGTGCGATTATATCCAGTTCCGGAGCGAGTGTCTGAATGCCGACTTCAAATCTCACCTGGTCATTTCCTTTTCCGGTACAGCCGTGGGCAATTGCATCAGCACCTTCCTGTTTTGCAATATCAACCATCATCTTGGCCAGCAGAGGTCTGCCTATAGCGCAGGCCATGGGATATTCACCTTCATACAGAGCACCTGCCTTCAGTGCGGTCCAAACGTATTTTGTAATAAACTCTTCCCTGAGGTCCTTGATAACTGCTTTTGACGCACCGGTCATGAATGCTTTTTCTTCGAGTCCTTCCAGTTCGGATCTCTGTCCGAGGTCGCCGGTGGCAGTAATTATTTCAGCATCATATTTTTCCTTCAGCCATTTTACCATCACAGACGTATCTAATCCGCCCGAATAGGCAACAACAATTTTTATCTTTTTCAACTTAAATCTCCTTAAGATTCTTTAATATAAATTTCAGGTCCGGCCGAATAAGGTTATTTCGGGACCTGATTTACCATCATTTGTTTTATAAATTCTACTATTACAGGTATACTGTTCTGCGAGTTAGGAATAACAAGCGTTGTATCATCACCGGCAACAGTTCCGAGAATTTCCAGCTTATTTAATCTGTCAATAAAGTGGGCCACTCCCTGTGCTCGTCCCGGCAGTGTGCGAAGCAGTATCAGTGACTCGTTATGTTCAACACTGATAATTTCAAATCCGATCATCCTGGCAATCTGAGCGCCTGTTTCCTGAGTGTTAATGCTGTATCGGATACCGTTTTCGCCGACAGACCTTATCACACCCATTTCTGCAAAGTCTCTGCTTAGTGTGGCCTGAGTGACGAAAATGTTCTCCTTAGCCAGCTGTTTTACCAGCTCTTCATGTCCGGAAATATGCATGCTGCGCAGTATTTCCTTAATCTTGTTCTGTCTCAGTATTTTAGAAGCCATTTTGAAGTTCCCGGATTAGTTCTGAGAAATTACCTTATTTAATTTTTCAACGAACATATCTATCTGTTTTTCTCCAACAATAAACGGCGGCAGAAGTCTGAGTATTGATTCACCCGAAGTGCCTGTAACTACATTCTCCTGAAGTAGCAGTTCAGATGAAACCTTTTTTGCACTGCAGCCCGCGCTGAGTTCCACGCCGGTCAGTAGTCCTTTTCCTCTGACATCGCTGATCCTGGGTGAATTGAGAGCATTGATAGAATCCCTCAGATATTTTCCCATTTTGTCTATGTGAGCGAGAGTGGTGTCATCGAGCATATCAGCCACCTGAATAGCTCCTGCAACGGCAACCGGGTTGCCGCCGAATGTCGAGCCATGGCAGCCAGGAGTTATTTCGTCACCGACTTCTTTTGTACACAGCACAGCACCGAGCGGGAGTCCGTTTGCAATTCCTTTAGCCACAGCAACTATATCCGGTTTAATTTCTTCCCACTGATAAGCAAAAAGCTTACCGGTTCTGCCCATGCCGGTCTGCACTTCATCCATGATGAGCAGTATGTGGTGTTTGTCGCAGAATGCTCTGAGTCCTTTCAGGTATCCTTCGGGCGGAACAATGATTCCGCTTTCACCCTGAATCGGTTCAACCATTATTGCAGCAACGTGCGGCGAGTATACATATTCAAGCACATCGAGATCACCGTACGGCACATACTGGAATCCCGGCACCAATGGAGCAAATGAGTCCCATATTTTATACTGCCCTGTTGCAGACATGGCTCCGTACGTACGGCCGTGGAAGCTGCCGATGGCGGTAATGATGTTTGTCCTGCCTTTGCCCCATTTCCTGGCAAATTTAATTGCAGCCTCGTTTGCTTCAGTACCGGAGTTGCAGAAAAACACCGAATCAAGTCCGGATTTTTCGGCCAGTTTAGCTGCCAGCGTCTTCTGCAGACCTGACTCAAATAGATTGGATACGTGCCAGAGTTTATTTATCTGTTTCTCAACGGCTTCCGTGATCTTTGAATTTTTGTGTCCAAAACCCGTAACGGCTATGCCGCTCAGAAAATCCAGATATTCTTTTCCGTCAGTATCGTAGAGATAAAAACCGTTTCCTTCGGTAAATTCAACCGGATGCCGGTTGTAATTCTTAAGCAGGTTTCCGCTGGTCTCAGACTGCTTTTTTGACGATCCAGGTTCCGCCGGTTGAATAGTATCTGCTTTCATTGTATAATTCCTCTTTTATTTTTGAACCGATCCATACTTTCCCGATCCCCTTATTCAGCAGTTCAATGCAGCTGTTCAGTTTCGGTATCATGCCGTCGGTTATTTCTTTGCTTTTAATTCCTTTGACTATATCGTTTTCGTCTATTTTGCCTTTCAGACTTCCATTCAGTTTTACACCCTGCACGTCTGAGACAAAGAATACTGATTCCGCATTGAGTGCGGTAGCCAGACTCTCGGTAAACAAGTCGGCATTTACATTCATCAGCTGACCTTCTTCATTTCTGCAGATGCTCGAGAAAACCGGAATGGTCTTGCTTTCGAGAAGCGATAAAATCCAGTCGGCTGAGTTATTCAGTACCGGATAACCTACATAGCCGAGTTCTTTATTGAAGGCCTTGGCTACAAACAGACCCCTGTCTATGCCGGAAAGTCCTACTGCATCTATGCCCGAAGTCAGCAGTCTGCTGACCAGCTTGGCATTGAGTATGCCGGCCTGAACTGCGGCAACTATTTCAATTGTTCTTTCTGTAGTTACTCTCTGACCGTCAATGAACTTTGATTCTATTCCCATAGCGGCTGACCACTCGGAAATGTTTTTACCGGCTCCGTGGACAATAACAACGCCGTCATACTGATTCTGCAGATCACTGAATGTATTTATCCATTCCTGATTGCTCAGGACCTCGTCGAGAGCCTTTCCGCTGATTTTTACTATTGCAATATTCATTGTTATTATCCTGTAATTAAGTTCTGTAATCTGCGTTGATCTTAACATAGTTTTCCGTGAAATCGCAGGTCCACCATGTTGACGAATAGTCCCCGTTATTCAGGTTGACATTGAGCTGTATTTCCTTCTGAGAAAGAACTTCGAGTGCCTTTTCCTCGTTAAGAACGATATTGAAACCCGGCAGAAGTATCGGCAGTTCATCAAAGCATATGCTGACCTTCTCCGGACATACATCTGCGCCGCTCATTCCGACTGATGACATTATCCTGCCCCAGTTGGCATCTCTTCCGTAAATAGCTGTCTTCACCAGCGGAGAGTTGGCCAGAGTCTTTCCGGCCAGATCGGCATCCTGCTGCGAGGCAGCTCCTGATATGTTGATGGTAACGAGCTTTGTTGCTCCTTCTCCATCCTTTACTATAGCTCTGGCCATTTTTTTGCACAAGGATAACAGCGCCGACTGGAACAGCTCTGCATCTTCACCCGTCTCTGCAACTTGGATTCCGCTCTTTCCGTTTGCCAGTGCTATCACCATGTCGTTTGTACTGGTCTCGCCGTCTACGGATATTTTATTGAATGTAACATTGACCGACTGAAGCAGATGATATTTAAGTGTGGCAGAGTCTAATTCTGCATCTGTGGTAATGAATCCCAGCATAGTAGCCATATTCGGCATTATCATACCGCTGCCTTTGCACATGCCGCCAATTGTAACCTCGCCGCTGCTGAGCTTTACACTGACAGCGTATGTCTTAACTTTTGTATCTGTGGTCATTATTGCGTGTGCACAGTCAAGTCCGCCGTCTTCCGTAAGTTCTGCAGATATGGTATCGATTCCCTTCAGTATTGTATCAACCGGAAGTCTTTGCCCTATTACACCGGTTGAAGATATGAGCACTTCGTCTTTTGAAACGCCCAATTTCTCAGCGCAGTATGCCTGTATCTTCTCTGCATCGATAAATCCCGCCTGACCAGTGCAGGCATTTGCATTACCCGAATTAATCAGTATCGCTTTGGCTTTTCCTGATTTATCGATAATTGACTGTGAAAGTACTACAGGTGCGGCCTTAACCTTATTAGTTGTAAATGCAGCAGCAGCCGTGCAGGCGTCATCGCAGTACAGAAGCGCCAGATCTTTTTTCTTTCTTTTTATTCCGCAGTGAATTCCGGCGGCCTTAAATCCTTTGACAGTTGTTACGCTGCCGTTCTTTATATATTGAATCATCTTAGTTTATCTCCTTAAGGGATCAAATTTTCCGAATTTTTAATTAGCCGTCAGGCCAGTTTTTTCATCCCATCCGAATATTTTGTTCATATTCTGTATGGCCTGACCAGCAGCACCCTTGATCAGATTATCAATGGTGGCTGTAATTATTATTGTATTTTCGTTTGGCGATACGTTTATATCGCAAAAATTTGTACCTGTCACCCATCGCAGGTCGGGTGGCAGTTCCCTTAGTCGTACAAACCCGGACTCTGCATATGCCGATGCGTAGCATGAGTCCAGTTCGCTCCTGTCAATTTTCTCTTTTAGGTGTACAGTAGTTGTAGAATATATACCTGCATCTACCGGCAGCAGATGAGTGGTAAATGCAAACGGTGAATTGAATCCGTTTTTCTGCAGTTCCTGGAATATTTCCGGCTGATGCCTGTGTTTATTGACGTTATAAGCTCTGACGTTACCGAACATTTCCGACATAAGTAAATCCGTTTTCGGGGTCTTGCCGGCGCCGCTGGTACCTGAATACGATACAGTACTCACCGTCAGTATAGAACCGGCATAATTCTTAACCAGTGGGAGCAGTGACAGCAGCACTGAAGTCGGATAGCAGCCTGGATTGGCTATAAGCTGTGTTTCAGATATATCATTCTTATAGAAATCTGCCAGACCATACTGTTTGTTTATCAGAAGTTCGGGAGAAGTGTGCTTTTTTCCGTACCATTTTTCATACAGTTCAGGTGTGTCCAGCCTGTAATCGCCGCCCAGGTCAATTATCTTTTTGCCGCTGCAGACAAGACCGGGTACATAATTAAGGGCTTCGCCATGAGGCAGCGCCAGGAAATATACGTCGTGCGACATCGAAATGTCATTTACCGAACCGATGACCTGATTGACTGTAATTCCCTTCAGCTGGGGAAATACGTCGTGAAGTGTCTGACCGGCTGTAGAGTTACCATAAACCGTGTAATCCCGTACAAATGCGTGATCATTGCAGAACTTCAGCAATAGTCTGCCCGTGTAGCCGCTTCCGCCAATTATTCCAACAGATATCTTATTGTCTTTCACTTATTCAACCAAAATGTATTTATTTACTTATTTTTGATTATTAAAATAGCGTATTTTTTCCTACTGTGCAAAATATTTTTGCAATATTATTCAAATATTTCTTCTTGGCGCCCCATTTACCGCATATTTATACAATTTTTTACAATTTTTCTATTCTTCGTCCGCTCAGAGCCGTTCATGTCCCCGCCGCATACTTATGCATTTTTTCACCATGGTTATCTGTTCAAATTATAAATTGAAATTAAACCCTTAAAAAAGTATATTTTTATTGTTTAATTTTATGGAAGTGTATGTCTACCCCGTTAATGTCGCAATATCATGCAATAAAAGAAAAGCATCCCGATACCATCCTGCTGTTCCGGGTGGGCGATTTTTTTGAAACCTTTGAAGATGATGCATATACCGCATCCAAGGTGTTGGGCATTACTCTCACCAGACGGTCCAATGGTGCTGCCGGTGATGTTCCCCTTGCCGGGTTTCCTTTTCATGCACTTGACACATACCTCCCTAAACTTGTCAGAGGCGGCTACCGTGTTGCTGTATGTGAGCAGACGGAAAACCCGAAGTTTACAAAGGGAATAGTAAAACGGGAAGTAATTGAAGTTGTGACTCCGGGAGTTGCTCTTTCTGAAAAACTCCTTGACCACAAAAAGAACAACTACCTGATGTCCGTCTATCTGAAAGATCAGACAGCAGGCATATCATTCTGCGATATTTCGACAGGAGCATTCTATACATACGAGGCTGCAGAAGATACACTTCTTCAGCAGATCGAACTGATCAGTCCTGCTGAGATATTGTATCAGAAGAAAGAAAAGGAATACCTCCAGAAACTGCTGCACGGCAGAGAACAAAACATTCGTCTTTCACGGCTTGACGACTGGATATTCAGCTACGATTATGCAATGGAGAACCTGACGAGGCATTTTGACATACTGAACCTCAAGGGTTTTGGCATTGATAAAATGCAGTACGCGATTGTGGCTTCGGGTGCAATACTGAGCTACCTTCAGGAAACTCAGAAAGCAAATTTGCCGCACATCACAAGAATTTCCAGATACAATCCGTCGGAATATATGCTGCTCGATCATTCGACAAAAAGAAATCTTGAGATCACCTACAGCATGAACGACGGCAACCGCGAAGGTTCGCTGATCTCCATACTCGATAAAACCGAGACAGCAATGGGAGGCAGAATGCTGAAGTCCTGGATTTCGGCCCCATTGCGCAGAACAGAACCCATAATTAAAAGGCAGGAATGCGTCGGTGAATTCGTGGAGAACCGTTCTCTAAGGAACAGGCTGAACGAGGCGTTAAGGGAAATCGGGGACCTTGAGCGACTCGTTTCCCGTATATGCACCGGCAAAGCCAATCCGCGCGATATTATCGCAGTAAAGACTTCACTGAAAATTATCCCTCTTATCCGGCAGCTGCTTCAGGAAGTAAAGTCACCATACCTGACCGAACTCAGAGACAGGCTGAACACCCTGGAAGATGTGGTGGTACACATAGATAATGCAATCAGTGACAATCCTCCTCTTGCGATAAATGACGGCGGAGTAATCAGGGAGGGCTATAACGCTGAACTAGATGAACTGAGAGACCTGTCGCACAACGCCAAAAGCTGGATAGCCAATCTCCAGAAATCCGAACGCGAACGGACAAATATTTCTTCGCTTAAGGTGA
>JBLMZS010000065.1:0-2586 GCA_050258935.1 Bacteroidota bacterium
CCGGATAAACGGGAATGAAGGAGCTTTATCCGACAGTATCAGCTTTCCGCTGCGCCCGCTGCCCCACCAAAGATTCTCTTTGCACAGCGATATGTCACCCCACCCCCATCCGTATGTTACCGAGGCATTCAGCTGATCATAATCGAACCCTGATTTAGTTGGTGCGCTGAACGCAATACCCGTTTCGGGAGTAAATTCTTTTTTTGAGGCACTAAGGCTGCCGTTCTTGTGGTTATCTTTCAGGAGCAGACTGAATGAGAGGTGACTGCCTATTGAACCATACAGGCTCAGTCCGTTCCAGCTGTGTTTCTCAGAATTCTTCGCGTTATATTTATAACCCAGTACGGGATCCGCATATACGCTGAAATTACTGCTGCGGTAAGTGAACAGCCGGTAACGCTGTCCGCTGTTTTTCAGGTAGCCGATCTCAGTCCTGTTCAGCGATGAATCTGCATTATAATTGCGGTCCTGAAGGTCATAGTACATTTCCTTTTTATAATACTCCAGCTCTTCAGTCTCCACTTTAGTCAGCAAATCTATTTTGCCTTCGATCTCTGTAAGAAGTCCTGCAATGCTACCGCGGCTAAGCGGCTTTATAACCCCGTCATATTCGATAATACCCTTCTGCGAGAGCGAAGACAGCCAGGAATACAGCTCTTCATTTCCCGTCATATATGAGACAACCTGTGCATGAGCGCAGGTTGTCATTGTAAGCAGGAGCATCAGTGCCGTCAGAATTTTCAATTTCATGGGATTCATTATGTTAATTTTCCCTCCGGGGTAATCTGAAGCCGTTTAACGTGGCGGCTGTCTGGTGTATATTCCACAATAATATCCATGAGCATGGTCATTATCTGTTTATAATCATTTTTCATTGCAGCATCTATCAGTTCATTTACTCGGACTGTTAAATCTTTTACAATTAGTCTGCTGGCATTGGCTGCAATAAATATTTTTTCATTTGCAGTGCGCTGATAGTCTTCACCGTCCTTGAACAGTTCCTCATACAGTTTTTCGCCCGGCCTGAGTCCGGTAACTGTTATATCAATATCCCGTCCGAGTTCAAGTCCTGACAGTGCGATCATATCCTTTGCGAGGTCATATATCTTTACCGGTTTACCCATATCCAGTACGAATATTTCACCTCCGCTGCTCATTACCGATGCCTGAAGTACAAGCTGAACCGCCTCGGGTATGGTAATAAAATAGCGGGTAATGTCAGGGTGAGTGATTGTAAGCGGTCCGCCCTGATCGATCTGTTTTTTGAAAGTGCGTATAACGCTGCCCCTGCTGCCGAGAACGTTGCCGAACCTTACAGCAGAGTAACAATACCCGGTCCTGAGAGCGGCATTATGAACTATCATTTCAGCGATTCGTTTGCTTGCGCCCATGATATTAGCGGGATTAACAGCCTTGTCTGTGGAGACCAGTATGAAATGCTCAACCCCCACTTCAACTGCAGCCTCAACGAGGTTCTTTGTGCCGAGTACATTATTAGTAATTGCCTCCGGGGGATTTTCCTCCATCAGCGGGACATGTTTATGAGCAGCGGCATGGTAGACCACATCGGGAGTAAATTTATCAAAAATAAAATCGATCCTTTCTCTGAATCTCAGATCGGCAATTTTACAGCTGAGTTTAGTTTCAATTGGAATCCGGCTATTCTTTATGCGAGTCATCAGTTCCTGTTCGATTTCAAAAATCGAATTCTCACCGTGTCCCAGCAGCAGCAGTTCAGCGGGCCTGCAGCTCAGTACCTGTCTTGCCAGCTCGCTGCCAATAGAGCCGCCGGCACCTGTTATCAGTACCCGTTTCCCTTTCAGGTAGCTGCTTACGCGTGTAAAATCAGTATGTATAGCCTCCCTTCTGAGCAGGTCTTCCACTTCAACTTTCTTTATATGGTTGACAGTAACCTTGCCGTCGACAATCTCGAATAACCCAGGCATAGTGAATGCTTCTACTTTTTCCGCATTGCACATCTCAGTGATTTCCCGTATCACGAGTCCCGGTGCGGTGGGCATGGCAATAAGCACCTTTCTGGCGTTATATCTTTTTATAAGTGCCGGGAGCATCTTCCTGTCGCCCTTAACTTCAATACCGCGAATACGAAGTCCATGCTTTGAAGGATCATCATCGACGAATGCGACAGGGTGAATACCGAGCTGGGGATTTCTCTGCAGCTCCTCTATAATAGTAACCCCGGCTTCACCGGCGCCGCAGATGAGAGTATTATCTGCCTCGCGGCTCTGGTTTTTGAATGCCCTTCTTTCGTAGAGACGGTTAGATACTCTGATACTGCTTCTTGATAGTATCAGGAATATGGACATGATCATACCGTCATACAGAGGGAAGAACCGCGGGAGCATATTCAGTTTAAGAAACGATACATCCCTGAGCAGAGTAAAGACTACTGACTGGACAACAATGCTGTATACTGCAACGAGGAATAATTTAGCCATATCGTCGACGCTCGCTTTGCACCAGTATCTTTTATACAGTCCTCTGCGAATAAATATGGCCATTTTAATAAAAGTGAAGATAACAGTAGAACCCGCCAGAGATTTTGCATAGAACAGAAAATCAATA
>JBLMZS010000066.1:0-77683 GCA_050258935.1 Bacteroidota bacterium
GATGATATGTAGAGACCGGGCATGCCCTGTCTCAATCGCATGCCCTGTCTCTACCGGACCGGTTCCCTGTTGCCAGGCATGTAGTTTCTGACCAGCATATAAAGGGCATGCGGAAGCATGATCATTGTCATGCCCGATTTGGGTATCATGAAGCAGCCGATAAGCACAAATACCAGATAGGATATTGTAAAATAGTGAGGCAGTTTTCTACCCTCTTTTTCGATGGAATGCACCAGCAGTCCCAATGGAATGAGCAGAATACCGAAATAGAAAAACCAGAACGCCGCAAAGTTTTCAAAATTTGTTTTTCCGGCTATTGCCGGCATCTCATCCATGCCGCGGCTTATCTGAAAGAAACCTGATTCGGAGAATTTCCAGAATTGCCGTCCCAGCCCGTCTGCTGAAACTCCGAGACGAGTATGAAGTATTCCGATAAGTATAAGAAGTATTCCGTTTGTCATTTTTTTTAGAATTTTCATTTTTGCTGACCCGCCATTGATTATTAGTTATGTACAAATATCGCCTGCAGGTTTTTATAACACAAAAAAAGTTGACGAACCGGGTCATTTTGTCTGCGAACGGCCATCCAGAGTATACGTATTCAGAACTCCGCATGTATGAGTTGGCGGAAGAAGGGATATAATCGGTTATGCTGAAGTGATATGATCAGCGGACGTTGATAGCCAGATAAAATGCATCCCGGAAGGTATCACCTATCGGAATCAGATTACCTGCTATTTTAATACGGTTGCGTTCGACTGATTCTATCTTTGAGATCGAGACAGCCCACGACTTATGGACCTGTATGAATTTTCCCTGAGGCAGCTGAGCCATTAGCGACTTAAAGCTCTGCTTGGTCATGATTTTCCTGTCGCGCATTACGATCTGCAGATAGCTCTGCATTCCTTTAATGAACAGTATGTCATCGGCTGCGATATTTTCTATTCTGTACTCGGTCTTTACAAATAGGTTGGCCAGGACCTCATTAGAATTTTTCATACTGAAGTCGTCACTGACCCTGTTGACTGATGAGAGGAAACGTTCGAAGGAATATGGTTTCAGCAGATAGTCTGATATCTGCAGTTCGTATCCCTTCACGGCATATTCGGAATAAGCAGTGGTAATTATCACATATGGTTTCCGGCTGAGTGATTCCAGCAGCTGAATGCCGGTGAGCTTTTCCATCTGTATATCGAGGAACAGGATATCCGTGCGGTTATTTTTGATAAAGGAAAGCCCGTCGAGCGCGTTATCAAATGAAGCTGTCAGTTCCAGAAAGGGCACCCGCCGAATAAATCCGGCAAGTTTATCTGCAGCAAGAGGTTCATCTTCGATTATCACGCATGTAAGTATCATATAGGCCTGATAGTTAAGTCAACGACAAAAATATTATTATCTTCAGATATCCGGAGACTATGGTTATCGGGATACAGTATTGCCAGCTGGCGTTTTACATTCCCGAGACCAATGCCCCCGGTTTTCTTATTTATATTTTCAGCAGGATTATAGTAATTACTGCACCGGAAGTTCATTTCGTTTTCCCTGCACAGTAATTTTATTTCTATGGCGCGTTTTCTTCCCGTATCAGACACGTACTTAAATGCATTTTCAATAAATACGAGCAGTAAGCCGGGAGGAAACAGAATGCTTTTGCAATTCTCGTCGAATGTAAATGAGATACATTCCGGGTCCCTGAAGCGCATTTGCTGCAGTGCGATATAGCTTTGTATGTAGCCGATCTCTTTTTCCAGCGGCATCAGATCATTTTTCGTTTCATAGACCATATATCGCAGCATTTCCGAAAGTGTCAGCAGCGCGTTTGATGCGGCATCGGGTGATTTATATATTAACGAATCTATATTGTTCAGTGTATTGAAAAGAAAATGGGGGTTGATCCGGGCTTTGAGCAATTCAAGCTCATTTCTGAGATTTATATTTTCAAGCTCGCTTTTCAACTGCATATCCGCAAACCAGTCTTCAAATCCCCTGACAAGGCTTCCGCACTGAGCAATCAGAAATGTCCCGGCCATAGCCGGAAAAAGAATTTTATTTTCATAGGTATTGAAGCCGGGCAGAAACAATCTGTGGATGGCTAAAAAGACAACCGTAGCAGCTATGCAGGTTAATACAGACAGGAAAAGATATTTGACAAAATATCTTTTCCCGAAGAAACGGATCATATAAAAATAGAATGTATAAAAAACAGTTACAGCCCAGGTCATATTTACAAAATAGTTGGGCATCATATCGGCAATCCGGGGCCAGCTCGCCGGGTTGTCTGACGGAGAGAAATAGTTGTTAAATACTATAAAAACCAGCCAGAATATTGAATGTATCAGTATTTTGATAATTAACTTCATTGTGCAAATATATGAGTATTTTCAATTCCCGATAATTCTCACGACCTCTGCTGACGCGAACCGTGGCGCCGGGCTAACGTTTCCACTACATCGGAAAGCTTTATATCTTTTGACGAAAGCATTACAAACAAATGATAAATAAGGTCGGCTGATTCATTTATAATTTCTGTACGGTCATTATTTTTAACTGCAATCACCGTCTCAATGGCTTCCTCACCTACCTTCTGCGCAATCCTGTTTTCACCCGCGCTGAAGAGTTTCGTAGTATATGAACCTGACGGCATTTCTTTTCTGCGGTTCTCAATAAGTTCAAAAAGTTCGTAAAGGAAATCGCTGCCGGCCGGAGTCTGTGGAGCAGTTACACTTCTGGCAAAATCTTCCTTCTGCAGATCAAAACAGCTGTAGCTGCCTGTATGACACACATTGCCCACAGGATCCGCATATACAAGCAGAGTATCCAGGTCGCAGTCGGCCTTCATATCAATGAGTTTCAGAAAATTCCCCGAGGTTTCTCCTTTTGTCCACAGTTGGTTTCTGGTTCTGCTGAAAAATGTCACCTGTTTTGTTTCGAGTGTTATCTTCAGCGATTCCTCATTCATAAACCCGAGCATCAGCACGCTGCCGGTATTGTTATCCACTATTATAGCCGGCAAAAGTCCGCTCAGCTTGTCGAACCTCAGTTTTTCAATTTCTATCATAATCTTACTTTTACTCCGTTTTTATTCAGATACTGTTTTAAGTCAGCAATTGTCATTTCGCCATAATGGAACAGACTCGCAGCCAGGCAGGCTTCAACGCCAGTATTTATGAATGCATCCAGGAAGTGTTCCATTTTTCCCGCACCTCCGGAGGCAATGACGGGCACTCTCACCTGTTTGGTAAGTTCTCCCAGAAAAGCAGTGTCATACCCTTCCTTGGTTCCATCTTTATCCATGGAAGTCTGAAGTATTTCACCAGCTCCCAGTTCTGTTACCCTTCTGCACCATGCCATTGCTTCAAGTCCGGTAGCTTTCCTGCCGCCCTGTACAAAGACCTCGTAGCTGCCGTTATTAAACTTGGTATCAACAGCAGCTACAATAGCCTGGGAGCCGAAGCGCTTTGATGCTTCGGTAATCAATGCCGGATTAGTAACGATAGAGCTGTTGAGCGAGACCTTATCGGCACCTGCCTTCAGCAGTGTTTCAATATCACTCAGCTCAGAAATTCCGCCTCCCACTGTAAAGGGAATATTGATCACTTTTGCTACATCCTCCACCAGCTTTACCAGTGTTTTTCTTTTTTCCGCAGAGGCAGTAATGTCGAGGAAGACCAGTTCGTCGGCACCGGCAGCAGCATAGTGTGCAGCCAGTTCGACAGGATTGCCGGCATCTATTATATCGACAAATTTAATCCCCTTTACCACACGCCCTTCCTTAATATCCAGGCACGGTATAATTCTTTTACTGACCAATTGCTGCTAACTCCTTCAGGTTTGTTTTGTTTTCATACAGCGCCTTGCCTACAACTGCGCCGTAGAGATTGAGCTGTTTTAACTTAATGAGATCATTCGCATCTTTTACTCCTCCGGAGGCAATGAGTTTTATATCATACTTCTGCAGCAGTCTTTCGTACAGCTGATAATTTGCCCCGCCCAGCATACCGTCTTTTGATATATCGGTGCATAAGAATAATGAAATACCATCGGCCATACAGTTGACGATATATTCATCGAGAGTGACCTGAGAGGTTTCGAGCCAGCCTTTAACGGCAATGTGCTCGCCATTGACGTCAGCGGCCGCAACAATACTGTCAGCACCAGCGGCGTTTACAATCTGCGAAAATTCCTTCCGGTCGGTCACGGAAACCGATCCGACAACTATCCGGTCGGCACCTGCATCCATAACTCTGCGCGCATATGAGGAATTTCTTATGCCTCCGCCGAATTCTATTTTTAATTTTGTTTTTGTTTTTATCTGCTCCAGCAGTCCCAACACCGAAGGCTCTCCGGTTTTAGCTCCTTCCAGATCCACCATATGCATCCAGTCAAAGCCGTGCTGTTCAACGTCCAATGCCATATCAAGCGGACTGGTTCCGTAGAAAACGGCGGTATTAAAATCACCTTTGCTGAGCCTGGTGATTTTATTCCGGTATATGTCCATTGCGGGTATAATTTTCATGTATAAATTCTGAATTTTGAATTATGAATTTTGAATTAAATTGTTCATATCTCCAGAAAATTCCGGAGGACTTTAAGGCCTGCTTCACCCGATTTTTCAGGATGAAACTGTACGCCGTAAAGGTTGTCTTTTTCCACAGCTGCAGATATCTCTGTCACATGTTCCGTCTTTGCAGTGGTATGTTCGGTTACAGGCAGATAATACGAATGGTTGAAATAAAAGAATTCACCTTCCCTGATACCCCTGAACAGTCTGCTTTCCTTTACGAATGATACTTCGTTCCAGCCGGTATGAGGCACGGTCGCCCTTGATTCATCGAGCTTCACAATGCGGCCTGGTATAAGGGACAATCCCGCCACACTGCCCTCCTCAGTAAACTCGCACATCAGCTGCATACCGAGACAGATACCGAGCATAGGTTTGCGGACTATCCTCAGCAGGTTTATAAGATTATAACGGTGGAGCTGACGGACGGCAAATGAAGCTTCGCCGACTCCAGGAAAGATAATCTTGTCGGAACGGCATATTTCGCCTTCAAGACGCGTTAATACATACTGGCAGCCAAGGCGTTCGAGTGCATTTGCAACCGAGGCGGTGTTGCCGGCTCCATAATCAATCAGGGCGATCATATTAGTCCTTTAGTTGATGGTAATCCGTTTTTATTTCTCGCGTCATACTGAAGTGCACCGTTCAGCGATTTTGCAAACGCCTTGAACAGTCCTTCAATCTTGTGATGGTCGTTCTTGCCTTTTGCCTTCAGGTAAATATTGGCCTTCAGACCCGAAGCCAGTGCGCGGAAAAATTCTTCAGTCAGTTCAGTCGGAAATTCGCCGACCCTGTTGCGCTTAAACTTACAGTTGAAATTTAAGTAAGTTCTGCCTCCAACGTCAAGTGCGCACCTGGCAATAGAATCATCCATCGGCAGGAAAAATCCGTATCTCATAATTCCCCTCTTATCCCCAAATGCCTCGAGCAGAGTTTCCCCGAGCGTAATACCGGTATCTTCAACAGTATGGTGTTCGTCTACGTTCAGGTCGCCTTTTACACTGACATAAAGATCTATGTTAGAATGACGTGCTATCTGATCGAGCATGTGGTCAAAGAAACCGATGCCTGTTTTGATATCTGATTTCCCGCTGCCGTCCAGGCATACTTTTACCGCGATATCAGTCTCCTTAGTCTTCCTGCGCTTTTCTGCACTTCTGTGACCCGGACAGATTTCTGTTTCAGCCAGGCTGACTGAAGCATCTGCATTATTCTTTTTACCGAGCGCAATTATATCCTCTGCAGTCATAGGCTCTCCTCGGTCTTCTGATGGTGAAAGAGTCTGCCGCAGCAGCCGGAGCGCCGCATCGTTCTCCTCCGGAGTACCGACCGTAATCCTAAGCGCATTTTTCACATTTGAACTTCTATCGCGTATAATCAGTCCGAGTCCTGCAATATGCTTCTGTACTTTGCCTGCATCGGGACATGTAAAGAGTATATAGTTGGCATCGGAAGGATATACTCTGCCGACTTCAGGTATTTCAGAAAGTCCAGCTGCCAGGCGTTGTCTTTCGCTGATTATTTCAGATACAAATTTTTCTTTTTTTGCGACGTTATCCAGTGCATCCAGGAATACTTTTCTTGTCATGGAATTGACGTTGTACGGGGCCTTCACATTGAACAGCAGGCGGATTATGAATTCATCAGCAATGCAGTAACCCAGTCTGACTCCCGCCAGGCCCCAGGCCTTCGAGAATGTCCTGAGTATAACCAGGTTATTATATTCACCTACAAACTCAGCCACTGATCCGTCAGCTGCAAAGTCGATATATGCTTCGTCAACAACCACGATAGAATTGTATGTCCGGCATACATTTTTAATATCTTCTTTCCTGAGCAGGTTACCGGTAGGATTATTGGGCGAACACATGAAAATGATTTTTACATCTTCGCTATATCCGGTGCTTATATTTTCATGATCTATCTGGAACTCATCATTCAGTCTGACCGATACAGTTTCAACGTCATTTATGTCGCATGCGACCTTATACATACCGTATGTAGGATCGACAATCATCACTTTGTCTTTTCCTGGCACGCAGAAGATCCTGATCAGAAGATCTATCAGTTCGTCGCTTCCGACACCGAAAAATAATTTCCCATAGTCGTAGCCATAGAGTTTTGAGATGCCTTCCCTGAGTTCCTTCTGGTGCGGGTCGGGATAGCGGTTAAGTGAGCTTACCTGTTCAGGATTCACTACAGATCCGAAAGAATTTTCGTTTGCATCGAGCAGTATTCCTTCGCTGTACTCATCGCGTGCTGAAGTATACGGCTTCAGACGGAGTATGTTTTCTCTTACAAGATTCTTTAATTCCATTTTCAATTTCCGCATTTATTTGTCATTTTATTTTTCGAGTCTGACCGAAACGGCATTTTTGTGTGCAAACAGTGTTTCCACCTCGGCAAGTATTTTAATAGTTTCAGAGATCTCTGAAAGTCCTTCCCTACTGAGGTGCTGGAATGTCATGCTTTTCATGAAGCTCTCCACAGAAACTCCGCCGAAGCTTCTTGCAAAACCCGAGGTAGGCAGAGAATGGTTTGTACCGGAAGCATAGTCACCGGCACTTTCAGGAGAATAGCTGCCCATAAAAACCGATCCGGCATTAGTAATATACTGTTTGTAGATTCCGGGTTCATCCACCTGAAGCGAAAGGTGTTCGGGTGCATAAACATTGCTGAACTCAATCGCATCTTTAACCGAAGCAGTGATCAGACAGTATGAATTTAAGAGTGCCTGCTCAGCTATTGCCTTTCTCGGCAGGAGTTTTATCTGCTCTTCGACTTCAGCTAAAACTTTTGCAACCATTTCCGATGAGTCCGATACCAGCACTACCTGCGAATCTGCACCGTGTTCTGCCTGTGAAAGCAGATCTGCAGCTACAAATCCGGGATTTGCATTCGCTCCGGCAATAACAAGAAGTTCGCTTGGACCGGCAGGCATATCAATTGCGCAGCCGCTTATATCTGTACTGACAAGCATCTTCGCGGCTGTAACATACTGGTTACCCGGCCCGAAAATCTTTGAAACTTTTTTTATAGCGGGAAAATTTTCTAATGCCCTGCTGCCGTATGCCATCAGCGCCACCGCCTGTGCGCCGCCTATTTTATAGAATTCAGTTACGCCGGCTGTCTTTGCGGCAAACAGCAATGGATAGTTCACGCTGCCGTTTTTTGCAGGAGAACATACTACAACTCGGCTGCAGCCGGCAATAGCAGCCGGGATGCCGAGCATAAGCATCGTAGAAGGAAGCACCGCACTTCCGCCAGGTATATACAAGCCCACATCCTCAATGGCCCTGTATTCCCTTGAGCAGATTACTCCCGCCCTTACTTCAGTCTCATATCCGGCAGGATACTGCCTGGCGTGGAATGTCCTGATGTTTTCGGCAGCTTTCAATATAGCTGATTTCACCTTTTCATCTATTTTTTTTGCTGCATCTTCAAATTCCTCTTCGCGTACCAGCAAATCGCCACCGTCCGGAAAACCGTCGAACCTGCGGGCATATTCCAGAGCTGACTTAAGGCCGTTCTTTTTTATATCCTCCACTACAGGTCTTACCACATCGAGCACCGGCTGTTGATCAGAAGAGGGACGGGCAAGGAGCTTTTCTTTCTCTTCTGCGCTGATATTGTTTAGATTGTAAATTTTCATGTATATCCTTTTTCAGCTTACATTCAAACTGCACGTTAATTATACTATCATATTTTCTATCGGAAGAAGCAATATCCCGGTCGCTCCGGCAGCTTTCAGATCGTCAATTATGCACCAGAACTTGTCTGAAGGAATTACAGCGTGTATGGCCAATGAGTTTTCGTCGGCAAGTGACAGTACAGTCGGGCTCTTCAGCGACGGGATTATTTCGGTGATAGTTTCGAGTGATTCCCTGGGTATGTTCATCATCAGGTACTTTGAGTTTTTTGCAGACAGTACGGAGCGTATGCGTCTGGTAAGGTCGTTCAGTATCTCGAGCTTCTCAGGATCGTTTTTCAGCTCATTGCTCGCGATGAGTATTGCTTCAGAATCAAATACCTTAAATGATTTCTTCAGCTTATTCATCATCAGCGTAGTCCCGGTGGAAACTATATCACATATGTAATCAGCTACGCCGAGTGAGGGAGTAATTTCAACAGAGCCGCTGATCTCGATTATCTTTGCCTGAATGTTGTTTGCATCCAGAAATACTTTCAGTATGTTGGGGTAAGATGTTGCGATTGTCTTTCCGTTTATCTCTTCGAGAGTTGCGGGAAGCTGTTCTGACGGGGCAGCCAGCATGAGTCTGCATCTTCCGAATCCTAGCTTTTCTTCCACTATTATATTTGCACCTCTTTCGTATACGACATCCTCACCGACGATTCCTATATCTGCAACTCCGTCCTGAACATATTCGGGTATATCGTCGTCGCGCAGGAACAGAACATCGATCTTAAAGTTTCTGGCCGATACTATCAGTCTTTCAGAATAAGTTTCAATATCGAGTCCGCACAGTTTCAGCAGTTCGAGTGATTTTTCAGAAAGTCTTCCTTTTTTCTGAATTGCAAGTCTAATGTTTCCATTTGCCATATTGGGTAGCATCCTTCTTCCCGGTCAGGAAAGTTAATTATAATTATAAAGTGATTATTTTCTAAATACAAGTTTCCACTGCAATCGGGTTTATCCGCCACGGGCGGATTTGTCCTGCCGGAGGCGAATTTATCCGCCACGGGCGGATTTAAAACAAAAAAACCCCGGCAGGTATGTGCCGGGGTTTATTAAAAATACGATATATATTTAACTACATGCCGACACAATCTATCCCTGACCAATGATGATGGCCCAGATGGCTGATTTCGGTATGCAGATTCAGGTTTTTCATATTACTGTTTCAAAATTACAAAATATTTGCATCAATTCAAAGGTGCTGCAGAAATTTCTGTCCGCAGCGTATCATCAAAGAACGCGCACTTTAATAGTGTGTGCAACATTCTTCAGCTCCTCTGCAAGAGATACATCGTAATGGGTATCAACATCTGCTATCACGTAACCGATACTCTCGTTTGTACGCAGAAACTGAGAAGTAACGTTTACTTCAGAACGCGCAAAGATGGCATTTATCTGGGAAAGCACACCGGGCACGTTCTTATGAACATGCAGCAGTCTGTGAGTATCGGTAAGCGAGGGCAGCTGAATCCTCGGGAAATTTACCGATGCGTAAGTGCTGCCGTTCAGTACATATTCGCTGAGCTTATATGAAACGAACTCACCTATATTCTGCTGAGCCTCCTCGGTACTGCCGCCGATGTGAGGAGTAAGGAGTACATTAGGCATATTCTGCAGCGGTGAAACAAATGCTTCATCGGCACCTTTGGGTTCTTCGGGAAATACATCCAGGGCAGCCCCCGAAACTTTTCCGGATTCAAGATTATTTCTCAGTGCATCAACATTGACCACATATCCGCGGCTCAGGTTCAGCAGTATAACTCCGTCCTTCATCAGTTCAAACTCTTTTTCACCAATAAGATCACGGTTAGTATCACTGCCGTCTACGTGAACTGTAATAACATCGGCAACCTTCAGCAGGTTTTCGAGAGATGACATGCGCGTGGCGTTGCCGATATTCAGCACGTCCACCACGTCATAGTAATAGACATCCATACCCATGGATTCTGCGAGCATGGAGACCTGGGAACCGATATTTCCATAACCTATTATGCCAAGCTTCTTACCCCTTACCTCGCGGGCATGTTCGGCTGATTTATCCCACACACCGCTGTGTGCCTTAACAATTTTATCGTAGAGCCTTCTGAGCAGGATTATTATTTCTGCAATTACAATCTCCGCAACACTGCGTGTATTGCTGTAAGGAGCATTGAATACTGCTACACCGCTGCGGGAAGCCGCTGCCATATCAATCTGGTTAGTGCCTATGCAGTATGCACCAACTGCCAGCAGGTCCTTCGCATTCTTTAACAGCTCATCGGTTACATGTGTCCTTGAACGTATGCCAAGTAAAGTAATGCCCCTGACAGCTTCGAGAAGCTCTTCACCGCTCAGGCTTTTCTCAAACGTTTCAACTTCAAACCCTTTCTCATTCAGTATATCCACCGCACTGGGATGAATATTTTCCAGTAATAATGCTTTCATTTCTCTCTGACTATTGTGATAATTGACAATCCCGATAAATAACCATCACAAAATTAACATTTCCCCGCCTGCTCTACAAATATTTTAAAAAATTATTGCATATATACGGAAATTTATGCACTGGTTTTGTGGAATTATACAAAAGCGGGTTGTTCAGGGGTGATGATTGTTATTCTGCGTACAAAACAGCAGGCAGTCAGGGTTCCGGTAAATATCGGAGAGGTCCTGACTGCCATGTTATATTACTTCCTTTTGAACAGATCCTTCAGTCTCTTCTTTGCCTCATCCTCGACCTTCTTCTTTACCGTATCTATTCTCTGTTCTGCCTGTTTCTTATACTCCTCTTTCCTCGTCTCAACTTCTTTGGTGATGGCAGACTTAACTTCTTCCTTGACTGTCTGCGCAGCTTCACCGGCAATACTGCCTGCGCTGGTGCTGACAGAAGGATTATCAATACTGCCTTTTATGAGAGCTCTGACCGGCAGCTTATCGGATTTTATTGCCGTCACATCCTTCTTAAACAGCTTGCTCAGTGCCTGATTGGCACCGGACTTCAGCGATGAGGCAGGTATCATCATCTCCATGAAATAGTCGAGAGATTTATCGAGTCCGCTGGATCCGCCCATCGTGATCTGATTGCCTGCAACGATGAACTGGAAGGGTGCAACTATCAGCTGTCCGTTTCTGATAACGAAATCAGGTTTTATGTTGTATAGAGCCGGATCCTTCAGTGCATCTATCTTAAGTGCGCTGCTGACCATATTGAACGGCTTGAAGCCGTTCACCTTTGCACTCTTCAGATTCAGGTTCCCCTTTCCGTTAAATGATTTCCACTCGGGCACGAGGTTTCCGTTCAGTGATGAGTTAAGTGAAATTCCCGCATCGAAATTACCGTGAATATATTTAGCCATCGGTGCAAATGTCTGTACTGTCACAAAGCTTTCATAAGTCCGCTGAATGTCAAAGCTGTTTATTCCCAGATTGAATGCGATATCGGGTGAACCGCTCTTGTTTTCATAGTATCCGGTCGCAGTGAGCATTCCGCCCATGAGATTCATTTTCAGATTCTGCAGATTCAGCCTGCCGTCTTTAAGTATAATAACTCCGTTTACTTTTTCAAGCGTCAGGTTGTCATATATGAGCTTGTTGAAGTTGGCATTCATCGTAAAGTTTATATTATCCGGCAGCTCCACCGCTTCAGGCTTGCTGGTCTCTTTTGCCTTCACAGTTCTGGTTTCATCATTCTGCATAAAAGGATTAAGGTTAAAGTATCCCGAACTGATCTGGAGGTTACCCGACATGACAGCATCGCTCAGTACAAATGATATTACATTTGAAAGGCTGCCTTTTGCGCTGATGTCGTTACTGCCGATTGTCATGTTCATATTCTGAAGCACAAAATTCTTAGGCGTGAAGTTAAGTACTGCGCTGGAAATTTTCACCGGCTGGCTAAGCTGAGTGCCTTCATAAACGAAATTTGACAGGCTCATGTTTCCCTTTGCAGAAATATTCTCGGCTTTTTTCTTCTGAATGTCTGCCAGATAACCGCTCGCTTCAAAATCAGCATTTACCAGTCCGGCCAGATTCTTCACATCTTTCAGTGCTATTGCATTTTTTATTGTGCCGAGGTTCAGGCGGCCTTTGGCTGCTGTTTGTATCCACGGGCTGGATTCCGGAGTTCTGACGAGCAGCCGTACGTCAAACGGATCGCTGCCCAGTTCGAAATGCATACGGCTCATATTAACTACCGTCTTGTCCGCTGACCCGCCGGGGTTATCAATAAAGAGATCTACATTTACGTTATTCAGCCTTGAGGGAAGTTTTGCATATTTCAATGAGCCGTTATTTACCTTCAGTGCAATATTGAATACCGGAAAGGTTTTATCCTTATACGTCCCCTTTACCGCGCCCTGCAGCGACATGGTGCCGGAGGCCTGAGCAGATGCAAAATCAGCCGAATAGACCGCGGGTATAAGAGAGATGATTTCCTTGAAATTATTATTGGCTGATTTGAAATTGACGTCTGCATAAATGCTGCTGTCCTTGTTCATCCTGACCATACCGCCGAAGTTGACCTTCAGGTCATTCAGTCTCAGTTCGTTTTCCATAAACTTAAACGTCATTGCAGGCAGGTTCATTTCAAGCTTCATGTCAAACCCGACTTTAGTGTTTTTCAGGAAGGGTATCGAGTTCATTTCAACTGTAAGTTTTTCAATCACGGTTTTTGTGTCGAGACTGAACAGATCCTGGCTGAAATCGCCGCTGCCCGAATGGTTCAGATTAGAGATAAACGCCTTTATTCCGGAAGTCTCGTCTATATATGCAATATTCGCCGATTCTACGTTGTATTTTTTCAGCGTAATATTGAATTTAGTTTCTTCCGGCTTTTCTTCAGGTGTGGGGATAGTGATGTCATAATTTGCGATACTGTCTTTGGTTACATAAAGGAAGATATCCGGCTTTATCAGAGTGACACTGTTAATCTCCATCTGATCTCCGCCAATCACGCTCCACAAATCGATTGAAGCTTCAAACTGCGACACTCTGAGGAGTGTATCGCCTTTGAATGGTTCCCTGTTTACTATTGTCAGGTCATCGATATTTAGTGTGACATCCGGGAAGTGTTCAAAGAGATTCAGGTTGGTATCGGAAAAATTCACAGTAGCTTTCAGTTTTTTGTTTATCTGTTTTTTGATCAGTCCGGCGATCTGATCTTCAAAAAGCAGAGGAACTGTTATCATGATAACCAGCAATAAGGCTACTACTCCTCCTGCGATCAAGGCATATTTCTTCTTCAATTTTATATCTCCCAAGATTGTTAATTCTGTGTGTAAGGAAGAAATGAAAGGGACACGGTATTGTATCCCTTTATGCAAATAGCATCAGCTCAGCAGCTTTGAAAGCTCTGATTTTATGGTATTCTCTATTGTGCCCTTAAACGGCAGCGCCGTGATAGGCAGATCGCCCTCCAGGTCTACCGAAGAAGGCTGTACCGACAGGCTGCCTTTGACGTTTATTCCCATTGCGCTAAAAGCAAAGTCGCCTCTGTTACCGCTCCAGTTTTCCTGCACATTTTTTACCTGCGCACCATACTGGCTTTTAAGGTTATTAACAAAACTCTGCAGCCGGTTTCTTGCTTCGTCCTGTCCAAGGTTGTGTGGTACGGATACTTTCATTGTAGGCATGTCATCACCCTATGTTTTAGTTTATACAAAATAATAATTATATACATAATACAAAACGTACAGGAAGTCACTGAATATAATATGCGAAATTATTACCTGCGTCACAACCGGCTATTTCTAACCGTCCGGGGCAGACTGTAGTTAGTATATTTCTTTGTATATTTAATGAGTTTTTATAGCTGTCTTCAGCCAGAATCTTTTTAGTATTTTCTTAAAACCGGAATTGAGATCATGTACAGATTATTATGCGTTTTTTTCCTGATGTATGCAATGTGTTTTTCGCAGACTCCGTTTACGAAAGGTGTGAACCTGACGGACTGGCTTGCTTCTGAGAGCCTTCAGTCGATTACTTTCTCGAGATACGACAAGAGCGACCTGCAGGATATAAAATCACTTGGCGCCGATGTCATAAGGGTACCTGTAAGTCTGCTTAAGATGTCTTCGGGATATCCCGAGTACAGACTCGATCCTGTATTCCTGCATTTCCTGAATTCAGCCGTGGATATGGCAGAGGAGGTAAAGATCAACCTGATCATAGATAATCATCCCAATCAGCTGGGCACAGCCACACCAGACACCGTAGACAGATACCTGATACCGGTATGGCAGCAGATAGCGCGCGAAATGAAAAACCGTTCTTCGTTTGTGCATTATGAACTGCTGAATGAACCCAGGGGCATAACAGATCTGCAGTGGAACAACCTGCAGCAGAAAATTATCGATTCAATAAGAGCTATAGACACCACTCATTACATCATTGTTACGCCTTCCGGTTACAGCAGCTATAATAATCTGAAGAACATGAGAATATTCCGCGATCCGAAAATCATATATACATTTCATTTTTATGATCCGTTTCTATTTACACACCAGGGAGCCAGCTGGGCAAATCCTTCGCTGGTTCCACTTGCAGGCATGCCGTTCCCATACCGTGCAGAAAAAATGCCGCCGCTTCCCGAGGTGCTTAAGAATACTTCTGCCGAAGGAGCGTATAATTATTATTACAAGAACGCAACGGTTGAAAAGGTCAGATCACTTATAGATATAGTCAAGGCGTGGAAGCAGTACTATAAAGTAAATGTCTACTGCGGTGAATTCGGAGTGTTTATACCCAACTCCCCCGACTCGGACAGAGTGACATGGTACGGTCTGGTCAGGCAGCTTCTCGAAGAGCGCAATATTGCATGGACCACCTGGGATTACCACGGCGGCTTCGGACTGTATAAACAGGGCACATCAACACTGTTCCGTCACGACCTGAATATTCCGCTCGTAAAAGCCCTCGGATTCAACGCGCCGGATCAGACGCCATACATACCCATTCCTGACAGTTCCGCGATTACAATATATGAAAATGAACCGGGCAGAAATATCAGAAACTCCAGCAGCATAGGTACAGGAAAACTGAATTTTTACGACACGACAAATCCATACGAGGGCCCTTATTCCATCTACACTACAGGCATTCATCTCTACGGAATGGTAAGTTTTGATTTTATACTGGACCGGGACCTGACTTATTTGCGGAGTAACAACTATGTACTGAAGATGAATATCCGGGGTGACTATGCTGATTCCAAAATCGATCTGCGCTTTATAGATTCGCGCACCAGCGATCCGGCAGACAGGGCATGGAGAATGGAGTACACTATTGACCGCAGTAAGGTGAAGTTCGACAATCAGTGGCACGAGATCTCGGTTCCCCTGAAAGATTTCAGGGAAGTAGGAGCATATGAAAACGGCACCTGGTATAATCCCAAAGGGCTCGGTGACTGGAGCCGTATTGACCGTTTCGATATAGTAGCAAATCATCATGATCTTGTCGGCAAGAATTACTGGTTTGACAATATTTCCATTTCCAGTCCAGTTGCAAGCAGTGTTGACGAATCAAATACGCCGTCTGTATTTGCTCTGGAGAATAACTATCCCAATCCGTTTAATGCTTCTACGCGGATCAGGTTCAGTCTTCCGGCTGAAGGAAAAGTATCTCTTGATATATATAACACACTGGGTGAAAGAGTAATGACGCTTGTAAATATGGTGTTGAATAAAGGGACACACGAATACAGTTTCGATGCCGGACAGCTGCCAACCGGCATATATTTTTACAGACTGACGACGCCCGGACAAAGCATGACGAAAAAGTGTCTGCTGCTGAAGTAAAATGATTATCATTCAGGCTAAATGCCGATAAGTTTCCAGAACCATGGAAATTCTGAATTTTATCCCGCCATTGGCGGGATCCCCGAATTCGGGGAAATTTTAAATGAGAAATTACCAAATGGGTCATAGTATAATTTTTAATGTGAATTATTATTTGGAGCTTACATTACTTTAAATCCGTGTTCTCCATTTGCAGTATTCGTTTTGTGGCAGGTGATCTCTTGTACCTTTTTTCATTTTCCCTGAAAGGGAAATATATGTCAGCACAGGGCGCGAGCCCTGTGTAACGGATTCGTCCTCATCTTCCTTAGCGCTGTAAGTGCGGGAAAGAATATGTGACTGTGATATGAATCGGTTTGCAGACCAGTTCTTTGCAGCAATGTATTTGCGAAATAAAAAGTTAGCAGCGTTCAGATGCCGCTATAAAAACAATAGGACAATTTATGAAAGACTGGTGGAAAGGACAGCGCGGAGAATGGTATGTCGTCATTCAGATCGCATTATTTGTACTTGTCGTATGGGGTCCACGCGGCAGCGGGTCTTTTGAGATCCGGGCATCCGGATTTAATACAACAGAAATTGTGCTCGGATGCATGCTGATGCTGATGGGAGGAATATTCTCTGCTGCAGGTCTGCTGAGATTAGGAAAGAATCTGACTCCGCTGCCCTATCCGAAATCCGGGTCACAGCTGATTCAGGCGGGCATATTCTCAATAGTAAGGCATCCTATATACAGCGGGGCAATACTTGCGTCGTTCGGCTGGGCTGTGTATGTAAACAGCTGGCTGACCCTGGTTTATGCATTTTTGCTTTTTATATTTTTTGATATAAAGAGCCGCAGGGAAGAAAGGTGGCTTACAGAAAAATTCCCCGATTATCCGCAGTACTGCCGGCGCGTAAAAAAGCTCATACCATTCATCTACTGATTTGCGATTGAGAAAGTCTATTGTTACAACTGCCAACTCCTCCAGAGTTGTTCGGAATTTGGGGATACAATTCGTAAACTAAGACGCAAGACTCTTCCCCGCACACTTACAGCGTGCGTTTGAGAGTGGGAGATCTCTTGACGCAGGGCTGCGCCCTGCGCTGACATATATTTGCCCCTGCAGGGCAAAGCTGCAATACAGATCATGTATAACTTAATTTTATTACGTCATATACACTGAAATGTCACAGCTGAAACTGCTGCACGATTTCAGATATTTTTATCTTCTTCAGCCCCGCACAGAAGTGCCTAGAAATCAGCCCCTGAAATCTGTTTATGGACATTGTGCTATGCTCATTTAATTGCGTATGATGATTAAGTAAGAGAATAAACATCCGGTGTTGTCAGACGGCGAGTCAGTTTACTGACGATTCCCTTTGTAGATATTGCATATTCTCTGATCACATCTTAGCGGCGTGTACCCGCGGTACCCTATTCGTCTATTGCTTAACATCAGTAAACAAGATCAGCAACAGATCATTTTCTGAACTGAAAAAAGGGATGCAATAAATACCTAGCAATAGCAGCAACCGGGACAGCATTAAGTAGAAATTAGAACCCCGCTAAAGATTTTTCCCCTAAAGGAACTGGATGAAGTTAGATATTCTTTTTATTACTTGCAAGACTTATTTTTTACTCGTGTAATATTTTTAGCTTCATAATTGTTTTACTCTTTCTGCATACTCAACTTCATTTCGCTCCGGACTGTATCAGTTCCAGAACCGACATAATTGCACGGTGATCTGAGGCTACTGATTCTTCGGGGACTTCAGACTTGACTACGCGCCAGTTACTGCAGGGACGGAATAAAATATAGTCTATCTGCATTGAAGGTTTTTGTGAGGGAAATGTATACCATCCATTAGTAGATACTGTGCTGCACCATCTCTTAAACAGTTCAGTCATTACAGTGCTGTGCGGCAGTGCATTCAGGTCACCCGCCAGGATTGCCGGCAGACCGTCCATGGTTTCATATTCCTTTTCTATCAAAGGAATAGATGCCATGCGAGGAATGCTGTCGGTATCGAAATGAGTGGCGATAAAAACAAAATGCATTCCGGAATCATTTTTCTTTAGTTTCAGGAACAAAGCAGACCTGGGCTCTCCCGGCAGCGGCAATACTTTTGAACTCTCTATGCTGAGTTTCGTGAGCACTGCATTTCCGTACTTGCCGCCTGAATGATCCATCGACGGTGAGAACACAGCCTGCATGCCCGTCAGCCTGCCGAGTTCCTGCGCCTGATCAACACCGCCTGATCTTTTAGTAAGCACATCCACTTCCTGAAGCGATACAATATCAGGGTCAACTGACTTTATAACAGCAGCAATTCTGCTTAAGTCGATAACATCATCTGTACCGGCACCATGACGGATATTGTAACTCAAAACTGTTATTTTTTCGTTACCGCCATCAGATGCATAAAATACTGCAGAATATGATATCATAAAAATTACTGCCAGAGCGGCAATGGAAGAGATCTTTTTCATGGTGAACCCAGGTTGACTTTTGAATACGAAAAACTACAATATTTGCGCAATACAAGCAAGCGGGAAGAAGTAACTGCCGCTGCATTTTTTTCGGGAAATACTGGAATAAAACCAATTTCCGTGATGTCTAAGTAATAGTAACCCAAAATAAATGAAGATAAAGAGAATATGTAATGCATATAAAATAAATTTTCACATCACACAACCTCCAGCCCGTATACAGAATAATGGCACAACCCGACATTTTCAATTCTGATACGGGCTTCTTTTATACTGACCGGCGGCCGGTACATTCCGGTTTCCTGTTTATGTATAATTTCATATCTTAGTACTTTAAATTATTTACACACTCAGCCTGAAACATACAACAACCAGACGGGGAAGGTTCAATATATGAAGGTACTCATAGTTGAAGACAATACATCGAGCAGACTGCTTTTGGGAAAAATACTCGGCAAGGCCGGGTATGAAATCACCTATGCACGCGACGGACTTGAAGCACGCGAAATCCTCATGCAGGATAATTTCGATGCCGTACTGACCGACTGGATGATGCCTAACCTGGACGGAATCGAACTCATTGGCCTCATCAGGAAAATGAAAAACCCGGCACCGGTCATTCTCGTGATCACCGCCCTTGCCTCACGCGACGCACGCAATAAGGCAATGGACGCGGGTGCCGACGATTACATTGCAAAACCATATCACAACCAGGAGGTCCTGGACAGGCTGCAGACATGCATACTAAGAAAAAAAGCCGAGATAAACCGTCCTGCCGTTCCGGAAAGGATTGAAAAGAGAATACCTTCATTTGTAGGGGTCGGAATAGCTGCCAGCACCGGCGGACCTTCGACACTGCTCGAAGTGATCACCGGACTTAAAGCCACTACGCTTGCTTCGTTTTTCATAGTGCTGCACGGTCCGGCATGGATGCTCGAAAGCTATTCGGAAAGACTGCGCGAACAGACCAGAATGGGTGTCATACTGGCTAAGGACGGCATTCCTGTAAAACCGGGTATAATCTATCTGGCACCCGGTGACAGGCATATGGTGATCGATACGGCTAAATTTGAACTTCAGCTGCTGGATACTCCGCCGGAAAATTTTGTACGCCCTTCTGCCGACCCGCTTTTCAGAAGCATTGCAGATTCATTCGGCCCTAAAAGTCTGGGAGTAGTACTTACCGGAATGGGAAGGGACGGAAGTATTGGAAGCGGATATATATCGGCTGCCGGAGGTATCGTGTTAGCTCAGGATCCGGCAACCGCAATACTGCCCTCTATGCCGCAGAGCGTCATAGATCTTAGAATAGCCCAACATGTTGTTCCATTGGACAGCATGGCTGATGCTATTATGAATAACATCAGCCAGCTGAGCTGATAGCATTATTTATCTATTCTGAAAATTACCACGCGCCTGTTGTGGGCTCTGCCCTCTTCAGTAGCATTATCAGCTACAGGGCGCTCGCTGCCAAGACCAACGATTTCGAATCTTGACTCTTCAATACCCTTGCCGACAAAGTAATTCATTACCGAGCGTGCGCGTGCAAGTGAAAGCGCCATGTTTTTCTTTGCGGAACCCTTGCTGTCTGTATGACCTTCTATTCTCCAGCGTGAAGCCGGGAATTCTTTCATCATAGCAACCAGCTTGTCGAGGTTTGCAAATGCAGCACTCTGCAGTACAGCCTTTCCGGTTTCAAATGTTGCCAGACCGCTTAAAGTAATTTCCTTTGGAGCTTCCTTAACCGGGCATCCGTCGGCATCTACCTTTGTACCAGCAGGAGTATCCGGACATTTATCCAGATAATCCGCAACACCATCGCCATCGCTGTCAAGCGGACAGCCGTCGCGGTCAACCTTGGCACCGGCTTCAGTATTCGGGCATTTGTCGAGATAGTCTGCGACGCCGTCTTTATCGCTGTCAAGCGGGCAGCCTGCTGCATCCACCTTTACGCCAGCCGGTGTGTTGGGACATTTATCCTCATTGTCAGCAACGCCGTCTTTATCGCCGTCGAGCGGACAGCCTGCTGCATCTACCTTTACACCTATAGGTGTGTTGGGGCATTTATCCAGGTAGTCTGGAACGCCATCACGGTCGTTATCTTCAGGACATCCGTTGATTGCAACCGTTACGCCCGAAGGTGTGCCCGGGCATTCATCCCTGGAATCGTATACGCCGTCCATGTCGCTGTCTTTTTCGCCGAACAGATAGTATGAGAATCCGACCATACCTGAATAGAACCAGTCGTCATTTTTTCCCTGATGCGAGTCGTCCAGGCGGTCATTTATATTAAAGTGCGCGCGTCCGCTCAGGTTAATTGTAAAGTTCTCGGCAATAAAGAATCTTACTCCCAGTTCACCGTTTACATTGCCCTCCGTCCTTTTGTACAGGTCGGCAGAATTGAATGGAAGCCGGTGACCATCTTCGTCCCTGGGATCAAACCACAGGTATGAAGCGCCCACAAAAGCATACGGGAACAATACGTCAGAGTTCACATAATTGTACTGCAGTCCTCCGCCAAGTATATACAGATCGGTCTTATAAGATCCGGGATGATTTCTGGTGGGCTGACGGTTGTTGTAGTCACCTGCCAGATAACCGATGCTGGCAAATCCCTTTAGTCCGAACACGTGTTTTGACTCGGGGTTAAACAAAAATTCGAGTGAGCCGCCGCCTATAAGCTGTACCTTCGGGTCAAAATCGGCGTCACTCACCGTTGCGCCGCCTTCCACAGTAAGTGCGACATTGCCCAGACGCGGTTTGGCGGGTTTCTCCTGAGAGAACAATAACTGAATGGGGATTAAACAGAGAATAATAATCAGTAGGTGTCTTTTCATTTTGTGCTCCTGTAATTTTCGTTACGTAATCCGGTGGACTATGTACTTCTTAAGAGAATGTGAAATGAGAGGACAATATATAGAAGTGTATCCCCCTATTAGGTTGATATTAAATGGTCTGAATTCAAAGTAATTTATTTCTGAACCAGATGCAATAACCTGCGGTCTCTTTTGTTTTACCGGTGACAGACGGCACACGCGCTGACTTAACGGGATACACCGGCCGGTATATGATTTTAGGGACGAATACAGCACCTATATTTGCTCCAATAATCGTATATTTACATGTTTAATAATTTCGGATAGATAAACAAATGAAAAAACTGATCTTACTTTGCATATTAGCCCTCGCTATCAGTTCCTGCAATAAAAAAGAGGAAGAAGTGATTAAACCCGAATACAGAATTTCAGATCCTTCGGTAACCGTAGAATTCAGTTCTGACAACGCGTTTCTTCAGGTGGAAAAACAGGTATCGTTCGGGCCCAGGAATCCCGGAAGCAAAGGCCACGCTGCTGCGCTCGAATATTTTTCATCCGAGCTGAAAAAATATGCCGATACCGTGGTAATGCAGAATTTTTCGATCCCTGGATACAACGAACAACTGAACCTGACCAATATCATCGCAAAATTTAATCCCAAGGCATCTAAAAGGATCTTCTTTGCCGCACATTGGGATTCCAGACCGCGCTCTGATGAAGATAAGGACAGTACAAAAAGAAATAAACCCATCCCCGGTGCCAATGACGGCGGCAGCGGTGTCGGCATACTGCTCGAACTTGCACGCGTGCTCAAATCAACTTCCGTGGATTATGGTATAGACATAATACTGCTCGACGGCGAGGACTACGGTCATTCAAGCGACCTGAACAACTATTGCCTCGGAGCAAAGTATTTTGCATCAACACTGCCCAACGATTACAGGCCGTCTTTCGGAATACTCCTCGACCTGGTAGGCGATAAGGAAGCACGATTCCTCAGGGAGGGCAACTCAATGGTATTTGCACCCGATGTTGCAAACATGGTCTGGCAGCTGGCCGCAAAAGTCAATGCCGGTATGTTCATCGATTCTGAAGGCAGCCCTATATATGATGACCATATTCCATTGAATCAGTCGGGACTCAAAACTATAGACATAATTGATATCGATCTTGTAGGAGCCAACACACCGAACCCCAGGCGCAACTACTGGCACACACAGTCAGATGATATGAGAAATATCAGCAAGGAAACCCTGGGACAGGTCGGGCGCGTACTGGTACGACTCGTATATTCTCTGAGATTTGATGTACAATAAATTTAAACAGGAACAGGTAACTATATGAAAATATTTAAAGAGTTTGTAATCACAGTTTCGCCTTATCAGGAAGAACTAATCAGCGGAGTACTGTGGCAGCTCGACATTGACGGAGTTACAGAAGACGCGGGTGTAATAAAGGTATACTGCGGTGAATCCGGAAATACTGATAAATCAAAAATAGAAGGACTGCTCGAACAATTGCGCGGACAGAAACTTATAGATTCGTTCGCTGTGGAGGAGAGTACCATTGAGGACCGCAACTGGAATGAAGAATGGGAAAAAACGATAAACATAATTGAAGTTTCAGACAGGATAGTAATAAAGCCCAGCTTCCGCAGCTACACTACAGATGACTCGAATAAAATCATACTCACCATAGATCCCAAAATGTCATTCGGCACAGGCGAACACCAGACAACAAAACTGATGATCAATATGGTTGAGAAGTATGTGAAACCGGGCATGAGCGTGCTGGATGCAGGCACCGGAACCGGAGTACTGGCAATAGCAGCCGTAAAGCTGGGTGCAGCAGAAGCCGTTGCCTTTGATAATGATGAATGGTGTTACGAAAACGGTATAGAGAATGCCGAACAGAATGCTGTATCCGATAAGGTGAAGATACTCAACTGCGAGCTGGATGACATTGATATCCGGCCATTTGATCTTGTGCTGGCCAATATAAACAAGAACATACTGATTGATATAGCCGAAGGTCTGGTTATCCGTCTTTCCGAAAACGGCACACTGGTACTCTCGGGACTGTTGTTTACCGATGAAGAAGATATAACAGATAAGTTTGTAATGCTTGGCCTCAGGGTGATTGACAAGATGCAGATGGATGAATGGATCTCTCTGACATTCAGAAAAAGATGAAAAAAATCCTTATCCCCGTCTTAATGGCGGGGATAAGGGAATCTTTCAGGCAGCTGTTTTATTTGTATCCAGTTTATCGAGCAGTTTAGTCAGTTCCTCCTGCTCCTGGTTATTCAACACCGAAGTAATCTGCATCAGGTTTTTGGCATTCAGGGGGAACAGGCTTTTCATTTTTGCCCTTCCCTTTTCCGTCAGTTCGGCCTGAATTATCCTTCTGTCCCCGGAAGAAGGCACGCGCTCGACCAGGCTTTCTTTTTCCAGATTATCCACAATACACGTGATATTGGCTCCGCTTACGAAGAGTTTCTGGCTGATCTTCTTCAGCGGCATCGGCCCGAAAATATAGAGTACCTCGAGCACATTGTACTGGGGCGCAGTCAGATTGTGCTCAAATACTGTTCTAGCCTGAACTTTCCGGATACTTTCATAAGTCTGGAATAGTTTATCCCATAAGCTCAAGGCCTGTTTTGTTTTTTCGTCCATTTTCTTGTATTTCTCTTCCAAATTGTTACTCTCTATTCTCTTCTTTTTAATTCTCTTCTCAATTCCATATAATCCGGCACAATCTTTTCGACAAGGGACCAGAATTTGTGCGAATGATTCATCTGTTTTGTATGGCACAACTCATGAATTATCACATAATCTATTACCTCTTCCCTGAACGCCATGAGTCTGTAATTGAACGACAGGTTTCTGTTTTTCGAACAACTGCCCCACCTAGTTTTCTGTCCTCGAATTGAGATTTTCCCAATCACAAAACCATGCCTGTCTGCCAGATTTCTTACGCGATCCGGCAGATATCTGTGGGCCCGTTGCTCAAGCCAGTTATCCAGCAGCTCATCGAGAGGCCTTTCACCTCCCGGGGGCCTTGAGACTATTATCTCCGGATCTGCAATTTCTATCCTGTACAGTCGGCCCGGAATTATGCCATTTTCTCTCAGTCTGTAGCATTTTCCCAGGAAATACATCAGTCTGCTGTCCGCATCCTGTTTAGCGTGTACGACAGCGTGTTTTTTTATCCAGTCTTTTTTTGAATGTATGAATTTGTCCGCATCGAGAGCACTCATACCGCCGGGAATTATCAGTTCCAGTCCTGTCATCCGTGTATACTGCAGGCGTATATATTTTGCCCTGCGGCTGTAACGAATCCTATAATGACAAAGAACATTTCCATCTAGTAAAATTGTTTTATTTTCCACAGATATTTCAAAATCCTCCAGACACTGAAAACCGCACTGAGGCCATGCCCGGCTGGTTCTTCAGTATATTAAATATAAGTCTTTTTTATTTAATTCAAATAGTCCAAAAATTTTTATTTAAACTTTTCAAATTCAAACATTCAAGAGTAATTTCCAGTCTTCCCGGCTGCTGGATCGGTATGAATGCCATGCATGCAGAAGGCCTGTTATTACTGCCGGATATTAAAAATAAAGACTTTTGTTTTTAATTTTTTTATAATAATTTATATATTTACTTACCGCAGGGTGAGTCATTGAAACAAAAATATTTTAAACAATAGATAATAGTAAATTGGACATTATTTCAACAGAAAAATTTGAGCAGTTTGTCGGCGAGATATTACAAAACACTCAGAATCCTTCCCCGTCTCTAGCTGGTTTTGCATTCCAGGGTGATCTGAAGCCCATAGAGAAAGAAATTATCAACTATGCCAGAACACACGAGAAGTCATTTTTCTGGGAAATCCCTGCCCGCGGCATTATGTTCCTTGGGCTGGGTGAGCTGATATCAGTAGTCGAAAACGGCAAGGGCAGGTTTGCCGCCACTGAGAAGAAGATCAGGCCTTGGCGCGAGAATTTCAGGAGCAATTTTGCCGAACTCGGTCTGGAGTCAGTGCCGGTTTTTATGGGTGCCATGAAATTCGCGCCGGAAACGGATTCAGAGCTGTGGAGCAACTACAGCGATTCGAACTGGACAGTACCTAAAATACTCTTTTATAAAGACAACGACAGATCGTTCATCATTTATAATTTCCTGATACAGCACGATTCGCGCAGGGAAAAAATCATAGAAGAATTCAATTTCAGGATATCCGCTTTTCTGAATGCAGATAAAGCAGTCAGACAGGCATCTGAAGCAGTAAATCCGACTATAAATGCCGCTGTTTCCGGCATTGCCGGAAATACTCCGAAGGATAAAAAGAAATGGATAGAAAATGCCAAAAAGGCGATTGAGAAAATTGAGTCTGGCGAACTGGAAAAAGTAGTTCTCTCCAGAAATATTGAAATCTCGCTGAACAGGGAACCTGAAATTGCATGCCTGCTGGATCAGCTGAAAAGGCGCTATAGGGACTGTTATATTTTTGCATACCATTCAGCAAAGTCCACTTTCTTCGGGGCATCACCTGAAAAGCTGATCAGAATCAGCAGGAACAGGATTGAAACCGATGCTCTGGCCGGTTCTGCATCGAGAGGCAATACGCCTGAAGAAGACACTATGCTGGAAGAACAGCTCCTTCAGGACGACAAGAACCTGCGCGAACATATCACGGTAAGAAATTTTATCAGTTCTGCGCTCAGCCAGCTCGACTGCAAAGTCACCTATGACGAAAAACCCGCAATAAAGAAATTGTTCAACATTCAGCATATCTGGACCCCTATATATGCCGAGTGCCCTGGTTTCCGCAGTCCGTTTCCATTACTGGAAAATCTGCATCCTACTCCTGCAGTATGCGGAGTACCGCAGCAGGAAGCTTTCAGCACAATAAAAAAACTCGAACTTTATCCGCGGGGTCTGTACAGCGGTATAATCGGATGGTTTAATTTTGAAGGTGAAGGAGAATTCTCAGTAGCTCTCCGTTCGGCTCTTCTGAAAGGAAAGAAGCTCTATGCATTCGCCGGATGCGGCCTTGTAGACGGCTCGGAAGCCAATACGGAATACAAGGAAACGGAAATGAAGCTGAAGCCAATATTATCCCTTTTTACAGACGAAGCCCAGAAATAATGAATAAAAAAATCAACCGAAGCAGCTTGTGGAGCGAACTATTTGTAGAAGAACTGGTAAAGTGCGGACTCCGCTACGCCGTGCTGTCACCAGGCTCCAGAAACACACCGCTGACCTCTGCCTTTGCCAGACACTCTTCGGTTACCTGTTTCAGCCTGATAGATGAAAGATCGGCAGCATTCTTTGCCCTCGGAATTGCCAGGGCATCCGGAATGCCCGCGGCTGTTGTATCGACAAGCGGTACGGCTGCTGCAGAATATTTTCCGGCAGTCATTGAAGCATTTCAGCAGCGTACACCGCTTATAATATGCACTGCAGACCGACCGCTCGAAATGCTCGACTGCGGTACAAACCAGACTATCAGTCAGACCAACCTGTATGGAAATTTTGCCGTTAAATTTTTCGACGCCGGCCTGCCGGAAATTACTCAGTCCAGACTGCGGCATATCAGATCGCTGGCGCGCCGCAGCTACTTTGAATCACTGTATAGCGCGATGGGACCTGTGCATATAAACTTTCCGTTCAGAAAACCGCTGGAATCCTTCGCCTTTACCGATGAGATTGAGGAATCACTGTTGACAGAAATCATGAGTGATGACAGATCATATCAGTTTGCTGCGGGAAACAGCTCAGTGGAGAAAGCAGTTCTGCACGATCTGTTCGAAAAAATAATCGATAAAAGGATAATGTTCATAGCCGGTCCGGCCAGTGCTGATGCATCTTTCAGCAGCCTGCTTTCACAGCTGGCATGCCGGCTCGGCAGTCCTGTGTTAACTGACGGGATGAGCAATCTGAGATCAGGCACACACGACAAATCGAATTTTTTCTGCAATTATGAAGGTTATCTGCGCTCGCAGCAATTCATTTCGCGCACCGGCGTGGAGACCATAATACTGTTTGGTAAAAATCCCACATCGAAGGCAATCGAGAGTTTCCTCGAGAATTTCCGGGGCGATATCTTTCCCGTCAACAGCGGCAGCAACTGGATCGATCCGTATAATTCTTCTGCCGGAATAATCAGGTCCGGTGCTTCTGAATTCTGCAATTCATTCCTTGAATTCCTGAATGAACGCGGTTTTATCTCCCGCACCGACAGCGGGTATCTGAGACTGTTCAGCAGCGCCGAAGAAAGTGCATCCCGGCTTAAGGAGAAATATATATCAGAAGCCGAATTCCCGTTTGAAGGAAGGATAATCACGGAACTCATCAGTGAGATCCCTGAAAACTCAGCCATAATGATTTCCAATTCAATGCCGGCAAGAGACCTCGACTACTTTGCACCCATAAGCAGGAAGAATGTCACGATATTTAACAACAGAGGCGCAAGCGGTATCGACGGCATTACATCTACAGCACTGGGAATCTCTGCTGTTCTGAACGGTGAAACGGGCAGACGAGTTATACTTGTAACGGGAGATCTTGCTTTTTATTACGACCTGAACGGGCTTCTGGCAGCCAAAAGGTACTCGCTTAATCTTACAGTTGTACTTGTCAACAACAACGGCGGCGGCATATTTGAAATGCTGCCTGTTGCAAAAGAAAAAGACATATTCGATGAATATTTCATCACACCGCACCACCTGGATTTCAAAGGCTTCACCGAATCCTACGGCGGCAGATTTACAGATATAACTTCCTGGCAGCATTTCAGAAGCTCACTGGCAGAAGCCACAAACCGGGACGGTCTGCACGTGCTTCAGATCAGAACCAACCCGGAAAACTCCACACAGCTGCGCCGTGAATACTGGAAGGCAGTTTCTTCAGGATTCTAATACGAGTCCTGAAGCCTCTGCACACTGCTGATCTTTCCAAACCGGATCCTGAAAGTGTCATTTTTTTATTCTTTTGGCGCTGTTTTTTTCCCTATCCCTGTTGATTTTTACACTTTACTTCTTAGATTTTATTTATAAGCCATCTTTAAACCCAATCTAGTTCTCATACTAAGGAAAGTGATGAAAGGATATCTATGCGTAAATATTTTTACCTGTATCTATTCGCGATCGGTATCATCTGCACACCTCGGGTTTCAGCACAGGACTGGTTTGACAATATGTGGTCCTACAGAATACCTCTCCATATATCAAATCCGTCGCTAAACGGGGGCCTGAGCAACTATAACGTGAAAATCTCTCTGGGGGAAACAAACTTCGATTTTTCAAAATGCAGTCCGGCGGGAAACGACCTGAGGTTCACAGATTCGGACGGAAAAACAATCCTGAATTATTACATCGAAACATTCATATATCCTGATACTGCGGTTATCTGGGTAAAAATTCCGTATCTTGCTGCAGGCAGCAGCAAAACGATCTACCTATACTCCGGCAATGTATCAGCGCCAGACCTGAACACTGCGGCCGGCATGTTCAGATTTTATGATGACTTTGAATCATTTCAGACCATGAATGCAGCCAATTATCTCAATACGCCGACATATTATGGAGCAGGTGAAGCGGTACATCCGGACGTCCTTTATTTCGCCGATGGATGGAAAGGATACAAATACTGGATGGCCATGACTCCCTATCCGAAAGGAGTCGACGATTTTGAAAACCCGTCTATGCTGGTCAGCCAGGACGGAATGAACTGGAGTGTCCCGCCCGGACTTACCAACCCCATCGTACCGATGCCTGCCGCACCAGGATGGAATAACGATCCGGATATACTGGTTGTCAACGATACCATGCATGTGTATTTCAATGAATCCAACCCGGACAGCAATACGTATGTAAAACATATGACTTCTGCCGACGGGATACACTGGTCCCTACCCCAGACGGTATTCAGTTTCCCCTATCATCTGATGTCGCCTGCATTCATCTATGAAGACAGTACTTACTACGTATGGTATGTAAGGTCCAAAGGATGCTATGACAACAAATCATCACTCTATATGAGGACTTCCGCGGATGGAATAAACTGGGGGCCCGAACAATCGGTAAATATTTCACAGCCCGATAAGGTGATATGGCATATAAATGTAATCCGTGACGGCACAAAATATATAATGCTGCTTGCAACATACCCGGTTTATACGAGCGACTGCGCAAAGACAAGTCTGTATTACGGTGAAAGTACAGACAAGATCAACTGGCAGGTCAACGACAAGCCCATACTTTCGCCGTCATTTGACGGCTGGGATAATTTTAACATTTACAGGGTTTCATTTATCAAACAGGATTCTCTTTTGCGAATATGGTATTCCGGACGAAATAAGAACCGCAACTGGCACATTGCCTATACTGAAGGCACGCTGCAGAAGTTCCTTATGCCGCATCAGTGGGATCAGTTGCAGGGCAGTGTAAAAATATCTGATACATATCATAAAGGCGGGGCAAAGGCTCTCAGGCTTGCGGGCAGCAGCCCGGCCCCCAGAGTAGCCAAACAATACAACGGACAGCACAGTTATAACGTCTGGCTCTATGACAATATGACCACTGATACACTCTCACAGGGGATGTTCAGAATATTTGATAATGTCAGCTCGCGATCGATCGGTGTCGGTCTGGCAGTCAACAAATCTGCCGGATACTATGTCTACCACACTGCCGGATTAGTCTATACTATATCGAATATCAAAAGAAGCCTGGGGTGGCACAAGTTCGAAATAAAGGTCAGAAGCAGCACGTCAGATATATTCATCGATGATCAGTTCATAACCTCGCTCGATGTACTGAATGAATCTCTCATATCTAAATTTTACCTTGAGGGTTCCTCCGGCGGTGAAGCATTTTTTGACAACTGCTATGTCAGAGATTATGCTGCCGAAGAACCTGCAGTGACAGCCGGGAAACCGGACGGCAGGGTTGCAATCAGTGCAAAGGTTTTCCTGGAAGGTCCATACGATCTGTCAAAAGGTGAAATGTCCTCCATTCACGGCAGTATTCCTCTTTCCTCTCCATACAGTGAGAGTCCAAGAACAGTATCGGCCATACCCGACAGTGTCACCGACTGGGTACTTCTGCAGTTCAAAACATCGGATACATCTGCTCCGGTATTTTCATACAGTGCATTTCTGAACAAGAACGGCAGAATAGTCAGTGACGACGGATCCACCGATCTGACCGGTATTGACCTTATTCCGGGCAGCTATTACCTGAAAGTAAAACACAGGAATCATCTTGCAGTAATGAGCGCCCTGCCCGTTGTATTCAGCTCATCTGCCAGTCTGTTTGACTTTACCAGTTCTGCCGCAGCCATATACGGGGCAGAAGCCGGCGAGCTGAAGCTGGAAAACGGGATATACGCAATGGCAGCTGGTGACTGCAACGGTGACGGTATAATCAACGGTTCTGACTTCAACGATTTCTTCCTGGATTTTTATTCGTCCGCATCTGGATACCTGAATACGGACATGAATATGGATACATACGTCACCGGAGCGGATTTTAATTATTTCAATGTAAATTTTCTGCACGGGCTGGCGACAAAAGTACCATAGCCATGCGAACCGCTGCAGGCTTGTTTTTGTAAGGCTTTCATATCTTTTTTTTGTTTTTATTTTTGTTAAATTGCACTTAATAAACTGCTAAAAGGATATGAAAGCCATTTTTATTCCCGCATTGTTATTCTCATTATCAATACATTCTCTTGCCCAGAGCAGTACTGCTGTGCGCGATACGGTTCAATCTCCTTTGCCCTCTCTGACAGTCAGCAATATCACTGTAACCAGTACGCGGCATACTTCCCAAATAAACGATCTGGCTCTTCCTGTCGGCATTGCCGATTCCGCACTTATCATGAAACTTCCTGCACAGACCCCGGCAGAAGCGTTAAGATTCATACCCGGCATTTCTCTTATGCGCGATGGTGTGTGGAGCACTTCTCTGAGCATACGCGGTATGAGCCGCTCGGGTATAGTAATGCTGGTAGACGGAAACCGAATTGAAACTGCCACTGACATCTCAGCAGGCCTGTCCATGATCGATATAAATGATATCTCCAGGATAGAAGTAATAAAGGGGGCTGCTTCTTCGCTATACGGGACCGGCGCAATGGGCGGAGTTATAAATGTCATCACATCTTCACCTGTCTATTCATCCGGGTTCCAACTGAGCGGTTCTGTTTCAGCAGGATACAGCAGTGTCAACCAGCTAAGGAGCGGGGCACTCTCACTTACTGCATCAGCAGACTGGTGGACTGCAAAAGTTTCATCATCTCTGAGAAAGGCCGGTGACGCTGAAACCCCGCGCGGCACTCTGAATAACAGCCGCTTCAGCGACAACAGTATATCCGCCGCGCTCAATATGAGACCTTATTCCAACACAGAAATATCAGCCGACTATCAGAGATATTATGCAGACGATGTAGGCATACCGGGAGGATATCCCCTGTTCCCGGATAACGCTGTTGTGCGCTATCCCAGAGAAAAGCGTGAACTGTTCAGCTTTTCTTTTACACGCAGCAATATTTCAGAAACAATAAGAAATATATCGGCCAAGTATTACCATCAGTATATACTGCGCGATGTAGAAAACCTGCCTGGTACGATACAAAAAATTCCCGCTCAAAATGGGAAGCCGGCACAGCAGGTAGAGGTTCTGAAGATCACCCCTGCAGCCGACCACTTCACAAACGGATTTGAACTGCAGTCGGATTTTATCGCCGGATCTTCTCATTACATCATTGCCGGCGCAGAGGCATGGCAGAGGAACTATGAGGGCTTGCGTTCAAAATACCAGCTCATATCTACATTCGAAGCCGACGGAAAGACATTGAAGTCACAGCTGCAGAAAATCATAGTCGAAAAGCCCCTTCCAAAATCATGGTACAGAAGCATAGGAGTTTTTGTACAGGATGAGATCAGGCTCCTGCCAAAGCGGCTCAGTGTCAGTATTGGCGGCAGACTGGATAAGATATATGTGCACAATGAATCTGTACTGAATCCCGTCATGGAGATCACCGGCGGCACAGTCAATTATTCTCCTGCCGGACAGAAACAGATATGGGCAGAGAATAATTCGGATGACGTTTCGTGGAGCTTTAATCTGGGACTGTTACTGCGTACAGACGAACAGCTCTCATTCTCACTCAATGCAGCGCGTTCTTTCCGTTCCCCTTCGCTCGAAGAACGGTATCAGTATATAGAACAGGGACGACTGATAAAAGCCGGCAACCCGGAGCTGGAACCTGAAAGAGGTTACTTCTTCGATGCCGGTATAAAATTCTCGGGTAATATTCTGAGATTCAGCATCAACGGCTTTGTCAATTTCATGAGCGAACTGGTGGCCGAAGTCCCGGGGAAATTTGAAGGCAGGGATGCGCTGGTAAAAACAAATATCGGCAAGAGCACACTCTACGGATATGACATGGAGGCTGAAGGACGCATATACAGAGAATTGACCATATACTCCACAGCGGCATATGTAAGAGGCGAAGATACAGGCAACCACACTAACCTGCCGCAGATAGCACCATTCAACGGCAGTACAGGAGTGCGCGGAGATATTCTTGATTATGTACAGTGGGATCTGTCGGCAGTATTCTTCTCGGCACAAAACAACGTTGCAGCAGGAGAAATCACCACTCCAGGATATACTCTCTGCAACCTGTACCTCAGCAGCAATCCTTTTAATCTGGGGATGCTGAGCATGACGGTGTCTGCCGGGATGGAAAATGTTTTTGACAAAGCTTACAGGAATCATCTGTCGACTAACCGGGGCAGCATTACGATTGAACCCGGACGCAGCATATTTCTGAAAACCAATATAAAGTTTTAAGAACTGCCGGTAATCTCTGCTGGTAAAGCAGTATATTCTTTAACCAAAATAATTCTAAACTCATATGTCCTGGCTTATAATTGCGTTTATTTCCGCCATGCTGTCAGCTGCTTCTGCGATAACGCAGAAAAAGATACTATTCTCCGTTGATGCACTGGGATTCTCACTGATGGTATCGCTGTTCGGATGTCTTTTCTCTCTGCCCTTCCTGCTGACAGTAAACTTTTCCGCTATTACTGCCATGGCAGTAGCGGTATTGTTTATTAAGTCACTCCTGGGCTCATTTGCATTTTTCTATGTAATGCAGTCAATACGCAATCTGGAACTGAGCGGAGCCCTTCCGCTGATGGCACTTACTCCGGGACTGGTGGCAATATTTGCATTCATAATATTGGGAGAATCGCTGAGCGGTTTTGAGATTGCGGGTATAGTCCTGCTCGCCTCCGGCACTTATCTGCTGGAAACAAAAGGAAAGGCAGGCCTGGCTGAACCGTTCCGTGTATTTGTCCGTTCCAGGAATCATCATTATGTACTCATTGCCCTTTCGCTTTTTACCATAACGTCTATACTTGACAAGATGATACTGAAGAATTACAGGCTGCAGCCGGAGGCATTCCTGGTTTTTCAGCAGTTCTTTTTTCTGCTTGTTTTTGCTGTAACATATTATTTCACACGCAGATCGGATAATATTTGCAGTGGGTACAACCGCAATATACTCTTACTGATAATAACGGTTGCCGTGCTTACTATAGGATACCGTTATACACAGGTGCTGGCTTTCCGGATTGCACCAATTGCAGTAGTGCTGGCAGTCAAACGGATATCCGTACTGTTTGCCGTGGTTATAGGAGGAAGGATATTCAAAGAACACGATCTCCTGAAAAAGACGATAGCCACAATTATAATAATAATAGGGGCAATACTGATTTCCGAAGAGTGATGTCAGCCGAATCTTCCTGTGATATAATCCTGAGTCTGTTTCAGTGCCGGCTTGGTAAATAGTTTGCTTGTGGAATCATATTCGATCAGCTCTCCGAGATAAAAGAATGCTGTATTGTCGCTGATGCGTGCTGCCTGCTGCATATTGTGTGTAACTATAACAATCGTGTAGTTTTTCTTGAGCTCGAAGATCAGTTCTTCTATTTTAAATGTTGATATGGGATCGAGTGCGCTGGCAGGCTCATCCATGAGTATTATGTCAGGATTGACCGCAATAGTTCTTGCAATACACAGCCGCTGCTGCTGTCCTCCTGAAAGAGCTGTACCCATCTTATGCAGTTCATCTTTCACCTCATCCCAGAGCGCTGCACCCCTCAGGCTTTTTTCAATTATCTCATCGAGCTCTTTCTTTGTCCTCATGCCCATTATTCTCGGACCGTAAGCAATATTGTCGTAAACGGACATGGGGAAAGGGTTGGACTTCTGAAATATCATGCCTACCTTCTTTCTCAGCTCCACGACATCCACACGAGGATCATAAATGTTAATATCTTCTATGGTGACCTCGCCGGAGACCTTAGTGCTGTCTATGAGATCATTCATCCTGTTCAGAGTGCGCAGGAAAGTCGACTTCCCGCATCCGGAAGGCCCTATAAGGGCTGTTACGTTGTGTGAATAGATATCCATAGTGATGTTCTTAAGAACTTGTTTGCTGCCATAGGACAGGTTCAGATCCTTTACACTTATTACTGTTTCTTTTTTCTTCATTTATATTTGACTATTTTTTTCGTGAACGCAGTCTGTATCTCAGAAATACTGCAAGAAAATTGAGCGAAAACGTTACAAATAACAGCACCAGTACTGTTGCAAACTGTATCCCCTTAGTAGCTTCAACATCCGTGGACTGTGTGGACATTATATACACGTGGTAGCCCAGATTCATGAACTGATCGGATAAAGAGCCTGGCAGCTGAGGAAGGTAGTATGCAGCGCCGGTAAACAATATTGGGGCAACTTCTCCGGCGCCTCTGCCGATAGCGAGTATTACTCCGGTCAGTATACCAGTTGCAGAATTGGGCAGTACGATTTTCCTGATAGTCTGCCATTTCGTTGCACCCACAGCAAGGCTGCCTTCCCTGAGCTCGTTTGGCACAGAGCGCAGCGCCTCCTCAACCGACACTATGACAACCGGGAGTGTAAGCAGCGCCATAGTAAGACTCGACCACAGAAGGTTCGGCTGTCCCCAGCGTACGTCAATTCCTCCGGCAGCAAATATTTTATCCATTCCCGATCCGATGAACTGAATGAAGAATCCGAGTCCGAACAGTCCGAACACTATCGACGGAACTCCGGCGAGAGTGTTGACTGCAAAGCGTATCATGCGTGTAAATATGGAATTCTTTTTTGCATATTCTGTCAGGTAGATTGCAGTTATAGTACCTACAGGCACTCCGGCAACTGACATCAGCAGCACCAGCAAAACTGTTCCTACGATTGCCGGAAAAATTCCGCCGCCTGTCATTCCCTCTTTTGGCGAGGCTGTAAGAAATTCCCAGCTCAGAGTTGAAGATCCCCCTGCTGCAATATAAATAAGTATCAGTACTGTTACAGCCACAACAAAGAACGCCATAAATGCCGTCAGAAAATAAACCGATCCGCCGAGTATCCTGTTTTTCATATCAGGCTCCTCCGAATTTTACGAGCAGGCGTTTTCTCACATAGAATTCCGCAATTGCATTCAGTACGAAAGTAAATACGAACAATATCGATCCGATCAGGAACAGCACGTTATAGTGTGTATCTCCGAATACCACTTCAGCCATTTCCGCGCCGATAGTAGCGGACATGGTCCTCACCGGTTCAAAAATTCCGAATGACATCAGCGAAGCATTTCCGGTGGCCATAAGCACTATCATAGTTTCGCCGAATGCGCGTCCTACTCCCAGCAGTATTGCCGCAAAAATTCCCGGTGTCGCCGCCGGCAGTACTACAAACAGAGCCGTCTGCCATTTCGTTGCTCCCAGCGCCAGCGAGGCCTCTGAGTACAGTTTTGGCACCGTGTTCAGCGCGTCATCCGTCACAGTGTAGATAATGGGTATGACTGCCAGTGACAGAGCCAGACCGCCGATAAACGAATTCAGCCGGTACTGATATCCGAACAGATCCTGAAACAGTGTTGCAATGACCACCAGTGCAAAGAATCCTATTACCACCGAAGGAAATCCGGCCAGCAGTTCTATGGTCGGCTTGATTATTTCCTTCAGCCATCCCGGGGCGAGCACTGCAGTAAACAGGGCTGCAAGTATTGCTATAGGAGCTGCAATCAGTACGGATATTATAGTTACTTTGAAACTACCCACGAACAATGGCCACAGACCGTACTTCGGTGAATCGCCGACCGGCTGCCAGTTATCACCCATGAGGTTGCTGAATGTAGCACCGCTTTGATGACTGTTGTCCTGTGTCTGGCTGTTTTCACTGCTGTATTCCTGCGGCAGCGGATTTGCCGGATCTTCGCCATAGGTTTCCTGCACCATTTCTTCCTGCGCAGATTTGTTTTTTTCAGGAGACAGGAATATCGGGAGAGTTTCCCTGAATACGAAAATGAATATCAGTATAATTACCGCAAAAGAAGAGAATGATACCGCCCTGATAATATATTCAGCGAGGATTTCGCTCAGGCGGAATTTCTTTTTCAAAAACGGATGTATCTGTTCCTGCTGTTTTCTGTTCAATATTTTTTTTAACATTTTCCCTTCGGTACTATAAATGGAGTGCAAAGTGAAAAAGATTCACTTTGCACGCCGCACATTATTAAATTCTTTATTTCCCTTTGACTTACCTTACAGGGAAATATCCCACCTTTGCCACTACTGACTGTCCTTCAGAACTGAGTATCCAGTCTATGTACTGTTTCATTGCTCCCGATGGCTTGGTTCTGGTATACATGTAGAGGTATCTGGTGATCGGATAATCGCCTTTTTTGATATTCTCTTCTGTAGGTTCGTATGCCTTCGAATTGGCGTCTTTCTTTACTTTCATCAGTTTTATTCCTTTTGCATACGCTGCACCGCCGAACCCTATGCCGTTTTTGTCTTTGGCAACTGCGTTAACCACAGCAGCCGTACCAGGAAGGCTCTGCATGGTTGAGGTATAATCTGCTCCGCCCAGAACGTTATCCTTAAAATATACATAAGTGCCCGAACTGTTCTCGCGGCCGTAGACAATGATCTTTGCATCCTTGCCGCCCAGCTGTTTCCAGTTGGTTATCTTTCCTGTATATATCTGTTTGATCTGGTCCATGGACAGTTCCTTAACTGAATTTGACTGACTTACATAGAGAGACAGACCGTCCTTTGCGGTTTTTATTTCGACACCCAGTGTGTTATATCTCTGTTTCAGTTTTTCGCGTTCAGATTTTTTCATAGGACGCGAAGCATTTGCGATATCCGTAGTTCCGTTTATGAGCGCTGATATACCCACACCGCTTCCGCCGCCGGTTACCTGAATAGTTACATTCGGATGCTTCGACATATATATTTCAGCCCAGCGCTGTGCAAGTATTACCATTGTGTCTGAACCCTTTACCGTAATGGTTTCGTTCAGCGGCACAAATCCGAATGCCATTGCCGCAAACAATACAAATACTGCTAATTTTTTCATTTATTTTTCTCCTTTGTCTTGATCAGCTCCCTCTGTCAGACAGAGGGAGCTTTATTATATTATTAAAATTTATACTGAATTCTGAAAGTAAAAACATTGTCTTTTATGTCGTCTCTGTAAGCCGAGAGTGATGCAGGTGAGGAGCTGCTTACTTTTTCGTTTGTAACCATGTCGTAGTAGACCAGGAATTTTACGTTTGCATCTAAGTGAAAAATCCAGCCCAGTCCGAGTGTACTGTATTTCAGATCTGCAGCGCTGAACTTTGAAGTGCCCTGTCCGATCTCACTGCCCGTCACATCAGTATTAGGATCGTAGACATCGTATTTCAGCACGAACTGGTTATTGAGACCTACGTTCTGAATATAGTTTATATAATATCCCGAGAAATTTCTCATATACAGGTCACCGCTTCCTGCTTTATATGCACTGCTTGAGGAGGCTGTACCCGGCTGCTTGCCCTGTATGTACTCACCTCTCAGAGAAAATCCGCCCAGGACCGGCAGGTCGTAGTAGAACTGAAGATCCCCGCCTATATATGTTCTTTCGTAATCTTTGCCGGTCTCTGCGGCGGGATTTGCCTTGTCAAGATTATATGCTTTCGGAGTGGTAGTGGTTGTGACGGATTTATATTTCAGTTTTCCGTCCACCAGTGAATCTATCAGCACAGTCGAAGTGGCCGATGAAGGCATATCCAGTTTTACCTTGCCGATATATGCGGACACACCGCCGTCAATTGCGAGGTTGATCTGATCGAGGGGAATTGTAAAACCAAGCCGTCCTATAAAATCCTTGTGGTTATCTGTTTCGCTTGCTATGCCGTTTCCCGAGAACAACCCGGCCTTCAGGTTCAGATAGCTGAGCGGCCCGTCCTGAGCTCCGATCTCTATCTTAGCACCCAGATCCCTTTCTCCCGGGAAAAGCGTCTGAAACAGTCTGGAGCGTTCAGGAGTTTCGCGGCTGGATGATGAATAGGAAATCTCGAAGCCGAAAGGTCTGTCGAACACACCTGCTGTAAGTGAAACCGCCCTGAACCAGGGTTCTTTTACACTGACATATGCGTCCTTTAGGCCTACTCCCTTTTCGGTTGCATCGAGCTGAAGTACGTACTGTGTAGCGTCATTATCATAATTAAATTTTACTCGCCCCCTTCTTACCATGAATCTTGAATGTGCAGTTGCGGGGAAATCACCGCCCGAGTAAGAAGCCTTTGCCCCGTCTTTGTCTGAAGACTGAAACTGTGCCTGTATATAACCGGATACTTTTAATTTCTTCAGAGCGTCAACAGTTGTTTTTGTCTCGAGGTAAGATTCATTGAGTCCTTCTACAGCTCCTTTTACCTCTTCCACATCTCCCTTCGTCGCATAGACTACAGAATCGGGCTCTGCGGAACCGGTTTCCTCTTCCTGTGCAGCGACAGTAGTAAACGCGGTCAGTGCTGAAACTAAAAGTATTCCAAGATATTTTTTCATTGTTTCTCCATACTGTTATTGTCTGTTTTATAGTAGTTATTTTTCAGCATGCCATTTTGATACCCAAAATTACTGTTTTATTGTTAAGTCAATATTAAGCCAATATTAACAAATTGTTAACTTCGTCTGTGCAGGCAGTGAATTTAATTGCTTGATTATTTAGCAAATTCTTTTAGGTTAAATTTTATGAGGTACAAGCCTGTACTGGCCTTCTTAGGTACAGACAGGATAGGTCTGGACTGAATGAAGGTAATGCTGAATAACAGTCTCTGTTCAGAAGGAATTCACTTCAGAAGGAATTCACTTCAGAAGGACCGGCAGTCCAGGGCAGCAAACCTGAAATCGAACACCTGGTTAAAACTGTAGACGTGCTAGACTCAGTTTTTCACGGGAACAAATGCATAAACGACAGTTTCACATATACACTTTCACATAATACGGAGCAGGTAAACCATGCTACATGACTCAATGCCATCGGACAATATCAGAAGAATTCTTATGACAACAGACACCGTGGGAGGAGTCTGGACTTACGCTCTGGAAATGGCACATCTGCTGCAGGAAAACCAGGTGCAGGTTGCGCTTGCCGCAATGGGCAGACTTCCCGACGAATCACAACTTGAAGAACTTGAAAAGCTCGGCAATGTTACACTGTTTTCCAGCAGCTATAAACTGGAATGGATGGAGGATCCATGGGACGAAATTCATGAAGCTGAAAAATGGCTAAGACAGATCTGCGCTGATTTCAGACCCGATCTGGTGCATCTGAACCAGTTCACATTCGGACAGATGTCTTTTGGCATCCCGAAGCTTGTAGTAGGACATTCATGTATTTATTCATGGTATGAGTCTGTAAAGAAAAGCGTCCCTGACGAATGCTGGAATACGTACCGGAAGAACGTAACGCGCGGACTTACCGGAGCCAACGCAGTCACAGCACCAAGTTTTACGATGCTGAAGTACCTGAAGAAATACTACGGCAACTTTAAGAGTATGGGGGCAGTATACAATTGCAGAAGTCTTCACAGTTTCAGTCCCGCCGTTAAAAAAGAGAATCTTGTCGTTTCGGCCGGCCGCCTCTGGGATGAGGCAAAAAACATCAAACTTCTTGCAGATGCTGCTGAACGCATCAATGCCCCCGTCTGTATTGCCGGTGAGGATGTATCACCTGCGGGAGAAGCAATGCGGTTTCAGAATGTAAATATAACCGGAAAACTTTCCTACAGAGAGCTGGCTGATATTTTATCACGCGCAAGTATTTTCGTTTCACCTGCACGCTACGAACCTTTCGGATTATCCATACTAGAAGCAGCACTTTCCGGCTGTGCTCTGGTACTCGGAGATATACCGTCGCTCAGAGAGCTGTGGGATGATGCTGCCATATTTATTAAACCTGATGACGGGGAGGCACTGACAGAGAATGTAAACCGGCTAATTGAAGATGAGCAGCTGTGCAATATGTACAGGGAAAAAGCCAGACAGAGGGCTGAATGCTTTAAACCAGCCCGTACAAAAAATGAATATATGTGGCTGTATAATCAGATCCTTCAGGAAAGCTGAGGAGACAATATTCTATAACCGGAGCTAATTAAATGGAAAGAAAATATAATATTACTATACTTGGGCTGACGATTACTTCATCAAGGGGCAACGGGCATGCAACGACTTACCGGGGCCTGGTCAAGGCACTGAAAGAACGGGGGCATAGTGTTACATTTCTTGAGAGAAATACACCATGGAACAAGGAAAACCGTGACTTACAGAATCCAGAATACTGCAGAGTATTATTTTATGATTCACTCGAAGAACTGAAAGACTCCTATACGGAAATTGTCAGAGAAGCCGATCTGACTATGGTGGGTTCGTATGTTCCCGAGGGAGCACCCATTGGCGAATGGGTTACTGCAAATGCCGAAAGAAGCGCATTCTACGACATCGATACGCCTGTTACACTCCAGAAACTGAAAAATCAGGATTATGAGTACCTGCATCCGTCACTGATCCGGAAGTACAATGCATATCTTTCATTTACCGGCGGTAAAACACTGCGCTACATCGAAGATCATTATTCCTCTCCTATGGCCCGGCCGCTTTACTGCTCTTTCGATCCGGCTGTATATTACCAGGAAACAGAAGAAAAAACATACGACATGGGATATCTCGGCACATATAGTGACGACAGACAGCCTGCGCTGAAGAAACTGCTGATTGAGCCTGCCGCACAGCTGACTCAGATGAAGTTTGCCGTCGCCGGTCCGCAGTACCCGGAAAATATTAAGTGGGGTAACAACGTCAGGAGGATCGAGCACCTAAGTCCCGACAAACATCGCGGGTTTTACAACTCGCAGCGCTTTACACTGAATGTAACTCGCCAGGCAATGATCCAGGCAGGTTACTCACCTAGTGTCAGACTGTTTGAGGCTGCGGCATGTGCCACACCAATAATAAGCGACTACTGGGATGGAATCGACATATTCTTCAAACCGAACAAAGAAGTTCTGATCGCACGTTCCGGCTTTGATATAGTCAAGTATCTGCGGATGAATGAAGAGAAAAGAATTCTTCTGGGCAAGGCGGCCCAGGAAAAGGTCCTTTCTTTCCATACCGGAAGCCACAGGGCACAGGAACTCGAAGGTTATATCGAGATACTCAGAAAACAAAAACTAAAAGCACTATTATAAACGGAACGCTGTGTATTAGGCTATTATCCCGGAATGCCGATAGATCTGATGCACCGGCTGAAAATCTCTACGGCTTCAGCCAGTGCACTCAGACTAGAGGAATGGGGCGCTGAGGTTCTGTTTATCAACAGAACACCCAGGCTTGCCAAGTTTTGATAACCTGTTATAAGTGGATTCATGCATTAAGATCGGGTTTCAGTGGGAACTTATTCTGTTCCGGTAGGTTTCATTTCATCTTCATCTGTATTTCTTTCTGCCTCTTCCCCGGCAGCATCCGTAGTGATAATTTCCGCAACTGCATTGGCATCTGACGCGTGGGTTTTAATATTTCCTTTCTGAATTTCGTTCAGTTTTTTCAGCTGTTTTTCGGCTGCAAGAAAAGCATCCCTGATTACAGCTGGCAAAGGTGTGTGCATATCATTTTTGCCGGGTTCCTTGTTTACAGCAATGACATGACCCGGAGGCACCGTAATGTCAAGCCTGACACGGAACGCATTGCCTGTCTTTACACTGGCATGCGGCTTCTCGATTGCAATTCTGCAGGACTGGATATGATCGCAGATCCGGTCGAGTTTTTGTACTTTTTCCCTGATAAGCTCGTCGATTGCGTCTGTTTTAAGGACATCTCTGTAGGATATTTCGATTGGTACTGTCATACCTGAACTCCTTCTTTTGTGTGTAATTATCGGCCGGGATGTCTTCACAATCAGGATGTTTTCAGCACCCCGGATGTGTTAAGTCACCCCGGCGGAATATCGTCATTACTATATAAGTAACGAACTCACATAAGGATGTCAAGTCAATATGGAAACGGAAGTGTTTATTTTATGAGTTTCTCCATCTGATCCATTACATCGTTCATTTTCTTCATCGTCAGCTCAAAAGGTTCTTTTGACATGGGATCTATACCGGCACTCTTTATAAGATCAACCGGATACATCGAGCTGCCGCCCTTCAGAATCTTGAAATAATTGTCGACGGCGGGTTTGCCGCTTTCGAAGATTTTCTCTGCAAAGGCAGTCGAATAAATCAGTGAAGTGGAATACTGATAAACGTAATAGGTATAATTTACAAAGTGAGGGATATATGCCCATTCATACGCTATGTACGGATCGACAATACATATCCCCTTATCATGGCCATAGTACTTTCTGACCAGATTGAGATAAATCTCGCTCAGCTGCTCACCTGTAACCGATTCACCCTTTTCGATAAGCTTGTGCACATCCAGTTCGAATTCTGCAAAGAGAGTCTGCCGGAATATTGTGGTCCTGAGCAGTTCGAGATAGCTTCCGAGCAGATAGAGCTTCTCTTCCCTGCTTTTTGAATTATTTACCATATAGCGGTTGAGCAGGTTCTCATTCAGCGTAGAGGCTATTTCGGCTACAAATATCGAATAGTTTGAATTTGAAAACGGCTGCGATAAGTTTGAGTAATAACTGTGCATCGTGTGTCCCATTTCATGGACCAGTGTCGAAAGCGATTCATAATTATCCATCCAGTTTGTAAGTATGTAGGGATGGACGTCATAAGCTGAACCCGAAGAATAAGCACCGCTGCGTTTGCCTTCTGTAGGATAGTAGTCTATCCATCTGTTGTCATAGGCCTTCTGGACAGTAGCCAGATATTCCTCCCCGAGCGGCCTGAGTGCCTGCAGCGAGAGTTTCTGGCCTTCATCTATAGTAAAGTTCATTTCAGTCTTTTTTACCAGAGAGGTATAAAGGTCATAGTAGTGCAGTGTATCGACGCCCAGCATTTTTTTCTTCAGCTGGAGGAACCGGTGCAGCGTAGGCAGGCTGTTGTTTATCTGCGCAACAAGATTTTCGTATACCGATACCGGAACGTTGTTTGCGCCGAGTGAAGCCTCGAGTGCTGTAGAGTAGTTTCTGCTTTTGGCGAATATAAAGTCGTTCTTCAGTTTACCCGCATAGTTTGCAGCAATAGTGTTCTGAAATCTGCCGTAGTTCTCAAAGAACGCCTTGAATATCCTGGCCCTGTCCTCTCTGTTTTCGGTCTGACGGTATTTGGTAAACGAAGCGCTTGACAGTTCAGCTTCAGAGCCGTCAGAGAGTTTTACCGAAGCGTAAGGCATTTCAGCATTATTAAAAATGCCGTATACGGTACTTGGTGTTTCTGCGCTGAGTCCAAAGCTTGCCAGAAGTGCCTCTTCTTTTTCAGAGAGAGTATGCGCCTTGAGGCGGCGGATATCATTTATGAACATTTTATACTCGTCCAGGCCTTTGTTTTCAGACAGATATTTATCCACTACCTTATCTTCAATTTTCAGTATTTCAGGACTGATAAACGATGTCTGTTCGGCAAATTTGCTGAACACGATGGAAGCCTGCTGCGAGAGCGCCTGATTCTGTGATATTTTCAGATTTTCATCGCTGAGCTGCGAGGCATATGAGGAAAACTTATAGAGGCGTTTAAGCAGGTCGAAATACTCATCCATTGCACTTTCCAGAGTCTTTGCGCTTTCGCCCAGTTTACCCTTATACCGTGTTACTTTTGATATATCTTTTTCAATAGCATCTTTTTCCTTCTGCCACTCGGAAACGCTGCTGTACAGTTCATTCAGGTTCCATTTGTACTTCTCCGGAATATCTGCGCGTCTGGATTGCTGTGCAGACAGACTGCCGCTGAGCATAATAGCTGCAGCAGCGAGAAGACAGGTATTTTTCAATTTCATATATTACATCCTTTTTAATGTTGACTATGCAGTAATTTACAAAATTTCCCGGATCTTTACATACACTGTGCTTCATATATATGCATGTTTTTCTAGATGCATGTTTTTCGCGCTGCTCCATGAGTGCTTGCAGCAGTGTCTGATTTGGACTTTATCAGGTTAGTTGGTAAATTTAATATTAAACGTAAAACAGTTTGCACATAACAGGAATCAGATGCGGCGGTTGCTGGAAAAATTTGGAGAAAAAATACTCACCTTTCTGCAGGAGCTCGGTGAAGTCACACTTCTGCTGGGCGGAATATTCAGATCCATCCCCTCGGCATTCAGGAGCAGAAAACTGGTACTGTTCCAGATGGAACACATAGGAGTAAATTCACTTCCGCTGGTACTGATAATAGCAACATTTACCGGTGCGGTAGCCGCGTGGCAGGCGGCGTTTCAGCTCAAGGGCATTGCCCCGCTGTCTTTTCTGGGGACTGCAACGAGCAGGGCCATAATCACCGAACTGGGTCCCGTGCTTACTGCAATTGTGATAGCCGGCAGAGTCGGGGCTTCAATTGCAGCAGAACTCGGATCGATGAAGGTAACCGAGCAGATCGATGCTCTCGAGACCATGGCAATCAGTCCTGTCCGCTATCTTGCGATGCCCAGATTTCTTGCCTCAATACTCATGATGCCCGTACTGGTTACTTTTGCAAATGTAATTGCAGTATTCGGAGCCTACTTTATTTCAAACTTCTTTCTCGATGTTTCATTTGCGGTATTTTTTCAGTCGGTAAAGCGCTATTTCGAATTCAGCGATTTTCTTTTCGGACTGTTCAAGACCGTAATTTTCGGGGCGGTTACTTCGCTGCTGGGATGTCATATCGGGTTCAGGACCGAAGGCGGGGCAGAAGGTGTCGGCCTTTCAACCATACGTTCATTTGTGCTCTCATCAGCACTTATACTCATACTCGACTATATTATGTGGATGCTCAGATTCTGAAAAAGGATAAAAAAAATCCTTCCCTGCCCACATGGGGTGCAAAGAAGGATTTTCTGTATTATTTTGACTGAACGTCAGATTACTGCCTGATACTGCAGAAGGTTGATTTTTTCCTTCAGTGCATGTATCTGGCTTACGTTAATTCCGAGTGTTCTGAGCTTATGCATATTATTGCGTGCGAGCAGTTCAACAAACAGCGCTTTCTGCAGAAGCTGACGATCATTGAGTCTTAGATAAAAACTCTTTGACATGCTCAGCTTTTCAGTACTCTCCGGATCATCTGATTCCGGCCCGTTCATCTCGGGATGTTTCAGTGCGGCCACAAGCTGGACCATATTTTCTATCATTTTCATCCTTGCGTGTGACGATGTCAGCTGAAGCGCATTGCCCAGCAGCTGAAGGTGATTGTAGAGCCCTGCTCTGTCATCACTCTTCTGATTTCTGAGTGTCTGGATTTTACGCATGCCTGATTCTATATTATCTTTTCTCATGTCAGATTCCTTTGCTACAAACAAATTGTTGTCGAAAATTCTCAAAACTGGATCGCTCCGGGAAAAACAGCCCGGGAAATACCTTAATCAACTATCCTTCCCTTTCTAAACCATACCTAAAATAAACCTGCGCATACATCAGCATACTTTTCTCCTGGCATTTCCCGGGAAGATCAGAAAAGGTTCATCTGCCGGTATGTAGTTTACTGCCGGCAGTTTTTCACAGTTAAATGTACCAGCATTAAAATATGCCTGTTCAGATGGCAATGGTCAGATAGTTGTTCCTCTGCCGCGTATAAGACTTATAATGGCGAGGACAACCGCAATAACTAAAAGAACATGTATAAAGCCGCCTAATGTATATGAACTGACCATTCCCAAAAGCCATAACACCAGTAATATTGCAAATATAGTCCAGAGCATATTAGCCTCCGTTCCATTATTTTTATTATTTACTTACCGTACAAGTTACATTAAATCATTTTCTTTAGTAAAAGTAAGACTATTTAATTTCTAATACTATAAGTCTTTGTCTGATATTACTGTAGGAATGAAAAGGTCAGCAGCGTAAGTTAATTACTTACAGAATTAGTCCCTACTCTTCCTCCTCAATTTCCATGAGCATTTTTTTCTGGTCCTGATAATCAAGGCTGCGTATAGTCAGGTATTCCTCGTAGAATTCAGGATATACATCCTCGAGACTCTCCATGTAGCTGTCTATGTTTTTCGATAATATTCTGTCTGCATCGTTGATCAGTGATTCGAAGGAACTGGATACAGTAGTTGAGATAAACACCAGGTTTTTGTTATCGAGCGCATACCTGAAATTATCGAGTCTCATTTTCAGATCATCGAGTATAGAATCCGATATACCGCACCTGGCCGGTAACGGCAGAAGATTGTGTGCTATGGTAAGCAGGCCGGATGCCTTGTCCATCAGTTCCCGGTCTTTCATACGCATCAGCGTGCTCTGCGTATAACGGGTTTTCTGGCGCAGCAGCAGATCATCTATTTCTCTGGCATAATTATTCAGGCCGGCGGCAACAGGCACAAGTGCAAATACAAGTTCATCGCGGCATCTGGATGAGGCTATTGCCTTTTCCAGAGTAACCGATGAAGCTTCTTTTTCCTTGATCCGTATCTCGTCTGTGATCTTTCTGAGTTTAGAAAGACTCCACGAAAATGCCCTGACGCCTGAAATTATGTCGCGGTTTTCATTCAAGAATGAAACTACCGAGTCATACATTCCGATTTTTGCGGTTTCGATATCGTTCATCGCTCCCTCCTGTTATTTTTTTGCAGCATTATAGTTAACCCTCATTTAATTTTAAGAGCGACAGAAACAATTACACTTTAATTTCCTCATAGAGACTATTTCAGAGTATATTGAAACCAGCATAACGTCCCAATATACTCTGTTCCGCATGTGGAACTGTTTTATCCGGCCAAACAATCAGAGCGATGCTCCGATTTGCCCTCGTTCAGCCATGACTTCATGAATCAGCATAGTTTTTCCGGTCCCTCTTACTTAAGACAATCAGATTGACAAAAAACATGTTATATATATTCACATAGGAATATTGATTGCGCCGGAATGAAGCTGAATTACCGATGATAGAAAACTATCTCAATAAGTATTTTACTTTCAGCATCAGTGAACACTCACATTGAAAATTCATTCAAAGATTAGAATTCCTGTCCCGGCTAGTAACTAAGAAGCACGTAAAAGAACCCAAATGATTATGAAGCACTACGACTTCAAAATTCATAAGTGAACTTAGTTTTTTTTCAAAATAATGTACATAGGCAAAAGACTGATTATAATGTAGGTGTTTGTCCTACGCGCTTCAGTCCTTTTACAATGATGCTGTTGTATATTTTTGGAGAGATTTCAACTGAGGATTTTTTTGAGGAACATGCCGGTATAGGAAGATTCATTTTCCGCCACCTGTTCCGGTGTACCTGCTGCAACCACCATTCCGCCTTTGTCGCCGGCTTCAGGCCCTAAGTCAATAATATAATCAGCGCATTTGATTATGTCAAGGTTATGTTCAATAATTATCACAGAATTATTTTTTTCTATGAGCATATTAAAACAGTTCAGCAGTTTTGATATATCATCGAAGTGGAGGCCGGTGGTAGGCTCGTCAAAGATAAACAGTGTATGCAGTTTTTCGCGCTGGAAAACCAGATGAGATGCAAGTTTCACCCTTTGCGCCTCTCCGCCCGAGAGGGTGTTTGAAGGCTGGCCCAGCTGTATATACCCAAGTCCCACATCCGAGAGTACCTGCAGCGAGTTTTCAATTTTCGTGTTACCCCTGAAAAATTCTATTGCCTCGTCCACAGACATTGCGAGCACATCCACCAGGTTTTTGCCACGATAGGTGACATCGAGCAATTCTTTTTTAAACCGAGTGCCCTTGCAGTCTTCGCATTCGAGGTACAGGTCAGCCAGGAACTGCATTTCGACCTTTACAAAACCTTCACCCTGGCAGGTTTCGCAGCGGCCGCCCGGAACGTTGAAAGAAAAATATCCCGGCTTGTAACCGCGTGCTTTGGCCTGATGAGTCGACGCAAACAGTTCGCGTATGATCTCATAAGCCTTGATATAGCTTATCGGATTTGAACGCGGCGACTTTCCTATAGGAGACTGATCGACAATCTCAATTGCATCGATTTTCCTGTAGCCTTCAATTCTGTCGTAGCGGCCGATCTTCGGAGGGTTACCGCCCAGAAGCTTTGCCACTCCGCCGTAAATTATATCGTGAACCAGCGTGCTTTTTCCAGATCCGCTCACTCCGGTCACCACAACAAGTTTGTTCAGCGGGACCTCGAGGTCTATATTCCTGAGGTTATTCTCGCGTGCACCGGTAATTTTAATCGCATCGGTCAGATGTGTATTTCTCACCTCGGGAACTGGAATGCCGAGTTTTCCGGAAAGATATTTTCCGGTAAGAGAATTATCATTTTTCATGATCTCTTCAGCACTGCCTATTGCTGTAATACTTCCGCCGTTGCGTCCGGCACGCGGGCCCATATCCACAATAATGTCAGCTTCCAGCATCATTTCCGGGTCGTGTTCTACCACGAGCACACTGTTGCCTATATCGCGCAGCGATTTCAGTATTCTGATGAGCCGTGTGTTATCCCTTGGGTGCAATCCTATGCTGGGCTCGTCGAGGACATATAATGTACCGATCAGAGAAGAGCCCAGTGATGTTGCCAGGTTTATTCTCTGTGTTTCACCGCCTGAAAGCGTACTGCTCAGACGGTTCATATCGAGGTAGCCTAGTCCCACTTCGTTCAGGAATGTCAGACGTTTTATGGTTTCCTTGAGTATCCTGTCTGCTACCGCCTGTTCGTATTCAGTCAGCGGCAGTGTAGTAAAGAATTCGTAGGCTTTTTCTATCGACATGTTTACCACGTCGAATATTGTTTTTCCGGCAACTCTGACCTGCAGTGCTTCGCGTCTTAGCCTGCTGCCCCTGCACGTTTTGCACGTGGTATATCCCCTGTAGCGGCTGAGTATAACACGAATATGCAGCTTGTAAGTTTTTGATTCGAGTTCCTCAAAAAAATTATCGAGTCCGATGAAGCCTTTGAATCCGGCTTTTATAGCTGCCACCTGTTCATCGGTAAGATTTCTGAACGGCACGTCTACGGGGATGTTATTTTCCCTGGCGCCCCGAACCAGGTCGCGCAGATATTTGCTGTACTTCAGTCCCCGCCATGGCGCTATGGCGCCCTCGAGCAGTGTAAGGTTATTATCGGGGACTACGAGATCCATATCGATACCGACAGTGCGGCCGAACCCCTGGCAGACCGGGCATGCACCGAACGGATTATTAAAAGAAAAGAAACGCGGCTCCGGTTCTTCGTAGCGTATGCCGCAGCATTCATAGAATTTATTGAACTGCCTTACCTGCAGATCCTCGCCAATTATTGCCAGCCGGCCCTCACCTTCCTTGAAGGCAGTTTCAATGGATTCGCCCATATTCTGGCGTATATTGCCGCGTTTTATTCTGAAGCGGTCAATGATGACATAGACTTTCTCTTTTTTTCTCGGGAGCTTATAGGGTTCGTTCAGATCCAGAAGTTTATCCTTGACAAGTATTCTGAAGAAGCCTCTCCGCTTTATGAGCTCCACTTCCTCCTTCAGGTTTCTTTCCTCGTACATATGGGCGGGAAATGCCATGTAGAACTTGGCCCCCTCTTCCTGTTCCTCAAGCCACTGTGATACAGTTGCAACCGTATCCTTGCGGACCTCGCTGCCGCAGTTTATGCAGTATGTTTTGCCTATGCGCGCGTAGAGCAGACGCAGGTAGTCGTATATTTCCGTAGATGTACCGACTGTAGACCGGGAATTTCTAGATCCGGTTTTCTGCTCAATGGCGACTGCCGGGCTTATACCGTAAATGAAATCGAGATCGGGTTTATTTATTCTTTCAAGAAACTGACGGGCATACGATGAAAGGCTTTCGACGTAGCGTCTCTGTCCTTCGGCGTAAATTGTATCGAAGACAAGAGAAGATTTTCCGCTTCCGCTTACACCAGTAAATACAACCAGTTTATTTCTTGGAATTTCAAGGTCAACATTTTTCAGGTTATGTTCGCGAGCACCCTTAACGATCAGTTTCTTTTCTGTTTCTATCTTTTTCAATTTTCGATTCCAGCTTATTGAGTTCCTGTATCTTGTCGTCCAGCAGCCTGGTTCTTTCTTTCAGTTCGAGTATCTTCAGGTTAATGGTCCTTTCATATTCATCCGTATCCCAGTAGCCGCGTTTTTCAAAATAACTCTTGAACAGCCAGTTATGCTTCAGGGCTTCCATATTCTCGGAGAATTTCGAAGCTCCCAGCTTAATCTCTTCAGTGGTCGCCAGCACATTCTTCAGCATGACCTGGAGTGAATCGTTGTAGGGACTGTTCTCAGCGACGAGTGATCCGAGAATACCTTTGCCGTTCTTCACATTATCCATAACAACATCGACCTTCTGGATTACCACATCAATATCCCTTACTATTTTCTTAAACTCACCCGAAACATCGGTCACTACATTTGTAACGTCGCCGAGTTTTTCGGTTATAGTCTTCAGGCTGTTATCGCCCGTATTTATGATTCGTGTTGAAGCAACGTAGAGTTCGTCGTCGTTAATCAGTTTTCCGATAGTTCCCTCTCCCTTATTGACCTTTGAAACTATCTCTGAAAAATCCCTTGAAATATTTTTTATATAATTCAGCGTTCCCTGGCTTTCCTCTATGATCTGCGCAATACTGACCGGGGACTTGGATTTAATAAATCCTCCGTCTCTGACTTCACTGTACGATACGCTGCCGACAGATATCACGATAATTTTATTGCCTACGAGTCCTTCTGTTTCAATAGAAGCCTTGCTGTCCTGTCTGATAAAATTCCTGATATCGGATTTTATGCGCATGGTAACCATCACACGGCCCGTCGTATCGCCTGCGATCTCGATATTGCTGACACTGCCGATATCGATTCCGCTCAGTCTTACGGAAGCACCGCTGCGGAGTCCCTCGACATTCTTAAAATATGTTTTCACCGTATATGTTGAAGCGAACAGGGAGTCTTTATTTCCGACCAGAAATATTGCGATGACGAGCAATATGGTGCCCAGAAACACAAACACCCCAAGTCTTGCGCCTGTTAGATTCTTAAACATACATTAAACTCCTGACACGGTTTTATAGTTCTCTCCCGCCCTGTATGGCGGGATCCCGCTCTATCTGGCGGGAAAATTTTCAGTCTTAAATTATTCTTCCATGATCTCGGGACTGAAGAAATTCTGCAGAAATTTATCATTGCTGCGCGAAAGTTCGTCGAGTGATCCGTCATATATTATCTTTGCCTCTTTCAGAAACACCGCCCTGTCGGCAATAATATTTGCACAGACAAGATCGTGTGTAACGGCGATGGAGGTCATATTCAATTTTTTCTGCAGTTCAATTATCAGCTGGCTGATCTCCTTTGTAGTCAGCGGATCCAGTCCTGTTGTCGGTTCGTCATAAAGCATCAGCTTCGGTTCGGTAATTATGGATCTGGCCAGAGCCACGCGTTTCCTCATACCTCCGGACAGTTCTGAGGGCATTTTATCAATTGCGGATTCGAGTCCCACATTCTCAAGTGCAGTAATCACCTTTCTTTCAACTTCATCTTTCGGAAACTTGAAATTTCTGATGAGCGGAAAGGCCAGATTTTCCCTGACCGACATCGAGTCATACAGCGCGCCGCTCTGAAAGAGGAAGCCGATTTCCTTGCGTATTTCGTTCAGCTCTTTCTGGGAAATATTCAGCACGTCGCGGTTCTCTATGCGTATATCACCGGCGTCGGGTTTCAATAGTCCTATAATGCATTTCAGCAGTACGCTTTTGCCCGTACCGCTGCGGCCGAAGACTACGAGATTCTCGCCCTTCTCCACATTCAGAGAAATATCATCCAGGACATTGTTATCACCGAATGCTTTGCTCAGATTATTTACTTCTACCATCAGGTCGGCCATAACCACAGCGTAATTTTTACTAATACCATATCGAATATAAGGATCAGAAGCGAAGATACCACTACTGATGTAGTAGACGCTTTTCCAACACCCTCGGTGCCCTTATCTGCAGTATATCCCTTATAGGCGCCTACTATTCCTACAATGTAACCGAAAATAAACGTCTTTGCCACACCGGGTATAATATCGCCGAACTCAATTGAGTCCAGTACAGAACCCACATAAAAACTGAAGTTCATGTTCTGAGTAATTATTACTGCCAAATATCCGCCTATCACCGCAACGAATATTACATAAAGTGTCAGCAGCGGCATAATCAGTGTGCAGGCAATAACACGAGTGACAACGAGGTACCTGAAGGGATTGATTGCAGATACTTCCATTGCATCGATCTGTTCGGTCACCCTCATAGATCCCAGTTCGGCACCGATACCCGAACTTACCCGGCCGGCAAATATCAATGCGGTCAGTACAGGGCCCAGCTCCCGGACCACAGATAAAGCTACCATGCCGGGCAGAAAAGCCTCGGCTCCGAACCGTATAAGTACCGGCTGGCTCTGCATGGCCAGCACGAGGCCGATAATAAATCCGGTGATGCTGACGATAGGAAGTGTCTTTACACCCAGTTCATCCATATGCTTTTTGATCTCGGCTACTTCGTATGGCGGGATCAGAACGCTCTTGAAAAAGTCCAGAGAAAAGAGGGTCAGTCCCCCTATTGTGGAGAAGTAGGAAACGAATGTATCCCAGCTTTTTGGCCGGCTGGATTTGATACTGGCAATTTTCCCCTTTAGTGCGATCTTCTGCATTGGTTCCGAATATTCTTTTAATTATAATATAAATATAACAATATTTAGTAACAATTAAAGATTCCAGCCAAACATCTCTGCCTTTCAGAATGCATTTTCTATATGGTTGATTACGGGCATACCCTTTTCCGTCTCCAGTATCGCTACTACATCGAACCGGCAGTCGGTATCGGAAATGTTTTTTTCGAACAGATAGCACTGTGCTATTTTTCTTATCTGCTTTACCTTGGAAGTTGTTATGCTGTATTCAGGTTCGCCGTACTCCAGGTTTCTGCGGCTTTTAACCTCCACGAAAACCAGAGTGCTGCCGTCGCGCGCAATAATATCTATCTCTCCGCGCCCGAAGCGGTAATTGCGTTCAATAATGCGGAGTCCTTTTTCCCGGAGTATTTTTGCAGCGAGATCTTCTCCGCTTTTACCCGTATTTTTCGTTGAACATGTCATTCTGAAAAATTATTTTCCTGAGAAAAGTTTTTCTGTGATAACGGCATGGTCCGTTTATGCGCAATGCTTCTATGTGTTCTGCCGTCGGGTATCCCTTGTTCTTTTTCCAGTTATACTGCGGGTATTCCTCAGCCAGTTCATACATTATCCTGTCGCGTGTAACTTTTGCCAGTATGGATGCAGCCGCTACTGCAAAAGATTTGCTGTCGCCCTTAATGACAGGAATATTCCGCAGTGATGAGCTGAAAGATTTATTGCCATCGACAAGCACCAGCGAGGGCCTTACGCTGAGTGCTTCACAAGCAGTTTTCATTGCTTTAAGGGATGCCTGCAGTATATTTATACTGTCAATTTCCTCATGACCGACGATGCTTACCGAATATGCAATTGCATTTTCACGTATACTGTCGAACAGTTCCTCCCGCTTTTTCTCAGACAGCTTCTTTGAGTCATTGATACCTTCAATAAAACAATTTTTGTCAAAAAGTACAGCAGCCGCCACAACGGGTCCTGCAAGCGGGCCCCGGCCGGCTTCATCGGTTCCGGCCACATATATTATTTCGTCAGTAAGGAATGAATTGTCAAAATTTTTCATTATGCACATCCCAGATACACAGCCACAAGTCCCAGCACCATCGCAGCTTTCAGCATGCTGCTTAGAAAAGAATAAGTCTTTTTGTCTTGCGCAGCAAATAGTTTCTTAAGGAACCATACCAGTAATACATTGACAGTGCACATGACCACAACAAAATATTCAATCCTGTACATGTGCAGCAGAAACGGAATTATGGTAGAGACGAGCAGCAGTATGGTAAGTACAGCAGCAGTTTTTTTAACGAACACGATACCATATTTCGAGGCGGCAGTCCTAACACCGTTTTTTATATCTCCTTCAACATCCTCGATATCCTTTACCATCTCGCGCACCAGGTTTATCAGAAAGGCAAAGCCTGCAGGAACGACTGCGTATGCTAGCTCCCCGCCTGCAGCCACACCTCCAAATATTACCGTCAGTCCAGTCAGAAAAGCAACTGCAGCGTTGCCAGCAAAAGCAACCGCCTTGAGCCTTACAGAGTAATAATAAATTATGATCTGTGAGACAATCACAATTGACACTACAGCCAGACTGACAAAGCCCGATATAATTATGGCAGACAGGTTAAGTGCATAGAACAGTATATATGCCTGCCTTATCGTCATTGCACCCGATGGCAGGGGCCGGTCTGGCCGGTTGACAGCATCGATACGGATGTCGGTAATATCGTTTATCACGTTTCCGGAGGCAGCAGATAATGATGCGCACAGTGCGGCCAGGATCAGAACCAATATTCCCGGATCACCAGCAGGCACAATGAACCCCGATACAATTACCGTAGCGGCAGTAATGATCAGGTTGACTGGTCTTGTAATTTTAATGAATGCCGGTATAACTGAGGACATACTCTTTTTGATTTCCGGAGAAAATTTTTATTACTCACCATGAAATAAATCAAAAATCCCCGATAAAACCAAAGTGAATTTTTCCGTCGCTGAGCTGATCACCATTTGCCAGAGCGTAGCTGACTCCCAGTACTCCGAGTCCGGTTTCCAGGTTGATACCGAAACCGTATCCGGGTTTAACAGCGCTGCTTTTGGATATGCGGTTCTTTTCGTCTGCATTTCTGAGATAATAACCTATGTCTGAGAACAGGAATGCGTAGGAGCGGGCAGTAAGCAGCAGACGGTATTCCAGATTGGTCCAGAGGAGCCTGTTGGCGAGGAACTGGTTTTCGAGATAGCCGCGCAGTGTCCGCATTCCACCCATACGATACAGGTCGCTTACCTCGGTGAAAGATCCCTTAAGTTCGCGTCCGTGAAATTCTGCAGCCGCCACCTGATGTCTGAATACTTCGCGGTAAATTCCGAAATCGACTTCGAGCCGCTGCAGGTTTATATCTGTTTTTTCGACATTCTGTATATATTCTTTTGGGCCGTTAATTTTTTTCCTGCTGAAGTAGTAGCTGTTCAGAAAATATATTCCGCGACGCGGAGAATAGATATCGTCGCGTGTATCCACTTTTAGGTTGACACCGGTTGTGGTCAGTGAAGAATTATAGACCTTCGGGGCGAGCCCGTATGCAGATATGGCCGGGATGACAGATTCGAGCTGGAGCGACAGCGATGCAGATATCTCACCGGTTGCAAGAAATTCTACTGCAGAGGAAACCTTGCGCGCCACATACGAGGTATCCTGCTTTATCTGATACAGCCCCAGTGAAACGTTGAAAGGATAACCCAGCAGCCATGGTTCCAGATACCGCAGATCCAATTCCTGAGAGTTGCGGTCTATTTTCTGCCACTTTACCGCAGCACTTCTGCCCGTACCCAACAGATTCCTCAGGCTTATATTCACCAGGCCTGTAATATATCCGCTTTTACCGGATGATTCACCCGGGACATATCCGATCACTCCGTCGAATGTATTCGTCTGGCGGTCTTTGATTTCGATCGAGAGTATACCCTGGCCTTTTGAGTTCATATAAAAATCAGGCAGCTGCACGGGTTCAAAGAACTTCAGCCGGTTTATCTTTGCAGGAATTTCCCCGATCACCCTCTGTGAATAAGGCATACCCATTTTAAGTCTGGCCTCCCGCAGCACCACAAAGTCTTTTGTTTTTTTACTGCCCCTGACCTCTATCATATCAATACGAGCATACTTACCTGTGTCAACAGAAATTTGTACATCTGCAATTTCCGCACGTGTATCAGCTGAAGAATCCTTTGTAAACAACACTGAATTTATATGTACAGCAGCAAACGGGAAGCCGTTATTTTCATAATAATCGAGCATGCCCTGTATAAATTCTTCAAGTCTGCTGCTGCTGTAAACCGATCCGGTAAGTTCCTTCAGCCCTCTGTCGAAAGGCTCTACATCCTTTACACCGAGTAGGCTAAGGTTTCTCAGTACTGACGGTCTGCCCTCGGCAACTGATATTACCAGGCGTGCCGAAAGTGAATCGGGTGAATAGACCAGTTGTGTAGCACCGGCATCGGAGGACATGTAGCCCCGCCTTGCAAGCTGAAGTGAAATGTTCTTTTTTACAGAATCTGTAAGCGCCGGAAAGATTGCCAGGCCGGGTTTTATGCGGCTCCAGCTGATATAGTCGTCTTCCTGAAAGACATAATTACCCTCAACGCTTATATCCGAAACTGTCTGAGCCGGTATGGCGGCAGACAGCACGGCAAATATAAGCAGTATTAAGGAATTATATCTGAAGTGTGTTGATTTTCTTGCCAATAGTGGAAACTCTAATTTTATCTGAATACGCTCCTGCCTGTTCCGGTTTCACACTGCATATATCCCAGCTGGCAGCATTGGCGCATCCAAGAGCTACAGCGCTTCTGAGCGATTCTTCGAATGTCAGAGAATTGTAGAGACCGAATACCAGTCCTGCGGTAAAAGCATCACCGCTTCCCGTTGCGTCAAGTTCAGTTATTTCCGGCACATCGGTTTTATAAAAAAATCCGAAGTTTGAAGAATACACCGATTCCGGGCCATTTGTAAGGTACACCTGTTTGATATCTGATGCATAGAGCTGGCTCATATATGACAGTATCTTTTCTTCGCTGTCCAGAGAAATGCCGAGCGATTTTTCAGTCTCGGAAATATTATTGTGGATAATTGTGGGAGCTGCATCGATACATTTTTTCAGCGTGCTGCCATATGTATCGCATACTGATATTCTGTCGAGCTCGTGTGCGAGCTGTATCCCGTAGGGAAATATTTCATCTGAGAGAGGTGACGGAGAACTGCCCGAGAATACAACTATCTGGCAGGTCTCGATCATTTTTTTCATTTTGGTCTTAAAGTCTTCTATCTCCGTCTGATCCGGCATGCTGTTGGGCCCGAAGAAAGTAGTGAGCTGGCAGGCCGATTCATCCTTTACCAGTACAGCCTGCCGCGTTTCATTTCTGGTCTGTGAAAATGATACGTTGATACCCTCCTGTGTAATCAGGTGCCGGAGTGTCCTGCCGTTATTACCGCCGATAAAAGTAAGGGCATTGTTCGGTACATCAAGATTTTTAAGCTGACGGCTTACGTTGATACCTTTACCACCGGCGCTGAAGTATTCCTGTTCAGTACGGTTCCCGGTGCCGGTTTTGATACTGCTGTATATCAGTCTTCTTTCCAGAAGCGGGTTCAGTGTTACTGTTAATACCATAATATTCTGCTGTGTTCAAGTTGTTTATAAAATTACTGTCTGTACTTCCACCAGTTTCCATATACGGGAGAGATCAGTCTGTAGTCTCCGAATCCGGTCTGGTCGACAAATATAAATCTTTTGTTGATATCGTAGTAGTCCCATACTTCGTATGGCTTGGAGTCATAATCAAACGGATGCCGTTCCACGTTGCTGGGTGGTCCGAGAGTTACGTATATCATACCCATGTCTGTTTTCCAGCCTTCCATATAGTGTTTGAAATGATCGTTTGCGTAGGCTATGCGTCTGTAATATTCCTCGAAGACTTCGTTCTGTTCTGTCGCAGGAGACGGGTCTTTTGCTTTCCAGTATTTAGTATACCGTTCCAGCTTTTCCTCCTGAGTTTTTGCTTCCTTAATTTCATCCACTTCGGAATCCTTGGCTATATATATCATCTGGTCGACTGCCTTGTCGAGATCGTTTGCCGAATTGGGAAGGCCAACCCAGCGGGAGTAGAATTTTTTAACAACCTGAGTAACCGGTTTACCGCCGTCGTCGTTAATGTTCACGAGCAGTTCATATTCGCCCATATTCATCTGGGGATTTTCCAGTTTGTAGGATACCTGATTGGCTCCGGGTTTCAGTTCCACGACTCCGGTCTTCCTGAATATGCCCTTATTTTTGGCATCTGCAATGATATATTCAACATTTGCCATATACTCCTTGTCAGCATAGATCTCAAAATAGAGTCCCAGGCCATCTTTCTGCGCCGCCACATTTCTGGAAATATTGGGCAGCAGTTTATGACTCCCGTCAGCAGCAGTGATTTGTGTTACAAGCATTACATCGCTTACAGAGGGGTTAGCAGAAAGTGCTCTGACTGTAAAGCGATCCTCTTTCACGAAATTTTTTCTGGAATCTTTATCCTCCACTTCACACCTGACCACATATGTAGCCGGAGTCAGGTCGAATGATCTTACGCTCAGATAATGGTTTTTACCCGATGTGGTGGCCGCAAAATCCTTTAGTGAAATCGTTTCATTGAATGATTTTTCCGTTATCAGTTTTTCTTTCTTCTCGTCATAGATAGAAAGAGTGACCGAGTAACCTCCGTTGAAAGAATTACCGGTTTTTACGAACTGTATTCCTTCATACGGTACCTCTACGTAAATATCAGTTCTGGTTTTTCCCGGTTCGCTTGCCGAGCGGTAGTTATAGGCATCGTAATAAAACATGGGAAGGGTTCCTTCAGGAGGCCCGGTTCTGCCGCTGTTCTCTGTCTGTGCCGGAACATTGCTCAGCTGTAACAGCAGCGCAGCGCAGCAGGAGCACAGTATAAGTAATAAATTCTTTTTCATGTGAAATATCCTCTCGTTATTTTAAGATACGGCCGAATAAATCATACTCATTGCAATCTGTAATTTCAGCTTCATAAAATGATCCGATACGAATGTCCTGATCATTGTCTATCAGTATTTCGCCGTCTACTTCGGGAGTTTCTCTTTCAGAGCGGGCGACGTAGTAATTTCCTTCCATATCGTCGATAATCACTTTCATTTTTCTGCCCAGCATCTTCTGGTTGTTTTCATACGAAATATCTTTTTGCAGATTCATAAGAATATCCAGACGCTCATCCTTGATATTCTCATCCATATCGTTCATAGTATAGCTGTGTGTATCCTCTTCGGGTGAGTATTTGAAAACCCCAATCCTGTCAAAACGTGTTTCTGTAACGAAGTCACAAAGTTCGCGGAAATCCTTATCCGTTTCTCCCGGATAGCCCACAATAAATGTAGAGCGCAGCGCTAAGCCCGGAACGCGTTCCTTCAGCGCACCCACCAGTTCCCTCGTCCGTTTGGAAGTGATTCCGCGTCTCATCGATTTCAGTATCCCGTCAGAGATATGCTGCAGCGGCATATCTATATACTTACAAAATTTATTATTATTAGCTAAAACATCAATGACATCTTTCGGGAAATGCGACGGATACGCGTACAGCAGACGAATCCACTCTACACCGGGAATACCGCTGAAATCATCAATAAGTTCCGCAAGGCAGCGGCGCCCGTAAAGATCGATACCGTAATCTGTTGTATCCTGCCCTATCAGTATAAGCTCCTTCACACCCTGCGAGGATAGATGCATTGCCTCACTCATGAGGCGCTCCTTAGTATAGGTTACGTGTTTTCCGCGTATGAGCGGAATAGCGCAGAAAGAACACGACTGGTTGCAGCCCTCGGATATTTTCATATACGCATAATGACGGGGTGTACTGAGAAGACGTTCGCCCAGCAGTTCACTTTTCAGCTCACCGCCAAGCCCTTTGAGTATGCCGGCGTACTGTTCGACTCCGAAAAACATATCGACCTCCGGAATCTCTTTTTTCAGCTCCTCTCCGTACCGCTGTGAAAGACAGCCGCTGACAATTACCTTCTTGAGTTTTCCCTGCTTTTTCATCTCAACAGCGTTCAGTATGCTGTTTACAGATTCCTCTTTTGCATCCCCTATGAATCCGCATGTATTTATAATTACAATGTCAGCTTTGTTTGGATCTTCAACGATCCTGAAATTATTGTTTTTCAGCTGTCCGGCGAGTCTCTCACTATCGACAGTATTTTTAGAGCATCCGAGAGTAAGAATACCGATTTTATATTTTCTCATAAACCTCTTTTCAATATCAATAATAATCCAAATACCATTCTTTTCACCGGTCTTAAAAACCCGCCTGTTAAAGCTGATACGTCAGCAGCAGATATACCACCGGCGCCGTCAGCAGCAGTGAGTCAAAACGGTCAAATACACCGCCATGCCCCGGTATCAGTGCCGATGAGTCTTTTACACCGGCATCACGTTTCAGCAGCGATTCTGTCAGATCGCCCAGCTGCCCCACTGTACCTACAATTACACCTGTTGCTACTGCCGCAGAAGTGGATAAGAAACCAAGCATAATATACTTCAATATAATCATGGCCGCCACTGCAAATATAAATCCCGCAACCGCTCCCTCCCAGCTTTTCTTGGGACTCACGCGCGGAAAGAGTTTATGTTTTCCGATAGCACTTCCTATGAAAAATGCCGCAGAATCACAAACCCATATGGTAATAAACAGGCCGATGATCAGATACCCGCCGTTTATGTAGTCATAACTGTAGAATTCTCTTATACCAACTATAGCCGATGCAAACAGGCCGATGTAAAATATACCAGCCAGTGTCACACCTGTATTCAGCAGTGCCGAGCCTTTGTTCCTGAACAGTTCTGCAATAAACAGCAGCGCAACGATTGCATAGCACAGGTCCCTGAATTCCATGATTTCGAAGTAAGTATTCAGTATGATCAGTGCAACCGAAGATAATCCCAGCGGGAAATTGACCGATACGGATTTATTGCGTGCCATAAGTCCAAGTTCATAAAAAGAAGCCAGAGCAATTGCCAGCACAAATCCCAGCAGGAATAATTTTCCAATCATGCAGGCCGCAATTATAACAGGAATTGCCACTACGGATACAATAATCCTGGTGGCGGTATTACCAATATTCATAACATTCTTTTGTCAGAAATAATTCTGAATTTAAAGGTGACTTTATTTTTGCACCAGGCCACTGAAGGCCCGGTGCCTGAGTTAACTAAGGTATGGTTCAGCTCTCCCGGAAATCCGAAGTATTGATATCACTGATTATCTGACGTGCTTCGTCTAAGTTTTCTTTTTTTACGAGAACCTGAATTACCGAAAAGTCACCTTTGGCCGGGAAATTCCTGTCCTTCTGGCGCAGCACCAGAGCTTCTATGGCGGCTCCCTCCAGGTTGGCTTTCAGCATGTCAGCCTCATATTCCTCGCTGCAGGTATATACGACTTCCCAGTCCTCGGGATTGGTCATATTTTCCCTGAACTCTTCATCTTCAACCAGCTGGTAACCGCAATCGGGGCATACCTGTACACCCTCGACGTATTCAGATTCGCAACTCGGGCAGATAGGCATAGTTTCCTCCTTTTCTTTGTCTCTGTTATTGATGAGTAATTTGCTTCTCTAAGTATCTTCACCAATTTTATTGTCACATATCTTCGTCAATTCTGTCGGTACTGTTTATTGCTGCACTGTATTCACGTTTATAATGATAGTTTATAAACATTACAATGGATATAAATATCACCAGCAATACCAGAAAAGCCGTAACCGCCTGGAAGTAGTAATTATTCCCGGCTCCTTTCACGTCAACTATATCGTCTGCCCCGACGATGAAGAACAATACCACGGCGACAAAATTATTCAAAAAATGCAGAAGGACCGGTATCCAGATTGAATCAGACTTGTACGAGGCAAATCCGAAATAAAATCCCAGTGCAGCCAAAGGCAGCAGCTGATACGGATGCATATGGTAGAGTGCAAAAAACAACGAGGTAATCAGTGCACTGACCAGTCCGGAATACTTCATCTGAAAGCTGCCCTGCACAAAGCCTCTGAAGAAAGCCTCCTCACACACTGCAGGTACCACGGCAACAATAATTACTATGAACCCCTTTTCAATCAAGGAAGAACCGAATATCAGTTTGTCGTATTCCTTTTCCACCAGCTGGTTATACTTATCAAACTCAGTTTTCAGGCCGTTGAACCAGGGAAATGCTCCTGCAGCCTGGTCCATCAAAAAGTCCTGCACATACATATAAGTCTGGAGCAGTAATATCAGCACCAGCATGCCGGCCGAAAAAAGCAGCAGTTCTTTGACCGATGGCCGGTTCAGTCTGATCACAGACGATATATCCCGGTAGAAAAATCCGGACAGCAGGAGCGCCGGCAGAAGTATAAACAGTATCTCACCGGCTGCTGTCATCAGGCGCAATGCCGTCAAATCGTCATCCGACGGATCAAATCCAAATATCAGCGCAGAAAGCCCGCCTCCCAGTATCTGATAGAACAGAAAAACCGCAGAAAGTCCGAACAGTGCAGCCACAACAGGTGATACTCCGGTTTTGCGGTCCTGACCGCCGGCCGGATCTATTCCATCGTAATTTCCGATTATTACTCTCCGTTTCCGTTCATTAGAAATTATTAGTTCTTATAGTGAAAATATAAAAAAATATGGACATTTATACTACATGCATAAATCCAGGAGCAAATTTCTCTGAAGGAACGGACCTGTTTTACTTGACTATGAGTCGATAATGTAATACTTTTCAAGCGGAATAAGGAAAAAATCATATACGCACTAAAAATAACGGAGAAAATATGAATACAAGCACTGAGAACTTAAAAGAAGCATTTGCCGGTGAAAGCCAGGCTAACCAGAAGTACCGCGCATTCGCAAAAAAAGCAGAAAAAGAGGGATTCAAGAATATTGCACGACTTTTCCGTACAGCTGCTGAAGCCGAAAGGATCCATGCAGAGGCCCATCTCGATGCTCTGGAAGGTATAGGCTCGACAGCAGAAAACCTGCAGTCCGCCGTTGACGGCGAGACTTACGAATATAAGGAAATGTATCCACCTATGCTGGAAACAGCTGAAGCAGAAGGCCACAAGGCAAAAAGAATGTTCAAATATGCGCTGAAAGCCGAAGAAGTTCATGCCCAGCTGTACAAACTTGCACTCGAAGCAGTAAAATGCGGAAAGGATCTGGATGACGTAGAAGTATACCTCTGCCCTGTATGCGGACATATTGAGCTGGGTCAGGCACCTGACAAATGCCCGATATGCGGCGCCAAGGCCGAAAAATTCGTACAGGTCTGATTAAGCCAATACTCACACACAGAAAGAGAAAGCACATATATTTATGGAACTCAAATTCCGCGACCCGCTTAGCGGGCTGACTCACTTTCTGGGCGCACTGCTCGCAGTAGCGGGACTGGTATTATTGCTGAACCACAGGCACGGGCATCTTACCGTTTATCATACGGTATCTGTCATTACCTTTGGTGCAGCAATGATACTGCTTTATACCTTCAGTACGCTGTACCACTGGCTGCCCCTGCAGGGCCGGAAGCTGGAGGTGTTCAGGAAGATAGATCACATTATGATCTTCGTATTCATTGCAGCCTCATATACTCCCATCTGCCTGATTACACTGAAACCAAGCTTCTGGGGTATGCCTGTATTCTATATTGTCTGGAGTGTCACGCTGGCCGGTTTCTTCATGAAGCTTTTCTGGCTGCAGGCTCCCCGAATACTCTATACTTTGATCTATATTCTCATGGGATGGATAATAGTCATCTGCATTGTACCTCTGGTAAGACTAATGCCGGCGGGTGCATTATATATGCTGGGACTCGGAGGTGTTTTCTATACAACCGGAGCAGTCATGTATGCAATAAAAAAGCCGAACCCCTGGCCGGGAACGTTCGGCTTTCACGAAATATTTCACATTTTTATAATGCTCGGTACGCTGTCACACTATCTGATGGTCTATTATTTCATCATCTGATTCATCGCCTGCCGGAAAAAACCGGCCCGGTGTCAGACTGATCATAGGTAATTGACTATCGTCTGGCTGTAATTTTACCCTGCAGGCCTTCATACGCTGTAAGCTCTGCATCTATTGAACCTATTATTACTTTTGTTTTGACTTTTACCGGCACTTTAAGCCTGTCGTTTGTCAGCCATACCAGTATGCTGCCGTCGCTCTTGAACAGACCGCCTTCTTCTACAAGCGGTTCGACCACTATGCACTCAAATTTTCCCGCTGCAACCTCTACATTTTCCTTTCCGTGGTACAGCACATCGAGAGGATATACCTTGTCTTTATAGAAGTTCTGCAGATGTATCCTTTCACCTTTCTTCATTTTCGAATAATCAAAAGTACGTGCCAGGTAGAATGCTGAAACAATATCGTTTACATACTGCGGTATTTTGTATTCACCCTCGCTGGTTTTAGCTTTCCCATTCCTCTGATCGAAGTATGCTGAAAAATCACGCGAATAGCCGCCCTCTCGTATATGCTGTTCGAAGCGCCATGGGAACAGGCCATGGTAATCAAGATATGTCTCATAACGGTCGCGCACCTTATACACCCAGTCGAAGCTGGATACCGAAGCAACATTAAACGTGATATGCAGGGCATCCCTGCCAGAGATTTTCTTCAGCTTAGGTATTGACATAGTTGCAACACCTGCCTTTACGAACCCGTACTTCACGTCAAACGTAAGCTTCTCACCAACGCCGAAGGCCTGATTTTCCAGTTTGCGGAATTCATCGGCTGCAGGTTCTGTTTTGCCTGCAGATGGATCTGCTGCAAACAGTGCCGGCATCAGCGCCAATGCCATAATCAGCGATAAAAGCACAAACTTCAGGCTACTTAATTTGTAAGACTTCATAATTCATTTTTCCTGCTTTTCAAACTTTTCCAAGTATTTCCGAAATAGTGTTAAATACTCTTTCCGGCCTGATCGTCTGCATGCAATTAGTGCTCTCGCAGGTTTCGCGGGAACAGCCGCTGCAGCCGGTCTCGGGCTCAAACACAAAAGCCTTTCGGCTATACGGACCCCAGCGTTCCTTTGAACAGGCAGCAATCTTAGGGTAAAATCCGATCACATATTTCCCCAGCGCCGCCGCAATATGTATAGGACCGGTAGAATTGGCCACCAGCACCACCGACCTGTTTATCAGTGCAATCAGGTCCTGAAGTCCCGACATACCAGCCAGATTATACACCGCAGAACAGCTGCTGCCGTCACTAATGCTTTCAATGAGCTCTCCGCACAACTGCTTTTCGGAAGCAGAACCGGTAAGTACTATGTTTACGTTCAATTCCCGTGCCACTAGTTCAATAATTTTTTTCATGCTGTTTTCGGGCAGATCGACGGCGCTGCCGCCCGAACCGGGGTGAAAGATTACCATAGGTTTCGAAAAATCATATCCGATTTCACCCAGTAAGTGTCCAATTTTCTGATCACTCTGCAAGTCAGCTTTCAGTCCGAATACTGCTGTTGCAGGATTTATATCTGTATTAACACCCAAACGGCTCAAAAGATTCACATTATACTCGAGTTCGTGTTTTTCGGCATATTTACGGTGTTCGAACACTTTATGGCTGAAAAGGAACGAATACCACCGGTAACCTGTGCCGATACGCTGTTTTATTCCGGCCAGGAAAATAATCAGTGCTAATCTGAAAGCCGGACTGACCATAACGGCACAGTCGAACTTTTTCTTTCTGATCATACTGAGTGTCGAGAAGAAACCTGTCTTATTATTCTTTTCAGCAGGCAGAAGCACTTCGTCTATATAGGGATTATTATCAGCCAGTGCCCTGGTATAGCTGCGCAGCATGAATGTCACCCGGCAGCCGGGGTATTGCTGCTTGATTTTGCTGGCTGCCGGCAGCGTCAGTACTACGTCACCTATCCTGTCAGTCCTGACAATAAGTATACTTTTATCGTTGAGATCCATACACTTAAATTACATCTCTTAATTCAAAATTGAAAATTATTATGAAAAAATAAACCGTCAAAGGATTTTGTTTTTATTCCGGGGACCCGAGACATATGGATTATCCCTGATGAAGAATCTCCAGGGCAGTTCTGCAGCCCTGGTTATGCCAATTCTTCCGGAAACAGTTATTTGTGACTTGCCTGGGGCGGGTGCATCGAGCAGGAATATTGTATCGCCGCAGAGGTCAGTGCCGCTGTCTTTCATACTTATATCGAAGGCAGCGCAGATCTTGCCGGGCCCGTTTGTCAGGTTCATTATTTCCCTGTGTGTGGCGTCTGTCCTGCCAAACCGGTTGGCTGAGAGCCAGGGCAGGCCGAATACCGGTTCGATTCCCCTGATCAGTACAGCCTCTGCGATATCTTCTTTTCCCGTAACAATATTGCAGCAGTAATACATGCCATAGATAAAGTAGACATAGAGATATCCGCCTTGTCTGAACATAACTTCATTCCGGCTGGTTTTGCCGCGATAGGCGTGTGAGGCAGGGTCTGAAGCGCCGCAGTAAGCTTCGACTTCCACAATTTTACCGGCTGCGGCATACTCTCCGGATCTGCGCACCAGATACTTGCCCAGCAGTTCTTCTGCCACTTCAAGTGAGGAGCGGCCGTAGAATTCCCGAGACAGTTTTACTGCCTTGCTGAAAATATTATGTGCAGGTTCAGAATTGAAAATCCCGTGCGGGGGAAACTTACCAGTCGAGGTCATTCAGCTGGCTTTCGATTTCAATAACACGGGCCTGGTAGTAGTCTTTTTTGTCAGGAGATTTCAGGAGCAGTTTTTTATAAACGTCCAGGGCTTCCTTAAATTTTCCCTGAGATATGTATATCTTCGCCAGAGTTTCAGATACGATCTGCATATCATCTTCCTGTTTCCCGGCCGCAGCTTCTTCAGTATCGGATTCTTCGGCCGGTGGTTCCGGCTTTATTTTCGCAAAACTGATCTCGCGCGCCAGGTCTGCAAGGCGTTCATCGAGCATATCATCAGATTCCTTTTCAGGAGCAGTCTCCTGTTCCGCCGTATTTTCGGTCTCCTCCGTCATTGAGATTTCCGGAGTTATATCTTCAGTATGCGGTTCGACAGTGGGTTCATCAGCAATAAAGTCATTCGGAAACACTTCTTCAGTAATATCTATACTGTCTGCAGCTGAGAGTTCTTCATCCTCATTTTGTTTAAGGAGTTTTTCAAGCTCTTCAGAAATAAAGGGGCTCTTTCTGGTCAGGTTGATGTCCTTTTTGCGCAGATTCTCCAGTTCAGTTATGTAGTAATTGAAAGTAGTTCTGGATCCGAGTAAAGCGGCTCCGCGTGCAAACGCCTCTTCAGCTTTGTCATAGCTTCCCATGTACATCAGAGCTCTGCCGAGCAGAATATAAGCAGTAGGATATGAAGGGAAAATCTTCAGGCCGTCGTCAATTATGTCGACGGCCTTCTGAAGGTTATCTTTTTTTATTTCTATTTCTGCTGCACGTACAAACAGCGGTGATGCGTGGTTATATTCATACACCAGCGCGAGTTTTTCTTCCAGTATATTTTGAGCAGATTTAGGCAAATCTAATTTTCCTTGCTGTTTAGGTCACGGGTGACCTTTATTTTTTCGAATATGCGTTCTTAAGGCTCATCGCGGAAACTGTAGCAAAGCCGAAGAAGAACAAAAGATGGAACGGCAATGCAGCTATTTCCATAAAGTATATTGATGCGATAACACCGATAAAGCAGTAAATAGCGAGTACCAGTTCGACATAAACCGAAAGTCCGAGTTTTTTTCTGACGCTGTACTTATTGCTTGCAGCAGGAGCGCTTGCTGCAGCGGCAGCCTCACCGGAGGCGGCATCTATCCTGGGTTTGGGAGTTCTGACAAATTCACTTTTTCTGTTCATCAGGCCTTCAAAAACTGCGCGCGAATTATTGACAGCAAATCCCATACTGCCTGCCATGAATATCGGGAACAGAGCGATCTTCTTTCTCCAGTTCTGATAAATATCCTTCTGCGAATATAAATAGAAGAAAAATGAGCTGAAGAATGCAATGACAAAAATGGACATCATATTGAATATGGTCTCATGCGGTCCGCTGTTTTTTATAAATACGAGCGGCACGTTCAGAATACTGGCCAGAAGAATGAACGGGAAGGCCAGATTGTTGCTGAGGTGGAATGTACACTGCAGTTTTATTCTCAAAGGCACGTCAGACTTCCAGACCAGCGGCAGAAGTTTCTTGGCTGTTTCAATATGACCCTTTGTCCATCTGAACTGCTGAGCCTTGAGAGCGTTGATTTCCTCCGGCAGTTCCGAAGGAGTGGTGAAGTCCCTCAGGTACACAAATTTCCAGCCTTTCAGCTGAGCACGGTAGCTCAGATCCAGATCCTCTGCCAGCGTATCACCCTGCCAGTTGCCCGCATCGAGTATGCATTCTTTTTTCCAGATACCGCCGGTACCGTTGAATGTGATGAAGAATCCGGCTTTATTCCTTACGCTCTGTTCAATTACAAAGTGTCCGTCGAGGGCAAGGGCCTGAATTTTTGTAAGCAGCGAAAAATCGCTGTTGGAATGTTCCCATCTGGACTGTACCATACCGATCTTGGGATCCTTGAAGAAGCGGAGTGTTTTCTGGAGGAAGTCCTTTTTGGGCATAAAGTCAGCGTCGAAAATGGCTACATAATCGCCCTTTGCAACCTTCAGTCCTTCGAGAAGTGCTCCGGCCTTAAAGCCTGCACGTGATTCTCTTCTGATCTGTTTAATGTCGTAACCTTCAGCTTGTTTTTCAGCTACCAGGCGGGCAACCAGATCGACCGTCTCGTCTGTCGAGTCGTCGAGCACCTGAATTTCAAGGAGATCTCTGGGATAATCTATCTGGCAGACACAGTTTATCAGTCGTTCTACGACATAGAGTTCGTTGTAGAGGGGCAGCTGAATTGTAACTTTTTTATCCTGTGTGCAGTCTTTATTTTCCTGAGGTGCGTTTTTACCGTACTTGTTGTGATAGAAGAGCATAATGAAACCATGGCATCCGAATATAAGCAGTATCGATAACGAAATAAAATACGATATTAGTACAATATCATCCATCTTTTGTCCTTGTGTGATGTTAAAAATAAGTCTGTTCACTTTTTCAAAGTCTGCTGCCCGCATCTCCAGGTTAAAGTGAAGTATTAAAACCTGCACCTATTACGCCGATAGTCCGGGAGGGGCCGCTGTATCTCTACCAGTTAGATACAGTTCCGATCAGAATATCATCTGTAATTTTGTCTATAGCAGCATTTATAGCGTCACGGCGCAGCTGAATAACATTTGCGGCCGAAGGATCATAGTTGTCATTATTCGAATATACTTTTTCAGAAATGACCTTTTTCAGCACCAGATCCTTGTAGACGACCCTGACAGATATGTTTATCTTTCTCTGTCTTATGTTCTCACCGGCAGCCACTACGGCTGCTTCGTCTGAGAAAGAAATAATTACACATTCCAGCAGAGCGTCTGCATTCACTTTTTCGGCGACTCTGAGCGTATTGTCGTCATTGAATTTCTGTATCAGCCTGTTCGTGAAAGTCTCCCTCATTCCGGGTTCTCCCTGCCCGCTCCTGTCGTCAAAAACCGGTATTGCAACCGACTTCAGGTGCGACGGAACGGAGGCTCCGGAAAAGGAATAAAAACATCCTGTAAAATTAATAACTATTAAAGAAACAAACAAGTAGATGCCGCAGAGCAAGGTTTTACGGTATCTGCATGAGGATTGGTTTTCAGGCAGTGCTGCGCTGTTCGGCTGCACAGGTGCCGTGTCTGTATTTATAGTGTTTCCTTCCATATTCCTGCGGTAAAATCCTGATACTAAAGATTGTATTCCTGAAGCTTTCTGTAAAGATTGCGCTCGCTGATTTTCAGCAGTCTGGCAGCCTGACGCTTGTTTCCTTTTGCAAACACCAGTGCATTTCTTATAGCTTCTCTTTCCACCGCTTCAAGCGGCTGGACGGTTTCTATACTATTATTATATTCTTCTGCTTCCTTGATCTCGCCGCTGCCCCCGACCTCGCGGTTCAGTGCCATTTTTTTCAGTTCCATCAGATCTTTCTTGATCTCGATAAGCGCACGGTATATCATCTCCCTGTCTGAATCTTCGGGAGACCGGTTGAGAAATACAGGCAAATTTCTGTGCACTGCTTCGCTGCCGGGACTGCTGAGCAGAAGCGGTTCGAAGGAAGGCATGTCAAGTACTCCGTTGCGGTTCAGCGCCATTGCAGTTTCAATCGTATTTTTCAGCTCACGTATATTGCCTGGCCAGCGGTAATTTATAAGAAATTCCAGGGCATCTGCCGTGATACTGGGGACGGGGATATGGTTGCTTTCTGCATACCTGTTCATAAAATGATCCAGCAGATCCCGGACGTCATCTTTTCTCCTTCTGAGAGGAGGAATATTCAGAGATACAGCCTTAAGTCTGAAGTAAAGATCCTCCCGGAATCGTTTAGCATCGACTTCCTTCTGAAGGTCCTTGTTTGTTGCGGCGATTATCCTGACGTCTACCTTGGTCACAGTTTCGCCGCCTATCCTCATGAATTCCTTGTTTTCAAGCGCCCGCAGCAGTTTGACCTGAGTGGTAAGCGGCATTTCGGCTATCTCGTCGAGAAACAGCGTACCGCCGTCGGCAATTTCAAAGTATCCACGGCGTCCTTCCACAGCACCCGTAAAAGCTCCCTTCTTGTGCCCGAACAGTTCGCTCTCGAGTATCCCTTCCGGAATAGCTCCGCAGTTTACACTTACGAGCTGACGGTCGCTTCTTCTGCTCGAACCGTGTATTGCACGCGCAAATACCTCCTTGCCCGTGCCGCTCTCTCCGTACAGCAGAACCGTAATGTCCGAATCGGCAACCTGCATGGTAATGTCCACCAGATCGCGTATCTCCTTGGACTTACCGACTATCCCGAATTTTTTCTGAAACTCTGATATTGTCATATCCAAATATATACAGAATTAAAAACATAAAATAATAAAATTTAGGCCTCATCAGGCACCATATTCAGCACAGGTGCACTCTGTTGACTCTATCGGCCAAAAGATGTAACTTATTATTTTAGCTCATTGATTTTAGTGACAGTGTTCAATATGGTACAAGTTCGATACTGAAATTCATAAAAATAAATATTAAACAATGCATCATTATTTAACAACTCAGTAATTACAGGAGTATCACGATGCCAGTTAAACCCTTTAAGAATGAACCTGTCAGCAACTTCTCAGACAGAAAGATACTTGCCAGACAAAAAGCCGCACTCGAAGATGTAAGATCAAGACTCGGAAAGACATATGAAATCATAATTGGCGGAAAGAAAGTAAAGACAAAGGATTTGATACTGTCTTACAATCCTTCCAGCAAGGATGAAGTGATTGCCCGGTTCCATAAAGGGACAAAGGAGCTTGCCGACAGGGCAGTTTTGACCGCTGCAAAGAAGTTTGAAGAATGGAAACATGTTCCTGCTGAACAACGTGCAGAATTTCTTTTCCGTGCCGCCCAGATAGCGCGCCGCAGGCGCTTTGAAATTAACGCATGGATGATACTTGAGGCGGGAAAGAACTATGCTGAGGCAGATGCAGATACCGCAGAGGCCATAGACTTCCTGGAGTTCTATGGACGCGAGATGCTGCGTTACTCGTCAAAACAGCCCATAACACCTTACAAGGGCGAAGACAACGCGCTTGTTTATATACCGTTAGGAGTGGGCATAGTTATTCCGCCATGGAATTTTCCATTCGCAATTCTTACCGGCATGTCCTCGGCTTCAATTGTCGCCGGCAATACCATAGTGCTCAAACCTTCCAGCGATACTCCCATGATGGGCCGTCTGTTCTTTGAGATTATGCAGGAAGCCGGGGTTCCTGACGGAGTGATAAATTTCATGCCCGGCAGCGGAGCTGAAGTGGGCGATACACTGGTGAGCCATCCAATGGCAAGATTTATTTCGTTTACCGGCTCAATGGCAGTCGGAACACACATCAACAGGCTGGCAGCCGATGTTCAGCCGGGACAGAAATGGCTCAAGCGCGTAATAGCCGAGATGGGAGGCAAGGACAGTATTATAGTCGACTCTGAAACGAACGTGGACGAAGCAGTCAGGGGTGTCGTAGCTTCAGCATTCGGTTTTCAGGGACAGAAATGTTCTGCCTGCAGCCGTGCAATTGTAGATGCAAAAATTTACAAGCCGTTTGTGACAAAGCTGAAAGAGGAAGTGGAAAAAATTGAGGTCGGTCCGGCAGAAGAGAATTGTGCGGCGGGACCGGTAATAAATGCCAATGCTGAAAAAACTATCAGCAGCTACATTAAAGCGGGCAAGAAAGAGAGCAAGCTGCTTACCGGCGGCATTAAGGCAGAAGGTAACGGTTACTATATCAGGCCCACAGTATTTATTGATGTAAAGCCAAATGCGGTAATATCGAAAGAGGAAATTTTCGGACCGGTGCTGGCCGTAATAAAGTCAAAGGATTTTGATGACGCACTGAAAATTGCCAACAATACTATATACGGACTTACAGGTGCTGTATACAGCAGGAACCGCAAAAAACTCGAAAGGGCGAAGAACGAATTTTTCGTAGGAAACCTGTATCTGAACCGAAAATGCACCGGTGCATTGGTCGGAGTTCATCCCTTCGGCGGCTTCAACATGTCAGGTACTGACTCAAAGGCTGGCGGCAGGGATTATCTGCTTCTGTTCATGCAGGCAAAGGCTATGAGTGAAAAGCTGCAGAAATAATTTAACTGCTGGAAATTATGTGAGTGTGCAAGCACACCAATAAGAAAAACTCTGAGGTATTCTGCCAACGAGCAGTATTTATAAGGACATTAACATTTTTATCTCCGGAGTATACATTTATGAAGATACATGAATATCAGGCAAAAGAGATATTGAAGAAATACAATGTGCCCGTGCCGCAGGGAATTCCCGCTTTCACACGTGCCGAAGCGGTGAAGGCTGCAAAAAAACTGGGCGGCAGCATCTGGGTTGTCAAGGCCCAGATACACGCCGGCGGCAGGGGCAAGGGCGGCGGGGTAAAGGTTGCTCACAGCATAGATGAAGTATCCGAAATCGCCGGCCGGATGCTCGGCATGCAGCTGATCACTCATCAGACTGGGCCGGAAGGCAAACAGGTTAAACGATTGCTGATCGAACAGGGAATCAGCATAAAAAAAGAGCTCTATGCCGGCATCACTCTGGACCGCGCGGCTTCGAAAAATGTCGTTATGGTTTCCACAGAAGGCGGTGTGGAAATAGAAAAAGTGGCGGCTGAAACTCCGGAAAAAATCATAAAGGAGTATATTGATCCTGCAGCTGGACTGCTCCCCTATCAGGCCAGAAAACTTGCATTTGCACTCGGACTCGAAGGAGTGCAGCACAAAAATGCGGTCAGGTTCTTTACCGCGCTCTACAACATGTACGATAAAACCGATGCCTCTCTGGCCGAAATAAATCCGCTCGTGATTACAGCCGACGGAGATGTGCTGGCGCTGGATGCAAAAGTGAACTTCGATGACAACGCACTCTACCGTCACCCGGAAATAGCAGAAATGCGCGATCCGGACGAAGAGGAGCCTCTCGAGATCGCAGCTTCGAAATACAGCCTGAACTACATAAAACTCGACGGCAATGTAGGCTGCATGGTAAACGGAGCCGGACTGGCGATGGCCACAATGGATATAATCAAACTGGCCGGCGGCATGCCGGCAAATTTTCTGGATGTTGGCGGGTCGGCAAATAAAGAAACCGTTGCCAACGGTTTCAAGATTATCATGTCTGATCCTAACGTCAAAGCCATACTGATCAATATATTCGGAGGCATAGTGAGATGTGACCGCGTAGCCCAGGGCGTTATAGATGCAGCAAATACAGTAAAGATCGAACTGCCAGTTATTGTAAGACTCGAGGGGACTAATGCAGCAGAAGCCAAAGAACTTCTGGAAAATTCAGGACTGAATTTTGAGGTCGCTTCCACACTGAAGGATGCAGCCCGAAAAGTAACGGATGTACTGAAATAAAATACAGTCTTCAGAAAATTGCGGAAGTCCGGATCCGGAATCCGGACTTTCGTAACACATTCAGGTTATTTTTCTTTTCTGACTATTTTCCGCTTTGCTTATTTTTCATCAATTGTTGCCCTGAGCATCCATATGTGTTTTTCGTATTTTTCAGTCAGGTCTATTAAGATTCCGGCTGTTACTTCATCCTGATATTCATCTTCGAACCTGTTGATGCTCTCCTTCAGCTCATTTACTACAGTGGTAAGATCGCTGACTATATTCCTGGTCATCTTTATCTGATCCGGTACCACGCCTTCCCTTTCCTCCTTAATCCTGGAGAGCTTAGTGAATTCGCTCATTGTGCCGGGTGCATGTTCTCCCAGAGCTCTGATCCTTTCGGCAACCACGTCAATATCTTCCGCCAGTTCATCATAGATCTTTTCGAAGACCTGATGCAGTACAAGAAACAGGTTTCCGGTGACATTCCAGTGATAATTCCTGACCTTGGTATAAAGTACAAACTGATCAGCCGCTACTCGTTTCAGTAATTCGGCGATTTCCGTCTTTGATTCACTCTTTACGGCAACACTCATTGTAACCTCCCGTTTGTTTCTTTAATTGATTCCTATATTATTTTAAAATTCCAATCCACATTTGCAAAGAAATTTTTGGGGTAAAAATCAGGACAGCAATTTTCGGAAATGCGCATTATCAGAAATCTGATAGTGTTTCAGATTTCTGATAATCCTCTGCAATACCGGATGCGTACAAATGGGCAAAATCAGCCCCAAATCCATATCCACGACAGTGGCACTATAATTGTAACATCAAATATGTTTGTGTGTGTGGGGGTAAGTTTCTTGGGGGGCTCCGGCAGAAAGAGCTGCTGCCGGAGCGGGACTTATCCATATCCGCATCTTCCGTTCCGGAACAGGTAATATGACAAAGCATTCATTGTTTTTCATGGCCGGATCTGCAGAACGGTCCTTGTTATTTCCTGATAGCTGCAGAATTCCGGTTGGTTGCTGTTCAGATGCCCGGGTGCCGCATATAAATTTAAACAAAGCAGCGCATATTTAGCTTTGAACCGGGAATTTAATTATCTTTGTCGGGTAATTTAATAGCTGGTAGTTTTAATAGCTGGTGCTGAATATGCCGATATTACAGAAGATACTCACAAAATTGCAGGCTTCGTATTTCCGCACAAGGATTATCGTCACATTTTCTGTGGTCACAATTCTTCTGGGCACAATTATTTCCGTAATAAGCTACCGCTTTGTCCGCAACATATACCTTACACAGATCTCAGAAAAAGTCAATCTGATTTCACTGTATATAGGTCAGGGTTATACTGACGGCTATATGGATCTGCTCGCTCTGGGCCGCCCTACCGAACACATCAGGAATTATTTCCTGGAAAGACCCTCCAGGCTCATATATAAAAAAAGGATTTCCGAATTTGTAATTTTCGACAGGCACTTCAATGTCATCATACATTCTGACCGCCGCATAAAACCGGGTAATACGGAGACAATTTTCCTTTTGAATAAAAAGGAAATTCTTGCACTGAAAAACCGCGCATCGGTGGTTTCTCTTCCGTTCAAGGGTGATGACGGAGAATGGTACATGTGGGGCTTCTACCGCCTGAATGATGACTACTGGTTCTCCATTAAGGAAAGCGCTTCGAGACTGCAGCAGGTCGAAAAGCTGGCACTGTTCTTCTGGATAACCGGACTGTTCGGTTTTATAATTACCGTTACAAGCGGCTGGCTGATTGCCAGACAAATCACACGGCCTGTATTCAGTCTCATAAATTTCTGCGGCGAAATAGGCAAGGGAAACCTCGACTACCCGCTGCCGCCCAATATTTACGGGGAACTGGGACTGCTTGCCTCTGCATTGGATATCATGCGGACAGATCTGCGGAAAAATCAGAAAGAAAAGGAAAAAATACTTGCGCAGATTGCACACGAGATACGGAATCCTCTGGGCGGCATTGAACTGATGGTAAACCTCATCAGGGAGGATTTTATAGCCGAGAAGAAGAATCCGGTCTACATAGATAAAATACTGAAAGAAACCACTTCACTGAAATCTTTGATCACCTCTTACCTCAGCTACAGCCGTCCCGCACCTGCAAGGCCTGAGATAATAGCAACCGGAGAAATACTGACGGAGATAAAAGAGCTGTTCGAAAAAACGTGCATTAAAAAGAATATCGAACTGATGATAGACGACCGTATGGGTGAGTTCCGGTTTGACCCGATGCATCTGCGTCAGATACTCATCAACCTTATCAACAATAGTATAGAAGCAATTAAAGAAGGCCCGGGATTCATTAGCGTAGAGGCTTATACGAAAGACTCCACTCAGTGTTTCAGCGTTTCAGACAGCGGCACTCTTATAGACAGCAGCAGCAGGCAGAAAATTTTCGATCCGTTCTATACTACAAAAAAAGAAGGGACCGGGCTGGGACTCGCTATCTGCAGAAAGCTGGCCTTTGAAAACAATTCTGACATAGTACTGCAGACAGACGATAATGTAAAATCGTTTTGCATAATGAAAAGGAATTCTGATGAATAAAGAACAGATACTTGTAGTGGAAGACAACGATACAATCAGGCTCGGTATAGCTGAAACACTGAAGCGGGACGGATACTGTGTAGCTCATTTTGACAATGGTCCCGATGCACTTTCATACGTATCGGGCAAAGCTATCCCGATCGCAATTGTGGACCTTAAGATGGAACCTATGGACGGCATGGAGGTCCTGGAAAAACTCAGGGAAACCGACGCATCTGTGGAAGTACTTATAATTTCGGCATTCGGAACCGTTGACAGCGCAGTTAAGGCCATGCACCTGGGAGCAACTGATTTCCTGACAAAACCTTTCTCGCCGGAGGAACTTAGAATACGCATCAGAAAAATATTTGAAAAAATATCAGGACAGAAGAAGCTGGATGATCTGACAGAACAGAACCGTCTGCTGAGAGAAGAACTGTTTACCGGATATGACGAAATAATCGGCAGCTCACCACAAATACGCGGTGTTTTCGATATTATCGATCAGGTCGCAGGTAAGGACAGCACGATACTGGTGCAGGGCGAAAGCGGAACGGGCAAAGAACTGTTCGCAAGGGCCATACACAACAAAAGCCGCAGAAAGGATAACCCGTTTATAAGGGTAAATTGCGGAGCTCTC
>JBLMZS010000067.1:0-76185 GCA_050258935.1 Bacteroidota bacterium
CTTCAGAATATGAAACTGGTTCAGAAGGGTAACCGCCTGTCGGTTACACCCCTTACCGGAGCCGAATTCGATGAAATTCTCCGCATGGGCGGACTGTAACGGGATATGATAAGTCGGGATCTGTTAAGGTTCAGGTTTTAAGTGCAGGTTTAAAAAAGAAAAAGAGCAAGATCTTTCGGGAAATTGCTCTTCTTCGGAGAGGTGGCGATCGGATTCGAACCGATGAATAAAGGTTTTGCAGACCTTCCCCTTAAGCCACTTGGGTACGCCACCATAATTTCAAATATACAAAATATGTCTGTATAAAAAAATAAATCCACGCGAAGTGGATCTATTAACTGAGAGCGGGAAACGGGACTCGAACCCGCGACATCAACCTTGGCAAGGTTGCGCTCTACCAACTGAGCTATTCCCGCAGTTACTTAAAAACTGTCACTTAATTTCATGAATCAGCGTTTCAGAGTGTCATAAATTAAGTGTGATAAATATAACGCATTTTGCTTTTTAATGCAAGAAAACAAAGAAAAAAAAATAAAAAAACGCACAATTTCTGACAATTATTTTCTCGATCCGTGTATGAACCCTCTGTATGGTACTGAAGGTTGTATGGATATGAATGCGTTAGGATCTATAGATTCTATCAGCCTTATAAGTGCAGCCTGGTGCTTGCGTCTTATTACAACAACAAGTATAGAAATACCCCCGGTTCCGCCTTCACCCGGCAGTATTGTCACACCGAATTTAGACTTTCTGAGCGAATCGGCGATGATATCCGTACAATGACGTGATATTACATTTATCTGCGTAAAGCCGATTCCGATTTTCTGCTCGAGCGTGATACCCAGTATATTCCCCAATCCGAATCCGGCTGCATAACCGAAAAGATTGATCGTCTGGTCCATATGCTCTACTATATATCTCATTGCAAATATCCAGATCAGCACCTCGCAGAAACCCGCGCACCCGGCATAATACTTCTTGCCCTGTACAACCAGTATGGTGCGCATTGTACCAATGGTAACGTCGCAGATACGCATACACATTATCAGCAGCGCACCGAGTATAGATTCAACCATTCTCTGTCCGAATTATTGTATGAAATATTGTAAAGTTAATATTTAATTTAATGCAAATAAAGTTTAAATTTGACCGGTTGCAAATAAATATTTATTAAAAGAAGATAATGTACGAATCAGAAAGAAAAGAACTAATCAGAAAACTCAGTGATAATGGGATTACAGATACATCAGTACTGAAAGCAATGTGGGAGGTCGAAAGACACCTGTTTGTACCTGAAGCTGTTTCACCTCATGCCTACCGGGACGTGGCACTTCCTATAGGATCGGGTCAGACTATTTCTCAGCCATATACAGTCGCATTTATGACTCAGGCACTACGAGTTACTCCGGATATGAAAATACTTGAAATAGGCACCGGGTCGGGTTATCAGGCTGCAATACTGGTAAAAATGGGCGCCAAAGTTTTTACGATAGAAAGACAGGATGAAATATTCCTCAGAACTCAGAAATTATTTGATGTGCTCGGTATCAGAGCGGTTATGCGCCTCGGAGACGGCACTATTGGCTGGTCGGAATATGCTCCGTTTGACGGCATCATAGTTACTGCCGGGAGTCCTGTGGTTCCGGTCAACCTGAAAAAACAGCTCGCTGTTGGCGGCAGACTGGTAATCCCGGTGGGCGATAGGAAAACCCAGATGCTGAAAATAATCACTAAGACTGCCGAAGAGCAGTACTCTGAACAGGATATACCCAGCTTTGCGTTTGTCCCACTGATCGGTAAGGAAGGTTGGAAAGAAAAGTAATTGTCATTGCCGGACCTACTGCATCGGGCAAAACCGCACTCAGCCTGATGCTGGCGGAAAAACTTTCCTCAGAGATTATCTCTGCAGACAGCAGGCAGGTATACCGGTTTCTGAATATAGGCACGGCTAAGCCGGATATGGAACAGCTCCGGCGTGTCAGGCACCATTTTATTGATATGCTGATGCCCGACGAAAATTTCGACGCAAAACAGTTCGAAGATGAATCACTCCGCATAATATCTTCACTCCATTCGAAGAATATTATTCCTATAGTTACAGGCGGAACCGGACTATATATAAAAGCACTTACCGAGGGTATGTTTGATACTGCCTCGGATGAAGGACTGCGCGTAAAACTGCTGCAGAGAACCAATGACGATGAGGGGAAATTATCACTATATGATGAACTGAAATCGGTAGATCCGGTAAGTGCTTCTCGCATGCTGCCCCAGAACTATAAAAGAGTTGTAAGGGCACTCGAAGTCTATTATATTACCGGCCGGCCTATTTGGGAACACCATTCGGAATACCGGCGTGAACTGGATATAACATTTTACCAGTACGCACTGAACTGGCCCAGAAACCTGCTTTATGAAAACATAAATCTTCGTGTTGACAGAATGATTGAATATGGACTCGAAAGAGAAGTGCGCATGCTGCTGGAGATGGGTTATAACCGGAATATCAATTCTTTGAATACGGTCGGATACAGCGAAATAATTTCGTACATCTGCGGCGAAGTACCGTTTGATACGGCTGTTGAACTGATAAAGAGAAATTCCCGACGCTATGCAAAACGACAGATGACCTGGTTCAGAAGGGACGAAAATATAAAATGGTTTGATATAGATTCTCCGGGTCAGCTAACGGCAATCTGCGATAATATCTGCCGGGACTTCCTCTGATTTTGAAATTACACTGGATTATTTAGATTATATAAAAACGTAAAATTCACAGAAATACGGGTTTTATATATGAAAAATATGATCAGGATTGCCTCGGGACAGGGGTTCTGGGGGGATCTGGTGGATGCTCCTGTCAGGCAGGTTACCAAAGGGAATGTGGATTATCTCGTGATGGACTACCTCGCTGAAGTCACTATGTCCATACTGATGAAGCAAAAACTGAAGAACCCGCTGCACGGATATGCTCTCGACATTCCGCCTCTTATGAAGAGAATACTGCCTGTTTGTATTAAGAAAAATATAAAGATAATTACCAATGGCGGCGGGGTAAACCCTTATGCATGCGCACAGGCCGTAAAGACAGTGGCTGCTGAATGCGGCATTGACAACCTGAAAATTGCGGTCATAACTGGTGACGACATTATAGACCGTATTGACACCTTCATTTCGCAGGACATACCGCTGAATAACATGGATACCGGAGAGCCAATAACTGCTGTAAGAAATGAACTTATCAGCGCAAATGCATACCTCGGAGCCATGCCGATAGCTGAAGCACTCCGCATGGGCGCCGATATTGTAATTACGGGCAGGACCACTGATACCGGACTGACGCTCGCACCCATGATATATGAATTCGGGTGGAAAGAAACTGATTACGATCTTTTGGCCGCAGGTACTGTGGCAGGACACATACTTGAATGCGGGGCTCAGGCTACCGGCGGTAATTTTCTGGGAGACTGGCAGTCTGTTCCGGATATGTCTGACATCGGTTTCCCAATAGCAGAAGCATACCCTAATGGGGAAGTAGTAATTACAAAGCACGAATCACTCGGCGGCTGCGTCAGCTTTGATACGGTTGCAGAACAGCTGATCTATGAGATCGGAAATCCCATGGAATACATCACTCCCGACTGCATAGCAGACTTTACCACAATACAGCTTGAAGATCAGGGGAATAACCGCGTCAGGGTATTCGGGATAAAAGGACGGGCTGCAACCGGCTTTTATAAGGTCTCTGCTGCCTACAACAATGGATACAGTGCTGCCGGTGCATTGACGTATTCCTGGCCGATGGCACTTACCAAAGCCAGAGCCGCAGACGGAATACTCAGACAACGACTGCATAGCCTGGGGCTGACATTTGATGAAATCTGTACCGAGTACGTCGGCTATAACGCCTGTCATGGTCCTTTATCGGTGGAAATACCGGAAGACAGCATAAATGAAATTCAACTGAGGGTTGCAGTTAGGTCCGCTGATTTTGATTCTGTCGACCGGTTCGGTAAAGAAATTGCTCCGCTAATACTTACCGGTCCTCCATCGGTAACCGGATTTGCAGGCGGACGGCCCAAACCGGCAAGGATAGTGGCATACTGGCCGGCACTGATACCCAAGGAGGTAATTACAACTTCAATTGAAATTATATGAGGAGCAAAAAATGAAAATACGACTGCTGGATATAGCGCACGGACGCAGCGGAGATAAGGGAGATGCTGCAAATATCGGCATTATTGCAAGGGACGATAAAGCATTTGAAGTAATAAATAATTATCTTTCTGCAGACGTTGTGAAAAAATATTTTGAAGGAATATGCCTCGGTGAAGTTGAAAAATATGAACTGCGGAACCTGAGAGCGCTGAATTTTGTATTACATAACACACTAGGCGGCGGCGGAACAATGTCGCTGAAATTAGACGCTCAGGGCAAGACACTCGCTGCGGCCCTGCTTAGAATGGAAATAGAATTATAATATAAAAAGGAAAATACTGTCATGTACGAAGAAGAATTAAAAACGCTGAACGATTATAACTCCCGGTTGCTCAATCTTCGAGGTTATCTTTAACTTAGAAAAAAAAGAAGAAAATATCAGGGAACTGCAGGCAAAGACAGAGGATCCGGGTTTCTGGAATGATCAGCAGGGTGCTCAGAAAATTTTGCTGGAGATAAAGGGCATGCAGACGTGGGTGGATATGTGGAACGAGGTGAATAAAAAAGCGGTCAACCTCGGCGATCTTATCGAACTTGCAGAGGCTGAAGGCGATGCGTCTTTTCAGGAGGATATAAAAACTGAACTTGCTTCACTATTGGAAGATGTGGAGAAAGTAGAGTTCAAAAGCATGCTCAGCGGAAAAGACGACAACAAAAACTGCATTCTGACAATACACTCAGGCGCAGGCGGTACAGAAGCTCAGGACTGGGCCGATATGCTTATGCGTATGTATCTGAGATACGGAGAACAGAACGGATTTAAGATGACCCTGCTGGATGTGCTGGACGGAGACGGTGCGGGTATAAAAAGCGCAACTATTGAGGTTGAGGGTGAGTATGCCTACGGTTACCTGAAGGCGGAAAACGGTGTGCACAGACTCGTGAGGATATCTCCTTTCGATGCAAATAAAAGAAGGCATACATCTTTCGCTTCTGTCTTTGTAATACCCGAGGCTGACGATACTATTGAGATCGATATCAATCCGGCTGACCTGAGAGTTGATACATACCGTTCGGGAGGTAAAGGCGGTCAGAACGTAAACAAGGTCGAAACCGCGGTGCGTATAACCCATATTCCTACGGGCGTGGTTGCAGCATGCCAGACAGAGCGTTCACAGCTGCAAAACAGGAATAATGCAATGAAGCTGCTTAAATCCAGGCTGTATCAGCTGGAAAAAGATAAAATCGAAGCTGAACTCGATGAGATAGAAAAAGGGAAAATGAAGATTGAATGGGGAAGCCAGATCCGCTCATACGTATTCCATCCGTATAATATGGTCAAGGATCACAGGACGGATGTCGAGACATCAGATACTCAGGGTGTGATGAACGGTGACCTGTCACAGTTCATCAAAGCATTCCTGCTGAAATTTGCACAGAACGTGTGAGGAACGGCCATCAGCGATAAACTCCATTCCGGATCAGATCGGTAAAACTTAATGCTGAATAAGTGCTAGTGAGCTTTGTTAATTCAAAATTCTGAATCAATGTGGAAATAATATGAAAACCTTTACTGAATATCTATGGTTCAACACCAAACACCGGCACGAGTATATTAACATTACTCCTCAGGTCGAAGAAATAATGCAGAGAAGCGGTATACGGGAAGGAATGATACTCGTAAGCGCAATGCACATTACTGCAGGCGTCTATGTCAATGACGCCGAGTACGGTCTGATACAGGATATCGATACATGGCTCGAAAAACTGGCACCAGTGAACCCGAACTACAAACATCATCAGACCGGAGAGGATAATGGTGATGCACATCTGAAAAGTATGCTGGTGCACCACGAGGTAATAGTGCCGGTAACTGAGGGCAGACTGGATTTCGGGCCCTGGCAGCAGATATATTATGCTGAATTTGACGGGCAACGGCGCAAAAGGGTGATAGTTAAGGTTATGGGTGTATAAACAATACTTCAAAAATACTTACAGGTAAAACCAACATATGAAATTTGAGGTCAATGTGTCTAAATTCCTACTGTTCGCTGCTTTTTCCGCAATGCTTGTGTTGACCGGCTGTAGCGGAAGTTCTGCAGAAAAATCTTTGAAACTGGCTGATTCAATAGTGCTGAAATTATCCGATACTTCCAGAACATTTATTTACACCAACAAAAAATACGGCCAGTACTACGGTCATACTAATGAATACCACAAAAATTCATTTGAAGGCTGGACATACAGGGAAAAACACATATTCAGTGATTATGAAATTTCAGTCGCAGGGAAGAAACTGAATCGTGCAAAATCTGCTGCAGCTGTCTATCCATACAAGCTGGAAAGAAAGTACAATAATGGTGTCCGCGAAGAGTTGTTGTTCGCGGACAATATCGACTGTCTGATGCTTGACTTTTCAGATCTTCCCGGGGGAGATGTCGAAATAAATCTTAAGGGAATTCCTGCCGGTGCATCCGTGACAGGTGCAGGAGATGCAGTTCAGTGTGCACTTCCGTCAATAGAAGGCGGAAAGAAACTCTATGTCATTTCTGATGAAAAAGTCCTTTCGTTCAGGTCTGCTGACAGTTCATCCGTTGCTATCAGGCTTAAAAATACAGGCAGTATAAAAATAGCCCTGTGCATATCGGACAATATTGACGCGGCTTCCTCAGCACTCAGTGATTATGAGAAATTAAAAGAAGAAAAAGCCGCAAGGTTAAACCAGCTGCTGGAAGACAGTTTTGTCAGGACAAATGATGCTGAATTCGATAAGGCTCTGATGTGGGCAAAAGTATCACTGGATGCACTGATAACGGAGCAGGATATGAAGGGCATATTTGCCGGACTTCCGTGGTTCAACAGTTACTGGGGGCGAGACTCTTTTATTTCACTTCCCGGAGCAGCACTGGTAACCGGAAATTATTCTGAAGCCCGAGCAATACTACTGCAGTATGCTGCTTATCAGGATAAGGATGCTCAAAGCAAGTATTTCGGCCGTATTCCAAACCGGATTACTCTGAATGAAAAGATCTATAATACAGCCGACGCAACTCCGCTGTTCGTCTATCAGTGTTATAATTATTTCAACTATACCAGCGATGCCGAATTTCTGAAGCAGATCTTTCCTGCAGTAAAAACGGCATTTGACGGTGCTCTGAAGAATTATGTGGATCAGCAGGGATTCCTTACTCACGGTGACGCAGAAACCTGGATGGATGCAGTAGGGAAGAACGGTCCTTATTCACCCAGGGGAAACCGGGCAGTCGATATACAGGCATTGTGGTACAAGCAACTGTTCTGCACAGCTGAAATAGCGGCGTTGATGAGTGATAAACAGCTGTATGATTCTGCAGTAACTGCTCTGGAAAAACTGAAATCCAACTTCGAAAAATACTTTGTTGATACGGACAATCAGGTGATCTACGACAGGATTACCTCAGACGGCAGACCGGATAAATCGCTGAGGCCGAATCTTTTCTTTGCCATAAATGAACCGGATCTGTTTTCTTCTTCATTGCTGCGCCTGAAAATATTGGGTAATGTGACCGGAAAACTAGTTGCTCCATATGGGGTATTCTCGCTTGCATATACGGACAGCCGTTTCCATAAGTATCATCAGCAGCCTGAACTGTATCATAAGGATGAAGCTTATCATAACGGCACTATCTGGCAGTGGCTTTCAGGACCTGTGGTCCAGGCTTTATGCGGATTTGTAAAGCCTGATATGGCCTGGGTGCTGACAGAAGAACTGACGAGACAGATACTGTATTCCGGAACAGCAGGTTCATTGGCTGAATTGATGGATGCGATGCCCAGGAATGGCCATCAGCAGCCCGCTCTCAGCGGTACGGGCTCACAGGCGTGGAGCCTGGCCGAGTATATCAGAAACTTCTACCAGGATTATCTGGGAGTAAAGGTAGACGCATCAGGCAAGACCGTGTATCTTTTGCCTACTCTTCCCAAAAAACTTAACCATGCGGAGTTCATCCAGAGGATCGGGAATTCGGATAAGCTGAAAGTGAAATATACATTCAATGATAATATATACCGAATAGATATCGATGCATCCGGTATAAAAGACAGCCTTGATATCGGTGTTGGACTCATCAACAGGGCAGAAGCCAATTACCAGATGAAGTTTTCCGTTAAGAAAGATCAGAAGGTAACCGTGCAGGTACCGTCACATTCAAATTCGCAGAAAGACCTTGTAGTGATGAAGGATGGAACTGCAGTTAAGGTTTCAAGCCAGATATACAATGAACCGCCGGTAAATGCGGAGTTGTATGAACGGATAAAGTTTGCAGAAATTAAATAAAAAAAAGCCGGAAAGTTACAGAACTTTTCCTATATGCTCATACGTCTAACCTTATGACAACAATATAGGGAGCAACAATATGTACCGCAAATTATACCGTTCCAGAAAAGACAATATGATTGCCGGTGTCGCCGGTGGTCTGGCCAATTATTTCGAAATCGATCCGGCCATACTGCGCCTGATATTTATAATCACCACCTTCATAAGCGGTATCGGTCTGATAGCCTATATTGTGCTCTGGATCGTAGTACCATATGAAGATATGGCATATGCAAAAACCTATACCGTTGAGCCTGACGGAACAACAGTTGAAACGGGAACCGGGACAGCTGAAACCGGATCGGCTGAAGCCGGTGATGTAAAAAATACAGAAACTGAAGTTCCAAATGGAACGGGCAAATATGAAAAGAGAAAAGACAGCAGGATGCTCGGTGTTGTGCTCATTGCACTGGGTGTAATATTTCTGGCTGAAAACTTCCTGCCGTTTTTTTCATTCTGGGATTACTGGCCATTGCTGCTGATCGGAATAGGAGCATGGCTGCTGCTTAAATCATCAAAGAATTAAATACCGGAGTGTAAAATGAACGGCAAAAAAATATTCTGGGGAGTGTTCTTTATTACCATTGGTGCCCTGATACTGATGAATAACTTTTCTTCAGTCGATATGAACTGGCACTTTATTTGGAAACTGTGGCCTGTCCTGCTGGTACTGATCGGACTCAACCACATATTCCGCGAAAGCAGGTCGAGATGGATCATTTCACTTACAGGAGCCCTGCTTGCAGGACTGGTAATATTCTCGGCTTATAAGACCACCACCAGGTTTATAAGTCATGGCTTTATGGATGATATGGTGATCGATGATTCGGACTTTGAGAGTTTTGACTGGGATAACGGTAAAGATGACAGTGCTGCTACGGACACATCATCTGTAAGTAACGAAGCCAATGTCTATACACTCGATATGGATAACAGCATTAAGACAGGACTGCTGCATCTTGAGGCTGCAGCCGGATCAATAAAAGTGCGTCCGCCCGTATCCAATATGTTCAGCATTGAGACAAAAGGGAATTTCATTAATTATAATTATAACGCGGATGTGAAAAACGGCCGGGCGAATATCTACTTTACAAAAGAAAAGTCCCATGTGCGTCTGAAAAAAGGGTTTATCAAGAGTAATATAGATATAGCTCTGAATTCTGCCCCTGTATGGGATGTGGACTTTGATCTGGGTGCATCGTACGCAGATATGGATCTTTCACCCTATAAGATCAGCAGGATCAACTTTCATTCCGGAGCTTCATCTGTGAAGCTGAAACTGGGCGATCTTTATAAGAATACTGCCCTGATGTTTGAAAGCGGCGTTTCATCTGTTGAAATACTGGTTCCGCGCAGTTCCGGTGTGCAGATCAGTATGAAGAACAGCCTGGCCGCGCGGGATTTTGACAATTTCCAGAAAACGGGTGATAATACATACAGAACCGGTAATTATAATTCTGCTTCAAAGAAAATTGATATAAAGCTTGAAGCCGGTATCTCTTCTATAAAAGTACACCAGTACTGATAATTCAAATTACTGCGGTCCCGTCAATCACATGCCGGGACCGTAGCTGTTCGCAATCTTCCAGTAAATATTCCTCTTTCTGGCCAGTCTTTCATATCTTCTGAACTTTATACTTCGGATATTCGTTTTATTTCCAGTACAATATTATTATTTTTGTCAGAGTTATATTTCAAAATGTATCATATCCACAAATAACGAATTACAATATGAAAATTGCCGTTTGTCAGACTAATTCTGTAATAGGAGATATCGAAGGTAACAAGAAAAAAATAATATCACTTTATAATAAAGGTGCCGCCGATGGTGCCGATCTGGTGGTATTTCCGGAACTGGCGCTGACCGGATATCCGCCGCTGGATCTGGTGGAAAAGAAAGAATTCAGGGATGCCGTTTCCTCTGCAGCCTGTGATATAGCATCTGTTACCGGTGAAACCGGACTGTTGTTCGGATCGATCACTGAAGAACAGGAAAATGTTGGTACCGGAGTCTATAATTCCGCAATACTGTCTTATGCCGGGGAGATCCGGTTTGTACAACAGAAGACACTCCTGCCGAATTACGACGTGTTCGATGAGGTCAGATATTTCGAATCAGCGAAAACCACTGATGTATTCTCATTCAGAGGTGAAGTACTCGGAATTTCCATATGCGAAGATATTTGGAATGACGTCGATTACTGGAAAAAGCGGCGGTATACGGAGGATCCGATAGAACGGCTGATAAAACTGGGAGCTACATTGCTCGTCAACATATCTGCATCCCCATATGCATACGGAAAAAGACAGCAGCGATACAAAATGCTGAAGCATCTGACAAAAACCGAGCGGATTACGCTGGCATATGTATGCACTGCCGGAGCTCAGACGGACCTTATATTCGACGGGGCAAGCATGTGTTTTGATAACCACGGTGTACTGATGAGGATGGGCAGAGTATTCGAAGAAGATTACTTTATTTATGATACAAATGCCGCTTACCAGGAAATAACAGAAGTCGAAAGTTCATTCGAAAAAGAGGTGCTGGATGCTCTGATTATGGGGGTGCGCGATTATTGTACTAAAACCGGTTTCAAAAAAGTAATTATAGGTCTGAGTGGCGGAATTGATTCGGCAATCGTAACTTACATAGCAGTTCAGGCCATGGGCAGGGAAAATGTCCATACAGTCTTGATGCCCTCTGAATTTTCGAGTCAGGGCAGCATCACCGATTCTCTGAAGCTCATAGAAAATCTGGGTATATCGTATGACACTCTCTCGATACAGCCGGTATTTGAAAAGGTAAGGCAAGTGATGACCGGAGCGTTTGCCGGCATGGGCGAGGATGTGACGGAAGAAAATATTCAGCCGCGCATACGCGGCATGTACCTTATGGCGCTAGCCAATAAATTCGGATATCTGCTGCTCACCACCGGAAATAAGTCGGAAATGGCAGTTGGTTACTGCACACTCTATGGCGATATGTGCGGAGCACTTGCGGTAATAGCAGATGTGTATAAAACTGACATCTACAGGATTGCAGATTATATTAATATGGAAAAGGAGATAATTCCTAATGAGATAATCAGGAAGGCCCCTTCTGCTGAACTGAGGCCTGATCAGACTGACCAGGATTCATTGCCTCCATACGAGTTTCTGGATAAAATACTTAAAATGTATCTTGAAGAAAATAAGGAGCTCGCTGAGATAACAGCAGAGCTGGGTAATGAAGAGACAATAAGAAAAACACTGAGGATGATAGATCTCAACGAATTCAAACGCAGGCAGGCCTCTCCGGCACTCAGAGTCTCAACAAAAGCTTTCGGATACGGCAGAAGATTTCCCATAGTCCAAAAATGGAGATTGAAATGAATAATTATCTGACAAATAAATATGGTATGCATATGTTCAAATTCAACCGAAAATCTGTTTCCGCTGCAATGTATGCACGCGTGCTGTGTACACTGATACTGTTCTTAACAGCAACCAGTCTGGTTAATGCACAGGAAGACAATGTCGTAAAAGTAGTTTCGCTCAGGACTGCGGGCGATGCCCAGCCTGGCAAGACTGTTGAAGTGAGTATGAGGCTTGAAATTGATGATGAATGGCACATCAATTCCGACAGGCCAAACGACGACTTTCTGATAGCATCCGCTCTTAAGATCAGCGGACCGGCAGCGAAAAATTTTGCTATTCAGTCGGTCAGATTTCCGAAAGCAAAGACTATAAATTTCGATTTTTCAGATAAACCGGTATCGGTATTCGAAGGCCAGATTGATATTACCGCCAGGCTTCAGGTCCTTCCCAATGCGGCGGCAGGGAAGCAGAATGTGGAATTTCTGTTCACCTATCAGGCCTGCAATAATACTACCTGCCAGGCTCCGTCGTCATTAAAGAAGGCAATCCAAATTCAGATCTCCGGTAAGCCGGAAATCTCTGAAACAATCAGCCAGTCCGATTCAGCCGGGAGTACGAAGGTTTCAGAAATCACCAAAGGTGAAGCCACGGCCTCAGCCGGCAATGCTGCAGTAAATCAGGATGAAGCAGCCCGGAGCGGAAATGAGTTTGAATCAAAGGGACTACTGCTGAGTATAATCATTGTGTTTCTGGGCGGTCTGGCGCTGAATCTTACACCATGTGTCTATCCTCTTATTCCGATTACTGTCGGATACTTCGGCGGCCAGAGTGAAGGACGTACTTCCAGGCTGTTCTTGCTGGGAGTGCTGTATGTGCTCGGCATGGCTATAACATATTCGGTCATAGGAGTGGTAACTGCAATGAGCGGGGCTGTATTCGGTGCACTGCTGCAGAATACATTTGTCATACTGGGCATCGTTGCCGTCCTGATTGCTCTGTCTCTTAGTATGTTTGGTCTCTATGAATTCAAACTGCCTGATGCTCTGGTAGAAAAAGCCGGAGGTGCGCGTTCGGGAGTGATGGGGGCGTTCTTTATGGGGCTGACCATGGGCATAGTAGCTGCTCCCTGCATAGGACCCTTTGTACTGGGACTCGTGACATACGTCGGAGCGAAAGCAGATCCTGTTTTGGGATTTACGCTGTTCTTTTCGCTGGCTTTGGGGCTGGGCTTGCCTTACCTGCTGCTTGCGCTTTTTTCAGGAAAGATAAAAAAGCTGCCGAGGGCGGGTTTCTGGATGGAAGCGGTCAAACATGTTTTCGGGTTCATACTGCTGGGAATGGCACTGTATTTCCTGCTCCCGCTGATTCCTAAGTCAATAAACGGATATGTTCTGCCGGTATATATGGTTTTGGCAGCATTGTACCTGCTGTTTATAGACAAAAAGGGAGATGAAATAAAAGGATTCAGATATTTCAAGTCGGCATTTTCGGTATTGATAATCATTGTCTCAGTTTATATGTTGCTGCCCGGAAAACCTGAGGTCCATAAATGGGAATATTACACCGGAAATACCAGCGTTGTTCAGTCGGGCAGGCCGGCAATTATAGATTTCTATGCTGACTGGTGTATCCCTTGCAAAGAGCTCGATGCTATAACTTTCAAGGATAATGAGGTACTGAAGGAGCTCTCGAGATTCAGGACGGTGAAGGTAGATATGACCAGGTCCGATAATGAAGCGAATACTCAGCTGAGCAAAAAATATGGTGTAAAGGGGATGCCGACTGTCATAATTATGGATTCAGCGGGCAGGGAAATCAGCAGGATAACGGGTTTTGTAAAACCCGAAAAATTTGTTGAATTGGTAAAAAAAGTTAATTAGGAAATATGGTCTTTTGCCTTAGTTTTGAAGGCAGAACCGGGTTAAAGTATTAGAAAGTATGGCTATCCGGCAGATGCCGTTAATTACTTAAAAAGTCGTATAAATACACAAATTATGCGGGTTTTTGTAACCTTGCTTAAAGCTGAAAGACTTCGTATTTTTAACAACAATTCTTTTACATTATAAAATAAAGCGAAAAAAAGATCATGTCGAAAGAAAAAGAGATCGTTCAATTAACCGAAGTAACGGTTAGATTTGCCGGTGATTCCGGAGACGGAATGCAGTTGACCGGCACTCAATTTAGTGACACGACAGCATTATTCGGTAACGACTTAAGTACGCTGCCAGATTATCCTGCCGAAATCCGCGCCCCTGCCGGAACATTGTACGGAGTAAGCGGGTTTCAGCTGCATTTCAGCAGCAGTGATGTTCATACACCTGGCGATAATCCGGATGTTCTGATCGCAATGAATCCGGCAGCTCTGAAAATAAATCTTAAAGATCTGAAATCTGACGCAACTATCATTGTAAATACAGATTCTTTTGACACTAAGAACCTGAAGTTGGCAAATTATACGGAAAATCCGCTTGAAAACGATTCTCTGCAGGGATATAACGTCATTCCTGTACCGATTACATCACTTACTGCCTCTGCACTCGAAGGAAGCGCACTGTCCAACAAGGAGGTTATGAGGTGTAAAAACTTTTTTGCACTCGGAATGATGTACTGGATGTACGACAGAGAGATCGATAATACGTTAAAATGGATCACCTCAAAGTTTTCTAAAAAACCTGCTGTAGCTGAGGCAAATGCCAAGGCTCTGAAGGCCGGATATTATTATGGTGAAACAACAGAAGTGTTTACTACACGGTTCCGCGTAGAACCGGCACCTTTGCCTAAGGGTACTTACCGCAATGTTTCAGGCAATGAGGCTACTGCTTACGGACTGCTTGCTGCTTCGGTAAAAACCGGTCTTCCGCTGTTCCTGGGTTCTTATCCGATCACACCTGCCAGCGATATTTTGCACGAACTGAGCAAGTTCAAGAATTTCGGAGTCAAGACATTCCAGGCGGAAGATGAAATAGCAGGTATTACCTCATCTATCGGCGCTGCTTTTGCAGGCAATCTTGCTATTACTACTACCAGCGGTCCTGGTCTTGCACTGAAGACAGAAGCCATGGGCCTTGCGATAATGACTGAACTTCCACTGGTTATAGTAGATGTACAAAGAGGCGGTCCGAGTACCGGTCTTCCTACAAAGACAGAACAGGCTGACCTGCTGCAGGCAATTTGGGGCAGAAACGGAGAATCACCGATGCCGGTTATAGCTGCATCCACTCCGACCGACTGTTTCTACATGGCGATTGAAGCCGCAAGGATAGCTACTAAATATATGACTCCTGTACTCCTTCTTACAGACGGGTACCTTGCAAACGGTTCTGAACCCTGGAAAATTCCTCACGAAAGTGAACTGCCCGATATCAAGGTGAACTACTGGCAGGGCAGGAAAGAGGATTTCCATCCTTATCTCAGAGATGAAAATCTTGCGCGTCCCTGGGTCATTCCCGGAATGCCGGGCATGGAACACCGTATTGGAGGACTTGAGAAATCCCATATATATGGAAATGTATCGTATGACCCTGACAACCATGAATTTATGATCAGGATGAGAGACAGGAAGGTAAAGAATATTCAGAACGACATTCCTGATCTGGAAGTAAACTATGAACAGGAAGGCGATATACTGGTTCTCGGCTGGGGCGGTACATATGGCGCAATTACAGAAGCGGTTATGCGCCTGAGAAACCAGGGATATAAGGTTTCGCAGGCTCACTTCAAGTACCTCAATCCTTTCCCGAAGAATACCGCGGATGTGCTGAAGAGGTTTAAGAGAATAATTGTGCCTGAAATTAATCTGGGACAGCTTACCAAGATACTCAGGAGTGAATTCCTTGTACCAGTTGAATCATATAACCGCGTTAAAGGTCTTCCTTTTAAGGCATCCGAAATAGAATCTCATATAAAGGGGTTACTCGAAGGAGGAGAGAAAAAATGATGGAAACTAACATAGAAAATAAAGACATAAAGCTTACAGCTAAGGATTTTGTTACAGATCAGGATGTAAGATGGTGCCCTGGTTGCGGAGACTATTCCATACTTGCACAGACACAGCGTGTATTGCCTGATTTGGGAATACCTAAGGAAAATGTAGTATGGATTTCCGGCATAGGCTGCTCCAGCCGCTTCCCGTATTACATGAATACCTATGGATTTCACACAATACACGGACGCGCTGCTGCGATAGCAACAGGTGTGAAACTTGCCCGTCCTGAACTGAGCGTCTGGGTTGCCACAGGTGACGGAGATCTGCTCAGTATCGGAGGTAATCACTTTATACATACCTGCAGAAAAAACATTGACCTTAAAATACTGTTATTTAACAACAGAATTTACGGACTAACAAAAGGCCAGTATTCCCCGACATCTGAGAAAGGCAAAGTAACCAAGAGTACTCCTTATGGAAGCATTGACTATCCATTCAATCCTGTTACTCTGGCACTTGGCTCTGAAGCTACTTTTGTCGCACGTGCAGTTGATCGCGATCCGAAGCATCTGCAGGCTATGATCAAGCGTGCCTCGGAACATAAGGGAACTGCATTCATCGAGATATATCAGAACTGTATAATATTCAATGACGGTGCATTTGATGTATTGAGCGATAAGGAATCAAAGGAAGATCACCTCCTTTACCTCGAGCATGAAAAGCCCATGGTCTTCGGAAAGAATAAAGATAAAGGAATTATCATAGACGGAACGACTCCCAAGGTGGTAAGTATAACCGAAGGTAAATACTCGGTTAATGACCTGCTGGTTCATAATGAATTTGACAAGAGTGTCGTACTGGCTTACCTTCTCGGCCAGATGAGCAATCATCCGGAATTCCCGACACCTGTCGGTGTTTTCCGTCAGATATCCAAACCTACATACAACGATGAGATGATCGGCCAGATCAAATCAGTCACGGAGAAAAAAGGGCCCGGTGATCTGGATGCATTCCTGTTCAGCGGAAACACATGGGAAGTAGGCTGAGTATAACCGGATCTTTAAGAAAAGTATTATGTCAGTTTATGAAGGCCGGAAGGGGATACCTTTCCGGCTTTCTGTATGTTAAAAGCGGTATGTCATAAAAAATAACTGAAGGTTAGGATTTAAGTCAAAAATATAATATGTTTTAATTTATGATGGATTATTCTCAAATAGCGAAAATACTGGGTGAAAACGGGTCATTTCTGCTTACAGCACACGTGAATCCGGATGCAGATGCTATCGGCTCTGAAGTTGCCGTATATCTGATACTGAAGAAGCTCGGAAAAAAGGTGCATATAATAAACTATTCGGATCTTCCGCAAAATCTTGCATTCCTGGATAAGGATCACATAATAGAAAAATATGATTCCATGGTACACGACAGCATTATAGGTGATGTTGATGTGATTATTGCGCTCGATTTTAACAATCCTTCGCGTACCATATCTATGGAAAAACTTCTGACTAATTTTCCCAAAGTGAAGATCTGTATTGACCATCACCAGAATCCAAAATCGTTTGCTGACCACTATTTTATTGATGTAACTGCTGTTGCAACAGGACAGATAATTTATGAACTTATCAGAGAAACGGCTGTTGCCGCTCTTGACCGCGATATTGCGGACTGTCTGTATGCTGCAATAATGACCGATACGGGATCGTTCAGGTTTGAAAGAACGGGCTTTGAGGTGCATCAGATTGCAGCCGAGCTGTTAAGATGCGGGGTGAATCCTACTCAGATATATGATATGATATATGACCGCAACAAGTTCGAAAAAATAAAACTGCTGGGCGACTGCCTCTCAAAAATGACTTTGATATACGAAGGCAAAATTGCTTATATTGTTATAACACAGAAGGAACTGAACGATTACGGACTTGATGAATCAGATATTGACGGGTTCGTCAATTACTGTCTGTCTGTAGACGGGGTGAAGATTGGAATTCTGTTCTTCGAAATGAATGATGGTCTGAAGGTCAGTTTCCGTTCTAAAGGTACAATTCCGGTCAATTCTCTGGCTGAAAAATTCGGCGGCGGCGGTCATATCAATGCTTCGGGAGCCAGAATATCCGGGAATCATTTTTACGATTGTATTGCCAGTGTGATCGATGCCGCTGAAAATTTTGTATAGATTTTGTAATTTTAGAAAAAGAAAAAGTATTTTATGGAATTTGAAACGATTGTGGCTGTCGCGGCAGCTAAAGAAATACCTGTGATCAAGGATGTTATCAGGACTTTGAGCGAAGACATACCAGGAATGGTAGTTACTTCAATGAAGATGGGTAAGATCGGAGAGAATAATGTCGTCACATTTAAGGTCGATTCCCGCTCCTACTCCAGCATTATCGAAAAACTTATTATCAATAAAATAAAGATACTGTCTCTCGATGAAAAGACGAAAAACACTGTAAAAACTATTCAGGCCAGAACAGAACAGGAAAAACCCCTGAAGGCTACAGGGTGGGAAGAACTGAAGGGAAGAAATCGCGGTGATGGCAAAAAGAATATGACGGAAAGTATTAATAATGGTGATTATGCCGAGGTTATAAAAATATCGAGAGATTATACTGTAACACGCGAGGTCGCCGAGACTGCAAAGCAAAATATTGATACTGCGCTCGAACACGCTATTAACAGGGCATTCAATACCGCGGTTACACGAAAGTATGAGGCTGAGAAGAGTATTTCTGCTCTTGTGAAAATTGCAGCGGATCCGGTACTGAAGTCACTTAACAAGACCGAATTTGCGAAACTGGCCGGTTTGAAGGCAGTTGAGGCCTGCGGTATGTACAGCGAGATGACCGGCGATCTGGTGAAAATTGCCAATAACAGTTCACTCCACAACCTGGTGTGTGTTAAGGCAGCTGTGAAATTTGCTGAAAAAGTGTTTACTAATGAACAGCTTTATGGAGAAGAAGTGGAATATGCTGTCAGGACACTGAACATTAGATGGCTTGAAATTGCTCTCAGTATGGCTCAGAAAGAACTTGACTCAGATGAACTCCGGAGATTTAACGAACTATCAGATTTTATAAGGCGGAAGAGATAAGGACCGGCTGACATAAATCCGTTCCGGTCTGCCTTATAACTCTTTAATAAATATTCTTAATAAAATAAATACTTCAATAAAATAAGGATTGTGGTGTTATGTCGTTGAAACTCATTTCTGCCGAAGAAGCCGCCGGTTATATAAACCACGGCGATGTGATCGGTTTCAGTGGTTTTACTCCTGCCGGTGCAGCAAAGGCTATTCCGATAGCTCTCGGAGAACGCGCAAAGGCTGAACATGCCCAGGGCAGGGATTTCAGGGTAGGTGTGATTACTGGTGCTTCAACCGGTGATTCGCTGGACGGATCGCTGGCTCGCGCTGAGGCTGTGCTTTTCAGAACTCCTTACCAGTCGAATTCAGACCTGAGAAAACTGATAAACGCAGGTAAAGCCGATTACTTTGATACTCATCTTTCTGTGGTTGGGCAGAATATAAGATATGGTTTTCTGGGAAAAATTGACTGGGCTATAGTTGAGGCTTGCGATGTAACTGCAGAAGGAGAAATTGTACTGACTACCGGTGTCGGCATCACTCCGACGCTGTGCATGGTCGCAGACAAGATACTCATTGAACTGAACAAATTCCATCCGCAGGCACTGCGCGGAATCCATGACATCTATACTCCGCTCGATCCGCCTAACCGAAGAGAGATACCCGTTTACTCTCCATCTGACAGAGCAGGATCAGTAGTAGTTAAAGTCGATCCTTCAAAGATAGCCGGCGTGATTGAAACGAACGCCCAGGACGAAGTTGGCGAGTTTTCAAAGACAGACGAAGTAACCGAAAAAATCGGCCAGAATGTAGCTGAATTCCTCGCAAGGGAATTGAAAGCCGGAAGAATACCAAGGAGCTTCCTGCCTATACAGTCGGGAGTAGGAAATATTGCAAATGCTGTGCTGGGTGCTTTGGGTGCAAATCCAGAAATTCCGCCGTTCCAGATGTATACAGAAGTGATCCAGGATTCTGTTGTCGACCTTATGAAAAAAGGTGATGTTACTTTTGCAAGCGGATGCTCCCTTACAGTAAGCCCCGCAAGGTTGAAAGAAATTTATTCGGATCTGAAATTTTTCCATCCTAAACTCGTCCTGCGTCCTCAGGAAATTTCAAACAGTCCTGAAGTTGCACGCAGAATAGGTATTATCTCTATCAACACTGCACTTGAAGCAGATCTGTTCGGAAATATTAACAGTACTCAGGTACTCGGTAAGGATATGATGAACGGTATCGGCGGATCGGGTGACTTTACTCGCAATGCATACGTATCGATATTTACATGTCCTTCTGTCGCCAAGAAGGGTGCCATCAGTGCAATTGTGCCTATGGTTTCTCACGTCGATCACAGCGAACATTCTGTACAGATACTGATCACTGAACAGGGCATCGCCGATCTGAGAGCCAAATCACCTACGGCCAAACTCAAAGCAATTATCGAAAACTGCGTACATCCTGATTATAAGCAGCAGCTTTGGGACTACTACAGACTTGCAGGTACTTCTCATACACCGCAGACGCTCTGCGCGGCCTTCGGAATGCACCAGCAGTTCATTAAGACAAAGGATATGCGCGGCATCAACTGGGCAGACTATACCTGCTGATAATTAGCCGAACATCAGAAATATAAAAAAAGGTCCGCTCTTTTAGGCGGACCTTTTGCTTTTAGGCCAAATTCTGTTTCTTGTACTTCTGCTTAAAAAAAATTACTGTTCTATACCAGAAGCAGACCATCTTTTATTTCAAACACCACATCTGCAAGTTTAACCAGCTCGGGATTATGAGTAACAATGACAAATGTTTTGTTGTACTTATCGCGCAGTTCAGCGAAAAGACTGTTTATACTCTGACTGTTTACTGAATCGAGATTTCCGGTAGGTTCATCTGCAAATATAATTTCCGCATCGTTCGCCAACGCCCGGGCAACCGCAACACGCTGCTGTTCACCGCCCGAAAGTTCAGCCGGTTTGTGCCCGGCTCTCTCCGACAGACCGGTAATATTCAGCAGCTCTCTGGCTTTCTCATTGGCCTTTACCTCGGGCATACCTCCAATCATCATCGGAATCGCAATGTTTTCAAGGGCGGTGAATTCAGGCAGCAGATGATGAAACTGGAAAATGAAGCCTATATTCCTGTTCCTGAACTGTGCCTGCCGGTCATCACTAAGCGCAGAAATATTCTCGCCGTTAATAACGACTGTACCTGAATCGGGATGATCCAGACCGCTCAGAATGTGAAGCAGAGTGCTCTTGCCGGCGCCTGAAGCTCCGACAATGACGGTTATCCTGCCGCGGGGTATCTCAAGAGTGATGCCTTTTAATACCTGCAGCTTTTCATTCTGCTGGTTCTGGAATGATTTTGTCAGGCCTTTGGCCAGTAATATGCTCTGATCCATGTATTACTATTCCCACTTAATTGCATCCAGCAGAGTGATCTTCAGCGACCTTCTGGCAGGATACAGCGATGCTAAAAATGAAAGAAGAAGAGACATAAACGCCACTGCAAAAAAATCACCCAGTCTGAGTTCAACAGGCAGTGCGTCAATTATATATTTTGTCGGATCAAGCGGATAAAATTTCAGGTACTTTTGAGCAAGAACTATAAGGAGACCGAGAATGCTGCCTGAGATGGTTCCCAAAACACCCACTATAAGACCTTCAAACATGAATATCCGCATAATCGATTTATCCTTCGCACCCATCGACCTCAGAATTCCAATATCCTTTTTCTTTTCTATTACAGACATAGACATTGATCCGAGCAGATTGAATGAAGCCACAGCTATAATCAGACTGACAATCACATATGCCGCCCAGCGTTCTATCTGCATCATCATGTATAGATCCCGGTGGAGGTCATACCAGCTGTCAACTGAAAACAGTCTCTTGTCGAGTACACCGGATATCTGCTGCTTTACATCATTGGATTTCGATATATCATCCAGCCTGATCTCGTATCCGTGTATGTCATCACCAAGCCCCAGAACTTCCTGGGCATTTTGAAGCGAAGTAAAAACTGAATAAAAATCATAGTCATTGTTGTTCGATTCAAACACGCCGCGCACTACCATTTTTTTCGAGTAGGGGACTGCAAAGCTGACTGCAGATCGGCTCAGATCATTGAAAGATGTCAGATAAACTGTATCACCGATCAGACTGGTAAGCTTGGTTGCAAGATTAAGACCCAGAATTATTCCGTCGGGATCAGTTTCCGTTACTTCTCCTGTGGCAGAATTCTCCTTTGTCCTAAGCAGGTGTCCGTACTTCAGACTCGACTGAATGCTCCACTTGTCTTTGGAGGTAAAATCAATACCCTTCAGGTCGACAATACTGTAAAGATCACCCTTGGTAATAAATGCCTTTCCGGAGACAAAGGGATGTATGGAAGAGATTGAGGAAATCGACTTCAGTCTGCTGCCGGCGGACAACATCTTGTCGTGACCTTCTTCAGCAGCAGCTGTTATTCTGATGTGCGGGTCAAAGTTCACGAGTATGGAGGTTACCAGTCCTCCAAACCCGTTGAATACCGATAGCACAACGATTAGCGCCGCAACACCGAGCGTTATTCCCAGTGTCGAGATCACCGATATTATAGTGATGAAGTTAAGCTTGTGCTTGGACTTTATATATCTTTTTGCTATGAACAGTTCGTATGACATTAACTGAACCTCAGAGAACTGATTGTATTGACTTTTGATGCGATGTAGCTCGGTATAAGCGAGGCCAGCATGCATAACAGAAATGAACCCAAAGACACCAGGACATAATCTGTAAACCGGATATCAATAGGAGCTTTTGACATATAATATACAGCCTCCGGCAGAGTGATTATCCCAAAACGGTCCTGTATGAAGCTTACTAAATAAGCAAAGATATTTCCGATGATTATTCCGATAAACGATATATAGATTCCCTGCAGCATGAATACTGATATTACCTGGCGGCGCGAAGCACCGAGAGACTTTAATATGCCGATGGCATTTGTCTTTTCAAGTACAATCATCAGCAGTGTACCGATAATATTGAATGCTGCTACAATTACAATGAGTATCAGTGATATCGGTACCAGTTTTTTCTGAAGATCTATCCACGTAAATATGTTTTCGTAGATGGTGTAAATTGTACGCGGGTAGTATGGATATCCAAGATACAGCGCCAGATTCTGAGACAGGCTGTCGGCCCTGGTGATATCATTCAGCTTGATATCATATCCGTTGATGCCGTTATTCATTCCGAAGAGCTGCTGGGCAACGGGCAGATCCACATAGGCAAACTGATCGTCGTATTCGGCCATGGAGCTTTCGAATATTCCGCGCACACGGAACTGTTCAATTCCGGGAGGATTATCCGGAGAGGGTATTCCGTAGTTTTTCAGTGTGAAGAGTGTGACTTTGTCGCCGGAACTGAGGAACAGTTTATCTGCCAGCTTTTTACCGACTACTATTGCAGGCAGACCATCGAGCGAATCAAGCGAATAACTGCCGGAGACAATATACTTGCTGAGTCCTGATACGTCGTACTTTTTTAATATACCCTTAACTGTCACGCCTTCGGTATGCCTTTTGGCTTTAATTATCGCGAGTCTTGCTGCAAAAGGGGAAATACCGGTAGCATGATGCGAAAGGCGTTTCTCAAGTACCGGACGGATCACTCTGTAGTCAGGCAGTATTCTGTTGCTGAATGAAGTGATTTGTATATGAGAATTAAACTCAATTATTTTATTTGTGATGGTTTTCTCAAAACCGTTCAGCACCGTCAGCGCAATAATAAGTGTTGCAACACCCAGAGCTATGCCCGCTATAGAGATAGCCGAGATGAGGGAGAGGAATCTGGAAGTCTTCTTCGACTTAATATACCGTTTTGCAACAAACAGGGGCAGAGCCATAATGCGACTGGAAAATAGTTGTTAATATTTATATGAGATCAAATTTACGAATAAATTTCATAACTTCTGAACACAAAAAAAGCCTTGTAATCTGAAGAGATCACAAGGCTTTACAGTTTGTCGGGGCGGCAGGATTCGAACCTGCGACCTCCTGCTCCCAAAGCAGGCGCGATAACCGGACTACGCTACGCCCCGAAAAAAATAGTCATCAAATATAGCAGGAAAATAAAAAAGAATCAAATAAAAAAATATGTTTTGTACAACTATCTTGCATTATTTGTACAGACAGGTTTTACACACAAATAAAATGAGTCCTGTATCAATAATGAAACAGGACCCATTTTATAAAACAAAAAAAATCAAAGCTGGAGTGCCTGTGGTGAAAGATGGGCCGACTCGATATCCTTGAAGTAGTTTACAGTACCTACCTTCAGCTCAGCGGTTGATGCATCGTCACAGACGATAATGCCCTTTGGATGCAGCTGCAGCGCGCTGACTGTCCACATGTGGTTTACACCTTCTTCAACTACCTTTGCAAGAGCACGGGCCTTGTTGTGTCCGTTTATTATTATCATGACCTCGTGTGCATCCAGAACTGTCTTTACACCGACTGTCAGTGCAGTCTTCGGAACTTTATTCACATCATTGTCAAAAAATCTGGAGTTTGCAATGATGGTATCCATTGTAAGTGTCTTGATACGCGTAAGAGAACCCAGAGATGATGCGGGCTCGTTAAAAGCTATATGACCGTCGGGCCCTATGCCGCCGACAAACAGCCTGATACCGCCATATGATTTTATCCTTTCCTCATAACTGCTGCATTCGGCTTCGAGGTCTTCTGCATTTCCGTTCAGTATATTGACGTTCTGTTTTTGAATATCAACATGACTGAAGAAATTATTCCACATAAAAGAATGATAGCTTTCGGGATGGTCCTCGGGAATTCCAACATATTCATCCATATTGAAAGTAACTACATTTTCAAAAGATACTTTTCCGGATTTATTCAGCGCAATAAGGTTTCTGTACATGCCAAGAGGGGATGATCCGGTCGGCAATCCCAGCACGAACGGTTTGTCTTTGGTCGGCTTATAATCGTTGATTGTTTTTGCTACATATCTGGCTGCCCATTCAGAGACAAGGTCGTAGTTGGACTGAATGATAAGTCTCATCTGTTGCTCCTTAAAATAATTTAAATTTCAGTATGCAATGTACGAAAATACACGATATATTTCCGGCAAAAGTTAAGATTAAGTCGTTAAAGATCAAATATAATCATTCTTCATATGTGCAGCCTTCAGGGATTCCGGGTTGTACCATTATAACATCTTCTCTGAGAAGTGCGACTTGTCCGGGTTCCATCCCTTTACGCTTTGTCACATATTTCTTCAGAGTATACGCCACCGGTGTCATTTTTGATGTCTTGGCCTTACTGTGGAATGCCGCTATTGATGCTGCCTTCTTTATAACGGTCTTGGGAATAACCTCCTTTGTATTCTCCACGCGCAGTACGGCATGACTGCCTGGTACACCTCTGGCATGAAACCAGAAATCATTCTGCTTTGCAAATTTCAGTGTAAGATTATCATTGCTGCGGGAGTCCTTCCCGACATACAGGCTGTATCTGTCATCAATTACATAGTGTCTGAATGTAAAGCCCGGCTCGTCCCTGCGAGAACTTTTCCCTGGGTTCTGTATATCCAGTTCTTTCATTATTTTCCTTAAATCATTTATATTATCGGTTGAACTATGCCGGTCGTGTATCTCCAGCAGTCTCCGGTATTCCTTCAGAAGGTTTTCCTTCAGTGAAATAAGCGCAGCTTTGGTTTGCTTTTCATCCCGGGCTTTCTCAAAATACCGGTTGACATTTCCCTGGGCGTCCAGTGTATCATTCAGGATGATCTTTACCTTCCCGGCATTCTCATAAAAACTTTCGATCTCAATTTCCTTCATGCCTTTTTTCAGCAGATGTATATTGGCCAGAAGCAGGCCTGCAGTCTGCCTGAATTGCTCCTCTCTGGATGGCCGGGCAATGCCCGCTTCCACTTCATTCAATTTCTGTGAAGTTTTTTCGAGTACTGAATTCAGTTTCTTGTTTATCTGATCGCGCAGATGCCGGATGTTTTCAGTTTTGTATTTCCCGGAAAGATAATCGTTCAATGCCTCGTTGTAAGTACTGAACAGTCTGAGGTTTTCCGGTGAAATTGTCCTGAACCCTTCAATTGCGAGCATATGTTTCTGCCTTTCAGAATCAAATAACACGGCAATATTTTTATCGCGTATATCTTCGATCACTTCACTGAGCCTGCCCAGAATTTCCTGTGAATCATCAGTATCAGTGCAGCGTGACTTTGCTTCCAGCAGGAGTTCCTTACCAATATAAGGCTTATTCTTCCTGAGGTATTCATCCGCGGGAACAGCAATATTTTTTTCAAAAACGGGCAGGTGAAAGTAATATGAATACAAAAGTCCGGAAAAGTACGATTGCAGCTGTTCTTTGAGCAGCGGCTGAATTTTTTTGAATGGCTCACACGCACCGCTGTTATCAATCAGGATAAAATTAGTATCCTTGCCCCTGATGAAATAATAAAGCCTGAAATCCCTGAAACTGAATCTGATGACGCGGTCGTCTGCGGCAATTTCAATATTATCGAGCTTTGCAGGAAGATATCTCTGGAAAAAGCTGATAGAATTCTTACGGGCTCTGGAGTATTCATCTCTTAGAAGACAGTAGGTTGTATTCTGGTTGACTGATATCAGCAGGTATTTCTTTTCATCGGCACTTGAAAACACCAGCACAATAATTTCTTTTTCCTGAGAGAACGCCTCTGTAAGTGCAAAACCTTTCAGAAGATTATTGAGGTCTGAGGTGTGTCTGTTCAGGAAAAAATAGTTTTTGTACATGTGTGATTCTCTGACGATGCAAAATATCTGTTACTTAAAGGGTCTGATCCGGGATAATTTAGTATACAAATATTTATATTTAATAATTGTTTTTCAATCATGTCCGAAGAAATTTATGAATAAAGCAGAATTTTTTGTCGAAAATGCAAGTCACGGTGATATTAAGTGGATACACCAGCTGGAAACTAAAGTATACAGCGGGGTAGATGTAATCCCGGAAAATGTGCTGGAAGACTGGTATCTAGCCAATCCAGCTGGGTTCAATATAATCCGGAATTTGAATGGCGAACCGGTCGGACACATAGATCTGCTGCCTTTAAGACCTGAGGCACTGAGAAAATTTATAGGCGGTCGGATTTTAGAAAAGGATATTACTGGAGCTGACTTATATACGCCGGCAGAAAAAAATGTCATTAAAAATATATATGTGGAGAGCCTTGCATTGCTGCTGCCGCTCAGGGAAAAAGCTGCGGCACTGAAAAAGCTTTCCGGGTGCCTGGGGAAACTCATTGAAAATGTAGCTGACCGGAATGTTGTGGAGAATCTTTATGCCATTGCTGCTTCTGTGCAGGGTGAAACAATTATGAGAAAACTCGGGTTTAATTATATCAGCAGCGGCACAGAAAGAATAGACGGGCACAAGCTGTTTGCTGCCAGTGCAGCCGGTTTTCCGGATCGTCGAATAATTCAAAATGAACAGTAAGGTGAAATGTGGGAGTAAATGTAGAAATAAAAGCGCGAGTCCGCAATCTCGAAGAGCTAACCGGACTTGCAGAAAAAATAACTGACAGACCTGCAGCAGTCATAAAGCAGGAGGACATTTTTTTCAATACTGCCGGAAACCGGCTGAAGCTGCGCATTTTTTCGGAAGACAAAGGAGAACTGATTTACTACGAAAGGAATGATCAGCCGGGACCCAAGAGGAGCGATTATTATATATCTGAGACTCATGACCCTCAGTCACTGAAGGATGTGCTCCAGAAAGCCTATGGGATAAGGGGCACGGTAAAGAAGATCCGTACTCTCTACATGTGCGATAATACAAGAATTCATGTCGACAGGGTAGAAGGTCTGGGCAATTTTATGGAGCTGGAAGTAGTGCTGAATGACGGCCAGAGCGAAGCTGACGGGGATGCTATCAGCAATGATATAATGTCAAGACTGAACATAAAGCGCGAAGATCTGCTGGATAACGCATATATTGACATGATATCACCGCTTCAGCATCACGCCTAAAATAGCCTCTAAAGGCATAATTTGATTGTTATTCCGGGTGTCATTTTGTATTTTTACACCATATTATATGGATTGTTAATTCATTGGCGGTTCTTTCCATTCGAAAAATGCTTCAATTGTTTTATTGAAAAACTAGTCGGGAGTTGTTTTTGGATATAAGCGGTCAGCTTCAGAAAATAAAATCCGGTTTTCAGCCTTCCTTCTGGATAGCCAATATAATGGAACTATTTGAGCGGGTGGCTTATTACGGACAGGCAACCATACTAAGTATATTTCTGCGGAATCATCTTAAATTTGATGAAGTTGAAAGCGGACAGCTTTCGTCGCTGTTTGGCGGACTGATATATTTCCTGCCGATTTTTGCGGGTGCACTGGCAGACAGATATGGTTTCAGAAAAGCTTTTTCGTTCGCGTTTTTTGTACTGTCTATCGGTTATTTCCTTATAGGTTCTACCGGAATGGCGATGTTCTCGGGGTTTTATGCGAATACAGACCTGTTCTGGATGCTGAGCATAATACTCGTTTTTACGGCAATCGGCGGATCGTTTATTAAACCAAGCGTGCTCGGAACAGTTGCTCTTACTTCATCTAAAGAAACCAAGTCGCTAGGTTACGCGATATACTACTGGCTTGTAAATATAGGCGGAGCGCTCGGACCGTTCATAGCATTTTTCGTCAGGGATTCCATCGGCATACAGGCTGTATACATAGTATCTTCTGTCAGCTGCATGCTTATGTTCTTTACTACGCTGATATTTTACAGAGAGCCTCAGCCCGAGAGGCATGCTGAAAGGGTTTCTCTTAAGGAAACTTTCAGAGATCTGATATTTGTATTTAAGAGGGTGAGATTCATAGTATTTCTGCTAATATTTTCTCTTTTCTGGATAATGTACTGGCAGATATATGTAATAGTACCGTTTTATATAATTGACAAAATTTCACCTGATGCACCATTTGAAATAATTGAATCGGTGGGTGCATGGGGAATAATATTGTTTCAGCTGATAGTAAACCGGCTGACAAAGAACCTTTCACCGATCAATGCCATAGTAACCGGATTTTCCGTTTCTGCTCTCTGCTGGGCGATAATTGCGATCAATCCGACAATACCTGCGATAATTGCAGGATTGTTTGTGCTTTCACTCGGAGAGATGACCCAGGCGCCGCGCTACTATGAGTATATTGCTGATCTTGCCCCGAAGGGGCAGGAGGCGTTGTTCCAGGGATACGCTTTTCTGCCGATAGCTGTGGGCTGGTTTTTCGGTGGTACACTGGGCGGCTGGCTCTACAAGGTGTCGAAGGAACAGTGGCAAAATCCTGAACTGGTATTCCCGATACTGCTGCTGCTGGGTGCAACCGCAGCGGTGCTTATGGCAGTATATAACTATTTTATAAAGAGAAAAATAAACTAATATTGGTAAACTGAAGTTTGCAGAAGTAATGAAAAAATTAAATCTTAGTATAAAACAGATAATTCTTTATACAGCAGCAGCTTTGCTGTTACTGTTATTCTTTTTGAACTATATTTTTATGCCGTGGTATGTCTCGGGCGATGAGGTGGTGGTTCCGCGCGTGATTGGTATGAACTCCGCACAGGCAGAAGAAATCCTGAATGATGCAGATCTTGAACCCATAAACGGCGGCGAAAAATACAACGAAAATTATGCGAAAGGGACCGTGATATTTCAAAATCCTGTCCCCGGCGCAAAGGTCAAGGACGGCAGACGGGTATTTATTTTTGTCAGCAGCGGCATACCGCTGATAAAGGTTCCCTCACTAAAAGGCAAGGTCTTCCGTGACGCCAAGATGACCCTGGAACGTATGGACCTCACTATGGGCGATACAACCTATGTGGAATCTGATGCCCCGAAGTTTACCATTGTTGACCAGCAGTATTATGCCGGTACAGAAGTGAAGAAAGGTACGAGGGTAAATGTGACAATAAGCGCCGGTAAGGTCGTGGGCATTAAGGTGCCTGATCTTTCCGGAAAATCACTGGCTGAAGCCGAAACAATACTGAGCGAGAACGGTCTTTCTCTCGGCAGAATAAACTATCAGCCTTCATTCTCGCTGCTGCCTAATACTGTTATAGACCAGTATCCTTCAAAGGATATGCTGGTGCCGGAAGGTGCAAAAGTTGACCTGTTCGTTACGAAGAATGTGGAGACTCCGGAAGAAGGCAAAAATGCGGAAGAAGAAGCGCAGCCAAAAACTAATTAAATATTAAAATATTGCTTTATGTATAAAAAACTGATTGCCCCGTCAATACTGAATTCTGATTTTGCAAATCTGCAGTCGCAGATTCGGTATATCGAAATGGGCGGAGCCGACTGGATCCATTGCGATATTATGGACGGTCATTTTGTCCCTAACCTTACGTTTGGGGCTCCGGTGGTAAAGTCGCTGAAGAAAACCGCAACTCTGCCGATGGATGTTCATCTTATGGTTGAAAATCCTGATAACTATATAGAACCGTTTCATGAAGCAGGCGCATCCATTCTTACCGTGCACCAGGAGGCTACGGTCCACCTGCACCGCACAGTGATGCGCATAAAGGAACTGGGTATGAAGGCCGGAGTTTCGGTCAATCCGGCTACTCCGCTCAGCACGCTGACGGAAATTATTCAATTTGTCGACCTGGTCCTTATTATGTCTGTCAATCCAGGATTCGGGGGTCAGCAGTTCATTCAGTCATCACTGAGGAAAGTACGTGAACTGAACACTATGAGAGCACAGACCGGAACACAATTTCTGATAGAGATCGATGGCGGAGTGGATAAGACAAATATAAGAGAAATTGCAGAATGCGGGTGCGACGTATTTGTCGCAGGTTCTGCAATATTCAGATCTGAAAATATTTCTGCGGCAACTGCAGAACTGAAGAACCTGGCGAATAGTATTACTGTTTAGAAAAACGAGAAGCTACCAGCTACTTCTACCCGAACTTGCAGCGCGGGAAAATGGGTGTTGGATATCTGGTCATAGGGGTGACATCCTATGCTGACATATATCAGTCAGAATATTGTCTCTACACGACTGAATAAAAAGATATTAGAAATTGTATAGAGCATATTATCTATCTTACCGAGTAGATAATAATCGATCTTAATTGCGTGCGATCTGTATTGCAGCTTTGCCCTGAAAGAGCATATTATCTATCTTACTGAGTAGATAATAATTGATCTTAATTGCGTGCGATCTGTATTGCAGCTTTGCCCCGAAGGGGCAAATATATGTCAGCGCAGGGCTTCAGCCCTGCGTCAGATGATCACTACCCCCAAACGCACGCTGTAAGTGTGCGTGGAGGAGACTGCAGCATAAGTTAAAAAACATAAATTATACCGGCAGTGGAAATTGAGCCGGAAGAATTAAAAGATAAATAAATAATAAAATAACAGGAGAGTTATGAGTATTGCATTAGTCGGCGGAAACATTGTAACTCCGTTTAGAATCATAGAGAATGGTGTTATTGTCATTGAAGACGGCAAGATCTATGAACTTGGAAAAGCCAAAGATGTGAAGATCCCAGATCACTGCGAAGTAATTGATGTCAGCGGCAGAATTGTATCACCCGGATTTGTTGATCTGCTCGTACACGGCGGCAGGGGAGTTGGTTTTACTGACGGTACATACGAGGGTTTCGACGCCATAAGTAATTATTTCCTTGAAAATGGTTCTACCACCATGCTTGCATCACTGTATGCCAGACCTGAAAAAGAACTTCTCGACAACATCAGAAACCTGGCAGATTACATATTCAGTAATCCTGAATCCAATATAAAGGGTATTCATATGGAAGGCCCTTATCTGAATAAAGAATTTAAGGGTGCAATGAATGAAGAGTTTTTGTGGAAGCCAACAGTTGAATCGTGGAAGAAAATGTGGGGCGCTTCAAGAGGACTTATTAAACTTATGACCATTGCTCCGGAACTGCCTGGTGCCATCGAGGTCATGAGAGCCGCTGCAAACGACGGTGTTGTACTGTCGATAGGCCATTCCATGGCGGATTATTCGGAAATTGAACTGGCTATTGATAACGGTGCTGCACACGTCACCCACATGTTCAATGCAATGAAACCGCTTCACCACAGGCAGCCGGGTGTCGCACTGGCTTCACTGCTGAGAGATGAACTGAAAATTGAACTCATCGCTGATACATACCATGTTCACCCTGCAGTGATGGAATTCCTGCTGAAGGTTAAAAAAGCCAGCGGTATAATTCTGATTACTGATTCTATCAAACCTGGAGGTATGCATGAGGGTGAGGAGTTCGAATTTGCAGATCAGAAAGTAAGAATTAAGGGCGGAAAAGCTATGCTCGACAACGGAACTATTGCTGGCAGCTCTCTTACACTGAACAAAGCCGTAAAGAATATGATCCATCATGCAGGAGCAAAACTCACCGAGGCAATCAGAATGGCTTCATTGAACGGTGCTAAAGTGCTCAGCCAGGAAAGCTCAAAAGGCATACTTGCTTCCGGAAAAGATGCGGACCTGGTAGTACTGGATAAGGATTATAACGTAGATATGACCATAATGATGGGCAAGATCAGATATCAGAGAAAAGCTGAGTAATCTGATATTGTCTTTCGATATGAAGCAAAGGAACAGTTTCCGATGAACACGAAAATCATGGGCATTTTGAATGTTACTCCCGACTCATTCAGCGATGGAGGGAAGTACTTTGACCGCAGCCTGGCAGTTACTCATGCACTTGAAATGCTGGACCAGGGAGCGGATATTATTGACATAGGTGGTGAAACGACAAAGCCCGGCTCGGAGCCTGTTCCCGCAGAAGAAGAATTAAACAGAGTGGTTCCCGTACTGGAAGAACTGCTCTCCAAAAGACCTGATGCGGTGGTGTCTGTTGACACCACCAAAAAACAAGTAGCCGGTGAAGTGCTGAAGCGGGGGGCGAAAATAATAAACGATATCAGTGCACTTACATTTGAACCCGGCATGGCAGAAGTGATACGGGAATACAATGCATCGGTTGTACTTATGCATATTAAAGGAACCCCCCGCGATATGCAGAATAAACCATTTTATGAAAATACTATTCAGGAAATTTCTGATTTCCTTTCGGACAGAATAAATTTTGCAAGATCAAATGGCATTGAGGGAATTATCGTAGATCCGGGTATAGGATTCGGTAAACGGATCAGCGATAATTTTGAAATCCTTTCAGATCTGCAGAAATTCAGAAAGCTGGGCTATCCGGTGCTGATCGGGCTTTCCAGGAAATCATTCCTGGGAAAGACACTGAACATAGATGTCAGCAGCAGGGATACGGCCACTGCAGTAGCTGAAGCCTTCTGCATGTGGAACGGTGCCGACATTATCAGAACGCACAACGTTGCAAATGCCGTTCAGACAGTTAAATTACTTGATCATCTCGAAAATCCACTGAAAGAGTGAGTAAAGATGTTTGACCTTTTCAAAATCGGTTTTTTACCCGTAACATTTCTGGATGTAATCGATATTCTGGTTGTGGCCTATATTATCTATAAAGCCTACAACATTATAAAGGGTACAATTGCAGCACAGATAATGATTGGACTGGTCATAGTTCTTATACTCTCGTTTACCGCACAGGCGACAAACCTGAAGGCACTCAGCTGGCTGCTGAAACTCATTTCAGATACATGGGTAATTGCATTCATTATACTGTTCCAGCCTGAAATCCGGCGAATGCTGCTTATCGTCGGACGAAATCCTTTCTTCGGATATTTTATAAAGAGCAATGAAAAAAATATAGCGGACATACTGACGGATGCTGCGTTTACACTCTCGCAGCATCAGCACGGCGCACTGATAGTTGTAGTGCGTATGACCGGCATCAGAAGCTTTACCGAGACTGGTGAAGTCCTGAATGCCAAGCTGAATAAAAATCTACTCAGATCAATATTCTATCCCCGTTCACCGCTCCACGACGGCGCGGTAGTAGTGAAAAATGATATAATAGAAGCTGCAAGGTGTACACTGCCTCTGTCATCAGTAACCATGTCCGGCGGTTATCCGCTCGGCATGAGGCACCGCGCGGGTCTTGGAATAAGTGAACAGGCCGACGTCATCAGTATAATTGTTTCAGAAGAGACGGGCAGCATTTCCATAGCAGAAAATGGCATCCTGACCCGGGGACTGTCAAAAGAGGCGCTCAGGGAAAAGCTATCGTTGTCACTAATTCAGCAGAAAAGAACGAAAAAGTGGAAAGGGGATTTTGATGGAGCAGATGAAACCAATTAGATGTACTGCTGTGATTCCTTTCTACAATGAGAGCCGATTCCTGCCTTCTCTTATACCGGCGGTATCTCCTTATGTAAATAAAATCATACTGATTAACGACGGATCTACCGATTCATCCCTGTCGTCAATACCGGAAGATGAAAAAATCATTTTAATTTCATATAATAAGAATTGCGGCAAGGGATATGCACTGAACTGCGGTTTTAGGAAATCTATAGAACTTGCCTCAGAATTTACCGTGACACTCGACGCTGATATGCAGCATAAACCGGAATATATTCCGGCCTTTATTGCTAAGATCAGCGACTACGACGTGGTAATCGGAAACAGACTGCATGAAGTGAAAAATATGCCGTTTCAGCGGATACTGAGCAACCGTATAACTTCACTACTGCTGAGCGCAAAGACCGGCGCCAGTATCCCGGACAGCCAGTGCGGATACAGGGCATACAGAACCGCAATACTGAAAGACATATTGCCGGATTTTACCGGTTTCGAAGCGGAAAGCGAAATACTCGTCAGAGCCGCACGAAAAGGCTATAGGATCGGAAGCGTAAATATCCCTTCCATATATGCAGATGAACAGAGTAAGATAAAACCGATGGAATCAATACGAGGTTTTCTGCGCGTGCTGTTCGGATAGGAATTTAATAATTCATTGCGAGGCATACATGAAATTAAAATACTTTTCTCATTCGGCTTTCCAGCTTACTACAAGCGACGGAAAGATCATACTGATTGACCCGTTCTTAGATGAAAATCCCACATCCCCTGTAAAATCATCTGAATTAAATGCGGATTATATTATACTTACACATGCACACGGTGACCATCTCGGCGATGCTCTGAAGATAGGAAAGAGATGTGCTCCCCAGTTTATTTGCGTCTATGAACTGGCAATATACCTGATACAGAAAGGATTTAACGCCCATGGAATGCATATCGGCGGGGCATTTGATTTTCCGTTCGGACGGGTTAAATTCACAATTGCACACCATGGATCCGGTATTGCAGAAAACCTGTACTGCGGACCTGCTGCGGGAGTGCTGATCACCTCTGAGTCGAAGACAGTGTACCATGCCGGGGATACAGGACTTTTCTACGATATGAAACTGATCGGTGAGATGAACCACATAGACTATATGCTCCTTCCAATTGGTAATAATTATACGATGGGCATTACCGATGCGGTTAAAGCCGTAGAATTTGTAAAACCTGAAATAGCAATTCCAATGCACTATAATACATTTCCCGTAATTCAGGCCGATCCGTATGAATTTCAGAGCGGTGTAAGGGAATCGGGCGCTACGTGCCGCGTACTTAGCTATGGAGAGGAAATAACGCTGTAATTACAAGCAATTTGCGGGTTCGTTTGCAGAGCAATATTATGCAGAGCAATATTATGCAGAGCAATATTATGCAGAGCAATATTATGCAGACCAGTATAATGTGAAAACCGGAGCAACTTTCAGGGTTGCTCCGGTTTTTTATAAACATTATTCACTTCAGATGCTGGTTTTCTTCTGGGCTGTGATATCATGAACTCTCTGTACAGTCAGAGCTGCTGCCAGCAGGAAAAGACCGCCAATCATTACAGCCATCAGACGGTTATTGCCGAGCAGATTATTCATAACCCAGCCGAATACCAGCGCAGCTATTATTTCCGGCAGTACTATAAAGAAATTGAAAATACCCATGTAAACACCCGTTTTGCCCTCGGGCAGACAACCGGCGAGCATCGCGTAGGGCATGGACAATATGCTGGCCCAGGCTATACCGATACCGGTCATGGACAGCAGCAGCAGCATTTTGCTCTTGATTACAGCAACTGATAAAAGTCCAAGAGCACCGCAGATAAGCGCAATTGAATGAGCGGTCTTGCGGCTGGTGACATTTGCAAGTTTGGGGATCAGGGGAGCAACAATGAACGTTACAAGTGAATACATAGCGAAACACATTCCAGCCCATTCAATTCCTTCTCTGTAGAGGAGTGATTGTTCATCAGGGGCACCCATTACATTTCTTGCAACAGCGACCGGGAAGTATAGCCACATGCAGAAAAGACCAAGCCATGAGAAAAACTGTACAAGTGCCAGCTGGCGCATTGTTTTGGGCATGTTGATTACCGATGTGAATATTTCACGTACAGAATTCATGAATCCCTTTTTGCTTTCTTTCATTTTCCTGAAAGCTTCCATGTCTTCAGGAGGGTATTCCTTAGTAGTGAATATTGTCCAGAGTACAGCGCTTATGAATGCAAACGATCCGATATAGAATGACCATTTTACAGTCACCGGTATAACGTGCAGTGCAGTCTGACCTGCATTTACTCCAACACCGAAAATATTGGTAAGTACCCAGGGCAGAGCAGAAGCAACAACGGCACCGAAGCCTATGAAAAAGCTCTGCATGGCAAAGCCGTCAGTACGCTGTTCTTCCGGAAGCATATCTGCAACAAAAGCGCGGAATGGTTCCATGGATATATTTATACATGCATCGAGTATCCATAAAAGCCCTGCGGCCATCCACAGAGCAGAGGAATTCGGCATAAGTATGAGTGCAAGAGAACTGAGGATTGCACCAATGAGGAAGAATGGCCGTCGCCGTCCAAGAGGGCCCCAGGTACGGTCACTCATGTTTCCGATGATCGGCTGAACTATAAGACCGGTTAGTGGTGCGGCAAGCCACAGCATTGGTATCTGGTCGGCTGATGCCCCAAGATATTCATATATGGCACTCATGTTTGCCATCTGAAGTCCCCAGCCGAACTGGATTCCCAGGAACCCGAAACTCATATTCCATATCTGCCAGAAACTCATTCTCGGTTTTTTCATTTTTATTCCTTCAATGGTGAATTCGGAAAATTCATTTAAACGATGGTGAAAATTAGCTGATTATTTTTTTCTTTGCAAGTGGCTGTTGCCATTCATGAGGCGGCGGAACTACGATTTCTCTGATCAGAGGGCGGCGGGTTTCCATGGCCAGTTTACACAATCTTTTATGCCCTTGAAGAGCACCAGATCGGCTTTGCCCTTGAGTGCGAATGTTATTATTTTGCAGCCGGGCAGCAGAGCCTTTGCCCTGTCGAGCGTCTTGCCCGTAACAGATACATCGTCTACAAGAAGTATGGTCCTTCCATTAAGATCAGATGGCACAGGGCTGAACAGCTGGGGCTCTTCATAGCGCGGAGTATTATTCTCATCCCGGTAATTGATTTTAATTGCTCTAAGTTCCACACCGGTCCTGTAGGCAGCGAGTGCTGCCGGTACAAGACCGCCTTCGGCAATTCCGACTACCAGGTCTATCTCGGGAAATGAAAATTTCCTGATAGCCTCAGCAATTTCCAGATATGATATATCTACCAATATTACCTCTTATGAACCATGGGACAATTTTCAAGTCAAAATCCGGAATTTGCCCGAATTCGGGCACACCGCCAGAGGAGGCAGTGGCTGATTTTGCATCGCTTCATTAGCAAGTACTTAAGATTTTTTCATCCTAATCACTGCGACTCCAATCAGCAGCATGATAATGAGTCCAGGTACAGCGTTTGACACTGAACTGACGAAAAACCCGCCGGCACTGGGTCCGCCTGAAAGGGGAGCGTACACCAGGACTGCAGCTGAAGAAACTACTTTTGCAGCGATATAGGCAAGCGGGGCGGCACCATATTTAAGTATATTGTTCCGCTTGAATAAAAGACAAGCCAGAGAAAAAAGAAATAATTCAATTGTCAGCACGGGAATTAGTTCGGCTTTAGGCATACCGGTGATAATATGGTTCAATACCGGCGCTAATATTGCGGTGGTCAGTGCTACCTGAGAATTAAAAAGCAGCACGGCAATAAAAGGCGCATAAAACATGGCAAGAAGCCTGGCCCCGGCTGGTATGCCGTCAGAGGCAGGAATAAAATGTACGATAAATGGAAAGATAACGGCAGCAGCTGCCATTAAAACAGTTTCCTTTATCCTGATGCCGTCGGAAATACCTGATGCAAGAGTTTTGGATTGAATCATATTGATACCTGCAGTTTAAATTGAAAAAACTTAATTATTTTAGCCCTGCTATTCATTCAGATATATGCTGCGTATAAGGCAGTTGTTGTTACACATGTGCGGATACTCGCTGTATTTATGACCGTGACTGTCCCAGTGAATATTTTTTACATGTTCATGAAATCTGAATGCCGCCATAGAAAAAATCATCAACAGGCAGAAAAGAAAAAGTCTTACACCATTGAAAGCCACTCTGTTCTGACTTTTTTCTTTGTAATCGATAAGACGCTTGACGCGGTGCTCAAAATTATAACTGAACATGAGGAACCTGCTGTGTGCGAAACTGAATTTGGGAAAATATTCCGGCATGGAGAGCCCTGCATTATAAACTTTAAGAAGGACACCTGCAAAATCCAGCGGATCATTCATTACTCTGATGCATATGTCATCGCACGACAACTCACGCATAAAAAGATACTTTTTCCACAGCAGTGATCTGAAGGCAAATATGCATATTAGACAAAATAATATGCTTATTATTGCATCCTCAACATAACCTATATGGCTCAATGTTATGAGCTGAAATGCTACGGAAAATATTCCGATAACAAGAGTTTCAGTAAGCAGTGTTCTGAGGTTATCTCTCCTTTTCACATGCGTCAGTTCGTGCAGAAATATGGCTTCAAGCTCATTGTGCCCGAGTCGTTTGATAAGATCAGGAGCGATATAAACAGAACATCTCAAAATACCAGCCGTAAATACAAGAGGCTTAAAGTCCGCAAAAATGTAGAGCGGCGGCAGTTTCTTCATCTGCAGCTTTTCTGCGGCCCGTTTGTAAATACAGTACAGGTCATCGGAATCAGTTTCACTGCATTTGTCGAACCTGTGATTCAGCCGTGTATCGTTAAGCAGAGCCAGTATTACCCGGAGGCACAATACTATAATTAGAGAGATGGTAAATACTCTTATTACTTCAATCTCGAGGTATCCTCCCGGATTGAAGAACAAAATATAGAGCGAATAAAAAAAGCAGCTATAGATTGATACTGCCAGATCCAGCATTACCGGTCCTCTTTTTTTTATCAATGAGTTTAGAGAGTTCCCTGATCTTTTCAGCCTCTTCCTCACCAATCGAGTCAACAAATCCTGCCATGGCGGGTGCGCTCAGGTCTTCAAATACCCCTTTAATAATTTTGCTTACTGTCGACTGAGTAAACATCTCGCGCGAGTAAACTGCTTTATAAAGAAAAGCATTTCCGTCTTTCTTTTTTTTCAGCAGTCCTTTATCAGACAACCTTGTCATTACAGTCATTACGGTCGTGTATGCGATTTTCCTCTTTTCCTTCAGCTGCTCAAAGACGTCGCGTACAGAAATATAATCCGAAAGCCAGATAATCTCCATTATCTCTGCTTCAAGGTCCCCCAGAACTTTTTTCATTCCCTTTTTATTCGGATCGAAAGTAAATAAATAATCTGATATTTTCATATATTTGGTTTTCGAAACTACTAACATATGTAGTAGTAAAATAATATTAGAATTAGTAATTGTCAAGTATAACGATTATCCGAAAAAAATACCATTTTTCGGTTAACAAAACTTTGGAGAATTTTATATGACTATTTGCCAGTCCCCCGGAAAAACGGCCATAATGAGTCTGCTGACTGCCATGCTACTGACCGCATGCATTTGTGCGCAGACTGAATGGCCGGTATACACAAAAAATGATCTGGGTCTGCGTTATTCGGAGGAAATGAGTACTTTCAGGGTCTGGGCTCCTTCAGCTGATGAAGTAGATATTATCATTTATGAGTCCACAAAAGACAGTTCCGGGACAATTACAAAAATGAAACGCGGTGAATTCGGAACATGGACTGCTGTTATCAAAGGTGATTTGGCAAACAGATATTACGTCTATAGTGTGAGTAAAAACGGCGAAGTAAAGACCACCGCTGATCCATATTCGACGGCGCTGTCAAAAAACAGCAGACGCAGTCTCATACTAAATATGCACAATACAGATCCTGCAGGCTGGCAGTCACAGAAAATTCCTGAACTCGAAAAAGCTACCGATGCCGTTATCTATGAAGTGCACATAAGAGACTTCTCAGCAGATGGAAATTCAGGTATGAACGGCAAGGGCAAATACCTCGCGTTTGCTGAAAACGGAACTCAGGGACCGGGCGGGGAAAGTACAGGAGTGGAACATCTGAAAGAGTTGGGCATTACGCATGTTCAGCTGCTGCCTGTATATGATTTCGGCAGTGTTGATGAAAACAGACCTGATGAGTACAGCTGGGGATATGATCCGGAATATTTCAATGTTCCTGAAGGTTCCTATTCCACTGATCCTGACAACAGCAGCAGAATTACGGAATTTAAGAAAATGGTGATGAACCTGCATAATAACGGTATCGGAGTAATTATGGATGTTGTGTACAACCATACATTTCGCACCGGAGTATCTGCATTTGACATACTTGCACCAAAATACTTCTACCGGCTGGACTCAGCGGGCAATTATTCAAATGCTTCAGGATGCGGCAACGAAATGGCAACAGACAAACCAATGGTGCGCAGTTTCATTATCAATTCACTGAAGCACTGGGTAAGTGAATACAAAATTGACGGATTCAGGTTCGACCTGCTGGGGGCAGTGGATCTGGAGACTATGAAACAGATAGTCCGCGAACTGCGCAGCATTAGTCCGCAGATTATTTTATATGGTGAACCATGGGCACCGGGGACTACTCCGCTGAAGGATAATGAACGGGTACTGAAAGGAAACCAGAAAAACCTCGGATTTGCAGTGTTCAACGACAATATTCGAGATGCTATCAAAGGTGATACACAGGGCAGCAGGCCCGGTTTCGTGCAGGGAGTGGATACACTGAAGGAAGCTGTAAAAAGGGGCATTGAAGGATCGATAAACGACTTTACCGATTCTCCGTCAGAAACTATCAACTATGTTTCTTGTCACGATGACCTATGTCACTGGGATAAGCTCTTCAAATCATCTGCGGGTTCAGATACCGCAGATATAATAAGAATGTCAAAATTATCGAACGGCATCGTTATGACCTCTCAGGGAATTGCATTCCTGCACGGAGGAGAAGAATTTGCGCGCACAAAATACGGTGAACACAATACATTCAACAAAGGTGACAGATATAATAAATTTATCTACTCGAATAAACTGAAATACCCCGGCTTATTCTCCTATTACAAAGGGCTGATTGAACTCAGAAAAAATCACCCGTCATTCAGGCTGGGCAGTGCGGAGGAAGTAAGAAAGACACTGTCATTTTTCGATACTCCAAAAGGCACTATAGGATATATACTCGATAACAGGAACAATAATGACAAATGGAAACAAATAATTGTACTCTATAATACCAACAGGCATACGGAAAATATTATTCTGCCTCATTCCGGGAACTGGAAAGTTGCAGCAAATGAAATTGAAGCCGGCGACCGTCAGGTGCAGAAGGGGACTGGAGAGGTGAAGGGGAACATAGCAGAAGTTGCGGCAGTATCAATGATGGTACTCTATTCAGAATAATAAAATTCAATTATTTTTTATAAAAACAGACTGCTGCGTATGTAAAATATTACGTAATTAAACGAAAAAATTTATATTTTAAACAAAGTATGGAACAGAAAATTTAACACAATTATTTAAGTGATTAAAATGGATCCAAACTCAACGCCGGCAAGAAAGAAAGAACACCTTGAGCTGTGTTCGACAGACAAAGTATCTTTCAGGAAAAAGACTAATGGATTTGACCATTATGAATTTCCGCATAATGCAGTGACTGAGGTCGATTACAGTTCAATCGATATTTCTGCCCGTTTCTTCGGCAGGAAAATCGGATATCCGTTCATGATATCTTCAATGACCGGCGGCGTTTCAGATGCCGAGAATATTAATGCGCGACTTGCCGAAGTTGCCAGCGAACTGAATATTCCTATAGGAGTCGGCAGTCAGCGTCAGCTGCTCGAGAATTATGAAAATGTCGCGTCATACAGGATCATCCGTTCTGTCGCACCGGACGTTCCGGTTCTGGGTAACATCGGGGCATCCCAGTTTGCACGGTTTGCTTCATTCGAGATAGTCAGGCGGCTGATAGACGTTATAGAAGCAGATGCAATGATAATTCATCTGAATTCACTGCAGGAACTCATACAGAAAAACGGTCAGCCGGATTTTTCAGGTCTGCTGAAAATGATAGAGAAAATATCTTCCAGGATAAATGTCCCGATTATTGCAAAGGAGGTCGGGGCAGGTATAAGCAGACAGGCAGCAGAAAAGCTGTTGAATGCCGGAATTTCAGGCATAGATGTAGCTGGTGCCGGCGGTACAAGCTGGTCTGCAGTGGAAATACTGCGCAATAAAACCGGTGAGGATGAATACTTCTGGGACTGGGGACTCCCGGTAACCTATTGCCTTAAAGGTGTTAACAAACTTAAAAAGAAATATAAATTCTTTCTTATCGCTTCAGGAGGTATAGAAAGCGCCGACGAAATTGCCAAGTCAATTGCATTAGGTGCGGACTGCACTGCTTCAGCAAGAAAAATACTGATGGCGCTCAATGAAGATGACAGCGAAGGAGTTATTAAACTGATCAGCGGCTGGTTCGAAGATGTAAAAAAAATTATGTATCTTACCGGCTGCAGTAAAATTTCTGATCTGAAAAAGATCAAACTGATAAAAAAAGAGGAGTTGTATTGAAGTCTGGTCATTTACAGAACTTTGACAAAATTTATGACAGGGAAAGGAGAAAAATAGAAAAAAAAATCTCCGGACTTTTTACGGGTCAGCAACCCGAATCACTCTATGCTCCATGTTCGTATATTATGCAGGCAGGGGGAAAACGGCTCAGACCACTGCTGGTACTTATTTCGGCAAACGCCGTGAGCGGAAAATTTTCAGCAGCATATAATGCTGCGGCTGCAGTCGAGCTGCTGCACAATTTTACTCTCGTTCACGATGACATTATGGACAATGCATGTAAAAGACGCGGCCGTGATACGGTGCATATTAAATTTGACCTTAGTACCGCAATTCTTACCGGTGACAATCTTATTGCAATTGCATATAATATGTTGTTGAAAGACTGTAAGGACAACGATAAGGATATTCTTTCCACATTCACAAAGGGCATTATAGAGGTCTGCGAGGGTCAGAGCCTGGATAAGGAATTTGAAATGCGCAAGGATGTCTCCATTGAAGAATACCTTGTGATGATAAAGAAGAAAACTGCGGCTCTGCTCGAGATCTGCTGCTCTCTGGGCGGTAAGATATCCGGCGGTACCAAACAGCAGATCAGGGCACTCGAATCATTTGGTATCAATCTGGGCATGGCTTTCCAGATTCACGATGACCTGCTCGACATTGAAGCTGATGAAGCTGAATTCGGAAAGACTATTGGTGGTGACCTGATTGAAGGAAAAAAAACATTCCTGTTCCTGAAGGCGCTGGAGACTGCCAGGGGCAAGGATAAACAAATGCTCCTGAATGTCATTAAGAACAAAGGCATATCCAAAGAAGAAGTTCCGTCATACAGGGACCTGTACAACAAACTGGGAGTTATCGGAGATACAAAAAAAGAAATAGCAGGATATACCCGGCGCGCTCTGAGGAGTATTGAGAAAACATTCGGAAGCGAGGAGATCGGATTTTTTGTCTGGCTGGCTAATTCATTGTTAAAGAGAAACAAGTAATGACTGAAAGAAAAGTAACCATCATAAACAATGCAGGCCTGCATACGCGCCCTGCAGCTACAATAGTGAAACTGGCAGCGAAATACAAGAGTGAGTTTTATATCTATAAGGATGGATTGAGCATCAACGGAAAGAGCATAATCGGTGTTATGACTCTCGCTGCCGAAAAGGGAAGCACCATGCTGCTTACGTTTGACGGAGAAGACGAAAACGAGGCAGCTGAGGAAATTTGCAATTATTTTAACAGAGGATTTGACGAACTGTGAAAAAGTTTAATCTGGCCGATCCCAATATTCTCAGCGGTATAGCGGCGGCTCCCGGAATTGCTATTGGCAAGGCATATTTGTATTCCAGAGCCAAACTGGAAATCAGCGACGGTATGGTGAGTGATGTCGATGAAGCTATAGACAGCCTGCACGAAGCGCTTGATCGTTCTAAATATGAACTGAACAAGATACTTGCCATTGCGACTGAGAAAATGGGTGAACAGCGAGCTGCCATTTTCGAAGCCCAGATAATGATAATGGATGACCCTGTGCTTATAGGCCAGATCACAGACAGAATTAAAAATGAGAAAAGACTCCCCGAATATATTGTCAACGATGAAATCTCAAAATATCAGAAAATGATGGACGATTCCTCAGAACTGTATATGAAGGAACGTTCACAGGATATTGATGATATAAAAAGCAGGATAATAAGAAATCTGCAGAAAAAAAGACTGCGCTCAAAGATTTCCGAAGAGGTCATAATCGTCACATCAAACCTTACTCCTGCCGATACCATACTATTCTCTAAGAGCGATGTCAAAGGGTATATTACAGATTTTGGAGGACTGACCTCGCACGCCGCCATTGTATCTCGTTCAATAAAGATTCCAGCAGTAGTGGGTACACACGACGCTACCGCGAGAATTAAAAACGGCGACCTGATTATAATGGACGGATTTAACGGTGTAATCATTCTTGACCCAACGGAAGAACAGCTCGGTTTTTACAAAAATAAAATCGAAAAGCTCAACCAGCTCGACATAGAACTCGCAGCACTCAAGGAACTGCCTGCCGTTACGGATGACGGACGCGAAGTGATACTGCGTGCAAATATTGATATTCCCGATGAGGTGGAACTGATATTCCAGAATGGAGCAAAGGGAATTGGACTTCTGCGGACAGAACAGATTTTCAGTGACCTGGATGCTTTCCCGGATGAAGACGAACAGTACGTCATTTATAAAGAACTTGCCGAAAGAGTTTATCCTGAATATATTGTCATAAGGGCCTTTGATGTAGGCGGTGATAAATTCCTGCCGCACGATATAAAAGAACCCAATCCGTTCCTTGGCTGGCGCGGAATAAGATTCCTTCTGGATAACCCGGAAATATTCAAGTCACAGATCAGAGCAGTGCTCAGGGCGGGTGTCCACAAAAATCTGAAGCTCATGCTTCCTATGGTTGCATCAATTACGGAAATTAGAAGGTCTAAGGAAATTATACGCGAATGCAAGGAAGAACTGAAAAAACAGCACCTGAAATATGATTCGCACCTGAAGATTGGTATAATGGTCGAAATACCGTCAGCTGCGGTTCTGGCTAAGGAATTCGGCGATGAAGTTGACTTCCTGAGTATTGGTACCAATGATCTGATTCAGTTTATACTGGCTGTCGATCGTGGAAATGATATTGTCTCTGCTCATTATCAGGAATTCCATCCTGCAGTCATCAGAACAATAGATCATATAATAAAAAATGGTCAGCGCGGAAATGCATTCGTAAGCATGTGCGGCGAAATGGCAGCAGATACATTTGCTATTCCCTTATTGGTCGGAATGGGACTCGATTCGATATCGGCTTCTCCGTCTTCTATACCTTATATAAAAAAGATGATCAGAAGCCTGAACTACCAGAAGACTGTACATCTGGCAGAAGAATGTCTGGCCTGCGGCACTATGCGTGAGATTACAGAAAAAGTTGAACAATTCCTCGAGAGTAATCTGATTTCTCAGATGAAGAACATAATCTGAGGCCGAAATAATAACGGCTGATATATAAAAACAGGAGTAGCCCTACAATGAATATAAGCGAATACAGGCAAAAATATGATACGCAGTCGGTCTATGACCTGCTGCTGTCGGCATTCTCCCAGATCGAATATTCATGGGAAGAGGAACTGCCCGAATTGTTTGAACAGCTGACGCGTAAGTATATGAATGGCTACTTCTCCAATATTGTCTATTCCGCAATTGGCGATTCAGCTACTGCCGGGGAAATATTGTGGGATTATCTGGCCGATGAACTCGAGGTCCCTTTTTTGGTAAACCGGGATTATCAGCTTCCTGCTTACGTCAATGAATCATCGTTCCTTATACTTGCTTCCAATTCCGGCAACTCTGAAGAACTGGTATCGGTTTTCAATGAGGCACTAGAAAGAAACTGTACGATTGTGGCCCTGAGCAGCGGCGGGAAAATTCAGCTTATGGCAGAGGATCTGGAAATCCCGTTCTTCAGGCTTAAAGGCGGCATGAAATCACGTTTTGCAGTTTACCAGCTTGTCTTTGCGGTGCTCAGAATACTCCAGAAAACCGGCTTTATTTCTGATCAGGATGAGACAGTAGACAGACTTATTAGTCTTTTGAAAATAAAAGGCGAAGAGTACTCGTGGGAAAACAATATAGCTCTCTCCTATGCCGAGTCACTGAAGAATGCACAGATCGCTATATTCAGCGCTATCTCCACATCAGGCGCCGCACGCCGTATGAAAGACCTTTTCAATCAGTGCGCAAAAGTGAACTGTGCTGCCTGCACCATTCCGGATGCCGACTATAATGAGATTGCCGCGCGCGAAAATTCCGGTAAGTCAAAAACCGGCTACAGGATAATTAACATACTCGACGAGACATACCATCCTTCCGTCAAAACCAGATTTGAAACAGCCGGAAATATTCTCAGAAAATACTCACTGGCAGAACCGGTGGTTCTGGTGAGCGGTGAGGAAACATTCAGGGAAAGACTGTTCGATATTATTTACCTGGGCGACTGGATCAGTTACTATCTCTCTATTATTACGGAAAAAAATCCGGCTTCTTCTGATAATATAAAATTACCGAAAGAACAACTTGGAAAAAAATAAATTATATAGATCTGTAATTTATCTGTTTCTCCTATTTCCGGCTTTCAATACATTATCTGCACAATACTACTTCTTCGGAAGAAATAAGGTGCAGTATAATGATTTTAAATGGTATGTCCTCAAGACAGAACACTTTGATATATATTATTATGACGACTTTGAAGAGATTGCAGCCATCGGGGCCGGTTATGCTGAGGATGCATATTCCAGTCTGAAAGTAAAATTCAACAACGTCGTTACACGCAGAATACCTCTCATTTTCTACAACACTCATATTCATTTCCAGCAGACAAACACCACACCCGGATTCATACCTGAAGGGGTAGGAGGATTCTTTGAGTTCCTGAAGGGAAGAGTGGTCATTCCGTATATGGGTACACTCGACGAGTTCAGGCATGTAATCAATCATGAACTGGTGCACGTCTTTACCACCAATAAGGTATTCAGAGTACTGAGCGACCGCAGGATGACGACAGACAGGCTGCCTCCTCTCTGGTTTATTGAAGGCCTGGCCGAGTACTGGTCAACCACATGGAATACACAGGCGGAAATGGTTATGCGCGATGCGGTGACAAATAACTATTTCGCTGGGCTTCAGGATATGTACAGAATATACGGGAGCTTCCTGATGTATAAGGAAGGACAGAATTTTCTGGGGTTCGTATCTGAAAAGTACGGTGAGGATAAAATACTTGTAATGCTGGAGAATATCTGGCAGTTCAGCGATTTTAATGATCTGATCGCCTATGTACTTAACCGGAAAATTGAGGATATTGACAGCGAATGGCAGTACTGGCTGAAACAAAAATACTATCCGCTGATGCACAATAAGATACCGCCTGCAGTAAGGAACAGAAAAATCACAGACTGGGGGTACAATTTTTCGCCTTCATTTTACAGGGACGGTGACAGGAAATATATATACTTTATCGCAAACCGCGACGGATATTCGTCGGTATACAAAGTTGAACTGAAACAGGAAGACATAGATGAGAAAAGGGTTACTCAGCCGGATGTGGTAATAAAAGGTGAAAGGGAGGAAGTTTTTGAGACTTTCCATCTATTCGAACCTTCACTCAGTGTATCGGATAGCGGTGTAATAGCCTTTGTAACCAAATCGGGCAAGACCGATGCACTGCATATGTATTCAATTAGTAACTCAAAAATTCTGAATACTCTGCAGTATGACGCCCTGATCAGTATTGCCTCTCCCAAATGGTCCCGGGATTCACGGAAATTGGTTTTCAGCGCTATTGATAAGAAAGGGTATTCGGATATATTTATTTATGACACAGCATTAAAAAACATAAGCAGACTTACAAATGATTACTACACGGACACCGATCCGGTATTTTCACCCGATGGAAATTCGGTGATATTCTCTTCCAACAGGACAGACGGAATATACAGTAAGAAATTCAACCTTTTTGAATACCGCCTTTCAGATAACTCTATCAGTTATGCAGTCTATATGAATTCCAATCTGAGCAATCCACAGTTCGCGCCCACTGGAGAACTGTATTTCCTGAACGATCTGGATGGTGTGAATAATCTCTGGAGACTGGAAAACAGAAACTCAGACGGCGGAAAAATCAGACAGGTATCAAATTTTATGACCTCGGTTATGGATTATTCCATGCTGAACTCGCGCGAGATTGCAGTCTCTGCATATGATAATTCTTCAGTCCAGATCTATAACTATGATACCGGTGCAACGGATGATTCTCTGCTTTCATCTGAAAATTTCACTTTCAGTCAGACCGGCATTCCGTGGACTGAAAAGAAAATCGAAGTAGATATATCCAAGGAAAAACTGAAATACGAGAACAAATATACACTCGATTATGCACAGAGCCAGGTATCGACAGATCCTGTTTACGGTACCAGTGGCGGTGCGGCTTTTCTGCTGTCAGATCTTTTCGGCAACGATAATTATTACTTCCTTCTCTATAATACAGCCGAAGTCCAGAGTGAACTGCTGAAGAGTTTTAATGTCGCTCTGACAAGAGTAAACCTGGGTAACCGTACCAATTATGCTTACGGCCTTTTCCATTTCTCGGGCAGGCGCTACGACATACGGGATTCAGATGAGTACTATTTCGAGAGGAGCTACGGCGGGTTTTTTACGCTGCTGTATCCATTGAGCAAATTTGACAGGATTGAAGCCAATGTCAGCGTTGCAAACAGTGATAAACAGATAATTACGAATATCATCACCAGAAAGGCACTGCTTGTAACCAATTCATTGTCATTTGTTAGAGATAATTCGTTGTGGGGACCCACTGGTCCGCTAGACGGTACAAGAATAAGATTGCTGCTCAGTTATACAAACGACGTTAAATACAGCAATGTAAACTACTATGCAGCGATTGCTGACTACAGGCAGTATATAAGACTTGCATTCAGAACCAGCCTTGCCGTTAGGACAGCTGCATTCTACAATCACGGAAAAGAGGCCAGAAGGTATTTCATGGGGGGAAGCTGGGACCTGCGAGGTTATCCAAGATGGTCCGAGCGGGGAGAAAAAATGTGGCTTTCTTCTGTCGAACTGAGGTTCCCACTGATCGACCTTGTGTATATGAAACTGCCCGTTCTGTCACTTGGATTCCCCAATATACGCGGCGCCCTGTTTTTTGATGCCGGCAATGCATGGGATAATGATTACGGTGAAACCCTGGGCAGTATTGGCGGCGGCTTCAGGATAAATGTATTTAATATTCTTACATTCAGGTATGATATTGGGAAAAAAATAACTGACGATTTCAATAAAGTCCAGAAAGGTTGGTTCTATCAGTTTTTCTTTGGGTGGGATTTCTGATGAAAAAATTGTCAAAAAATATAAATAGCTTTGTTGTTGCCTCCCTGATTGCAGCAGTTGTCTGTATGTTTTTCGGATGCGGAAGGGGGATTGAACTTAGCCGGCTCACAGTTTCGGAACCGGAATATCTGCCTATGTTCGGAAAAACACCTGCCAGGAGTTTCTTTTATGATATGTCACTTGGTGATTCGCTGAGACTGAAGTGGGAAACCAGCATTAACGGAAGCTTTGACAATTCTGCTCCCGTAATTATGGATGACTGTATATTTATTCCGGATCTCTCAGGCAGAGTTTTTGCCTTCAATATACAGGATGGGAAAAAACTCGGTGAGATCAGGCATAAAGGAGTTGTGAATAATTCACCCGTTCTACATAAGCTTGATCTGTACTATGTGTTGCTGCAAAACAGGCGCCCGGGTTCGGAAATAAAAAAATACAACCTGAAGATGGGTGAGGAAAGGAAAGAGTTATCTGTAAAAGGGAATATTCTATCAGAAGCAATAGCTGCGTCAGACGGTTTGTACTATTCAACTGAAACCGGAGAGATACTAAAAACTGATTTCGAGCTGAACAGATTGTGGACATTCCAGTCAGGCTCAATGATACGCAGTACACCGGCGCTGTCAGAAAATATTTTTGTAACCGGAACCAGTTCCGGTGAAATAATCGCCCTCGGCTCAGGACAAGGAAACCAAATCTACAGGAAAAAATTGGACGCACCTTTCGAAGGTGGCATTGCAATAGAGCAGAACAGGATATATGCCGCAGATACAAAGGGTAATCTCTATTGTCTGAGCCTTAATGACGGACAAGTGGAATGGAAGGCGGAACTGAAAAGCAAAATTATAACCACACCTGTATTGCTAAACGACCGGGTAGTTGTATCCTCACTTGACGGAGAAGTGTTTGCGATCGGAAAAACAAGCGGCAGAACGATCTGGAAAACCGTTACCGGCGGGGTTTTGAATGCTACACCGGCAGTCTTCAGGGATGTTGTAGTGCAGCCTGATCTGAACAGGAAGCTATATCTCATGAATACGGAAACCGGAAAAATTATTAAAACTCTGGTATTCGAGGAAAGGGTAAGGCTGTCTCCGGTATATTATAAAAACATTCTGATAATCGGTACCGACCGCGGAAAGGTTTTTGCGTATGAATCTGTCAGATAGAATATTTCTAATATTTGCATCAGTAATACTGCTTGCGCATGAGTCGAGTGCGCAGGAGTGTTATTCGAAAGTAAATTTTGCTCATGAAGATACTTCAGTTGTAGTGCTCCTAGATGGAATTGTAGTATCCGAAGCAACAAAAGACACTCTGCTGCTGCCCGGGAAGTATCTGTTGAGTATGAGACATAACGGAGCCGGATGGGGTGCAGTACTGTATTCCGATACACTTAATATAGCCAGATGCGGCATGGACATCAGAGTTGACAGTCTGATAAAGCCGCAAACAAGCCAGCTGTTTATACCCGGAAAGAATAAAGTACCCGACAGAACTGTTGTGGATTTTTCTCGGGTAGTAAAAAAGGAGAGCTTTTTTAAGACACATATGTTCAAGATACTGACCGGCAGTGCTGTGCTCTTAGGCGGAATCGCTGCATATTACAAGCAGCGTGCCGATAAGGAGTATGACAAGTATATAGAGACGGGTAAGAAGGAATATCTCGACAGGACCAATTCGCTGGACACTGTAAGCGGAGTGGCATTCGGGACACTGCAGCTGAATTTCGGAGCACTGATATACTTTTTCCTGACAGACTAAAAAAAAGCCGGTCTTTTCAGACCGGCTTTATAGAAAATCCGTTCAACTAATTCTTGGTAATATCGGGTATGATCCGTTTATCCATTACAGAATCAATCAGCTTGTAATCCCTGGCTTCTTCCGGAGAGAGGTAATAATCTCTGTCGCAATCCTTGGTGATCTGATCAATTCCTTTGCCGGTATGTTCGGCCAGTATCTGGTACAGAAGCTGTCTGGTTTTGACCATTTCACGTGCATGGATCTCGATATCCGCTGTCTGTCCCTGCAGTCCTCCAACCCAGGGCTGATGAATCATTATCCTGGAATGGGGAAGAGATGAGCGTTTATCTGGTGCACCGCCTGCAAGCAGTACAGCACCCATGCTGGCAGCCATACCGACACAGATAGTCGCCACGTCAGGTTTTACATATTTCATAGTATCATAAATAGCCAGACCTGCTGAAACGCTGCCGCCCGGGGAATTGATATAGAGATTTATATCTTTTTCAGAATCCTCGGCCTCAAGAAACAGCAGCTGTGCAACTACAAGACTTGCGATGTGGTCATCTATCGGAGTACCGATAAAAATGATTCTTTCGCGGAGAAGCCGCGAAAAGATATCCATTCCGCGTTCACCGCGTCCGGTCTGTTCAATAACATAAGGTACCAGCTGATTATAAATTTCCATTTTCATTATGCCTCTTCGTTGTTATTGTCCTCAATATCATTTGCGTTTACTTCTTTAATATTGTTATTCTTCTTCAGAAAATCAATAACTTTTTCTTCGAGGTAAGTTTCCTTTTTATTTGTATCAGCATAGAATTTCAGGAGTTTATCGACAGAAATTCCGGTCTGCTGGGCTTCTGCTTCAGCAAGTTTATTCAGTTCGTCGTTGTCAACGGTGATGTTTTCTTTCGAGGCGATATTTTCCATTATTATCTGCCACTTTGCGCTCCATACAGCACTGTTGTGCAGTCTGTTGTGAGCTTCCTTGTGGTCGAAAAATTTGTTGCCTTCGCGTTTTGCCTTATCTTCTTCATAATGAACCATTCTGTCGAGGAGGAAGTGGACATAACCGTGAGGCGGTTCAAAGTCATTGTTCTTAACTACTGTATCGAGCAGCGAGTTTTCAAACATGCTTTCGCTCTGGCGTGTATAATAATCGGTAATACCTTTTTTGATATCGTCCTTCAGTTCATCTGCGGTAGAAAGACGGTTCTTTGTAACTTTTTTCACGAGCTCTTCATCGAGTTCCGGGAGTAGAACTTTCTTTATACTGTTTATAGTGGCTTCGTAGTGATAGTCTTCGTGCAGTACTTTCTTCTCACCGTTTTCTTCTACTTCGCGGTGATCGTGGAATGTAAATGTGAAGCTGTCGCCGGTCTTTTTACCCTGAGCATTGTTGATTATCTGTTCATTGACACGTTCTTCATACAGAGCGATATCAAGTCCCTTTGACATTGTATCCTGAAGTGGAGCTCCCTGATCGTCGAGTTTCTTTATATCGACGTTTATGACGCTATACTTATCGCTAACCTCATCGGCGTCTTCGAGTTTCCGGTTGGAAAGCTGCAGGTTTTCGATTTCTTTTTCCACTACTTCATCATTTACGTCAAATACAAACTTTTTGATCTCCTGACCGGTATAGTCTTTAAGTTCAAGCTCCGGTTTGACTTCAAAGCGGACCTTGAATGAAAGTTTATCATTTTTCTCCAGCTTGAGGTCTGTTATGGACGGACGGCTGATAGGGCGGAGATCCTGTTCATCGGATATTTTCCAGAAAGTATCCTGCGCAATATCCTCGCTGGCTCTGTATTCTATAGCTTCTCCGTAGGTTTTCTGCAGAAGTGACATAGGGACCTTGCCTTTGCGGAAGCCGGGCATTTCAATTTTCTTTCTTTCCTCTTTATAGGCATTTTCAATCTGCGGCATGATTTCTTCGTAGCTGAGAACTACTTCGAGTTCTTTTTCACTTTTTGATAAGACGTTTAATTTAGTCTCCAACGTTGACCTCTTTTTTGAAAGATAATATGTGTGTGCGAGAACGGGGACTCGAACCCCGACACCGGTTAGGTACTAGATCCTAAGTCTAGCGCGTCTACCAATTCCGCCATTCTCGCAATACGTCTAAAAACAATTAAGACACAAATATAATTAAGTTTGACGTGTTTTTCAAGTTTTAGTGTCCTCAAAATAAATGTGAGGAAATACGGTAAGTACCTTTGATAAATAGCACTATATTTATTATTTTCAGTTTTTGTTTCGTTTAGCCACTGGAACCCATTTTATCAAATAAATACCGGAGCCTGAATGGAGAACCTCGAAAGAATCCTTGCTGAGATCAACAGTGTTGTCTGGGGATACCCGATGCTTACACTTCTGATCGGGACGCACATTTTTCTTACCTACAAACTAAAATTTATTCAACGCTACACGTTTAAGGCGATAAAGATATCGTTTGAACGATCTTCAGAAGGGGAGGGCGATGTCAGCCAATTCGGCGCTCTTACAACCGCCCTGGCCGCAACGATAGGTACCGGGAATATTGTGGGAGTTGCAACCGCTATTGCCGCCGGCGGACCCGGTGCGGTTTTCTGGATGTGGCTTACAGGTGTACTCGGAATTTCCACAAAGTACGCCGAAGCACTGCTGTCTGTAAAATTCCGGGTCCAGACAAAGGACGGACTGATGGCCGGGGGTCCGATGTATGTGCTGGAGAGAGGTCTGAATGCCAGATGGCTGGGACTCATTTTTGCCGCACTGACTGCAGTGACAGCATTCGGTATTGGCAATATGGTGCAGGCAAATTCGGTATCAATAATGGTCCGGGAAACATTTCACATAGAACCGTGGATTACTGGCATTATTCTTACAATACTTACAGGACTGGTAATTATCGGCGGCATAAAAAGTATTGCCAAGGTTTGCGAAATATTGGTGCCGTTCATGGCAATATTCTTTATTCTCGGTAATATAATACTGCTCGTTATGAAGGCTGACACACTTATCGCCTCAATAGGCACTATAATGTGGAGTGCATTTGCTGCACCGCAGGCAATCGCAGGCGGACTTATCGGCTGGGGTTTCAAGGAAGCACTCAGGTATGGAGCTGCAAGAGGACTGTTTTCAAATGAATCGGGACTCGGCAGCGCTCCTATAGTTGCAGCTGCCGCACAGACCAAAAACCCTGTGCGCCAGGCACTGGTTTCATCGACCGGCACTTTCTGGGATACCGTGGTGATGTGTGCAATTACCGGTATAGTGATAGTCAATTCAGGCTATTATCAGAAAGGGCTTAACGGCGCTGCCCTTACAAAAGCAGCTTTCGGCGACATCCCGGTGTTCGGACCTATAGTGCTGGCAATAGGACTCATTACGTTCGTCTTCGCTACTATTATCGGATGGTCATATTACGGTGAAAAAGCTGCTGAATACCTGCTGGGTACCAGGTATGTAATCCACTACAGATGGGTGTGGGTCATTATGGTTATGGTGGGATCGGTGCTGTCACTGAATGCTGTCTGGTCATTGTCGGATATTGCAAATGCTTTTATGGCATTGCCGAACCTTATTTCGCTTATTGCTCTGAACGGCATTATTGTCAAGGAAACCAGAGATTACTTATGGTCTGATAACCTGGACAAACCCGTTTCCTGAAAAAAATCTGGCAAATAGACTGCTAATGTTATACTTTTGTAACTTGTTTTCCGGCCGGCGTAATCCGGCCGGAAAAACTAAACACAGCGCTTTATGATCAATAAGACTATTGGTAATTATAAAATAATATCCGAACTGGGTCAGGGCGGAATGGGTGTCGTATATAAAGCATACGACATGCATCTGAAGCGTTATGCAGCGCTGAAAATATTGCGTCCGGAACTGATCAAAGACGAGCGATTCCTGACAAGATTCAGGCGCGAAGCTCAGAATCAGGCGCAGCTGTCGCACCCCAACATAGTTCCGGTATACGGAATGATGGAAAAGCCCCAGGCTTCGGGAATTATTATGGAATATGTCGAAGGCAAAACGCTGGATGATATTATTAAAGAGGACCTGAGGCTGCATTACAGGGATGCATTGTTCATAATAAAACAGGTACTGCTCGGAATTGAATATGCTCATTCCAAAGGACTGATACACCGGGACATAAAACCCTCAAATATTATTCTGAACCGGGACGCCCAGGTCAAAATAATGGATTTCGGTATATCAAAGCTGACGGATCAGAAGGATCTTACCGGAACAGGGAAGAATGTGGGTACCCTTTTCTATATGAGTCCTGAACAGATACACAACGAAGAACCCACACCCCAGAGCGATATCTATTCTGTGGGAATAATGTTCTATGAAATGCTGGCTGGTGTGACACCGTTCAATTATGGTTCAGACTATGAAATAGTTGAAGGGCACCTGAAAAAAGAACCGGTTCCGCTGAAAAACTATGCTCCTGAATCGCCTGAATGGATTGAAGAACTGATCTGCAGGGCGATATCTAAAAAGCCGCAGGACCGGTTCGAGAGTGCACGCGAGTTTTTCGATGAGATAGAAAAATTTGAGCAGAACGAAAAAATCGTTGCACTGAAAGATACTAACGGCAGGAAACTACGCAGGCCCGGCATTCAGGCGCTGCGTAAAAAACGGCAGACACTCGGATATAAAATAAAGACCTTATCGGTTTCACTGCTGATATTGTCTCTCTTCGGTGTATTTGTGTATTTTGTGGTTAATCAGGTCATTACACTGTTAAGGCAGGATGATATTCCACTATATGGCATATTAAAGCAGAAGCAGACGGAGGCAGTGGTAAGGGAGGAATACAAAAAAGAACTTGAGATCAACGTAATTCACTTACCAGTTTCGGAAACTATGAATTCAATGTGCTTTGCGGATGATTCTCTGGTGTTCGTATGCGGTGATAACGGTACATTATTCAGATCTGCAGATGCAATGAGGTCGTGGACAAAGACCGGCCTGGGCAGCAATGCAAGTCTGCACGATATAGTGTTCCTGAAAAGTGGACATGGTTTTATTGCTGGTGACAGTTCCCGTGTATTCTTTACGCAAGATTTTGGCAGAACCTGGCGCAGGAGAAACCTGAACTATGATAAGGCTTTTTTCAGAATTAAATTTTCTGACGAAAATACCGGACTGATTACAGGAAATAAGGGAATCATACTTAAGACAAGTGATGCCGGCAGAAACTGGTATCAGGTAGTATCCAACAGCAGAAACGGGATCTTTGACGTTGATTTTGTCACTGCCCGCAAGTTCGTGGCTGTTGACCGCGACGGATATATACTGAAGAGTGATGACACGGGAGAAAGCTGGGTAAAGCAGAACCAATCCGGTGAATCATACCTCAGATGTGTGAAGTTTAAAAACCGGGATACCGGATTTGCCGGAGGCGGCGATGGACTGATACTGAAGACTACTGATGGCGGTAATTCATGGCAACACAGCCTGGGACCCGTCAAAAACGGGCTTTTTGATATATGTTTCTGGGGACAGACGGTATTTATATCGGCATCCGGAGGAAAAATATTTTTCAGCAGCGACATGGGTGAATCCTGGCGGATTTTGAAAACAGGAACATACTTCAATATAATGAAGTTTATGATTTCCCCTTCGGGAAGATTGTACGGCTGCGGTGCAAATGGAAGTATACTGGAAATTTCCAGAAAATAAAGAAATAATAGTAAAACAATAACTGGGATTAAATTGGATAAATTCGTAATAACCGGCGGAAAACCGCTGAAGGGTGAAGTAAAAATAAGCGGTGCAAAAAATGCGGTTCTTGCAATTATGCCTGCTGCTCTTTTGAACAATGGCGTGAATATCATTCATAATACACCGGAAGTAAACGATGTATATACTATGATAAAACTTCTGAACAACCTGGGTGTTCAGACAGAATATAAAGACTTTACGGTCAGACTGGATACCTCAAATATAATCAGCCAGACTGCTCCGTATGAGCATGTAAAAAAAATGAGGGCTTCTGTATACGTATTGGGTCCCCTTCTTGCCAGATACGGATTTGCAAAAGTTTCTCTGCCCGGAGGATGTGCATGGGGCCCCAGACCGATAAACCTGCATCTCGAGGGCCTGAAAAAAATGGGAGCAGAGATTGATCTCGATGGCGGCTATATCGTCGCTAAAACTGACAGGCTGAAAGGTACCAGAATAAACTTTGACATCTCATCTGTCGGTGCCACGGGGAATCTGCTGATGGCTGCCGCTCTGGCCAAAGGAACCACTATAATATCCAATGCAGCGGTCGAACCGGAGATAACTCTTCTGGGCGAAACGCTGATGAAGATGGGAGCACGCATAGACGGACTGAATACATCTGTTCTGGAAATCGAAGGTGTGGATGAACTGAATGCCGTTGAAGTTACAAATATTCCTGACAGAATTGAAGCCGGAACGATACTGACTGCCGCTGCAATTACCAGGGGTAATGTGACGATTACAGACGTGGTTTCGAAACACCTGCTGGCGGTTCTTTCAAAACTTGAGGACACGGGCGCTAAACTCGTTATAAATAAGGACGTTATCAGTCTGGATGCAAGTGATTTGGAGCTGATTAAGCCGGTGGATGTATCTACATCCATTTATCCGGGATTTCCTACCGATATGCAGGCGCAGTGGACGGCTTTAATGACCATCTCAGGCGGTGTATCTTCTGTAACAGATACTATATATCTGGATCGCTTCAAACATGTGCCGGAGCTGAACAGGCTGGGAGCAGAGATTGAGATCCATGAGAACAGTGTTATAATAAAAGGAAAGAAAAAACTGAAAGGCGCTAAGGTGATGTCTACCGATCTGCGCGCCAGCGCTTCACTGGTCATCGCGGGTCTTGCGGCTGAAGGTACTACTGAGGTGCTCCGCATATACCATCTCGACAGAGGATACGAAAAAATAGAGAAGAAACTCATGAGCCTGGGAGCACAGATAGACCGGGTTTCAGGACCTGAATACTAGTGCTGCTTTTAACTTTAGCGATCCATTTACATTTGCACATTTAAACGAAAGTCTGAGTAATGGAAAAAAATGTTCCCGGTGATATAAATTTCACTGATAAAAACTTAAAGGATTACCTGTCTGACCAAAAGGTGTTCGGACTTATACCTGGCCTGGCCGAAAAACTGGGCGTACAGGTATTTATAGTCGGGGGATTTGTACGCGATATAATTCTGCAGAGGGAAAGAAGCGAAGCGGATCTGCTGGTTATTGGCAGCGGCATCGAATTTGCAACCGCACTCGCAGGTGAACTGAAAATAAAAAAAATATCGGTATACCGGAATTTCGGGACTGCTCATTTCAGGCATAATGATTTTGACCTGGAATTTGTAGGCGCCCGCAAAGAATCATACGACCGGGGAAGCAGAAATCCTGTCGTTGAAACCGGAACATTTTCTGATGATATTAACCGGCGCGACTTTACAATTAATACCCTCGCAATTAGCCTGAATAAAGATGACTATGGTGCCTTAATTGACACATTCAACGGGCTTCAGGATATGAAGGATGGCATTCTTAGAACTCCGCTGGATCCCTTCGTTACATTTAACGATGATCCGCTAAGAATGATGCGCGCCGTCAGATTTGCTTCTCAGCTGAATTTCACCATACCGGATAACCTGGTAGATATAATCAAACAGCTTGCCGCGCGGCTTGAAATTATTTCCCAGGAACGCATCACTGATGAATTTATGAAGATACTCTCATCTCCTAAACCCTCGGTGGGCCTGTTGTATATGTACAGGAGCGGACTTCTGGATAGGGTGCTGCCTGAAATATCGGCCATGTACGGAGTGGAACAGAGAAAGGATTTTCACCACAAGGATGTGTTTCTGCATACCTGTCAGGTGATAGATAATGTGGCTGAGGTGACGGATGATATTTGGCTGAGATTTTCTGCACTGATGCACGATGTCGCTAAACCGGCTACAAAGAAGTTTATCGAGGGTACCGGCTGGACATTCCACGGACACGAGGAAATCGGTGCGCGTATGATGGATAAAATATTCTACAGACTCAAACTGCCGCTGAACAAAAAACCGTATGTGGAAAAACTTATACGCCTGCATCTGAGACCGATTGCACTGGTAGATGAAGATGTTACCGATTCTGCAATTCGCCGCCTGATCGTCGCGGCAGGTGAAGACCTGGAAGATCTGATCACTCTCTGCCGGGCTGATATTACGAGTAAGAATCCACAGAAAGTATCAAAGTATCTCTCTAATTATGAGATAGTCATGAATAAGGTCAGGGAGGTCGAGGAAAAAGACCGGCTCCGCGCATTCCAGTCACCGGTAAGAGGTGAGGAGATAATGGAAATATGCGGACTTGAACCTTCCCGAAAAGTCGGAGAGCTTAAGAAGGCTATTGAGGAGGCGATACTTGACGGCAAAATCGAGAACAATTACGAACAGGCCCGTAAATATCTCATGGAAATAAAAGACAGCTTCCTTAATCAGTAGTTACGCCTGATATACACATAATAGGACATACTGCCCAGTCAGTCCGCGGCATCATTGTGTGCCTGCCGGTCTGACCAAAAACCCCTTCTGTTGAATGTAACCGGATTTATCTTACATTTAATTTAAAATCCTTAAATCTAACGAGGACAACAACAAATTATATGTGAGAGGATGTTATGGAACCTTACACTATTAAAGATCCTTCGGGTAAACTGGGCGTTCTGATCGTTGGTTTGAACGGGGCAGTATCTACTACTTTTCTGGCCGGACTGATGGCTGTAAGAAAGGGCCAGGAGCAGCCGATTGGTTCTCTGACGCAGATGGGAACTATCAGGATAGGGAAAAGAAGCGAGGACAGGTTCCCTTACATTAAAGACTTTGTGCCGCTTGCAGAGCTGAAAGATATGGTTTTCGGAGGCTGGGATATCAGAAACGAAAACTGCTACGAATCTGCATATTCGGCAAGAGTCCTGGATGCCAGACATATCGAGCAGGTAAGAGATGAACTGGAGAAGATAAGGCCTATGCCGGGCGTATTCGATAAAAAATATGTGCCCAGGCTCGATGGTACATGGACAAAGAAAGGCGATTCGAAATTTGAGAAAATGGAACAGCTGCGCGAGGATATCCGGCTGTTCAGACAGGCAAATAATCTGGACCGGATGGTAGTGGTCTGGTGCGGTTCTACGGAAGTATATCTGGAACCCGGTGAAATTCATTCTGATCTGAAGAAGTTTGTGCTTGCGATGAAAAGAAGCCATAATGACATCTCTCCGAGCATGCTCTATGCTTACGCCTCGGTTTCTGAAGGCGTGCCGTTTATAAACGGAGCTCCCAATTTATCTACTGAAATTCCCGCTCTGATGCAGCTGGCGCGGCAGAATAAAATTCCTCTGGCTGGAAAGGATTACAAAACTGGACAGACCATGATGAAAACAGTAATTGCCCCGATGCTCAAGGCCAGAATGCTCGGACTGAACGGCTGGTTTTCGAGCAATATCTTAGGAAACAGGGATGGCGAAGTACTGGATGACCCCGGATCGTTTAAGACAAAAGAAGCCAGCAAGCTTTCCGTGCTCGAAGGAATACTGCAGCCGGAACTATATCCGCAGCTTTACGGCAGTTATTATCACAAAGTAAGGATCAATTACTATCCACCGAGCGGCGATAACAAGGAGGGCTGGGACAACATCGATATTTTCGGCTGGCTGGGCTATACTATGCAGCTGAAAATCGACTTCCTGTGCCGCGATTCCATACTTGCTGCTCCCATAGTGCTGGATCTGATATTATTTATTGATCTGGCTCAGCGCTCCGGCATGCAAGGCATACAGGAATGGCTGTCATTCTATTTTAAGAGTCCTATGCATGAGCCGGATAAAACACCTGAACACGATCTGTTCATTCAGCTGCTGAAACTGAAAAATAAACTGCGTTATATGATGGGTGAAAAACCACTGACACACATTGAAGAGGTAAATGGCATTGAGGAAGCAGAGGTCAAAAGAAATGATAAGGAAGAGTAGCGATATTATGTATCGGAACAGATTGAAACTGCATGTGAATTAAGTTGAATGATGATAAGAAAGACCAACTTTAATGTACATTTACCGTCAATAAAAGAGCCGCAGGAGTGTTTATCTGCGGCTCTTTTGATTTATTCAGGAATTAACCACTTCACCGCCATTAGGATGAATTATCTGACACGTTATGTAAGAGGCATCATCGCTTGCCAGGAATACAAATGCCGGCGCCACCTCACTCGGGTGACCTGCACGGCCCAAAGGTACATTCTTGCCAAATGAGGCGACTTTCTCTTCGTCAAATGTCGACGGTATCAGCGGTGTCCATATCGGACCCGGAGCTACACCATTAACGCGTATGCCCTTGGGGGCCAGATTTTTGCCCAACGACCTGGTAAATGAAGTAATTGCCCCTTTCGTAGAAGAATAATCGATCAGCTGTTCGCTGCCCCTGTATGCAGTTACACTTGCATTGTTCAGTATCACGTCTCCTTTCTGCATATGCTTTAGCACCTCTTTTGTAAGATAAAAAATGGAAAATATATTTGTGCGGAATGTTTTCTCCATTACATCCAGGTCGATATCTTCCAGCCCCTTTTCCGGATGCTGTTCGCCGGCATTGTTTACGAGTATGTTTATTTTCCCGAACTCATCAATAGTCTGCCTGATGGCATCTCTGCAGAAATTCTTGTCTCCGATATCGCCGGCTATAAGTTTGCATTCGCGTCCTTCTTTTTCCACCAGTTCGCGCGTCTTCTGAGCATCCTGATGTTCTTTTAGATAAATAACCACCACATCGGCACCCTCACGTGCGAAATGGACTGCGACTGACCTGCCGATTCCAGAATCGCCGCCGGTGATTACTGCGACTTTACCCTTTAATTTATCGCTGCCTTTATAGTTGCTTTTGATTATCTCGGGTTCCGGCATCATTTTTTCCTGAGAACCGGGTGCTTGCTGCGTCTGCTTCGGTATGTTTTCGGTTGACTTGCTCATTCGTTCCTCCTCTGATTATAAACTGATACAAATATTATGATTCATACGGCACTAAACAGGAAATCTTTAAAATAATTCTTTAATTTAATATATTATTGTAATGTGAATTTGCAATGTTGTTGATGAGGACTAAATCTGTTGTGTGTGAATTATATAATCTAAAAAATCAAATTTCGGAATATGGAATTCAAAGACTATTATAAAATTCTGGGTGTGGACAAATCTGCATCATCTGAGGAAATAAAAAAGGCATACAGAAAACTTGCAAAGAAATACCATCCTGACCGCAACCAGGGTGACAGGGCTGCAGAGGAAAAATTTAAGGAAATCTCCGAGGCATACGAAGTACTGGGTAATACTGAAAAAAGAAAGAAGTATGACAATATGTCATTCGACTATAGCCGCTACAGAAACACCGGCCGCGGAGCAGACGACTGGTTCCGCGATTATTCATCTCAGTCGGCAGGCAGCGGCGGTTATTCAGGCGGGTTCGGTGATGTGTTCGGATCATCCGGTACTTTTTCCGATTTTTTCGAGACGTTTCTGGGCGGCAGTACATCTTCCCGACGGCGTACCTCTTCCAGGACAAGCGCCAGGAAAGGACACGATATGGAGGCCAATTTAAATATATCACTCGAGGAGGCCTTCTATGGCAGGGAAAAGGACATACAGGTTGAGGGACGCACTCTCAGGATAAAAATCACTCCCGGTATTATCGATGGTAAGAAACTAAGACTGAAAAACCAGGGCGCTGCGGGAATTTTCGGCGGAGAGAACGGCGACCTATACCTGAACATTTCTATTGATGAACACGTGCGGTTTGAAAGGAAGGGACATGATCTGTATTGTGATCTGCCCGTTGATCTTTATTCTATGATGCTCGGCGGAAAGAAGAAAATAAAGACAATTGACGATAAAACCCTCAATATAGATATACCCCCTGAAACGGAAAATGGGAAAGTATTCAGGATACCGGGAATGGGGATGACCTACCCGTCCGCGCCGGGACAAAGAGGCGACTTGTTTGTAAAGATAACAGTAAGTCTTCCTAAGAACCTTTCCGGTGAGGAGATCAAACTGTTTGAAAAACTAAGAAACCTCAGAAGCTGAATTGTTGCTGGCACAAAATGCCCCACAGGCGTAAAAATGCGCCGCAGGCGTATATTAGCGCCGTTAAAAATAACTTTAACACTACAATAATTATCAAAAATAATCTGATGAATAATATGGAGTAGATTATGAGTAATGAAAATGCAGTATCTAAAAAAATCCAGTTTAAGGCAGAAATAAAACAGCTGCTGGATATTCTTGTGCACTCTCTTTATACGAGCAGGGAAATATTCCTGCGAGAACTGATATCAAATGCCTCCGATGCACTCGATAAGCTGAGATTCGAATCAACCAGAGGAACCGATATTGCAGATGCTGAACTTGCACTGGATATTCATATCAGTTTTAACGAGAAGAAAAAGATAATCACAATTACCGACACCGGTATTGGTATGACACGTGAAGAACTGATTGAAAATATCGGCACTATTGCAAAGTCCGGTTCTGCTGAATTCATCAGGCAGCTGGAGGAAAACAAGTCCGACGTGAACAACATAATAGGCAAATTCGGCGTAGGGTTTTATTCTGTGTTCATGGTGGCAAAGGAAGTTGTGCTCAGGACAAAATCATTCAGAAAGGATTCGGCTCCGCTCGAATGGCGCTCTGACGGTCTGGGCAGCTACGAGATTTCTGAAGTGTTCGAGAATGTCCAGCGCGGTACAACTATAGAAATACACCTGAAAGACGACGCTGCAGAATTCGCAGAGAAATACCGCCTCGAAAGCATTGTCAAAAAACACTCTAATTTTATTTCTTTTCCGATCTACCTCGATAAGGAAAAAATTAATACAATGGCTGCTTTGTGGCGCGAAAATAAGAGCTCTGTTACAAAAGAACAGTACATCGAGTTCTATAAATTCCTTACTCACGACTATGATGAGCCGATGGAGATCATACACAACAGCGTCGATGCTCCTATACAGTTTAACACGCTGCTGTTTATTCCAAAGAAGAATTATGACTTTTTCGGCATGAACAGGGAAGACTATGGACTTGATCTCTACGTAAGACGCGTACTCATTCAGCATAAGAACAAAGACCTGCTGCCGGAATATCTTAGCTTTGTCAAAGGTGTTGTGGATTCCGAGGACCTGCCGCTGAATATTTCCAGAGAAACGCTGCAGGAGAATGTGATATTCTCGAAGATAGCACACAGCGTAACAGGACAGGTATTATCGTACCTGATCAAAAAAGCAAAGGATGAACCGGAAAAATACCTGGAGTTCTGGAAAGAACACGGCAAAATTCTCAAGATAGGATACAACGATTTTGCAAACCGCGAAAAATACATTCAGCTGCTGCGCTTTAACTCATCTAATTGTACTGACGCCGAACAGCTGATATCTCTGGAAGATTATGAGTCGCGCCTGAAAGAAGACCAGAAAGAGGTATATTTTGCCCTCGGAAATTCGCGCGATGCAATTGCACTCGATCCGCACATTGAAATATTCAGGAAAAAAGGTATTGAGATACTGTACCTTTATGATCCTATTGACGAGTTCATTATTAGTTCACTCGGCAAATTTAAGGACTTTGACTTCAGATCTGTCGATTCAGTTGATCTGAAGAATCTCGATAAATACAAGGACGAGATAAAAAAAGAAAGCAATATAGAACCGCTCGGTAAAGATGATGAAAAACATTTTGACAGCCTGATGGCGAAAATTAAGGATATACTGGGTGACAAAATTACCGAGGTCAGAAAGTCAGAACGCCTTATTGACAGTGCCGCATGCCTCGTAAGCACCGAGGATTCAATTACGGCTTCCATGCAGAGACTCATGCGCCTTGCAAACAAGGAAACTACTGCTCAGAAGAAAATATTTGAGGTCAATAAGGACCATAAACTGATCCGCAACCTCGTGAAAATATTCAAACAGGATCCAAACGATGCATATATCGAAGATGTGGTTTTCCAGTTGTTTGAATCGGCACAGCTTATGGAGGGTACACTGATGGAGCCTCACAAGCTTGTACAGCGGCTTAACCAGCTGCTGGAACAGTCGAGCTCGTGGTATACTGAAGTGAAGAAAATTGATTAGTAAATATTAGGTGTGTTTTCAGAATGCAGCGGAAAAAGAAAAACTTTTTCCGCTGCCGTTTTTTGACATAAATTGTATTGCTGACAGTCTGCATATACTTCGGTAGTTCTACCTGTAGAAGTTCCTGATCCAGCGGTGGTTTTTGAGTTTATCTATTGTTGCCTCGCTGAGCGGTCCTTTTTCTATACTGGCTGCATTGGCCAGAAGATTATTTTTGCTTCTCATACCTGGAATCACAGAAGTGATCTCATCAAAACTGATAATATATCTGATAGCCGCTTCGGCCATTGACCCCGCTTCATCTTTTACCTCTGCCCATATCCTTTCGATACGTTCGTGCACCTGCTGCTTGCGGTCATCCCTGAAATAGTTATTCCTGAAATCACCAGCAGGGAAGGTGGTATCCGGTTTGATCTGTCCGGTAAGCGAGCCCTCGTCAAAGGGCACTCTGGCCAGTATACTTATGGAATTTTCGCGGCAGAAGTCGAACAGCTGATCTGTGGGGGACTGATCGAAAATATTGAATATCACCTGGTATGAATCAATAAGTCCTGATTTACCGGCCTCAATGCCATTCCATGGCTGGTGGTCATTCATAGAAATGCCGAAGTACTTTACCTTACCCGATTCTTTAAGTTTAATTACAGCTTCCTTCCATTCATCTTCATTTGCCCAGTTATCATTCCACACGTGAAACTGCTGCAGGTCGATATAATCCCTGTTGAGGTTTTTCAAAGACTGTTCTGTCATTTTAATTATATGTGAGGCAGGGTATGAATCCTGGAGTGTAGAACTGTCGGATGCCGGCCATTCCATTTTCATTGATGGTATTTTAGATGTAATAAACAGCTGCTGACCCGTTTCTTTTTCAGCCTGTCCGACCAGCTTTTCGCTGTGTCCGTTACCATATACCAGTGCCGAATCGAAAAGTGTAACACCTTCTTCAATAGCGGTCACGAGTGCATTCATTGATTCTGTATCTTCGGCACCGATCCACATGGATTTACCGATACCCCAGCAGCCGAAGCCGAGAAGGCTTACCTGTTCATCTGATTTGCCAAACCTTTTTTTCTGCATGCTTTACCTGTATTTAGTTAAACCTGATATTGTAAATAATATTTATAAATTCTGGTTAATTCAAGAAAAATCTGTCTTTGCTGAATTAGTGCTTATCCTCAAGCACCATATATTCCCATGGAGCAAGGCTGTATTCCATCCTGTTCTCAAATGTGACGGCTGTTTGTTTTATTACATCGCGGTATAACCCGGCTAGTCCCAGTGAAACCGGCGGCCTGATGCTGGCTTTCTGAGGCAGGGCAGAAAGATTAAATATCCCTATAACTTTTCTTCCGTCGGCGATGCGTGCAACAGCATAGATGTTTTCATCGTTGCCGGTGAAAAGTCTTAACATAGGACCGCCGACCGCCCCGTTTGCCAGAGCGGGATTCTTCTTCTTCAGCGATGTCAGTTTTGTGAATATATCTCTCATCCGGTCTTTTTTCCAGATAATAGTATCCTTGTCAAAGAACCTGAGTGCCTTGTTCATTCCGGCTTCCTGTCCGCTGTAAATCAGCGGCATGCCTTCAACAATAAATGTGAGCGCTGTAAAACATTCTACTCCGCCGTTCAGCCTTTCATACTCTGTCCCGTTCCAGCTGTTTTCATCGTGATTCGTAGTGAAGTTCATGCGGTAATCATCAATGCCGTATAAAGTATCCGCCTGACTGTAATATTTATCTATATCCATGGCGTTCTTTTTGCTCTTCGCTATATCGTTCATCAGATCCTTCAGCTGCCAGTTATATGTCATATCAAACGCATACTTGTGCAGATAATTTTCATGTGCTTCGGCGAGCATAAATACCGGTTTAATTTTTTCGAGCCTTGGACGAACCATATTCCAGAATTCAGTGGGAACCATTGCAGCCACATCGCACCTGTAGCCGTCAATATTGCATTCTTTGACCCAGTATTCCAGTGACTCTGCCATTTCCTCCTGAAGACCTTTATTATCGTAGTTCAGGTCGAGTACATCGGTCCAGTCGAAGGGACTTACAAAATTGCCCGCTGAATCCCTGGTATAATATTCAGGGTGAGTAGTAACCCACTGGTGGTCCTGAGCCGTGTGATTGGCAACCCAGTCAATGATGACGCGCATACCCATGGAGTGCGACTTGCTGACCAGGTGTTTAAAATCGTTGAGTGTCCCGAATTCAGGATTGATTTTTTTATAATCGCGGACTGCATAATAACTGCCCAGGCTTCCTTTGCGGTTTTTTTCTCCTATCGGGTGAACCGGCATCAGCCATAAAATACCGACGCCCAGGGACTTCAGTTCCGGCAGGTGTTTTTCAAATGCTCTGAATGTACCTTCCGGAGTATACTGCCTTACATTGACTTCATATATTGTGGCATTTCTGCTCCAGTCAGGGTGCTTTACCGGCTGCCACTGGGCAGAAATTGTGACCGAAAACAGGGAAATGAAAACAACTGCTGATAGAAAGGCTTTCCTGAAAGTCATTATATTCATAAATCCTCCTTGGGAACAGGTTATTTGGAACAATGAGTAATTATTGGTGCAATATACGATTTAAGGGTATATAAAATAAATATATACTTTACAATTTTAGCCGAAAGGAGTATTTTTAAACTACGAAATTTGAATACTAACGAAAGAAAAGATTAAGATTGTGATGGAAATTTTCTCTGAAAATCAGTTTGAGACCGGTAAGTATGAACCTGAAACGCTAGAAGATACAGCCGTAGGACTTCCGTTCAAGGTGGTATTGTTCAATGATGACTGGCATACGTTTGATGAAGTTATAATACAGCTGATCAAGGCTGTAAAATGTTCATTCAATAAAGCACGCGATTATGCTTTTGAGGTACACGTGAAAGGTAAAGCCATTGTGTACAACGGTGATCTTCTGCCTTGTCTGAAAGTGACGTCCATACTGGAGGAAATAGGCCTCAACACACAGATACTTTCCTGATAAAGTAAATTGTTTCCTGCTATGAATTTTCTGCGGAAATTATTATCTTCCGAAATTGTCGACCATACTCAAAAATCTACACGGCGTTGAAATGTATAAACGAATAATAATCAAGATCGGCACTAATGTTCTGACCGGAGACAACGGACTCGAGGATATCGAACGGTTCAGAAATATAACTGCCCAGATCTCGGCTCTGAAAAAAAAAGGAATTGAAGTAATACTGGTTTCTTCCGGTGCAGTTGCTGCCGGCAGAAGTCTGGTGACTCCACCTGAAAACATACGCGATGCAGTCTCTGCCCGCCAGCTGCTTGCCGCTGTGGGACAGGTAAAACTGATTAACACGTATGTGGATATGTTTGCTCCGTTTTCGATAAAATGCGCACAGGTGCTCGTAACCAAAGAGGATTTCAGGGACAGGAAGCACTATCTTAATATGCGCAACTGTTTCAGTACACTGCTGCAGAATAATATTATCCCTGTAGTGAACGAAAATGACGTTATCTCGGTGACTGAGCTGATGTTTACAGATAACGACGAGCTGGCAGGTCTTATCGCATCGATGATGGATGCCGATGCACTGATAATACTTACTAACGTGGACGGTCTGTATGACGGGAATCCGGCAGACCCGGCTTCCAAAGTCATTCAGGAGATCAGCAATCTGGAAATAAACCTGAGTGCATTTGTTTCTGCGGGCAAATCCAATTTCGGGCGCGGCGGGATGATTACAAAAAGCAGGATGGCAATTAAGCTTGCCAGAACCGGTATTACAGTTCATATAGCAAACGGTAAGCGGGACAATATTCTGACCGATATAATAAAGGGGAAATCAAAGGGTACAAAGTTTATCTCTCAGATGAATCCTTCGTATATTAAACGATGGATAGCTTACTCGGAAGGTTATGCCAAGGGCACTGTATATGTCAATGAAGGTGCGCGCCAGGCACTGCTGAACGAAACGGCATCAAGCCTGCTGCCAATAGGGATTACAAAGGTCGACGGGCGTTTCGATAAAGGAGACATTATAAAAGTGGCTGATGAAAATGAGGGGGTTATTGCTCTCGGCGTCGCTCAGTATGGCTCCGAGAAAACCAGGGAAGTGCTGGGAAAGAAGAACCAGCGTCCAGTGATTCACTACGACTATTTATACATCAATAACGGAATTTAAGAGCAGTATATGGAAAAAATTACAGAAGATATAAAACTGGTTCAGAAAGCCGCCGGTAAAATGATCAGCATCCCGGGCGAAAAAATAAACTCTGTGCTGATGGATCTGAGTGAATCGGCTGTAAAAAACATTCCATATATACTGCAGGAAAACTTGCGCGATCTGGAGAAAATGGACCCCGCCGATCCCAAATACGACAGACTGAAACTTACCGGAGATAGAATAAAGAGTATAGCAGATGATATCAGGGCGATAGCAGCGCTGGATTATCCGGTGGGACGGATAATATCTGAGAAGACACTCCCAAACGGACTTATTACGAAAAAAATCAGCGTGCCTCTGGGTGTTGTCGGCATTATATACGAAGCGCGCCCCAACGTTACTTTTGACGTGTTCTCTCTGTGCTTCAAGTCGGGTAATACCTGCATTCTCAAAGGAGGCAGTGAGGCTGCATTCTCCAATTCAGCCATAGTAAAACTGATTCGCGAAGTTTTAGTCATGCACGGACTAGATGAAAACATGATTTACCTTATGCCTCCCGACAGAAAAGCAGCCGAAGTAATGCTGAACGCAATAGGACTCATTGATGTGATTATTCCCCGCGGCGGCAGGTCACTCATAGACTTTGTGCGCATGAATTCCAGAATCCCGGTCATTGAAACGGGTGCAGGGATTGTCCATACGTATTTTGATGAATCAGGTGATCTGAAGAAGGGAATACGTATCATTGAAAATGCAAAAACAAGGCGCGTCAGCGTATGCAACGCTCTTGACTGTCTGATAATGCATCGCAGCCGCCTGAGTGACCTTCCGGCAATATGCAGGCCGCTTGCAGAAAAGAATGTTACGATATATGCAGATGCACAGGCTTATCGTCAGCTTGAAAATATTTATCCGGCTGAACTGCTGTATAAAGCTGAAGAAAAACACTTCGGAACAGAATTCCTGTCACTGAAAATGGCCATCAGAACCGTTGATAGTTTAGATGCTGCAATTGCACACATATCGCAGTTCGGTTCTAAACACAGCGAAGCCATAATTTCTGAGAATGAAATGCATATAAGGGAATTCATGAAGAGAGTCGATGCGGCTGCAGTATATGCAAATACATCGACAGCATTTACTGACGGGGCACAGTTCGGTCTGGGTGCAGAGATAGGTATCAGTACACAGAAGCTCCATGCAAGAGGACCTATGGGACTTAATGAACTGACGACATATAAATGGATAATCTACGGAGACGGACAGACACGCAACCCATAAAAATGATTTTTTCACCGGAAAATCGTATATTACTGTCTTAGGTATTTTTGAACTTCGTAAACATTTAAGGATAATATATGCAAATTGGTCTGGTGGGATTACAATACTCAGGTAAAACTACATTATTTCAGACACTTACGAAAAGCAGTTCACAGGAAATTACAGGGCAGGCAGACAAACCCAGTCTGGCTGTGGTGAAAGTTCCTGACGAAAGACTCGATAAATCTGCAGAAATATTTAAGCCCCCCAAAAAAGTAAATGCCACAATAGAAGTTTATGATATTCCAGGACTTAGAGTCTCGGAAGACGGAAAAGTAAAGATCACGGCCGAATTTCTGAACAGCGTTAAAAACAATGATGCTCTGTTTTATGTTATTCGCCAGTTCGAGAACGACGCTGTTCCGCACCCGGAAGGCAGTATTGATCCGGTCAGGGATATTCAATTCCTGGAGACTGAATTTCTACTGTCTGATATGGCTCTGCTCGAAACCAGGCTCGAAAAACTGCGCAAGGACGTACAGAAATCCAAAAATGAGGCACAGAAAAAAGAACTGCCTCTTATAGAAAAATGTCTGGCACAGGTAGAAAAGGAACTTCCGCTCAGACTGATGGAGTTTGATGAGAATGAAAAGAAGATGCTCAATTCATATCAGTTCCTTACATTGAAGCCGCTCGTTATAGCAGTGAATTTTGACGAAGGCTCGGTCGATAAAACCGACAGTGTAACCGAAAGCATTTCAAAGGCATTTGACAAATATACTGTTACTGTCATTCCGTTCTTTGCCAAGTTTGAAAGCGAACTGGTGGGGATGAGCGATGAGGATGCACAGGTGTTCATGCAGGATTTCGGTATAGCAGATTCTGCACTGAATAAAATTCTCAAAACTTCGTATGAGATATTGGGACTCCAGTCATTCCTGACCGTAGGCGAGGACGAATGCAGAGCCTGGACCATTAGAAAGAACATGACAGCACAGGATGCTGCCGGCGTTATTCATACTGACTTTTACAACAAATTTATCAGAGCAGAAGTTGTTCACTATGACGACTTCATCAGACTCGGCGGCAGTTTTGCAAAATGCAAGGAAGCCGGATTATGGAGACTGGAAGGAAAAGAATATATTGTTAAGGATGGCGATATATTGTCTATAAGGCACAGTTGATTTTTTATAATAACTTAAGGGATAATTATTAGTGACACAGTTCAAGGATTCTATCAGAAATATTGCTATAGTTGCTCACGTTGACCATGGTAAGACCACACTTGTTGACCATATGCTTAGACAGACTGGCGTTTTCAGGGCTAATCAGACGGTCGAGAAAAGGGTTATGGATTCCAACCCGCTCGAGAAGGAAAGAGGAATCACGATACTTGCAAAAAATACAAGCATCAGATACAAGGATTTTAAGATAAACATTATCGATACCCCCGGCCACGCCGATTTCGGCGGCGAGGTGGAGCGTACACTGAAGATGGTAAATGGTGTGCTGCTGCTTGTCGATGCTGCAGAAGGGCCGCTTCCGCAAACAAAATTTGTACTGAAAAAATCACTCGATCTGGGACTGAAACCAATCGTGGTAATAAATAAAATTGACAGACAGGACGCCCGTGCAGATGAAGTGCTGGACGAAGTGTTCGAATTATTTATGTCGCTCGGTGCTACGGATGAACAGCTCGATTTCCCGTTCGTTTATGCTATCGCAAAACAGGGCAAGGCGAAACTCAGACTGGAAGATGAAGCAGTTGACCTGGAACCATTATTTGACCTGATAGTTAATAAAGTACCTGCACCTGCTGTGCAGCCGGATGAACCTTTCAGAATGCTCGTAAGTGCAATTGATTATAACGACTATCTGGGCCGAATTGGTATCGGTCTCGTTCAGAGCGGGAAACTCTCACCCGGAGATAATGTACTGCTGATAAATAAAGAGAATAAAACTGAATCAGGAAAAATTTCAAAACTCTACGTCTTTGAAAACCTCAGGCGTGCCGAGGCAGAAGAAGTATTCGCGGGTGACATCGCGGCCGTAGCAGGTTTTGAAGATGTCAATATCGGTGAAACCCTCGCTGATCCGCGCAATCCTGAAGCGATACCCTTCGTCGATATCGATGAGCCTACAATTACAATGAACTTCATGATTAATAATTCTCCGTTTGCAGGACTCGATGGAAAGTATGTGACTACAAGAAATGTCAGTGACCGCCTTAGCCGCGAACTGCGTTCCAACGTTTCACTGCGCGTTGAAATTACCGATTCACCGGATGTGTTCAAGGTCAGCGGCAGGGGTGAACTGCACCTGGCAATACTTATAGAAAATATGAGAAGAGAAGGCTACGAACTGCAGGTGAGCAGACCTATGGTGATCATGAAGAAAATTCACGACGTTCTCGCTGAACCTGTCGAACACGTTGTTATAGATGTACCCGATGAATTTGTAGGTGTGGTAATTGAGAAGCTTGGAAAAAGAAAAGCCGAACTGAAGAACATGATCCCCTCAAACGGCAATACACGTCTCGAATTTATAATTCCTACACGCGGACTTATAGGATACAGAACTGAATTCATGACCGATACAAAAGGCACAGGAATTCTGCATTCGAATTTCCATGCATACGAACCGTTCAAAGGAGAGATAACACAGCGTCAGCGCGGTGCACTTGTTGCTATGGAAGGCGGTACATCGTCGGGTTATGCAATGTTCAAGCTGCAGGAAAGGGCGGTATTTTTCATAGACCCGGGAACCGATGTTTACCAGGGTATGGTTGTGGGTGAAAACTCCAGGAATATGGACATGACGGTAAATGTTACAAAAACAAAACAGCTTACCAATATGCGTGCTTCCGGTGCCGATGAAGCGATCAGACTCGAACCTGCGCGTATTATGACGCTTGAACAGGCACTCGAATGGATTACTGATGACGAGTACGTGGAGATTACACCTAACTTCATCAGAATAAGAAAGAAATATCTGACAGATATGGATAAAAAGAATGCCAGACTTGCTCAGAAAAAAGCTGACGAAGAAAACGGAGTTCAATAAACTAAAAATATCCTGAAAAAAGGAGTGTTAGTATGTCAACCGAGGCAATAGAAGGACTGAAACCGGAATTGTTGTGGCAGAGATTTCACCAGCTCGCTCAGATTCCGCGCGGATCAAAGAATGAAAAACGAGTTGTGGAATTCCTGAAGGATACAGCAGCATCACTTGGTCTGCCGTATAAAACCGATCAGGTTGGTAATGTCATTGTTTCAGTCCCTGCTGCACCCGGATACGAGAAGTCAGAAACAGTCGTGCTGCAGGCCCACATTGATATGGTCTGCGAAAAAAATAAAGCGACTGAACACAACTTTGAAACCGATCCCATTAAATTAAAACGGGAAGGCGAATTTGTTACTGCTGATGGTACAACCCTGGGCGCAGATAACGGCATAGGTGCCTCTGCAATGCTTGCTGTAATGACAGATAGCTCCTTTGTTCACGGGCCGCTTGAATGTCTGTTCACAATAGATGAAGAAACCGGGCTTACAGGAGTAAATAATCTGCAGCCTGATTTTGTAACTGGCAGAACGCTGCTTAATACTGACAGCGAAGAAGACGGAGCGTTTTACGTAGGCTGTGCCGGGGGACAGGATACAGCCGGCATATTTGATATAGTATATGACTATGCTGAAGGAGATTACAGATATTTCCGACTCGCTGTCGGCGGACTGCTGGGCGGTCACTCGGGTATGGATATTAATCTCCGGCGCGGTAATGCTATCAAAATGCTCGCAAGAACACTCGCAACGCTGCGCAAAGCGGAAGTGCTGATTTGTACCATCGAAGGCGGCAGCAAAAGAAACGCTATACCCCGTGAAGCCGAGGCTGTCATAGCTATTAAGGCTGATAAGATTGATGCGGCAGTTTCTGTAGTCGGTGAAATGGAGTCTGTTCTAAGGGAAGAATACAAAACAGCAGAAGGAGCTCTTAGTGTTACACTGACCGCTTCAGATACTGATGTCCTGAAAGATGATAATACTACGGCTGGTAAAGTTCGTGCTTTCACTGGCGGGTTTGCTTCTCTTATTGTGGATGTGCTGCTGGCTCTGCCGCATGGAACTATTGCAATGAGTCCCGATATAGAAGGACTCGTTGAAACTTCCACAAATCTCGCCACTGTTGTAATGGATGGTGGAAAAATTATAGTCGGCACCAGTCAGAGAAGTTCAGTCGAGAGTTCAAAGAAATATATAGCCTCATCAGTTGCAGCTGTCTTCAGGCTTGCAGGAGCTGAGATAATGGTTACTGACGGATACCCTGGGTGGAAGCCGGATATGAACAGCAGGGTATTGAAAATCGCCAAAGATGTATATGTGAAAAATTTCGGAGCTGAGCCTGATGTGAAGGCCATTCATGCCGGACTTGAATGTGGTATTCTGGGTGATAAATATCCGGGTATGGATATGATGTCTTTCGGACCTTCGATATTCGGAGCACATACTCCGGATGAAAAGGTTGAAATAAAAACGGTGGATAAGTTTTATAGTTTGCTTAAGTCTATTCTGACAGAACTGACGAAATAACCATAAACCTGAAGATGCCATGAAAAAAGAAATTAAACTCAACCAGGTCCCTAAAATCGAGTCCATACAGGACATGATACTTCAGAATACAAAAAAGTATTCAGGAAAAATTGCACTCGAAGATCTGCAGAACACCCCGGTAAAAAGGCTTACCTTTTCTGACCTGCTTTCTGCAATACTGAAGTTCGGTTCGGCACTAAGAAAAACCGGACTAAAGGAAAGAGCTCACATTGCTGTTATAGGTGAAAACAGGGTACAGTGGGCTCTGAGCTATCTGACGTGCATGTGCTTCAATTATGTTATAGTGCCTATCGACCGAAACCTCCATACGAACGAAATTCTGAATATACTGCACGAGTCGGATGCCGAGGCTGTAATATTCTCTGAATCCTTCGGGGTTATGCTTTCCGAAAAGATGGGATCACTTAAGAAACTGAAGTATTATATATCAATGGATGCAGTGGACGAAGGCTATAAGTT
>JBLMZS010000068.1:0-41119 GCA_050258935.1 Bacteroidota bacterium
ACACTGCAATGAACCAGCTTCAGGAAGGAAAGGGCAATCTGATAGGGCAGGTAGAAAAGCTGCGCGAACTGGGAGCAAAGACAAAAAAGAATCAGGAACTTGGGCTGAAATCACTGAGCGAAACAAGTTCTGAGTTTTGAGTTATGAGTTCTGAGTTATGAGTTTTGAGTTGAAGGGGTGTTCATTGGCAAAACTTCCTTCGAAATGGGAATTTATAATTTGGAAGTTGACATACTGGAAAAGTTTGCTGATCATGGGCACAGATACTGTCTTAAGATGTCGGAGGCGTTTACTATAATCAAAAATAGACACCCCGGAATGGCATACAGACAATCCGTAACTCAGAACTCAAAACTCATAACTCAGAACTCAGAACTCCCGTATCATCTGGGTATATTCAAAAGGCAGTATGGTCATCGGCTGACCGTTGTGCCTGAAACGGAATGTCAGATCGTCTATCAATGCCGATTTTGGTGTGGAAACACCAAAGAACTTTGGTGTAATAAATCCCAGGTCAAACAGACGCGGAGCCGGGTATTCCACTATTTTTACGCGGTCATCCTTCTTAATTCCGGAAAGCTCTTTTGCCAGAGCTATAGATCTGTCGAGTCCACCGATCTCATCAATGAGTTTCAGTCTGAGTCCGTCGGTGCCTGTCCATACCCTGCCCTGACCTACAGAATCGACGAATTCATTGCTGAGGTTTCTGCCTGAGGCTACCCGGGTGACGAATCCTTCATAGAATCCCAGAATGAACGAGCGCATTCTGGCGTACTCGGCATCATCGAGGTTGCGGTCGGGCAGCTGGAGACCGATAAGCGGAAATACTGCTCCGAATCCCAGGTCGGCGTGCTCACCGCGCTTTACATAATCGGAGGCAAAGCCGAGCTTTTCTTTCAGACCCTTATTATATACCCAGCCGCCTATTACGCCGATTGAACCGGTAATTGTATTGGGTGCCGCGAGTATGCGTGTGCCATACATAGAAAGCCAGTAGCCGCCTGAAGCAGCAACAGTACCCTGAGAAACAATAACCGGTTTTTTAGTGCGCGCCTTTTTCACAGCTTCTGCGATATAATCCGAAGCCATTGCATCTCCGCCCGGAGAGTCGACTCTGAGTACTATAGCAGCAACCGAATTGTCCTTTCCTGCCGCCTCAACATCCTTAACGAGTTTTCTTGCTGTAATACCGTCATCCATAGCACAGGCCCCGAGAGCATATATGACGGCAATTTTATGGAATTCTCCCCAGTAGTTATCACTGGGCAGCATAAGCTTTTCTGTGCGTCCGGCGCTGACAAGCGGGCGATTCGTCATTTTCCTGACAATATCTTCAGCTTCGGACCATCTGCCGAGAGTATCCACGAGCTTTCTGTACAGAGCCTCATTTGCAGTAAGCATTCCGCTCCGGTTTACTATATCATCAAATTCCTCCGGCGAGATATTTCTGCCTTCTGAAATCTCAGTGCGGGCGTTATTGTAAAAGCCGTCGATCAGCGCCTGACGCTGAACACTGTCGGCAGGAGACATGTTCTGGCGCGACAGAGTTTCCATGGCTGATTTATACTTGAAAAATCTCCATTCATCAAAACCTACTCCAAGTTTTTCAAGCGTTCCCTTATAATATGTCATACCCATTCTGTAGCCCTGAATGCTTATCATGCCCAGCGGGTCCATCACAATTTTATCTGCAACCGAAGCAAAGTGATATATATCCATGCCCGGATTATCGATGAATATGACTACTTTCTTGCCGGCAGACCTTAATTCGCGCAGTTTCTCGCGCACTTCCCACAGCATTTCGCGTGACGCTTTCAGTCCGGAAGTGTTGATAACCAGTCCCTGTGTATTCCTGTCAGATTTTACGGCATCGATTTCCGCGATGAGTGATTTCAGTGTGTTGGAGCGGTCGAACAATATATAGCGCTGATACTTAATCTCTCCGTTGAGGTCCATACTTGCGTATTTTTTTGACGGGAAAAGTCTGGTGATCAGATTCCTGTCGTATCCGCCGATGCGTATGCCATAGGAGTTGTAGGCGTGTTTTTCGTTTTTCTCGAAGTGCGCCTGCGTACTGAATCCCAGGTGTCCCAGTCCCAGTTGTATACCGGCAGTAAACTGTTTCGTTTCGAAATAACGTCCTGTGAGTCTTAGTCCGTCAATTACCTCTATTGCAGCGCCGGCGCTCCACAGATCCTTCTCGATTTTATCCCGTTTGCCATTATTGATGAGATAATCGCCGAACAGTGTAATGAGTTCATTGCCCAGCGGACGCACAGCAATGTCGCCATATGCTTCGTTTATATTATTCTGTACTGAGCGTGATCCGGTTACTCCCACTGACATATAGCGGTTGGGTCTGAGCAGAAGTCCAAGTGAATAATAATCCATGCGGTTGAGGGCTGCGGCATCGCCGGAACTCCAGGCATAATTGACGCCGATACTGAATGACCGTGAACCACCTGCCAGTGAAACCTTGTAGTCATTTACCGAAAACTGGTTCAGTTTGTTGTGTATGACATTAAAGCCGATTCCTTTAGTGGCGGCAAATAATCCCCAGTCATTCAGCGATCTGAATTTATCTCCTGAATCTGTCCACATGAACTGAATATCCATTGACTCCATGTAGTTAAGTATTGCGGGATTATCATATCCGTACAGTCCGTATTTCAGAGAACCCGGCGAAGTCATCTGGAAATCGCTCAGATGGAAGTATGAGATTCCTTTGGGCTGTGCGCATACTGAAGCTGTGAATGCAGCTGCGCTGATAAGAAGTGACAGAAGGATATAGAAGCGGATGCAGGATTTCATATTCATTGCCCCGATTAAATTTAAAAAATTCTGTATGAAATTTATGAAAACCGCGGTAAAGAAAAAATCTGCCGGGCAAGAAATCCTGCTATTGTCAATGACGAATATTGTCAGGTACTGTGGTGCGAAACCATAGATTTTGCCTGTCCGATCAGTTCTTCGGCTTTTTTCTTTTTATCTTTAATAAATTCGCGGCTGTTATGTACATATTCATTCACGTCTTCAACCAGATCTTCTTTGGTACGGGCAATTTTTTTTCTCATTTTTTTACCCGACATCGGTGTGTACAGCATTGCAGCAGATGTGCCAGCAAGACCTCCTATAAAGAGACCTATTAAAAATCCGTTGATCCTGTCCTTACGTCTGCTCATCGTTCCCTCCTGTATATAATAATTACGCTAATATTTATAATATAAAAAAGAGGGTAAGTTTGTCAAGAAGGATATTGGTCCCGGGCATGGGTCCGGGACCGGTAAGAATACAAATTCATTTGCCGGGAAAATGCCGGTATATGAGTATTTATTTCAGCAGTTCCTCATCGGGGTATACACATTCGAGTTTGTGCCCCAGATATTCTTCAATTGCAGGTATCTGGAACGAGTCATCCTCGCTGGCAAAGCTGATGGATATTCCGGATGCTCCGGCGCGGCCGGTTCTTCCGATGCGGTGTACATAGTCCTCGGCATCTTCGGGCAGTGTGAAGTTGATGACATGGCTGACGCCGTCGATGTGTATTCCGCGGCTCGCTACGTCGGTAGCAATCAGCACACGGATCTTGCCCGACTTGAACTCATCCAGGGTTTTGATGCGCTGTTTCTGGTCGATGTCGCCGGAAAGATGAGAGGAGCTGATACCTTTCTGCTGAAGTGTATCAAACAATGTCTTAACCTCATCGCGCCTGTTTGCAAATATAATTACCCGCTCCAGGTTTTCCCTGTCGAGCAGATTAAACAGCACACGGAGCTTTTCTTCATTTGTAACAATATATACTATCTGGTTTACCGTATTTACTTCCACCTGTTCGGGTTCGATCTCGACATCAAACGATTCTTTAGTCCACTGCGAAGCCAGGCGTTTTACGACGTCATTGAGGGTTGCACTGAAGAACAGCGTCTGTCTGTTTTCGCGGTGAGGCGTACGTCTAACGATATTTCTGACATCGGGTATAAAGCCCATATCAAGCATTCTGTCTGCTTCATCGATCACCAGTATTTCTGTCCTGCTCAGATGAATGTCATGACGTGTATGGAAGTCCAGCAGCCGGCCCGGAGTTGCCACAACTACATCAACGTGCTGTGTATTAAGCTGGCGTTTCTGTTTTCTGTAATCCATTCCGCCGTAGACCGGGAGTATTTTCAGTCTGGTATATTTCGAAAGATTATTAGCATCTTCTGTAATCTGCAGCACCAGTTCGCGAGTCGGGGCAAGTATGAGTGCCCGCGGAGTACCGTGTCTGCGCTTACTGAGGTCAATAGGATTCTGCAGGAGTCTTGAAAAAACTGTAATCAGGAACGCGGCTGTTTTGCCGGTACCGGTCTGAGCCTGTCCTGTAGCGTCTTTTCCAGAAAGTGTAGCCGAAAGTATTCCCGCCTGGATAGGTGTGCAGTACTGATAGCCGAGATCATAGATTGCGTGCATTATCTCATCTGAGATAGGCAGGTCCTGGAATCTGGTTTTTTCCGGATCGGGTTCCACTACGAAAACAGAAGAGTCCCATTTTTCCGCCGGTATTGTTTCGGCTGCAGTTTCAGTTATTTCAGCGGATAGTTCTGTTTCCGGCAGTGCTGTATCAACTGATGTTTCATCAGCAGATTTTACCTCATCAGGTTTTTCACTTTGCTGTTTTTCCCTGTCCGGATAATCCCTGCGTCTGTTCCGGCCGCGGTAGCCGCCTTGTCTTTTCTGCTGCTGCTTCTGCTGGGCCTCGCCGGATTCAGCAGAACCGGTCTGATCGTCCTTGACAGATGGTTCTTCTGTTTTGGGAGTTTCTTCCTTCTGTATTCTGCGGGGCTGCTGCTGGTGATGAGGGCGCTGGCCTCTGAATTCCTTTTTCCCGGAATCTTCTTTTTTCAGATCTTCCTGCTGTCTGGATTCCTTCGGTTGAGCGGGTTCCTTTATGCCACGCTGTTCGCGTGAGTCCCTTCCCGGCCGCTGATCTTTTACTTCGCGTGTATCCCGCTGTGGGCGTGCAGTCCTCTGGTCACGAGAAAATCTCTGTTCGCGTCTGCCGCCCTGTTCTCTGTGTTCACCCTGGGGTTTCTGTTCACCCTGGGGTTTCTGTTCACCCTGTGGTTTCTGCTCACCCTGCGGTTTCTGTTCACCCTGAGTTTTCAGCTCGCCCTGCTGTCTGGAATATCTCTGCTGGCTTTTCCTGTCACGGTAACCGCTATCCCGGGACGAAGAAGCTTCACGTGATGACGTGTCGCGGGCTGATGTATTGCGCGAAGAACTGTCGCGGGATGAATTATCACGCGAAGAGGCGTCTCTGCGCGGTCTTCCTTCGTGTTTGCGTGTATCTTCGGGTTTAGTTTCTGAAGCTCTATGAGGTTTTCTATCGCTGCGTTTTGGTCCCTGCGGAGTGTTATACTTGACCGGAGATATATCCCGGCCCTTTTCTTCTGAAGTCCCCAGTACGTTCTTAATCTTTTTTTTGACTGTGCTAAATAATCCTTTTAACAAAACTCACCTGTTTTTTTAAAAATGTTTTACTTAAATTTCGCTGATTATTACCTAAATATATAATTTTCTATCATAAATATATCGTAAATTCTTTTCAAAGAAAAGGATAACACGGTGGTAAAATTCGTCAATCTTAAATATCTGAAAATAAACCAATATATTATCGGGCTGCAAAATGAAAGTCAAAATGATTCGGGACTGGGGAATATTTACAAAAATATTGTGCTTTAGCATAGGTTTTTTAGTCTCGCTGGTTTTAGCGGTAGAGTTTTTCTTCTTCCCAAAGATCGAAAAAACTGTATATGAGAATAAAAAGACCGCTCTGAAGTATGCTGTTGACATTACATACTCATACGTAAAAAATCTTCAGTCAAAAGTAGATGCCGGAGAGATGAGCCTGGATTCGGCGAAATCTCTTGCTTCGGATGCGATACGAAATATGCAGTTTAACGGCAAGGACTATCTGTTTGTAAATGACATGGACGGCTACTGCAGGGTTTCCAGAAATGCAGCCAATGTCGGCAAATATGTCGGAGACGACAAGGATGCATACGACGTATATTCTGACAGAAGGATGAGGGAGATTTGCCGTCTGGAAGGCAGCGGTTATGAAATATTTCATTGGGATGTAAACGGCGAGATAATGGCCAAGCTCTATCATATGCAGCTGTTTAAGCCGTGGAACTGGGTGATAGTCAACGGAATGAAGGTCGAAGAGATCGACGATGAAGTAGCGGCACTGAAGGAGAGTTTTACTGTTGTAATCAGTATAATCCTTCTGGTGGCAATTCTGGTGGCTTATCTCATCGCGCGCAATATATCAAATCCGATAAAGAAGCTCAGTCTGCAGGCGCAGAAGGTTTCAGAAGGTGATTACTCGGTTTCCATAGAAAGTAAAAGCAATAATGAAACCGGACGTCTTGCGCAGGCATTCAGTTCAATGGTTACAAATGTCAGGAATTCGTTCGATGAGCTGAACAGGAAAAACCAGGAAGCAGATAAAGCCGCACTGGATGCACGCAGGGCTGAGAAAATTTCTGAGGAACAGAACAAATATCTTTCTGAAAGCACCGCGCAAATGCTCTCTGCAATCGACCGTCTGTCCAATGGAGATCTTACGGTCACTCTTAGTTCGGATAAGGACGACGATATAGGCAGGATGTTCCGCGGCTTTAACCTGGCAGTCGGAAATATCAGAAATATGTTCGCGAAAATCTATGAAACCGTTCAGGCCACAGCATCTGCCAGCAATGAAATATCTTCATCCACCGAACAGATGGCAGCCGGAGCTCAGGAACAGAGCAACCAGACAGAAGAAGTTGCAGGCGCTATCGAACAAATGACGAAAACAATTATGGAAAGCTCGTCAAATGCAAAGGGTGCAGCCGATTCCGCAATCACAAACGGTCTGACTGCAAAGAAGGGCGGCGATATTGTAGTGCAGACAATAGCCGGTATGAACAAGATTGCAGAAGTGGTGACAAATGCAGCCGGTACGGTAGAACGCCTCGGGGCCAGCAGCACTCAGATCGGCGAGATCATACAGGTGATCGATGACATAGCTGACCAGACAAACCTGCTGGCACTTAACGCTGCAATAGAAGCTGCAAGAGCCGGTGAACAGGGCAGAGGTTTTGCCGTGGTGGCAGACGAAGTGCGCAAACTGGCAGAACGCACCACCAAGGCCACAAAGGAAATTGCCGTGATGATCAAACAGATACAGAGCGATACCATGATTGCAGTAGATTCCATTCACCAGGGGACTGAAGAGGTTGAGAAAGGAAAAGCTCTGGCTCGGAAAGCCGGTGATTCACTGTCCGAAATTATAAACGGTACGGAAAAAGACGCCATGCTCATTAAACAGCTCGCTGACGCCAGTGAACAGCAGTCGCATACCAGCGGACTGATCAGCCGGAATATAGAGGGTATAAGTTCTGTTATACAGGAAAATTCTGTAGGCATACGCGAAATTGCGCATGCAGCAGAAGACCTGTCGCGTCTGACGGTGAATCTGCAGGAACTTATTTCGCGGTTCCGTATAAGTGCTGAAACGGCTATGAGCGCGCGGCGTTAAAGAGTTTGATGCTGTACTGAGAATTATGACAGTTAAATCAGACAAAACCCGATCGCAAACTCTTTAAAATAGTATATATTTAAATAGGAATAGCTTTATCATCAGTGATAATGTGATGTAAAATACGGATAGTTGACTGCTGCATATGTATATTTAATATATATGCAAGGATCGAATTACTTTATTAACATCGAGGATGATATGCGAAGACTATTATTGGTCCTGTCTGTGGTTCTTCTGTGCTGGTCTTCTGTTCCGTTAGCCCAGGGCTCAAGAGGTGATTTTGGATTTGGAATCATACTTGGTGAACCCACGGGTGCAACTGTGAAATACTGGTTCAGCGGCCAGACCGCTCTTGCTGCAAGTATAGGCGGCTCTTATTTCGGAGCACCCAGGCTGCAGGTGGATTATCTCTGGCATTTTGATGCATTTGAATCCAGAATTATCGGACTGTATGCGGCTCCTGGATTAGCGCTGGGATTCGGCAATGGTAACGGCTACTGGTACAAGGAAAAACACGGAGACTTTTATTATAAGAATGATAACGAGCTTGGCCTGGGTATACGCGGTGTATTCGGACTGAATGTGATCCCAAGGCGCACTCCGCTCGAAATATTTCTGGAGGCCGGAGCACTTATAGGACTCGCTCCGGATTTCGGAAGTGCTATGGACCTGGCCCTCGGAATCAGGTTCTATCCCTGAGACAGGTATCAGAAAATCTGCCCATTACAGCCGGCGTTTAGAGCGCCGGCTGTCAAATTTCCCTCTTATATTATTCCTTATTTTTAATTATATTTACACTGCTTTAATTTGATATATCTGCCACGCGCAGTATATCTGCACGCTGTTTTTCTATGTTTTAACAATAAAAGTAAGAGAATCATGATGTCCTTCGCAAAACAAACTGAAATACCCAAATCCTACAATCCCTCTCTGGTTGAAGATAAATGGTATTCCTATTGGGAAAATAATCAGCTCTATCATTCGGAACCGGATGCTTCAAGAAAACCTTACACCGTAGTAATACCTCCTCCTAATGTTACCGGAATTCTTACCATGGGCCATATACTGAACAATTCCATTCAGGACGTCCTGGTGCGCTACAAAAGGATGAAAGGATTCAATGCATGCTGGGTTCCCGGTACAGATCACGCATCCATTGCCACAGAGACCAAGGTTACGGCAATGCTGAAGGAAAAAGGTATTGAAAAGAAGGAAATCGGACGCGAAGAATTTCTTAAGTACTGCTGGGAATGGACTGAGAAATACGGCGGCATTATCACTAAACAGCTCAGGAAACTGGGCGTCAGCTGCGACTGGAAGCGAGAACGCTTCACAATGGACAGCCATTACTACGAAAGAGTCGTTGAAACATTCGTCGATCTGTATAAAAAAGGAAAGATCTACCGCGGTTACCGCATGGTCAACTGGTGCCCGGTTTCAAAATCCGCTATCTCCGACGAGGAGGTAATTTATAAAACCAGCAACGGTAAACTCTGGTATATGAAATATCCGGTGAAGGACAGCAGCGAATACCTTATAGTTGCTACCACCAGACCTGAAACCATGCTCGGCGATACCGGTGTGGCTGTCAACCCGGGCGACGAGAGATACAGGCACCTTGTCGGGAAAAGCGTCGTGCTGCCTATAGTCAACAGGGAAATTCCAATCTTTGCCGACGAATATGTCGATTTGGAATTTGGTACGGGTGCGGTCAAAATCACACCGGCACACGATGTCAACGACTATGAAATGGCAATGCGCCATAAACTCGAAATTATAAACATATTCAACGAGGACGCCAGTACAAATAAAAATGTACCCGAAGACCTCCGGGGTCTGGACAGATTTGAAGTCCGCAGACTGGTAGTCGAAAAAATTGACGCTCTGGGACTGCTGCAGAAAACCGAGGACTATACGAACAAGGTCGGTTATTCCGAGCGCGGCGGAGTTCCGATAGAACCATATATCTCGGAACAGTGGTTCCTGAAGATGGATGAACTCGCAGAACCGGCACTCAAAGTTGTTGAGGAAGGCAGTGTTAAATTCCATCCGGAACACTGGACAAAAACATACTCGCACTGGATGACCAACATTAAGGATTGGTGTATATCGAGACAGCTCTGGTGGGGTCACCGCATCCCGGTGTGGTACAATAAAGAAAGCGGTGAAATATACTGCGAAGTCAATCCTCCGGCAGATATTGAAAACTGGAGACAGGACGAAGATGTGCTCGATACATGGGCTTCCAGCTGGCTGTGGGCACACGATGTATTTGAAACAGAAGAAGAACAGAATTACTATTATCCCACTGACACACTGGTTACGGCTCCGGATATCATTTTCTTCTGGGTCGCGCGTATGATAATGGCCGGACTCGAATTCAAAAAAGACATTCCTTTCCACGACGTATATTTTACGAGCATAATACGCGATATGCAGGGCCGCAAAATGAGCAAGTCGCTCGGAAATTCACCCGATCCGCTGGATGTCATTGCTGAATACGGCGCCGATGCACTCCGCTTTACTGTGCTCTATCTGGCACCGCTGGGACAGGATGTACTGTTCAGTACTGAAAAATGTGAAATGGGCCGCAACTTTGCAAACAAGATTTGGAACGCCGGTCGCTTCCTGCTGATGAATGCAGAGAACATTCCGCTCGACAGCAAGCTTATGAATGAACACTTGGATTTTGCTGATAAATGGATTATTTCACGCTTCCAGAATACAGTCAGACAGATAGAAGAGTCATTAGACAAATTTGAGATCAACAATACCATAAAGATCATCTACTCTTATGTGTGGAATGACTTCTGCGACTGGTACGTTGAAATGGCAAAAAGCAGGCTTTACTCGGATAACGCTGAAGTAAAATCGGCAGTGCTGACTCGTGCACTTGCACTGTTCGAGGAGATGCTGAAAATAGTACATCCGTTCATGCCGTATATTACCGAAGAGATATGGCACCTTCTCTCAGAAAGAAAAGACGGAGAGAGTATTTCGACCAGCAGCTTCCCGGAATTCAACGCGCAGCTTGTAAATACTCCGGCAGAAGATGAGATGGAATCGGTAAGGGAAATTGTTACTGCAATCAGAAATATACGCGGCGAAATGAATATTCCGCCCTCCAGAACGGTTGACCTCTATCTTAAAACAAACGCAGTAAGTGATGACCAGAAGGTCTATATCAAACGTCTCGGAAAAGTAAATGATATAGTTGAAGGTCCGGATATAGAAAAACCCCGCGGCGCGGCATCTGCCGTTGTATGCGGTTTTGACATCTATCTGCCTCTCGAAGGACTGATCGATCTTGAACTCGAGAAGAACAGGCTGCAGAAGGAGATTTCCAGACTCGAAGGCAGCCTCACCGGCATAGCTAAAAAACTTTCAAACGACAGTTTTGTAAATAATGCTCCGAAAGATATAGTCGATAAGGAAAGACAGAAAAAATCGGACTGGGAAGAAAAGCTTTCCAAACTGAAAACTATGCTTCAGGATCTGACATAAAAAAATTAACGACTGTCCGGACGCCTTACCGGGCCGGACAGTCCTGTCCAAACAAGTATAAAATTCCGCACTGACGAAGTTTAAGACTGATGAAGTTAAAAACGGGATTTAAGTTTTATATTAAGGGCTCTGCTGAAATATACCTGATTTTTTTATTTGCGTGGCTTTTTTCGGCTCCGGTGTGTGCACAGTATAAAAAATTCGAATGTTTCACTATTGACCAGGGGCTTTCGCAGGCAACCATTAACTGTATCCATCAGGATACATATGGATACCTTTGGCTCGGAACACAGGACGGACTAAACCGTTTTGACGGCTATAAATTTTCTGTGCTCAAACACGACCCGGCCGGCAATAATACTATTTCAGACAACTGCATACAGACAGTTTATGAAGATAATTTCGGAATACTCTGGATCGGAACTGAATCGGGCGGACTGAACAAATACAATCGGTTTACCGGCGAAATACAGCCATTTACTTCTGACCCCAAAGATCCCCACAGTATCTGCAGCAATAATATAATATCCATCGCTTCTGACAATTCCGGAAAATTATACATCGGTACTGACAACGGTCTGAGCGTAATGGATATCAAGAGGGGAAGATTTGAAAACTACTGCAGGCATTTACCCGGGGGCCACCGGCTTCCGGATAATCAGATATATAAAGTATTTGCTGACAGCAAAAAAAAGATATGGATTGGAACACAAAGAGGCCTCAGCCAGTACGATCCTGCAAAAAAGATAATCTCAGATTTCCGGAGCATAAACAATTCTAAGTTACTGGACAATATCCAGGTATATGATATCAGGGAAGACGGTGCCGGAAACCTTTGGATCGCTACCGCCGACCGGGGAGTAGTGTACCTTGACAGAAAAAACGGCGGCGTGGTCAGCTTCAGGCATAACAGATTGAATGACAATTCTCTCTCGGATGATGGGGTTCAGTCACTTTGCATAGACAGGAAGGGCCGGCTGTGGATAGGCACTTTTTCTTCCGGTGTCGACCGGTATGATCCGCACAGCGGCAGGTTTATTCATCTGAAAAATGACCCGTACGATCCTTTCACTCTCCCGGATAACGATGTGATTTCGTTATTTGAAGACAGGAGCGGACTGATATGGATAGGAACTGCTGCCGGATTGTGCAAGTACGACGAGAGTAAAGAAGTGTTCAGGCATATACGCAGAAATATTCGGGACAGCAATTCACTGCCGGATAATATGGTTAGCGCGCTGTGCGAGGATAAGAGCGGTTATATCTGGTGCGGTACCGCATGGGGAGGACTTTCGAGGTACAACAAAAAAGACGGAACTATCAAAAACTATCAGCACAGACCGGGGAAAAACAGTATTTCCCACAACCGGATCGGTTATATATATTGCGACCGCGACAATATATTGTGGATAGCTGCCGGGAATGGTCTGGACAGGTTTGACCCCGCAACTGAAAAATTTACACGCTACAAAAATAATCCCCGAGATAAAAACAGTATACATGCATCTGATATTATGTATATAATGGAAGACAGAAACGGTAAAATGTATCTGGCTTCACAGCAGGGCCTCTCGGTATTTGATAAAAAAACAGGAAAGGCACATCACTTTATACATTCTTCTGATGATAACCTCAGTATTTCTGATGAAAGCCTGTTATGCCTCCACGAAGACAGCGAGGGACTTTTATGGATCGGTACATGGGGCCTTGGCCTGGATGTATATAATCCCCGCACCAGAAGGTTCACCCACTACAGGTACAACAAAAAGGACAACAATTCGCTGCCGCATGATATTGTGATGAGTATTTCTGAAGACCCGCTCGGCAGAAAGAATATCATATGGATAGGGACTTCCGGCGGCGGACTTGCCATGTTCAACAAAGCCACCGGAAAATTTCAGCGGTATACGGAAAATAGCGGACTGGCAAATAATCTGGTATATGGAATATTGCCCGGCAGTTCCGGGGAACTGTGGATAAGCACCAACAGGGGATTATCCAGGATGAACGTGAGTAACGGCAGTTTCAGAAACTATGATGTTTCGGACGGACTGCAGAGCAATGAATTCAGCCAGTCGGCATATGCAAAAACTGCTTCGGGTGAAATGGTTTTCGGAGGTATCAACGGATTCAATATCTTTGACCCATCCAGAATTGAAATCAATAAGTTCATTCCTCCGGTGGTAATTACTTCTTTCAGGGTATTCAATAAAGAACTGCCGGCATCACGCTTTTCGGAAAAGACAGATGAGGTAGTACTGTCTTACAAGGATTATGTATTCTCGATTGAGTTTGCCTCTCTCGATCTGTCTTCTCCCCACAGAAACCGGTATAAGTATATGCTCGAAGGGGTGGACCAGGGATGGACAGATGCCGGAAGTCAGAGGGTTATTACATACACTAATCTGACACCGGGTGAATATGTCTTCAGGGTGATTGCCTCGAACAGTGACGGACTGTGGAATGAAACCGGCCGCAGCATCAGAATACTGGTTGTACCGCCGGTGTGGAGAACCAACTGGTTCAGAATATTGTCCATACTGGTGCTGGCCGGAATTGGTTTGTATCTTGTGAGAATTCGTATCAGGAATATAGAACAGCAGAGAAACCTGCTCGAACAGCAGGTTACAGAGAGAACACGCGAACTTCAGAATGAAATAGTACAGAGAAAAATGACTGAGAAGGCGCTCAGAGATTCGGAGAACATCCTCAAAATAATGAATGACAACAAGGATAAGTTCTTCTCTATCATTTCTCATGACCTTAAAAGTCCCTTTACCTCTATTGCAGGCTTCAGCAACCTGCTGTCGCGCGAACTGGATAATATGGATAAAAAGGATATAAAAGAAGCAGTATATACGATGAACGTTTCCATAAAAAGCGTATACAATCTCATCGATAATCTCCTCACCTGGTCAAGAGCACAGATGAAGAGGATAGACTGCAAACGCGAGATCATATCACTTTTCGAAGTATCCGATGAGGTGATCAATTACCTGCAGGTGAATTTCCTTTCCAAGGATATAACACTCATAAACAGTATTCAGAAGGATCGGCAGGTGTATGCGGACAGAAACATGCTTTCCTCGGTGCTTCAGAACCTGATATCAAACGCAATTAAATTTACTCCCGCCGGCGGCTGCATAAAACTTACATCGAGGGAGAAAGACGGATTTTCTGAAATAGACATTTCCGATACCGGAGTCGGTATGGAACCTGAAGAACTGGATAAATTATTCAGGATCGAATATAGCCATACCACCCCGGGAACAAATAACGAAAAGGGCAGCGGACTGGGACTTATACTCTGCAAGGAACTAATTGAAATTCAGGGAGGCTGTATTAGCGTAAGCAGCTGTAAATCCCGTGGAACTACTTTTACATTTACATTACCCTTAACATCTAACAATGACTGAAAAACAGAATAAAGTGATGCATAATATAAAAATCTGCGTTAGCGGAAAATTAACCCGTACTCTGATATATTGTACCGTAATTTTAACAATCTTGTCGTACAACGCTTCAGGCCAGACAAACACTGATGCAGTAAATCCACAGAGCAGCAGCGGGCAGCGGACATACAGGGTTGCCGGAAACGATAACTATCCGCCGCAGGTATTCCTGAATGAAAAACGTATTCCGGACGGATACGATATAGACGTGTTCAGGGAAATCTGCAGATATACAGGGATAAAGGCTGATGTGCGTCTGACAAACTGGATGGCAGCACGGCATATGCTGGATTCGGGAAAAGCCGACATACTTCTTGGTATTAACCACATTACTAACCGTGAAGAACAGTATGACTTTACTGACAGTTATCTCGAAATAAAGACTGTAATTTTTGTCGCCAGCGGAAACAATACGATCAGAAGCATATATGATCTGCAGGGCAAAATCGTGGCGGTACAGCACGGAGGGCTTGGTGATGATTATCTGACGAGCCAGTTCAGGGGAATAAAAATAAGCCGCTATCCCGATCTTATAACTGCTATCAATATGCTTAATTCAGGGAAGGTGGACGCAGTTGTAGGTAATTATTATATCGGCCTGTACTGGCTGTACAAGTATGGTATGCATCAGGAAATTAAGGTGGTCGATAAACCGGTACTGGTTACTCCTTACTGCATAGCCGTTAGCAAGGGCAATACTGAACTGCTGTCGCGCCTGAACGCTGCGATCAGCGAACTTAAGGCCCGCGGCGAACTGCACCGGCTCCAGAAGAAATGGCTCGAACAGAATTATTTTATGGATGTATGGTACGAAAAAAACCAGGTGATACAGATTATTAAATATCTGGGACTTTTCGGCTCCACGATACTACTGGTCAGTCTGGCATTCCTGTATTTTCTCAAGCTGAAGATTGCCCGGGCCACTTCGGAACTGAAAGAAGTAAACAGATATTACCGGGCACTCATCGATAATGCATCTGATATAATTATTGTGATAGACCGCGACGGCTTTATCAGCTACCACAGTCCTTCATTCAGAAAGACATTCGGCTACAGCAGCACGGATATTGAAAAAAAGAATTTCTTCGATATTATCTATGAGGCAGACATAAAGATCGCATCATCAATTCTCAGCAACAAAAGTACCGGCGGCAGGCTGATTACTATGCGCCTCAAAGCAAAGGATGGAACGGTAAGAATATGCGAGGCTGAGGTCAATTCACTGCTTAATGACGATGCTATACGCGGCATAATTATAAATGCACGCGATGTAACCCAGCGCATCAATTCACAGAAAGAGATACGAATGCTGGCACAGACTATAAGGAATATCAGCGAGTGCGTATGTGTTACGGATATGAAAAACAATATTGTTTTTGTAAACGAATCTTTTGTGAAAACTTACGGCTATTTGCCCTCGGAGATAATCGGAGAACACCTGAGCATAATTTATTCCGAAAATGTTCCTGCCGAAAAATACAAGGAAATCTATATGAATACACTGAGAGGAGGATGGCAGGGTGAAGTGGTATATACAGACAAAAACAGAAGAGAGTTTCCGGTCAGTCTTTCTGCTACATTGGTAATAGACGATAAGGATGTGCCTGTCGGACTTGTGAGCGTGTCTACTGACATCAGCGAACGCAAAAATACCGAACGCGAGCTGATTATATCGAAGGAAAAAGCTGAGAAATCTGACAGACTGAAATCAGAATTCCTTGCGCAGATGTCGCACGAGATCAGGACTCCGGTAAATGCCATACTCAGCTTTACATCACTGCTGCGCGATGAGCTCGAGAATAAAGTGAGCGAGGACCTGAAAAGCAGCTTCAATATTATCGATAACGGAGGCAGACGCCTGATAAGGACAATTGATATGATACTGAACATGTCCGAAATTCAGGCCGGTAATTTTGAGATTTCACTCAAGCTGGTCGATATCTATAAAGATGTGCTGGACGGGCTGTTTACAGAATTTGCTAATCCCGCCAGGACAAAAGGACTGAAACTGAATATATGCAGGGAGGCAGACGAGCACAGGTTTTTCGGTGATGTCTATACGGTGACACAGATATTCCAGAACCTGATTGACAACGCAATTAAGTATACTCCTGCCGGCAGTGTTACCATCAGGGTTACCAATACAAGAAAGCACGAGCTTTGTGTGGAGGTCGAAGACACCGGCATCGGCATATCCTCCGAATACCTCCCGTTTTTATTTGACGCCTTTACACAGGAGGATTCGGGTTATACACGCAAATTTGAAGGCAACGGACTCGGTCTCTCACTGGTGAAAAAATATATATCGCTGAACAATGCCGAGATAAATGTAAAAAGCCAGAAAGGAAAGGGCACAACGTTTACAGTGTTCTTCAAGATATAATTCTTGCCGGGCCATACCCGCTCTGCGTGTGGTCCGGCGAAAATTATTCCAGCCTTTTTCTGAACCTCAGTGCACTTGCAAAAAGTATTGATACTCCCATGCCGAATAATATGAGCGTTTCTTTCCACAGACTCTCAAAGCCTATACCTTTAAGTATTATAGCCCTCAGTATGGTGATAAAATACCTGAGAGGAATGGCATAGGTAATGTACTGCACCAGCTTCGGCATATTTTCTATGGGGAATGCGAATCCGGACAGGTAGATCATCGGCATTATGACTGCAAACGTGGTTACCATCATTGCCTGCTGCTGCGTTCTGGAGATAGTGGAAACAAATAGCCCCAGTCCCAGTGTGGACAGTATCAGCAGAAAAGCACAGAATAACAGGAACAGCAGACTGCCGCGTACGGGTATTCCGAACCAGAATATCATAACTGAGCAGACCAAAAGCACCGTGGCAAACCCGAGAATCATGAACGGTATTATTTTGCCTATCACCATCTGATATGGTTTTATCGGAGTGACAATGAGCTGCTCCATTGTTCCGATCTCTTTTTCCTTTACTACAGCAAGTGAAGTAAGAAGTGTGGTTATCAGCATCAGTATCAGCGCAGTGATGCTGGGGACCATGAAGTTCCTGGTTTTGAGTTCGGGATTATACCATACGCGTATTTCAGGTGCAATCGCACCAGGGGCCTTACTTATACGACCCATACTGCTGAGTCTTTCCAGTATTATCTTCTGCGAGTATTCTGCGGTGACCGACTGCATATAGCCAAATGCGATTGAGGCCTTGTTCCCGTCCGAACCATCCAGAATCGCCTGCACCTGTGCCGGCTTTCCTGATGCCAGATCTTTGCTGAAGTCTTTCGGGATGACAATGGCTAAAACTGCCCTGCCCCCGTCGATCATTTGTGTGACTTCTGAATAACCGGCTGCATATTTCAGTATTGAAAAATATCCCGACCGTTCAAAATTTTCTATGTAACTCCTGCTGCCGGATGATCTGTCCTGATCAAATATTACTGTCTCAATGGTGTTTACATCGAGGGTTGCCGCATAACCCAGGAATATCATCTGAAGTACCGGAGCTACCAGTACGATTGCAAACATCCTGGGATCACGCCTGAACTGCAGGAATTCTTTTATTATGAAGTGCATTATTGTTTTCATGATATATTCGTTTATTGTATTGATCGACACTGCCCGCCCTTTATGCAGGGTCCGTTTTATGCGGGCACTTACTTCTTATTATACTTCAGGCAGACGCTTCTGTCTTTTTATATCTTATTACCGCAAGCATCAGAAGCAGTATAGAGAATATTGTCAGATATACCAGCTGCTGCCAGAATGCCTCAATTCCCACACCCCGCAGCATTATTGCTCTCAGTATGATTATATAGAATTTTGAGGGCGTAATATTTGTCAGTATCTGCAGCACGACCGGCATGCTGGAAATCGGGAAGATGAATCCCGAGAGTATTATGCTTGGAAGCATCGATATCATTGTCGCCAGCTGAAATGCCACCTGCTGCGAATTGGAGATGGTTGAAACAAAAATTCCAAGACACAAGGAGGCAAACAGAAAGATCAGCGTACTGAACATCAGCCAGAATATGCTCCCTTTTATCACTATGCCGAAGAGTATATTGCCGGCCAGGAGTATTATCCCTGCATTGGCAAAGGCGACTATGACGTACGGTATGGTCTTCCCGATCATCAGTTCGAGTGTCCGGAGCGGAGAGACATTTATCTGCTCGATAGTGCCTCTTTCTTTTTCCCGCACAATCGACAGCGAAATGGATATGACCGCAGTGATTATGAGTATCATTGCTATCAGTCCGGGCAAAAGGAAATGAGTGCTCCTGAGTTCGGGGTTAAACCAGAACCGGGGCTGCACACTGATTGCTGCAGGCACCCTGCCTCCCGAAGCTGAAAGAAGACTTGCAGTAACCTTCGCCGAATAACTGCGGGCTGACAAATTAAGATAATTGGAAATTATTGTTGCAGTGTTCCCGTCTACACCATCTATAAGAAACTGCACATCCGCCTGTCTGCCGGTATTTATCAGTTCCGACATATTTTCAGGAAACACTATGATGGCCTGCGCTTTCTTCTGATCGAGATATTCCTTGATCTGATGATCATTGTTCAGGTATCCGACCAGATCGAAGTACTCGCTGGAGAGCATGGAATTTACATATGCCCTGCTGTCGGACGAACGGTCAAGATCATATACGGCAATCTTTATATGCTTCACATCAAAGTTTATTGCATACCCGAATACCGCAAGCAGGAAAACCGGAAATATAAACAGCACCATCAGCATCCGGATGTCGCGCATAAGCTGACGCCCTTCCTTCTTTGCAATAGCTCTTATTCTGTTGAACATTATTTCTTTCCTTCTTCTAAGAGATGAATGAAGACATCTTCGAGTGTCGGTACTATTCTGTCTATCCTGCTGATATTTATTCTGTTTTTATCTGTAAGTATTCCTGTAATGGTTTCGCGCGCTTTTACTTCATCGTTTACGCTCAGGTGCAGATAATTTCCGAATATAGAGGTCTCAAGCACCCAGCTCTCTTTTGAAAGCAGTTCCATAGCATCGACGACCCTGTCGCATTCCAGTTCCAGTATCGTATTCGTGATATGTTTCTCTTTCAGTTCTTTGGATGTGCCCTCTGCTACAAGCCTGCCTGCATTTATGAGTATGATATTGTTGCAGAATTCTGCTTCCTCGAGGTAGTGGGTGGTTACAAAAATCGTCGTTCCACCCTCAGAGAGTTCGTTTATCAGTTCCCAGAAATTCCTGCGCGATATAGGGTCCACACCGCTGGTCGGTTCATCGAGGAATATTATGCCGGGTTCATGAATTACGGCCGTGCAAAGTGCAAGTCGCTGCTTTACGCCGCCGGGAAGTGAGGCTGTGAGTGTTTTCTCACGACCTTCCAGGTCTGCCACATTCAGCACCCACTTCTTCTTTTCTTCCAGTGTCCTGCGCGACAGACCGTAAATGCCTCCGAAGAAATTTATATTTTCCTCTACTGTAAGGTCGTTGTACAGCGAGAACCGCTGTGACATGTACCCGATCCTGGTTTTCACAAGGTCCGGCTGAGTCTTTATACTGTATCCGCCAACCATGGCATCACCCTCAGTCGGTTCAAGTATTCCGCACAGCATCCTTATAGTAGTCGACTTGCCTGCTCCGTTTGCGCCGAGGAACCCGAATATTTCTCCCTGACGTACGTTGAAGGAGATATTGTCGACCGATACAAAACTGCCGAATTTTTTTGTGAGGTTTTTTACTTCTATTGAATTCATGATTACTGTTTCTTTTATTGGTATATTTTTCTGCCAATTGATTTCTGCAGACGCACCAGTGCCAGCTGATAATCAACTAGTGAAGTATTGTAGTTCGTCTGCGCCTGAAGCAGCAGCGACTCTGCGTCTATGAGATCTGTGCTGGTCGCAAGCTGATGATTGTACTTGTCGTTCAATGTCCTGAGGTTTTCATCCGACTGCTCGAGCGATTTTTTGCTGACAGCGATGCGTTCTGCTGCCCGCTGCAGAGACAGATAGTTCTGGTACACTTCAATCTCGATGTTTTCGTTCAGTTGTGCAAGCCCGGTTTCTGTCTGTACCTTTGTCTGCTCTGCCTGTGCGGTCTGTGCAGATGTGTATCCCCAGTTCCAGATATCCCACGAAAGAGTCACACCGATATCCCACGTGTCATCGAACCTGTCCTTAGGCGGCTGTATGCGCTGGTTGGGACGATTGTAGTAATAGTTGCCTGTCAGATAGATTTGCGGGAACCATCCTGCTTTAGCCGCATCAATATTATATCCGGTGGCATCGAGGCGGTGCAGCATTGCCTTCAGTTCGGTTCTGTTTGTCTTTGCTTCCGAGACATACTCTTGGAAACTGCGGCTGTCAGAGGCCGGTTCTATTCCGGGGGCCGATATATCGGTGTTTTCATTCAGGGGAAGTCCTATCAGCTGATTGAATGATGCACGTGCAATTTCAAGATTGTTGGCTGCTTCGATCTGCTGGAGCTTTGTATTTGAATACTGGACTTCAAGTTTCAGAAGGTCATTCTGCGTTACCAATCCCTGCTCCAGGAAGTTGCGCGTATCTTCGAGGTGTTTTTCTGAAGAAGCGAGACTTTCGTTGACGGATTTAAGTATCTGCTGTGCTTTGTAGAATTGCCAGAAACCCGAGTGGATACGGAAAGCTGACTCATTATAGTCCCTGCTGTAATCCATTTCTGAGGCGGTGCGGTTTTCAGCTGCTGCTTTTCTGATCGAAGTCAGCCTGAAACCTGTGAATACCGGCTGCTGCAGCGAGAGCCTGAGGTTATAGTTATCCGGTATGCTCTCAGAAACCCTGAAATGGTTCACTGGAAGTCCCGGCACGGGCAGTGTAATTTCAAACGGCGGCACATCGCTCAGACGTGTATAACCGGCCATGAACTTCAGCTGGGGAAGTAACTGGCTTGTTGTTTCGGTCAGCCTGGCTTCCGACTGTGTGAATTTTGAACGCGATATTTTCAGCTCCCTGCTGTTTGCCAGACCGGCCTCAAGTGCCTGCTGAAGCGTGAATGTCCGGGCAGGAACAGTGCTGTCCTGCGCGATTACTGCGGATGCGGAGATAAGCGCTGCCGATATGAGAGATAAATAAAATAATTTCATGATGATACCTGTATCTGGATTAAAGATTTTTCTTTGCTTTCTTTATTACTTGCTCAGCAGATGGATGAACACATTCTCAAGCGACGGAGTAACCGTACGCATACCCGTTACAGTAATGTCCTCATCGCTGAACAGATTAGTCAGGAGTTTCATGTCTCCGGTACTGTCACCGACTACTATGTGCAGCCTGTCACCGAAAAGCTGAGCCTCAAATTCTGTTCTTTCCCTTACTATCCTGTATGCTTTGCGGGCCGGAGTGCAGACCACCTCAACTATTTCTTTATCAAGTGAATTCCTGATGTTCTGCGGCGTATCCAGACTGATGATACGGCCCTCGTTCATCATAGCAACCCTGTTGCATCTTTCAGCCTCGTCGAGATAGGGGGTTGACATGAATATTGTGATTCCTTCTTTCTGGAGTTCGGAGAGAATTTTCCAGAAATCACGCCTCGATACAGGATCAACCCCGGTGGTCGGTTCGTCTAGAAATATTATTCTGGGTTTATGGATCAGAGTGCATGCAAGCGCAAGCTTTTGTTTCATACCGCCGGAAAGCCGGTCTGCCAGGCGGCTTCTGAAAGAGGTAAGCCGTGTAAATTCCAGCAGCTGTGTACGTCTTTCTTTGAAATTTCTGACGCCGTGTATATCGGCAAAGAATTCAATATTTTCATCTACTGTCAGGTCGCCGTACAGACTGAATTTCTGAGACAGGTATCCGATCTGTTTTTTGATACCGGCCTTTTCCTTTTTCAGATCCATATCCAGTATGGAAGCACTGCCGTCATCTGGTTTCAGCAGTCCGCACAGCATTCTTATTGTCGTAGTTTTTCCGGCTCCGTCCGGCCCTACCAGTCCGAACATTTCGCCCTCGTTGACTTCGAGTGAAATGCCCCTGACGGCCTTTACTTCCGCATAGCTTTTGCTGATGTTGTCTATTATGATGGATTTATTCATTTCGTTTCTGCTCCCGGATAATCCGGATTACTTTTATACTACTGTAAACTTATGACTGCATCTGCCGGCATACCGGCTTTGAGTTTGAATCCGGGGTTGTGCACCTGAATTTTCACGGCGAAGACAAGTTTTGTCCTTTCATCTTTGGTCTGTATATTTTTGGGTGTAAATTCTGCTTCGGGTGATATATAGATCACCTTTCCGGTGAAGGTCTTGTCTTTGTATGAATCAACGCTGACCTGTGCCTTCTGTCCAAGTTTTACTTTTCCCAGTTCCTCTTCTGAAACGTATATTACCAGATCCACCACTGAGAGGTCGGATATTTTGAACAGTGAAGCCGAAGGTATAACTGATTCACCTTTCTCTATGTATTTCTTCACTACTATCCCGTTTACAGGTGAAACTACGTAGCAGTCGCTTATATTTTTCTGCAGCAGTTTCACGCCTGCATCAGATTTTTTCACATTTGCGTTAGCCTGCCTGAGCTCCTCGGGGCGGGCCAGGTTATTCATCTTGCTGAGGTTTTCCTGTGCGGCATTATACTGTGCCTGTGTAATTTCATAGCGGGAAACTGCATCCTCATACTGTTTCTTTGTGACTGATTTTGATGTATAGAGCTTTTCCATTCGATCCCTGTCTGCAGAAGCCTGCTGGCGGTTAATCTGAGTCTGTCTGAGTGCCTCTGATGCCTGAGTTATATCCTCGCGCCTGGCGCCGGATTTCATCAGTTCGTACTGTGCTTCAGACATGTCCCTGGCTGCCAGAGCCTGTTCCAGCTGGATGTCCAGAAGAGCGTGGTCAACTACGAGCAATGTATCGCCGCTTTTGATTTCGTTGCCTTCATCTGCATTGAGTACTCTGATTTCACCCGCAACCTTGCTGCTCAGAGTCACTTCCGTTGCCTCTATGGTTCCCGAGGCTTCAATTTTATTCTGATCGCTGCTGCCGCTGCATCCGGTAAGGAAAAGGATGATCGTCGAGATGGCGAGGAATGCAAAAAAGTATATGACGGTTTTCAGTGTCAATATTGAAAGTTTCATTTTAGTATCCCGTATTTTATATTTTTCTTTTCTTTAGTAAAATTCTGTTTTCCGGATTCAGTCATCACTCCAGATATGAGTATGTCGAATACGAGTGAAACTGCATCCCTGAATGAACACTTGTTGTTTATTAGCACCGTAGGATTGATCACACCTCTGATGGCAGAAATGAACATTGTAATGATAACCTCTTCGGGATAGTCCTTGACGTAGCCTTCTTTTTTCCCGAGCCTAATTATTTCCATGAGGTTTTTGGTCATCATGCGCGTGCGGAATTCATCAATGCTGTTCCATATCTCAGGCAGCTGCCGCTGCAGCTCGGAGATGGTCCTTTCTGAAACATTCATAGAGATCCTGCCAATAAACTCTACTATTACTTTCAGCCGTCCTATCGAAGTGATTTCCTGCCTGAGCAGTTCTGTCATGTCGGTTTCGATATGGTGTTTCAGATACCCGACGGCCTCAGTGACGAGCATTTCCTTTGACGGGAAATATTTGTATATGGTTTTTTTGCTTATCTGGAGTCCCTCGGCCAGTTCGTCCATAGTTGTCTTATAGAATCCGTCCTTCAGGAATACATCTAGCGAGTACCTGAGTATCCTGAGCTTTTCGCGTTCCTGCCTGTCAGAAGCCGCCGTGTTTGCCATGAAAATTCTCCTTTGGGAAACTATTTGAGTATTTATAGTTTCCAAATTACACAAAGGAAACTAAAATGTCAATAATAGTTTCCAAAAATATTAAATATTTTTCTTCAGGTATTTCCCGAACCATTCGCGGCGCAGCTGCCTGCCCTCGGTTCTGTGGCTTTTGAGGAAGTGGTCGCCGTTTTCGAAGAGTACGAGTCTGAACGGCCTGTTCAGTTCCAGCAGGTGCATTGAGAGGCTTAGCGAGTCCTTTGCCGGCACCCGGTTATCTGCCGTGCCGTGCATCAGCAGTATGGGTGTCGATGAGGCGAGCTGTTCGGGGAAGTATATGACAGAGCGCTTCCGGCATTCCTCTTCGGTACTGGCATTGGGGTTTTCCTGCATATATGCAGCGAAGAAATCCCCGGTGAGGGGATTTTGTTTGTCGCTGCATTTCAGGTCGGTTATTCCGCCGCTGATGACGGCGGCTTTGAACCTGTTGGTCCTGCAGAGCACGAGATAGGTCATCATTCCGCCTCTGCTCCATCCCTCTATGCCCATTGTATCTGCATCGGCCTGCGGTATATTTTCTGCAATATCAGTGAGCCGCATTATGTCATTTACATCTGCGCCCCCGAACTCATCCGTACCTTCACTGTATCTGCTGCCTCTGTATTGCGAAGCCAGCACTATGTAACCCCAGCTGGCTATTTCGCCGAACAGACCGCGCGCTGTAAAGTCGTCGATTTCACCCTCCTGTGCAAATCCGCCCCGGTTCCACAGTATCACCGGGAAACCGTTTGCCGGCTGCCGGATATTTTCCGGGTATGCAATGAAGGATTTTATAGTCAGTCCGTCAGACTCATAGAAGAATTTTTCCACGCGTGAATTTTCTATTGTTTCCTTTCCCCAGGCATTCTGAAGCATCCTCACCTGTGCTTCTGAAAGCACAATCTTTTCTGTCGGCAATTGTCCGTCTTTGAAATCCATGATTTTACCGTTATTTTACTCCCGTTTGTCGAAAATCATTTGCTGAAAGTGTAAAAATTTATACTTTTATTATTATAATAAAAAATAACCGGAGAAGCAGGAACATTTTACAACCGGTTTTAGTTTTATTCGTGAATGGTTTTGATCGTGTACCGGTGAAATTTTGCATATGACGATAAATGATGTGTATTGCGATTTTTGAACGGATGAAGAAGAAAAGAAATTTAGAGAGGACTGAAGTTATTTTGAACAAGAAAAATAGAGTTTTGATCGGTGCAGTTATTGCCGGCCTTTTATGTCTGTTGTTTTTTACTTACGACGCAATCTCGTTTGACTCCCCCGATTTGCCCCGCAAAGTGTCTGAAAGGGAAAATATGAACTGGCCTGCCAAGCCGCTGAGCGCAGTAGACAGTATCATTCCGCTGACGCTGCCAAACAGCAACCATCTGGCGGGAACTGTACTGGGTTTTCTGCCCGGCTGGAAGTATCAGACCGCACAGCAGTATCTGAGGTATGACCTGCTGACTCACATTGCAGTATTCAATTTTGAGCTTCGCAGCGACGGATCGCTTTCTTATCCCGAAGGATGGCCGTGGGTCGGTGTGATAAATAGTGCACATAACAGAGGTGTGAAGGTACTGATGACGCTGTTTTCAAAGGACTCATCGGTCATAAACAAAGTGCTTCACAGCAGTGATGCCAGAACCAATCTCTACATTAACCTTAAGTATGTTGTCAGTAAATACAAGCTGGATGGAATAAACGTAGATCTGGAAAACTTAAACCGCAGCGACCGCGGGGCAGTGCTCAACAGCTTTGTGCGCGGACTGCACGAATATATGAATATTGATATGCCTCAGTCGGAAATATCCTTCTCGGGTCCCCCTGTCAACTGGGGAGGCTGGGATTTTAGCGGGCTTGCGGATGCATGCGATTATGTGTTCATCATGGCATACGACTATTTCGACATGAGCAGTCCGGTTTCAGGTCCGGTTGCTTCGCTGAACGGTGAGTATTACAGTGTTACAAATACTGTGCTCAATAAAGACCACGGTTACGGAAAGATAGCAGAAACGAATCCGGAGAAACTGGTGCTCGGAGTCGCATATTACGGCTATCACTGGATCACTGAAACCGATCAGCCCTTATCACCCAACGTTAAATTTGTCGAGAATACGCAGTTCGCATACAACGCGCCGGCAGCGGCAAAATATAAACGACTGTGGGAATCTTCATACAATGTACCCTGGTACCGCTATCAGGAGGACGGCAAATGGCATCAGGTGTGGTATGAAGATGAAAAAAGTCTGGGACTGAAATACCAGTTTGCTCTCAAGAGTAAATTGCGCGGTGTGGGTATATGGGCATTAGGATTCGACGGCAGCAGGCAGGAACTATGGAGCGAGATCAAAAAAAGATTCTATTTTGACAACGATATCCGTCTGGCAGCCGATAAGTACCGTCCGGAGCGTGCACTGGGACTATCATTCGTTATTAACTGAAAATATCCTTTTTACCGTAATTCGGCTCAAAGTCCTCTTGCCACTACGAATGCCTTCTTTACTGTCTGCAGTGCCTGACCCCATTCTCCGGTGGCCTCGAGAAGCAATATATAGATACCGGTTCTGAGATAATCTCCGTCATCGTTTTTGCCGTCGTATATTATCTTGCCGGTTGGTCCGGTAATATCGTTATTGATAACCGTCTTTACCTGTCTCCCGCGCGAATCAAAAATGCGTATGCGTATCCGTGCAGCACCTCCCAGAACAGAATAACTGATAAAAGTAAAATCTTCGTGCCCGTCATTGTCTGGAGAAAACGGGTTCGGATCTACAGACAGCTCGGATGAAACCGGGGAATAGGCAGTGAATATTGAATTTGCACCACCGGGTGTAGCTCCGGACTGCGAAACCGATGATGACCAGGAGCCGCTGCTGCAAGATGAGGAATAAGGCGAGATGCGCTCGAGCGAACGTCCCCGTGTGATATCATATATTCCGTTGTGCCAGCTTTCCTGGTAATAAACCGAATCGATAGTCGTATTGTAAAAATCCCGGATTGCGATGCTGCCAGCCTGATTTGAAAGCGCCTGCCAGCCGGAGATCACAATAAGTTGTGAACTGCTGTTTGCAGATTGAGCGCCAGGGCTGAATAGAGATGAATCGGCTGCCAGGATACAATACCCTCCCGGAGGGATTTCAGCACTGAAGTATATAAAACAATCTGTACTGCCGGAAGAAATTCTGAGTCCGCACGTTTTTACTGTGTGCGCCGATATATTCAATAGTTCTATAAACTCGCAGTCTTCCGGCATCGGATCATACATAATTTCATTTATCACCAGATCATTGACCGAATATTTCTCCATTTCGGACGCAGCATTTCTAATCCCCGGTGTGGCGCCGGCCGGTGCGGGCGAGGTGGTCCAGCTGGCGGCATGTGCCGATGCAGCTTCCGTGCTTATTCTTTCTAATGACCGGCCCCCGGTATTTCCGCCCCACTCGGGCATGTATTCCAGGCTGTCAATGCACCTGCCCGATGAAGAATATAATGATAATATATCTCCGCTGTTATTCAGTGCAGGCAGGGCAAACACTGCCGTCCTGCCTGCAGTGCCGTAATGGCTGCAGATACTGCTGTCTTTCGACAGTATAATATATTCGCCAGGCGCAACGTTAAACTCTTTCTGAGAAATTTTTACCCTTGCGGAATTGTCTTTGAAATGCCAGTCCCTGATGTCTATCGTTCGGGAGGTACGGTTAAATATTTCGAGCCACTCTGCTTCACCAGAAGGCGGTGCATACATTATTTCCGATATGATCAGTCCGTTGTATTCCGTGCCGGCCTGACTCACCTGCACGGCAGATGATAGTGTATCATTGGGCAAGAATTCATCACTACTTATCGTCGCCTTCACGAGGAAGGTGTAACTGCCTGATAACCGTACGTTGTATACTGCTTCGAACATAACCGAGTCACCGGCGTTCAGATGTGCTGCATCGAATTTTTTAATCAGAGTATAGCCGGTATCCCGTTCATACTTTACGAACATGGAAGCACTAACCGTATCAGCACTTTCAGTACCGGTATTTCTGATCACAGCGCTTACAGTGAAATCCAAATTGACAGTGGGAAATAAAGGAATAAAAGACAGGTCAGAGACGCAGATATCCCGGGATTTTGGAGAAACCGAATTCCTGAAGCCCGGTGTACCGTTGAGCAGAAGTGAGTTGCTCCAGTTGTCCTGAGAAGAACCCCCGCACGGAAGTATTATCTCGTCTGAAAAGCCCGCCGGGTTGTCTGCAGAATACGCATAGGCGTCGGCCGTATCGCTGCTGCCGTTCAATAAATATACTGTACGTCCCGAAGTATTCGACATACCCGATGTCCCGAATGCATTGTCGTCTATGTGCAGTATCAGTGTGCCTGGCGGGAACCGGTATATGCTATTGACAGAGTCATAATCGCCTTCAAGTACAATTGCATAGCTGAGCGGGCGCAGCAGATAATCATTGTCCGGCTGGACCAGATTATCGGGTGCGGCATTCTGGTACTTAATTTTATATCCCTTCAGGTCGGCCGGACTCATACTGCTGCAGTTGTATAGTTCCACGAATTCATTGTTGCCGGAAGCGGCATTGAACATTACTTCACTAATGCATATCTGTGCGTGCGAAGATTCCATTATCAGCAGAAGCGCCAGTACGGCCGGATACAGAGAAAAATTTTTCCTGTACATATATTCCCCTGAGTAGCAAAGTCAATTAAATATAGAAATTCTGTATAAAGCAGCAAATACTTCAAAACCGGAATTTTCTCATACCAACTCAGCATGCCTCTCCGGTCAAATGTGCCCATGGTCACTATGTATCGGAACTGTGGTGTTGTTTACCGACAAATTTCAGTCATTTACCGAAAAACACTTAATATTTCTGTCTATTGTGACTTTATTTACAAAATAGATTCTGAAAGTGAATTTTATATTCTGTATGTGAATAACCATTCATATTATGACCAAATATTCAAAAAATGTATTGATATTCATGTCGTGAATGTTTATTTTGATATATGAAAGTTGCATTCATATATCTTAATGGAGAAAAAGAGTAATGGAAGAAGCGGGAAAGCTTAGCAGGAAGGAACGCGAAAAGCTACAGCGGAGACAGGAGATACTGAGTTCCGCTTGCAAACTGTTCAGCGAAAAGGGGTTCAGGGAAACTACGCTTGAAGATATAGCTGTGGACAGCGAGTATGGTATAGGCACCATATATAATTATTTTCAGAGCAAGGAGGATATTTTCAGGAGCGTGATTCAGAAAACACTCGATGCAAGCTTTATGATCATGCAGCATGCAGACAGTACAACCCTCAGTGCTGCAGACTTTCTGAGAATATACACCAGGGACCTGTTCAGGTATTGTATAGATAATAAGAACGAATTCCTGACACTGGTATATTTCTTTACCTCTGAACCCGGGAAAAAGAACTTCTGCAAGACAGAATATCTGCAGCAGAAAGAAGAAAATATGAGCAGAATACTGCTGAAAAGAATTGACGACGGCATCAGAAACCGGGAATTGCGGACTCTCAATGCCGAACATTTTATGGTTTTTTTTACTCATCTTGTTTATCCTTATATAATGCACTTTATACAGAACAGCACCATTATGGAACAGGATATAGATGAACACGTCAATTCAATTATGGATTTTGTTTTTAACGGTATACTATCAAAATAACTGGCTACAGGAGATAATGTGAAAAAATCAGTATTGTTAATGTTCTTTATGTTTGCTGCCGTGATTTATCCGCAGGAAATAAACCAGAAGCCGGATAATGGAAAAACAGTCAGGGATACCAGCGGAAGAAATGCCATGGTTCTCACTCTGAACAGCGCTATATCGATGGCACTCGAAAGAAATAAGGATATATTGATCTCTAATGAAGATGTAAAGAAATCAGAAGCGCAGATCAGCGAAGCCTATGGCAATGCATATCCGCAGGTTACCGCAGAAGCCGGATATACAAGAAATCTGGAACTGCCGAAAATGATATTCGCCGGTCAGACCTTCACTATCGGCAGCGATAACAGCTATTCGGCCAACCTGACGCTCAGCCAGGTGCTGTTCAGCGCAAAGGTAAATACGGCAATTAAAATTGCAAAGGAGTATAAAAACTATACCGGGTACAATGCACAGACTGTAAGGGAAGACGTTGTGCTTGAAGTGAAGAAGGCGTTTTATTCTGTCCTGCTGACACAGAGGCTCGTTGAAGTAAGCCGCGAGGGGTTAAGACTAGCAAAGGCAAACTACGATAACCTGAGTCAGTTATACAAACAGGGATCTGCATCTGAATTCGATCTGCTCAGAGCCGAGGTTCAGGTGGCCAATACAGAGCCTACCGTCAGCAAAGCAGAGAACTCATACGAACTCGCAAAGAATGCACTCAGGAATCTGCTCTCAATAAGCCTGGACCGGGATATAGACCTGGTAGGATCACTCGAGATGGAAGAGCTGTCGGCCAATGTAATAGAGGATGAAAGCAGAGAGGCGCTCAGGAGGAACAGTGCACTGCTCGGACTGGAATCTTACGAAAGAATACTCGATAAGAATGTACTGATTGAAAAGGCCGATTATTATCCGACGCTTGCTGCTTTCGGAACGGTACAGTATCAGGCCCAGGATAATACTTTCGATGTGGGTGACTATAATTGGATAAGAAGTACTATGGTGGGATTAAACGTATCAATACCGATATTCAGCGGCATGCAGACCAAGTACCGTGTACAGCAGGCACAGATAGATAAGCAGAAAGTAGTGCTGAACAGGCAGAAACTGGAAGAAGGTATCAAGATACAGCTCGAAGAATCGAGACTCCGCATGTCAGAGGCCAGGAGCCGCGTAATGGCTCAGTCGAGAAGCGTCGAACAGGCTGAGAGGGCACAGGGCATTGCCGAGGTCAGATATAAAAGCGGATTGGGCACGCAGCTAGAGTTAATCGATGCACAGGTGGCACTTACCAGCACCCGTATCAACAAGGCTCAGGCTATATATGATTACCTGATCGCTAGATCTGACTGGGAGCGCCAGTCGGGATATACAAAATAATTATGTTTTAAGTTTTTAAAGAATTTATTAAGTAGTAAAGTGGAGTAAATAAAAATGAAAAAGTCCTTTGGTAAAGTTTCTTTGGCTGCATACATAATTACCGGCTTGGTGGCGCTGAATGCTGCAGGATGCGGAAACAGCGGGGGAGAGGAAAAGAAACAGCAGGCTCCGAAAACCAGCAAGATCGATTCGATTGCAGTTGAGACGGTCAGTGTTGAAAGCAGAAAAATGGAGATTACAAAAGTATATAACGGTTCTCTCGAAGGCGAACAGCAGGCTACTATTGTTTCCCAGCTGGCAGAAAGGATAGTGGGCATTCCTGTAAAAGTCGGCAGTGCAGTAAGAGCAGGACAGGTGGTAGTGAACCTCGATAAGAGCGGTATTACTTCCCAGTACTATCAGGCACAGTCGAACCTGAAAAATATCGAAAAGAACCTGAACAGAATGAAATCACTGTTCGAGTCAGGTGCGGTTTCGCGCCAGCAGCTCGATGAAGTCCAGACCGGCTATGATGTTGCAAAGGCCAACTTCAATGCTGCACGCAGCGCCGTCGAGATAACATCTCCCATATCCGGAATCGTCACTGAAATCAAACCTAATATAGGTGAGTTTACATCTCCGGGTGTGCCTGTTATGATAATCGCAAAGACCAGCACGCTGAAAATGATCATGAGCGTGGGAGAGGCTGATATACCTTATGTAAAAATGGGTCAGCCGGTCAAGATATATTCGGAACTTAACTCGGCCGTTGCAGCAAACGGCAGGATATCCGAAATTGCCGGCTCTGCTGATCAGCAGACAAGGACTTTTCAGGTGAAGGCGTCTTTTGGTAATACAGGCGGACAGTGGTTCAAGCCGGGTATGTTTGCCAAAGCAGAGATAAAGCTGTCTTCTGCCAAACCGCAGAACATTATACCGCGCGAAGCTGTTATATACAGTGATGAAGGTCCGAAAGTCTTTATCATATCCGGCGGAAGGGCATACAGCCGCAAGGTTAAACTGGGTATGCAGAACGAAACAGAAGTTGAAGTTACAGAAGGTCTTCAGAAAGGTGAGCCCGTCGTGCGTGCCGGTGCCAATAGTCTGAAGGAAGGTTCTTTTGTAATAGTACGTAACGATGCGCTTGCGGCAAAATAGCAGAAGCGCCGAAACAACGGCTGCCATGGTTAAATTGACCCCGGCGGTATAGTGATCCATATTCTTCCATAAAAGCGCGCACACACACACACGGTGCAGCATAAAAGAGTGCGCTGAATTTACCAAATGAGAGGAATTTCCTTTAATTAAACAGTTGAAAAGGAATAGTATAAAATGAAACTCGCAGATGTATCAATTAAACGGCCTGTATTTGCTACTATGATGATTGCGTCGCTGGTGGTATTAGGACTGTTTGCATTTACAAAACTCAATGTGGATCTGTATCCTGAAGTGGATATACCGTATGTGATCATAACAACGGTATTGCCAGGTGCGGGACCCGAACAGATCGAAACAGACGTGACTAAACTGGTGGAGGATGCCGTCAACCCGATCGGCGGTGTCGATCATATAGAATCGTATTCGCAGGAAGGCGTTTCCATAGTTGTAGTCGGATTTAAACTGGAGGTCGATGGAAAATCTGCAGCCCAGGAGGTCAGGGAAAAAGTAGCTGCAATACGCGGCGATCTGCCTGATGATGTGGAAGATCCGGTAATAGAACGTTATGATAACTCAAGTCAGCCTATTATGAACCTTACCGTATCGGGTGAAAGGTCCGAAAAGGAACTGACAACATATACCAAGGATGTCATTAAAAAGCGTCTGGAAAATGTGCCGGGTATTGGTAAGATAGAACTCGTGGGCGGTTCAGAAAGAGAAATCCAGGTCGAGGTCGATCTGGAGCGTCTGAAAGCTTACAATATGTCCATACAGGATGTTGTACAGAGCGTAGGCGCAGCAAATGTCGAGATCCCGGGCGGCAACCTGAATCAGAATACGCGCCAGCTGCTTCTGAGGACGGTTGGTAAATTCAAGAATATAGAGGACTTCAACAAGATAGTACTGGTTAATGACAAAGGAAATGTTGTCAGACTGAGCGAAGTCGCGCAGATATCCGACGGTATAAAGGAAAAGACCAGTCTTTCGAGGTATAACGGTAAAACGGCAGTTGGTCTGAACATTACAAAACAGTCCGGAGGCAATACTGTAGAGGTGGCCGATCATGTAAACAAGGCACTGAAGAAACTTGAGTCAGATATGCCGCGTGATATCAAGATAACAGTAGCCATTGATAACTCGGTGTTCATCCGCGATTCTATTAGCGATGTGCTTTTTGACATACTCTATGGCGGTCTGCTGGCTATTATAGTGGTGTACCTGTTCCTGGCAAATATGCGCTCGACTATCATAAGTGCGATTGCGCTGCCGACGTCGATAATTGCTACATTCTTTGTGATGTGGGCACTGAACTTTACGCTTAACATGATGTCTCTGCTGGCCCTCTCGCTCGCGGTTGGTCTGCTCATCGATGATGCCATCGTGGTTATAGAGAATATCTACAGGCATCTCGATATGGGTGAAACTCCGTTTGAAGCCGCTAAATCTGCAACCAATGAAATTGGTCTTGCGGTTCTTGCGACAACGTTTACCATAGTCGCGGTGTTTGTACCGGTTGCATTTATGGAAGGTATAGTCGGCCGGTTTTTCTACCAGTTCGGTATAACGGTCTCTGTTGCGGTTCTGGTTTCACTGTTCGTGGCATTTACACTTACACCAATGCTTTCGTCGAGATGGCTGAAGATCGAAGATGAACACCTTTCGAAGGACGGTAATATACTTGAGAAGGGACTATACTACTTCAATCATATGTTCGAAAAATTGAACGGCGGTTATCAGAAACTGCTCGGGTTTTCACTCAGACACCGTCTTCTCGTGGTAATTGTATCAATCGCTGTATTTGTCGGCAGTATGATGCTCTCGGGAATGCTGGGAAGCGCATTTTTCCCGTCGACTGACCGCGGTGAGTTCTATATGAAAATAAAGGCTGCAGCAGGAACTTCGCTTGAGGAAACCAACCGGATGTGCGAAGCGATTGAAAAAAAGCTGCGCAAGAGACCTGAGGTCCGCGAGCTGCTTACAACCATCGGCGGCGAGAATACACCAGTGAATAAGGCACAGATATTCGTGAAGCTGAATAAAAAGCACGAGCGCGAAAAATCTGTGGAAACCTTCATGGACGAGGTCAGAGCTGAAATGGCAAACATACCCGGAACTACACTTGATATCAGAATGGAAGGCGGTCCGGGCGGCGGTGAAAAACCAATGACGCTTAGTATACGCGGTGCCGATCTCAACAAGATCAAGGAAATAGCAGACAAGGTAGAAGGTATCGTCCGCTCTACTCCGGGTACTGTCGATATCGACCGCAGCCTCGAGGCTTCAAAACCTGAGGTTCGCGTCAGGATAGACCGCGACAAGGCGTCTGACCTGGGAATTAACGCATATACTGTAGCATCTTCAGTAAGAAGCATGGTCGACGGTTTTGTCGCTACTAAATACCAGGAAGGCGATGAACAGTATGACGTAAGGGTCAGACTGAAAGAGAATAACCGCAAGTCGATTTATGACATACAGAACCTTTCTGTCGCAGGTTTCAAAGACGGCGATAAAATAAATGTCCGTCTGGGAGACATCGCAGAAGTATTCGAGGGAGTGGGTCCTTCGGTGATAAACAGATACGACAGACAAAGAGAAATACGCGTTGACGCCAATCTTTCAGGCAGACTTTTGGGTGAAGTGCTCGGAGATATAAACGGTGAGCTGAAAAAGCTGGATCTGCCCGCCGGCTACACCATAAGTACTGTTGGTGAAGGAGAAATGCAGGAGGAAGCATTCCTGAACATACTGATCTCACTCGTGCTTGCTATAGTATTCGTATACATAGTGCTCGCCATGCAGTTTGAAAGCTTTGTCTATCCGTTCTCAATCATGCTTTCACTGCCTATGGCTATCATCGGAGCCATACTGGCGCTCATAGTATTCAACAGTGCTCTTTCTGTGATGTCCATGATCGGTATTATCATGCTCATGGGACTAGTAACAAAGAATGCTATTCTGCTCATAGATTATACAAATATACAGAGGGAAAGAGGCTTAAGCAGGACCGAAGCACTCCTGAAAGCCGGTCCTACAAGATTGCGTCCTATTCTCATGACCACTCTTGCAATGATCTTCGGTATGGTGCCGGTTGCATTCGGTGTCGGCGAGGGTTCCGAGTTCAGGGCCCCGATGGGACAGGCGGTTATTGGCGGTCTTATCACCTCTACTATTCTGACACTGCTCGTGGTGCCGGTGGTATATACGATACTTGACGATATATCGTTCAGGAAAGTGCCGGTATTATTTAACAAGGCACTTGCGGCCCTTAAGCTGAAAAAATATCCCAAAACAGAACCCGTCGTTTCTCAGGACTAATCTGACTCAGACGGGTAATGATACGGTAACACCTGTAAAAAGAACCCCGGTCATATAAAGGCCGGGGTTTTTATTTCAGTACGATTTTTACTCTCTTGGTGGTAGCCCGTTACCCCTGTTTTTTTTGATATCCCCTTTGACTCTTTTTCTTATTCTCACTATCTTCGCTTAACTTACAATATCAGTCTTCACCAAATCCTGAACAACAGGGAGCGCAATATGAAAATGGCATTTATAATTTACCGTGATGTATTGCAGGATAGAATTTCCGGTATGCTGGAAAATACCGGCGTGGATTTCTACACCGAGTGGGAAAACGTAAAAGGAAAGGGGCATAATACAGATCCCCATCTGGGCAGCAGAACGTTTCCCGGAGTCAACTGTGTCAGAATGATTGCATTTGACAGTGAAGAACAGCTCGAAAACGTAATATGCGGTATCCAGGAGATGAATAAAACTATAAAAATGAAAGATGATATGATACGCCTGTTCCAGGTCCCGCTCGAAAGAATCATTTGAGTTCTGAGTTCAGAGTTCTGAGTTCTGAATTAACTCAGAACTCAGAACTCTGAACTCAGAACTAGTTAATAATGACGGTGAGCCCCTTTACTACAGAAGCAAGACGCACTGCATCGAATATTCTTTGCTCTGTGGTCTCAAGCTTTCTGAGCGAGGCTTCGTGAGATGTGACGCAGACTTCACAGCCGTTTACAGCTGAAACTGCAAGACTAATGAGCTCGAACAGTTCCTTGCCGAGTACCGGGCTCATCATGACGTTCATCTTTATGCCTGCCGGCATATTCTGATATGAATCCTTCTTGACAAAGTGCCTGAAACGGTAGAGTACATTATTTACTGCCAGCATAGACGCACACGAATACGCTTCGGCGATGTCGGCCGCAGAAGCTCCGTTTTCAGCAGCATAGTGTGCAAATGATTCGCTGAGAAGTTTGTTGTTCTGGTTGGCGGCTATGGACAGCGCTATCAGGTATGCTTCTCTGGGTGTGAGATTATCGCTTCCCAGCGCGTTTTTGAGGTTGATCCTCAGATCCCTCAGGTACCTGCTTTCTCCGGCTGTTACCGCCTCGAGCACCTCGGGTGTGAATGAATCACTTATATTCAGGTCTTTAAGAAGATCGCTCTTCGTTTCAACTAATGACATTATTACTCCTCATATATTGCTTTATTTGAAACAGTTATCACATCTAAAATATTGCCGGCTGACAAATAAACTCAGCTGCAGCTCTCAGGCCAGAGCATCCCGCATATGCGGGACACCCTGTACTGATATTGTTTTAGCTAACGTGAAAATTGGCCGGACTGCAGGTGCCATACTGCCTGTGAAGGTGCATTACGAAAGCGTTTTTTCGCCTTTCTGCCAGTTGCACGGGCACAGTTCGTCAGTCTGAAGAGCATCCAGAACGCGCAGCACCTCTTTAACGTTTCTGCCTACAGACAGATCGTTAACAGATACGAATCTTATAATTCCCTGCGGATCAACTATGAATGTAGCCCTGTAAGCAATTTTTTCGGATGGTTCAAGTATCCCCAGCTCTTCAGCAAGTGACTTTGAGGTATCGGCAAGCATGGGGAATTTCAGGCTGCTCAGGTCATCATGGTGTTTGCGCCATGCCAGGTGTACAAATTCGCTATCGGTAGAAGCGGCTACGAGCATTGCATCCCTGTCACGGAATTCTTCGTACTGTCTGTTGAACTCCGCAATTTCCGTAGGGCAAACAAAAGTGAAATCCTTGGGATACCAGAACATTACCAGCCACTTGTTTTCCTTCTTGTGATCCTCGCTTGTCAGCTGCTGAAATTCATTGCCTTCTTCGATTGATACTACAGATTTTTTGGAAAATTCGGGAAATTTTGATCCTACTGTTAACATATTGTCTGTCTCCTTTTTGTTAAATGAAAATAATTGTCAATCACTTATTCAAACTTATACCAGTAGCAATGATAAATCAAATTGATTATATTTATAATACGATAGAGAAACTTTATAATTGGAAGGGTAAATATATGGTATCAATTACGCAGCTATCCTATATTGTCGCAGTGGATAATTTCAGGAATTTTGCGGCTGCTGCAAAGCATTGCTTCGTAACACAGCCTACGCTGAGTATGCAGATAAAAAAGCTGGAGGAGGAACTGGGTGTGCTCATTTTCGACAGGAGCTGCCAGCCTGTTATTCCGACGGATATTGGTGAGAGGATAATCGAACAGGCAAGAAACGTCATTCATGAGGCAATGAAGATAGAAGATATTATTGATGCTGGCAGAAACGAGATTGCCGGCGATTTTCGTATAGGTGTAATTCCGACCGTGGCACCCTATCTGCTGCCGCTGTTCATTGAAAAACTAATGAAGCATTACCCGCGGCTTCATCTTGTAATTGATGAAATACAGACGCACCAGATAATCTCGAAACTGAGGTCAGAGGAAATAGATGCAGGCATACTTGCCACCCCGCTCTATCAGTCTGATCTTCATGAGCGGCCTTTGTATTATGAGCCGTTCATCGGTTATGTATCGAGAAAACACCGGCTGTTTAACAAAAAGAAATTACGCCCGGAGGATCTTTCGGTAAGCGATCTGCTTCTGCTGAATGAAGGACACTGCTTCAGGGGTCATTCAGTCCAGCTGTGCCGCGATGCTGAAAACAACTCCGGAGATATACCGCACCTGAGATTCGAAGGCGGCAATATTGATACACTGAAAAAACTGGTGGAAAATAATTTCGGTATGACGCTGCTGCCGTACCTTGCGCTGGCGGATCTGGAAGGTACGGAAAAAATGGAATTTGTGCGCAAGTTCAGCTCTCCGGTTCCCAAGCGTGAAATCAGTCTGGTGTATCTGAGAGCCCACCTGAAAATCCATATACTGAATATTCTGGAAAAAGAGATAATTGAATCCATACCTGAAAAACTGACCAGAAAGGAAAACAGCCTTATTGTCAGCTGACGGGAACTCTGGTGATTTTGACATTCCGCACATCAGAAAGTGTTATTAACAGCGGGTCTTGTTTTTTAAATTATATCTCATATTTTACACTCTTACTTTAAACCTTTCCCGCTGCACTATGCAGACTGCCGTAAATATGTAGAAAGAAAAATTGTTTTGTCATAATCAATAATCTTGAAAGGGCACATATGAAAAAGCATCTATCAATAGTTCCGGTATTTTTTGTTCTGATGGCTATGGCTTCGACGCTGCAGGCTCAGTCGCTCAATGAAAGGCTTCAGCAGCTTTCAGGAATTGCTTCAAAAAAGTACATTGCACCTGCGGTGAATACTTTCGGCGCTAATTATAACGGCGGCTGGTTCAACAGACCTCCGGCGGCAAAAGTGCTGGGACTGGATTTTGAAGTCGGTATAGTCGCAATGGGCAGCTTTTTTAAGGATGAGGAGAAAAGATTCTCTACAGACGGAAACTTCCGTTTTACGAGAGATCAGGCCCAGAAACTTACCGAATCTGTTACGGATCCCGCTATAAAGGAACAGCTGATTAGTCAGATAATCTCCAGGGATTTTAATGTCGCCATCGGCGGACCGACTGTTACGGGAAGCAAAAAAGAGAATATCCAGGTCACCTTTGCACCCCGTGGCAGTGAAACCTTTCTGGTCACTGATCCGAGGACTCAGCAGTCAATGACCGTGTCGCTGCCTACGCGCAGTATAAAAATAAATGTAAAGGGTGCACTTGAAAACTTCAGTATGCTGCCTGCTGCCGCTCCGCAGATAAAGATAGGTACCGTGTACGGAACACAGATGTTATTGCGCTATTTACCCGGTATAAATATGCCGGAAGATCTGGGCAAACTGGACTTTATCGGCTTCGGACTCCAGCACAATCCGGGTGTCTGGCTGAAGACTCCTCTTCCGGTCGATATATCGCTCGGCTTTATGACCCAGAAAATTACTCTTGCCGATCTGCTGAAAATTACCGGAACTGCATACGGCATAAATGTCAGCCGTACATTCGGTACAGGACTGGTAAAGGTTACTCCGTTTGCAGGATTCATTCTCGAAAAAACAAATGTTGAAGTGGATTATACATCAACATTCGATTCAGAAGCCGGTAAGGAAGAGGTCAATATAAAATTCGATATGGAGAGTGAAAATAAAAACAGGGTCAATTTGGGTGCAGCCGTTCAGCTGGGCAGCGTCAGCCTTATACTCGATTATAACATCGGAAAGTATAAAGCTCTTACGGCTGGACTAATGTATAACTTCGGATTTATTCTTTAAGGGGATTCTTCTTTTACAACTGTGGTGATCGGCCTTTTGTGGTGATTGGCCTTTTGTGGTGATGGGGCTTTGTATGTTCAGCGCATCTGTGCGCGGAAAAGTTTTTCTGTGCATGGAAAAGTTTTTCTGTGCACAGATGCTGCATATTACTGCGATGTTCATCTGTTCCGGGGTTTTGTTCTGTTAGTCGGTACTGCATTTAACGGGTCATCGGGCCAGACATGCCTTGGATACTTCATTCTCATCTGTTTAACTATTTCCGGATATGTGTTCAGCCAGAAACTTTTCAGATCCTGTGTCACAGACAACGGACGCATGGCAGGTGACAGCAGGTGTATCAGTACCGGAACCGCGCCAGCAGCAATACGAGGCGTGTCAGTCTGGCCGAACAGTTCCTGAAGTTTCACAGCCAGTACCGGTTTATCTGTTTCATCGTAGTCAATCAATGCTCTGGTTCCGCTGGGCAGTCTGAGGTGTGACGGTGCCATTTTGTCGAGTTCCTGCATCTGCTCATATGTAAAAATGGACATCAGTATATCTTTCAGGTTAAGAGTATTGATGCCTTCGATGTTTCTTATTCCTGGCAGGAAAGGTGCAAGCCAGTTTTCAAGTGTCTGCAGCAGTGTTTCATCAGAAAGATCCGGCCAGTCGTCACTGTTTCTGAAGTTCCTGTACCACCGGTTTCTGCTCCTCAATCCCAGGCCGTCCTTATCCCATGGCAATACAGACAGTCCTTTATTTCTGATAAGTTCAATTATTACCCTTATGGCATCACTATCGTCTGCTTCATGTTGTCTTTCATTCAGTACAATTTCACCAAATTTAAGTATGTTCCGGCACGTAATCCTGCCGTTCTGCCACTGTGTTATATCCTCCTCGGTAAGCTGACCGGCAAACTGCTTCAGCAGATGTTCTTTGCTGAGGCGTGCAGCCAGAAATATTCTTACTAAGGCTCCGCTGTTATCCACATCAGCCACAGTCAGAAATTCAGCACCTGAAAGCGGAGTGTTTTCCGGAAGTACTGCATTGGTGCCCTGAGAGAGCTGATAGCGGTTTCCGGATATTATTTTGGCCACTCGGTCAGGATATGCAAACGCGAGAATTA
>JBLMZS010000069.1:0-6982 GCA_050258935.1 Bacteroidota bacterium
TAGGTTATTACGGAATAATGGCTCTTCAAATATCCGGAAAGGACGCACATGAAACTGTGTCATACTGTCTAACGCAGACTGAAAAGGATCAGCCTCTTGTGAAAAATCAAAATATCCCATGTCGACATGAGTCATCTCAGGAAACGACTGAAGAGGAAGGTCATCCTTTAGTACAGGTCTGAGCCGCAGTATGTCGTTTTCTTTTACAAGCTGTGTTAATGCCTTGTGAAATATATCCGGGTCGATATCTCCGTCTATGCGGAGATAACCTCCTGTATTGTAAACCGATGTGTCAGGGTATAGCACCTGATCGAACCAGATCTCGCGCTGAACAGAGGAAAGTGGAAAAAGTGTCTGCTGAGGGTGACACGGTATATTCATTAAAACGTCCTTCGGTATTCATTAAAGAGTGAATAAAACAACTACAAATTTAGTAAATAACGCGACTTAACTCCAATAATGAACCGTCAAAATCAGATGCTAAATTCCTGAATTCCAGAACCAATGAAGAAAATCATAAATAATCTTGACAATTATTCTAGTTTTCGTAATTTAACTTTACTGTTGTCAATTATCATACAGAATTATGACCGATTCTGATAATTGGCATAAGTGAAAGAATAACCTATATTATATAAGTTGACTGCTCATTCGCGTCAAAGGTATAGCATTTTCCGGACTTACGCCTTAAAGTATTAGAATTTTTCATCTCATTTCTTTCTGGGAAAGCTTGAAATTAAGAATATCTATAGTATTTATAGTGCTATTTGTATCTGCATACTGCCAGGGATATTGCAGTACAGCTGTTATACGGGGGACAGACAATATCATCAGGCTGACAGGCTGGCAGTATTATACCGGAAATGATACTACTGCTGAAGTAAAAAGTATAAATACAATACGCCTGTCGGATAAATGGGCCGGAGTATCCAGTCCGTATAATATCCCTAAAAATAACCGCAGCGGAATAATATGGCTGAGAACAAAACTACCTTTCCGGCGAGGCGCCGATGCAGCAGTTTATATAGGCCAGATCAGCAACAGCATGCAGGTCTTTCTTGAAGGTGAACTGATCTACCAGTGCGGAAGCTTTTGCCCGGAAGGGGATAAATATATGAGGTGGAACCAGGGTCTGATCAGGCTTCCCTTTTACAAAAATGGTGCCGAATTATATTTCCAAATAAGGACGGGAAAAGAGGTAAGCCGCATTGTCGACAAATCTTTGTTCGGTTCATCATTGGAAATAACCAGAAATATGTTTAACCATAATGCGGTAAATTATATATTTCTGACAATCATCTTTCCGAGCGCAATAATTTCCTTAATTATTTTTTTTACTCTCCAAAGAACAAAAATGCTGTTTGGTCTTGCCATATTCTTAATTTCGACGGGAGTTATAATAGCCTGCAATACCGCATTTTTCCAGCTGATATTCAACAGCCCATCGGTTTTTTACCACATGAATTATATCTCGTGTAATATGGCGCCGGTGAGTTTTTATTATTTAATGGAGCAGGTTGTGTTGGATAAATATAAAATAATTATTAACGCCCTCTGGAAAGTCAAACTGGCACTACTAATTATAGTATTCATTATTCTTGAAATAACCAGCCTGATATTTTATGATATTGCAAAATACTTCATGTTATTCAACAGTGTCTGCCTTGTTATAGGTATGACAGTTTTAGTTTTAAGCATAAGAAAAAGCAGCTACTCGAGCAAAGTATTTATTATAGGAATGTCGGGGATTCTCCTTTCACTGATGCTGGAATTCATATTTCTCTTTAGTGAAGGATTTGCCAGCGGATTCAGGGAATATCTGAAAGTCTTTCACTTTGGTGCGGTTATATTTGTAGCAACTATAATATGGCTGGTTATGCATAATTACAGGGAGGCAGATAGAGAAAGGGAGAATATCCGGCGCAAAGAAATAGATGCAATAAAACGAGAGAACGAGACCAGACATCATTTTGCGGCCAAATTGCTTGAATCCCAGGAAATTGAAAGAAACAGAATAGCTCTTGAACTACATGACAGTGTCGGACAGAAACTATTGCTGATTAAAAACAAACTGCCTCAAAAATCAAAAATTCCTCGGACGGCATAACCGTTCACCCGCTTCAGGTAATCAGTGACCTTGCAGGCGAAACGATTCAGGAAATCCGGAATATTACATATAATCTGCGTCCGCAGTATTTAGATCAGCTTGGACTGACTGCTGCTATCGAGACGGTTGTCGAGAAGGTTTCGGAAACATCTGTAATAAAATTTCAAATGAATATTGATGAAATAGACAAGATATTTTCAAATGCGAATGAAATCAATTTTTACAGGATTGTTCAGGAAAGCCTTAACAATATTGTAAAACATTCAAAAGCCACGCAAGCCTTTGTTAGTATTAAAAAAGAAAACGGTTATATACATGTGGAAATTAAGGATAACGGAACCGGGTTTACAAAAAATGGATCGTTAAATGACGGCGGTCTGGGCATTACGGGCATGAAGGAACGTGCCAGGATATTGGGCGCTGAATTCGGCATTTATTCCGGTAAAGACGGTACGAAAATTAAAATGGATTATCAGATTAAACCTGCACAAGAAAATGAAAAATGAAAATATTAGAAAGACCATAATTATCGCGGACGATCATCCGCTCTTCCTTGCGGGAGTACGAGCCGAACTGGAAAACGCAGGAGGATTTGACGTAATTGCGGAAGCCGGGAACGGCCTGGAAGCTTTTGAATTATTAAATAAAATGAATCCGGATATTGCAGTATTGGATATTCAGATGCCCGGGTTAAACGGAATTGAAATTGCAGAAAGACTGCAGGCGTCCATGAGCAAGGTCAAAATTATCCTGCTCACCATGCATAATGACAGAAAGATATTCTTTAAGGCGCTTGATGCTGGAATAAGCGGATACGTCTTAAAGGATGACGCGGTGCTTGATATTGTTGATGCTGTAAACTGTGTTATTGCAGGAAAAGAATTTATCAGCAGCAGCCTTACCGCGATGCTTGTTGAGAAAATAAAAAAATCTTCTGTCGATGAAAAAATAGATGCACTTATCAATGAACTGACTCCTGCTGAAAAGAAAATCATGCTGCTGGTATCCGAACTGCATACCAACGAAGAAATTTCGGAAATACTTTTTGTTTCTAAAAGAACGATAGAAAATCATAAAGTCAGCATTTCTAAAAAGCTGCGACTTAAGGGATCAAGAGACCTGTTAAAATTTTCCGTCAGGTATAATGAATATTTCAGACGCGGATAAATTTCTCATTTACTTAGCTGCTCCGGCAAATTCCCGGCCAAAATACTCCAGTACTCCGTCACTAAAGAATATGCGTTAACACACAAAAAAAAGTGAGTATTCCCTTATTCGCTTTGATATGCATTGTTATATTTTTTAGGAATAAAAGTATCTAAATGAGTGAAAGGTAATTATGAAATTCCTTATTGTCGATGAGAATAAAAGTTTCAGGGAATATTTAAGGGAACTGATAGTTGACAATAATGATGAATGCATGGAGCTGGAAGATGGCTTAAACATAGCTGCTGCCTTCAGGAAATATAAACCTGACTGGCTTCTGATTGATCTTCAGATGCAAAAACAGAACGGATTCAGACTGGCGGAAATGATGATAAGTGAATTCCGGGATGCGTCCATCGCGCTTCTGTCCGACTTCAATGATGAGCGGCTGCGAATCAGAGCAGAGCAGATAGGAGCTAAAGCATTCATTGTTAAAGAAAATTTGTGTGATCTCTTTAAGATAAATATCGAAAGGAAAGAGCAATGAAAAGAATGACTATCATAATATGTCTGATGCTGGCCTCTATGGCGTTGGGGAAAACGATTTATGTAAACTGCACCGCGCCGGGCCTTAATGACGGCACTACCTGGAAAAACGGATATACTTCACTGCAGACGGCTCTGGATGCCGCAGTTGCCGGCGATGAGATATGGGTTGCCAAGGGGACTTACAAGCCCAGCTCGGCATACGACCTGACAGATGACCCATCATATTATCACTTCCGCCTGATAAACGATGTTAAAATTTATGGGGGATTCACAGGATCGTTTACAGGTACTGAGACTGTCAGCGGCAGGAAAAATTTCGGTCCCGGCGGTGAGAATGAAACCATTCTCAGCGGAGACATCGGAATTGCTGGGGATAATTCCGATAATTGTTATCACGTCATTTACAATCCGCAGCTGTCGCAGCCTATTGACGAAACAGCCGTCATTGATGGATTTACTATCACCGGAGGAAACGCAGCCGGAGGAGGAACTGAGAGCTACGGCGGCGGAATGTACAATAGAAATTCATCTCCGACTGTAAGCAGCGTAGCATTTGTTTCCAATGCGGCTGATTATGGCGGCGGACTGTATAATACTAATTCCAATCCTTTTGTGGTGAATGCGGTCTTTATTTCGAACACGGCTACTTACAGGGGCGGCGCAATATATAATAATAATAATTCGCCCCAAATAGTTAACTCAACTTTTGCCCTGAATGCAGCCGGCTACGGCGGTGCAATTGCCAACAATGTAGTCAACACACCTTCAATCAGTAACTGCATTATCTGGGGAAATTCGGCCAGCACTAACGGCAATGAAATTGCAGTTTTCGGAGGAACCACTACATTAAATTATTCATGCTATAAAAACGGCGCAAATGATGTCTATGTTTCTTCGGGCACTTTCACGGCCACAAATAACAATATAACATCTGATCCGAAAATGGTTGATGCCGCAGCAGGCGACCTGCGGCTGAACGGGAATTCACCGGCTGTAAATACCGGAAGCAATTCATATCTGACGAGATCTGGTGAGACTTTTTCTGACGACGTACGCGGGAAAACACGTGTACAGAATGCACGGGTCGATATGGGGGCATATGAGTGGACTACCGGGACGGATCCTGCAGCCCGCATCCATTATGTCAGATATAATGCTATAGGAAAAGGCAGCGGCGCCAGCTGGACAAATGCCTTTACCACTCTGCAACCCGCACTTGATGCCGCTGTTGCGGGAGAACAGATCTGGGTGGCCCGGGGAACATACAAACCCACTTCCTCCAACGGTCTTACAAATACATCCCGTTACTATCACTTCCGCCTGAAAAACAGCATAGGTATATACGGAGGATTTGCAGGTACTGAAACGACGCTTGGCCAGAGGACGGATTTCGGCGCGGGCGGTTTAAATGAGACCATTTTAAGCGGGGATCTGGGCACGGGCGGAGACTATTCCGATAACTGCTACCACGTCATAAACCTTCCGGATGAAAATCCTGATATAAACAGCACGGCAGTGCTCGACGGCTTTACGGTCAGCTACGGTAATGCCAACGGAGAAAACCCTCCCGAAGTGTTTGGCGGAGGAATGTACAGCGACCATTCATCTCCGACAATGAATAATGTCATATTTTCATTTAATAAATCATCTTCGGCGGGCGGGGGGGGATACCTTTATTACAGCAGTCCTGCAATGACTAATGTATCTTTCTTAAGTAATGAATCCGGAAACGGAGGGGGAGCATATCTGTATGAATGCAGTTCTGCCATGACTAACATTCTTGTGGCACAAAACAAAGGCTCCAAGGGAGGAGGAGGATTATACTTTTCGGGCACTTCAAATTCTCCTCAGATTACGAATGCCACAATTACTGCCAATAACGTAGGTGGCGGTATATATATCAATTGCAAATTAACCACAACATTGAATAATACCATAATCTGGGGAAATCTGGGATTCTATAGCGATGACCTTTATAACATGAATGGTCCCCTGGTCTTAAATAACTGCTGCTATGATATTACTATAGACAAATTTATATCCACCACCACACCCACATTTACAAACTGCATTACTTCTAATCCTCAGTTCGCAGACGTTTCTGACGCTGATTTCAGAATTACAAAAACCTCGCCTTGCACTGACGCGGGGAATAACAGTTATAATTCATTAAGCTATGATATCCGTGGCTCGGGCTGTCCGAGGAAACTGAACAAAACCACCGGGGCTGCGGGCACTATTGACATTGGCGCCTATGAATACCAGGTGGATGATCCTCTTCCTGTTGAGTTGAATTCTTTTTCGGCAGCGGTATCCGGCAGTGAGGTCATACTCAGGTGGAGCACGGCTGCAGAGGTGAATAACTACGGATTTGAAATTGAACGGGCAGTTATGAGTTCTGAGTTCGGAGTTATGAGTTATGAGAAGATAGGGTTTGTCGCAGGCAGCGGGAACTCAAATTCCGCTAAGACTTATTCATTTACTGACAATACTGCCAAAGCGGGAAAATATTCATACCGTTTAAAACAGATTGACAACGACGGGCAGTATAAATACTCCGGTACAGTGGATGTTAATATGTCCTCTTTTCTTCCAGCGGAATATGCCCTGGAGCAGAACTATCCCAATCCTTTCAATCCCTCTACAGTGATCAGATATAATCTGCCGCTGACGGGAAATGTTGAGCTAAAGGTTTACGATATGCTGGGCAGGGAAGTTGCCACGCTTGTCAGTACGAATCAGGTAGCGGGCAGCTATAATATAACTTTCGATGCCGGTAATTTAGCGAGCGGAATATATATAGCCAGACTGAAAGCCGGAAGTTTTGTGAAATCCGTAAAAATGCAGCTGATTAAATAGTTAAACTGATTATGAGCCATATTAAAATTGTCAGACATTTCCCTCAGTGCTGTCGGGAAGTGTCTGCAGAAATGTTTCAGTATAGTAATCGCTGTAAACTTCTCTGGCGTCATTAAGTTTAATCAGGTATAAGGTAAATAATAATGACTGTTGAATTTTCTGCAACTCGGGCAGGTTGTCAACAAACAAAATATCTGTATAATTCCAGCTTATTTCGGGTACTAATCATCAGGAGCCCCTCAGGGGCTTTGGAACATTTGAACCTGCAAACCCACGCCAGGGATCTTATCCAATAATCTGCGTCAGAACCTGAGCGAGATT
>JBLMZS010000070.1:0-54398 GCA_050258935.1 Bacteroidota bacterium
TGTAGTTTGAAAAACTTTCGTATCCTCCGATGATGACCAATGCAATAATAGATAGTATGCTTAACAGGGCGCCAATAAGCGGATAACTCTGAAAGAATGCCATACTGATAATGATGACGCTTATGTGCAGTACAAATGCGAAGTTGATTTTCTGACGGAAATATTTCCCGGCAGCAGAAGGGAAGGATAGAATCAAACCGCGGTTTTTGTGGTCCCACGCCCATAACCTTTCTAAATAATCCGGGAATACGGATAAACCACAAAAACTTAAGTACAGAAATACATTTCTGATTCTCATTCTGTCGGAAAAAATCAAAATTATAATAGAAATGAGGAAATAAGCCATCATTAGGAAAAACAAAGTTTTTAGTCGCTTTGAGCGCGCCAACATTCGAAATTCTTTACTGTAGAAATTCAGTTTCAAAGTCCCCGGGTAATATTGGGTCTTTAAAGGATTGCTTACTTCTATGTTATCAAAAGCATATCTGAATAATGGTAAAGCATTAGTGTTAAACACTAAAATTGAAATGAGAGAGATAATGCCTGCAAGTATGGTCGAAATTAAGTAGTGAATATTAATTATAGATATTGGAAATAGAAAAATAATACTAATGCTTAGAGAATAGAAGATTATCAGATACTTTCGTTTTAAGTAACGTAACGCCAATTTAAGAGATATGCAATTAATCCGTAAACTCAAAGTCAATAAAACACATAAGAGAATGGCAGGAATTATTTCTAGAAAATATCGCATTCCCCATAATCCTCCAGTGAATAGACTAAGTATTATTGTATAATATGTTATATTACTCCAGCAGGCGAGATTACTGATGATTATTTGCCTAAATATTATTTTATCATAATTGGGTAAAAGTAAAACAGGTTTTATTTCCGGGATTCTAGGCCTGGAAAAGATCTGGATAAAGAGTAGAGTATTTATAGTACCAATCAATAGAATTCTCACAAATATATCAGCATGATTCATGCCTACCTTACTTACAGCTTGAGGTAGCAGGTCCTTCCCTAGAAGAAATGAGAAAGTGGAAAGGACCGCAACACCCAAATAAAGAAATGTACTTTCCATAACTAGGATTAGTTTACCTTTAATCGATGTTTCTTTATTTATTTTCATATAGAGCTCTCAATAAATGTCTGCTACTAGATTACCACCAGCCAAGCCAGCAGCCAACAGCACCTCCGGCAAGTATCAACCCAACTCCCGGATGTGCTGCGGCTCCAAACCAGGCAAGTATGGCATATCCTGTACTCATTCCAGCGATGAAATCACATACCTTAGATCCACCCTGGAGTTCTTCAAGTTGTTTTTCTTCAATAGGTTTCATTAAAATTCCTCCTATTTAAATTAGTTATGAGCACATATTATTCCTGTAGCCAATGCAGGTGGCCCCCACATCGCCAACCCTATAGGACCACAACCAAAGGCAAATGCCCACAAAATACCGGACGCAAAACACCAGCCGTTAGCTCTGTCACCGCCGGTGATGCTTTCCATTTCGGGTAAGTTTAACTCTTTCATTTTATTCCCCATTATTATTGAAGTTATTGCCCCGCGGTAGGGGCATTATTTATTACCGCTTTCTGCGCGTCGACGAGCATTTTCAATTCCTTTCCAAATTCTATCTCGTTTGGCCTCGCCGTAAATTTTGTCAGTGAGATAACCATCCTTGGTGAAAAAATATAATGACGGCGTCCTTACTGATTCAATCTTGCTTTCGAATTCTTTTTTGTCAGCAATACAGAATTTGATATTAGTGTCGGCCAAAATTGTTTTCCATTTATTATATTTGCCGCTCGCTAAATAATTATTTTCTGAAGTAACCAGATAAAGCCGGGTACCTGTGAACATGCCGGGTGATTTATCTATAATGTTCAGCTCGTATGCACAATGCTCGCAGTAGGAACTGAAACACATAATAATAACCGGCCTGACTCTGTCAGTCCTGATCTGTTCTTTGCCTGCAGCAGTCACAATGTTAATTGCAGGCAATGTAAAACCAGAGACAGTTTTGCTGCCGGAACGGCCGCCGGAGACTATCCAGATGACAAATAGGGAAAAGAGCATAATGAACAATACAGCAGGTAAATGCTTTCTATCCATTTCTTCCTCGAATTCTGCCGGTGAAGTATTGCTTCTATAACCAGGAAAGTGATTCTGTCAGATTATCATGTACGGTAAGGTCAAGAAATACTTCTTCCAGCGAATTATATGTTTCCTTAGAAATTTCATTTTTTACAATGCTCCGTATCTTTCCTGTCGGAGCCTGAAATACAAGTTTCCCTTCACTTATTATTGCCGCTTCGTCACAGATATCCTCAATGTATGCAAGCATGTGAGAAGTGATAAAAACAGTCTTGCCTTTATCACGTAGTGATCTCAAGAGATTTTTTAGCCTTATTACGGTAAATGTATCCAGCCCTTCAAAAGGTTCGTCGAGTATCATAAGCTCGGGATCGTGCAGGAACATAGAAGCAAGTCCCAGCTTTTTCTTCATACCTCTGGAGTAATCAGCAATAAGTTTGTACCTGTGATCCTCAAGTGCAAAAAATTTCATAAGCTCGTCTATCCGCTGCGTTATTACGCTCCTTTTCATTCCGAATATTTCTCCAGTGAATATCAGCTGCTCTTCTGCTTTCAGGTAAATAAATAAGTTCTCTGTGTTTTCAAACAATACTCCTATTCTTCTCCTTACATCCATAGAATCACCATCTATCAGCCTGCCGAATACGGAGACTATTCCTGAATCCGGGCTGGCCAGGCCTGTGATGCAGTTTACCGTGGTGCTTTTCCCGGCTCCGTTAGGCCCTGTGACCCCAAATATAATTCCATCTGGAACATTCAGGCTCAATCCGTCCAATGCCTTCTGATCCCTGTACGATTTTGTAATATTCGAAATTTCGATAGTATTCATTTCAACTCTGCGGTTATGAGTTCTTTTCTGAAATACAGTTTATCTGAAAGTATGCTTAAAAATTTTCTTGACCTGCTAAACATTATTACAGCAAGTGACAGAAAAGCAGCAGATAGTACGAATTTCGTGGTGAACGAATCAATCTGCAGAATGCAATAAAGTAAGACGGAAAACAGAGCAATTATTAACAGAGATAATAACCACACCCCTGCAGTCGTATTTACTCCCCCCCATAGCTGATAAAATTCCACTTTCTGAGGATAAAAAATAGAAAACCATATGGAGATGAACTGAAATACGAAAAAAGTAAAGATGGAAAAACTCGTGTAAATAAACAGGTCTGACAAGGAAGTATCCAGCAACAGCAGACTGATAATTGCAAATAAATAATTTATCCCTGCAAGACAAAGTGACAACGTGCTTTTTGAAATTATTACGTCAGACAGGCGCACCGGGAGGAAATAGTAGTTCACGACTCCCGAATAGTCGTATCCGAAAAAATTACCCTCTAACAGGAGAATTAAACTGGAGTGAAAGAAAAAGAAGCTAAGTTCTGTAATCAGAATGATAGAAAAGTTTTCGGAAGCTGAAGGCGGTGATAGTATCAGATAGTATAAAAAGGGAATGTAGAAAGAAAATAGTGATAGTACGTTTAATACTCTTTTGGGGGATCTGAAGAAATAGAGCAATGACTTCCGGAAAACCGGACTAATGCATAAACGGAATCCTGAAAACATACTTTCAGCGCCGGGTATAGTCCGATGCAATTGCCTGAACATTCTGTTCTCTATATGTGCAGTAACTATATAATTTGAGTATAGCAGCAGAATGTTCACAACACTCATATATGTAAAGGAAAACAGAAAATTCTGCCATAAGCCGCAAGAATTGAGCGAAATTACGAATTTTGAATAAACGCCGGGGGGAAACAGTTCAAGTGAATTACTGAATTCCTGCAGAGTATTGATATCGGTTACTTTTCCGGAAATTATTTTCAAACAATATATTAAAGTAAGCGAAAACACTAAAGGAAATACCCAGCGGAAAATCCGGTACAGTCCGGAATGCACAAGAAGAGCAAGTCCTGACTTGATCAGGTGAATGACGCAACATAGTAGAAATATGAATGAAATGAATATTCCTGTAAACAAGAGCAATGGAATCAATTTAAGTCTATTACCGGCCAGGAAGTATAATATTCCGTATGTAGCGAAGCACAGTAAGCTGAAAGGTTCGCAGCATTCGGAAATAATATCCGAAATGACCATTAGCTTTCGTGGAATTGGATAGTGAAGCAGAGTAACTGAAGTATCCTGGCGATTCACCATTCCGCCGGCAAAGACTGATATTATCACAGTCAGGGCAAATACGAGAGAGGAAACAATTATCAATAGCGGGGCAAAGTAAATATTTTCGTGCAGATAATATTCATAGAGCAGTTTCCCTATATAACTTCCACTCACTATAAAATTAATGATCCACAATGCTATCAGCGAGACAGAGATTACCTTTAACCAACTCCATGTTTTACGTAAGTGATTCAGGAACAGCCGCTTCCGAAATGATAAAATTGTGGAAATTATTTTCATTTTGTTCATTATCTTATTCCTGTCCCGAAAAACAACACACCCCGTCTCCCGCCTGCGGCGGGAGACACCCCTCTCGAGAGGGGATTAACTATTTTCGTAACTATGCCTTGCCCTGTTTTCTTTTTATTCATTCCTGTCTATATTCGTTCGTCTGACTTATGTCTAATCCTCCTAAGAATGAGACTCATCTGATGACATATCAGTTTTAAGTCCCCTCTTGAGAGGGGTGGCTCCCCGATAGGGGAGACGGGGTGTGTTGCTTACAGGATTTTCCCTCAGTCGCTGAGTGTTCTGAAATCCAGAGCTCAATCTGTTCAATCACCCCTTCGAGATTAAATCTCACATCTTTTTCCTGGAAACGCAGAAATCTGATTCCTAATGATTCTAGCTCTTTTTGTCTTATATAATCTTTTTCTATCCTTTCGTTATGGCTTGCCCCGTCAATCTCAATAGCTAACTTTAATTCGCTGCAATAGAAATCAATTATATATTTCCCAATCGGTTTTTGACGGTGGAAATCGTATCCCGACAATGCTTTCTTCCTGACTTTAATCCATAGGATTATTTCTGCCAGAGTACCTTCTTTTCTCAGTCCGCGAGCCAGTACTTTTAGCCTCTTATCATATAGAATAATGGATCGTCTTATGACAGTGTACCCTCCTCAATTAGCACTCATGCGTATTTCCCGATATCGCTCCACCCGGTGCACCCACCTGCACCGGATGGACTTTCTCTCCCCACTATGTACTCAGACCAAATGTTTTGCTTATGTATAACATGAGGACCAGCTGCGCTATTGCGATGCCCGCCCACACAATAATTACTGTCAGTATGGTATCTGTCCTGTCCATCATTCTTATCTGCGCTATACCGCGGTATATGGTTGCTATCCACGCCAGTTCGAATAAATTGAACAAACTAAGAAATCCGAACACTGCCGGATTATAATCGGACATATTCATATATGCGGTGATTGACAGAGGTACAAATGCAAGCGCCTCTTTGCTGATCTCCCGTGCAGGCTGCAAATACAGCCATAGAAATTTATACAGTGACGAAAGCAGCAGAACAAATCCTGCCAGCAGTACCACGCGGTATAATTTGCTGAAAGGTATATCCACGAATTTTATAATGAACGGCAGCTGAAGCAGCATGGTCACAAAGAGTGTCTTTATCCACTGTATTACAGGAATGAAAAGTATTCCCCACAGACTCATACTGTCCGAGAATTCGATGTATCTTTCGATTCGGTAATTTTCGAGCTGTCCTGACAGCAGGTTGTAGTATGTCTGATGAGTCATTATCAGGCTCTGAAACAGCAGGGCAATCAGCATGTTTCCCAACGCCAGTAATACAAACAGCTGCCAGTTTTTCATATTTGCAAATTTATCATGCATGGCAAATTCCTTTATTCTGATGGAATACAGATGTCAAATGTCTTTTTCTGCTGCCGGTACATTTTCCCGAGCACTCCGCCGTCAGCAGTCAGCATTGCGGGTATACCCTCCTGAATAATTTTTCCATCGCCGAGCAGATAAACGTAATCGGATTTCAGTATCATACGGATATTATGAGTTATGAGCAGAACGGCATGACGAATGGAATATTCTCTGATCACCCCGAATATCCGTTCTTCGATCTCCATGTCAATTCCCGAAAGACCTTCATCAATCATCAGTACACTGGGCTCGTCATAGAGTGCTCTTATAAGTGCGAGTATCTGTTTTTCACCGCCGGAAAGGTGAACATTGTCTTCACCCAGCAGTGTCGTTACATTTGAAGGAAAACGCTCCAGGAAGTATCCGAAACCCATCTTTTGTATTTTTTGCTGTACCTCGCTGAGATTTGCAGCAGGCCGTCCAAGCAGTATATTTTCAGCAATGGTGCCATTGAAAAGTTTTATGTTCTGCGGTACTACGGAAAAGTTTTTGCGGTAAGCGGCCAGTTCACTATTCTCCGCCGGTCTGTTGTCAATGTATATTATCCCGCTTTCAAGCGGGTATTTCCGCTGTAGTATCTGAACCAGTGTGCTCTTGCCGGCGCCGCTCGGGCCGCATAGTGCGGTAATGCGCCCCAGCCGTATATCCAGGTCAATACCCGTGAAAACCGGTTTCTGTTTTGTCCAACTGAAATGGGCGTTACGGATCGCAACTAATTCCTTCAGATCAAATGTTTCCTTGCCTGCATCATTTTCTTTTTCGGACAAAATCAGATCCATAATTCTTGTCGCAGCAATAGAAGCACCCTGTACAGAAATCCAGTTTTCGACAATACGGTTGATGGAAGGCAGGACACCTGCGAGCAGTGAATAGGCGGCGATCATTTTCCCCAGCATAAGACCTCCATTCGTGACCATCACTGCACCCCAGATCAGTATTCCGAGTACGATCAGATTACCGGAAATTTCCGCTGCAGCACCTATTACTGCCTGCATCATACCCAGCTTCCGGACTCTGTCCTGGAAATAACGGAACAGCGATATGTTCAGCATGGAAAATGCGCGGCCTGCAGAAAATCCGATTATTTCGTGTATTCCTGTCAGACTGTCTATGTATGTCGACTCGACAAGCGAATAGCTCTTCATTACTTCATTCTGCCCGGCCTTTATTTTACCGGAAAAACTGAGCAGTACGAATGAGTAGACAGGCAGTACAAGAAGAGAAATTATTGCAAGGGAGGTTGAGAAGCGGAACACCAGCAGCGCGGAGCCGGTGATTATCAGCAGATCAATTATACCACTGCCGGCAAGGGTGATGATTGTCTGCTGTATTTTCAGAGCATCCTGAAGCCGGCTCGTTATATCCCCGGTCTTTCTGGAATCGAAAAATTTTTGAGGAAGTCCAAATATATGTTCCAGAAATTCTGCGTTGAGGCTGAGATTTATGTTGCGATTGAGAACAATAAGGAATTTCTGTCTGAGGAAATTTACACCGGACTTCAACGCCATCAGCACAGTAAGAAAAAGTCCCGTATAAATGATTTTATCTACATTCCTGCCCGGAATGAACTGGTCTATTATTTTTTGAATAAAGACAGCCGTGAGCAGACCTGTGACAGTATATATCAGTCCCAGGAATACTGACTGGTACAGCCACGTTTCTTCCTTTCTGACGAATGGGTAAATCCAGTCAAACCATCTTACCGTTTTCCGTCTCATCAGACTTCCTGCCGGTTTCAGCAGAATTGCAGAACGGCTATGCCAGATGCTGACAAAATCCTGCTTCTTCATGAAGTATCTGCCCTTTGCCGGGTCTGCAACGTAGACTCCGCCGGCAGATATCTTATAGATAACGATGTAGTGGTTGAATGAGTCGGCTATTACGTGTGCAATGCAGGGCATGGTTTCTTTCTGCAGATCCTCGTATTCACCTGAAGCTCCGAATGCCTCGAATCCCGATTTTCGGGCCGCTTCAACCATGTTCAGCATAGTTGTTCCCGCGGGGTTAGTGCCGCAGAGTTCGCGCATGTGCACCAGATCCGAATTTCCCCCATAATACAAAAGAACGCTGAGTAATGAAGCAGGGCCGCAGTCTGCCCGGTCATACTGCCGCACAGCCGGGTATTTTGCAAAATGAAATTGCGTTTTCATTTTTTAAAATATTATTTTTTGTCATGCAGTATCCGGCATGACGACTAAACATTCAATAATATCCTAATTCTGCAATAAATAGAATATCACTCCCCATACTCTATTTCTGTTAAAAGAAGCTTAAATGGCCGGCCCCTCTCCGGAAAAGAAACTTTTAGAAGTATATAATATTCTGTTTAATTGTCAATAGTATAAACTGGTATCTTTTTACCTGAATGTATTTCAATTCAAACTTTTCTTTCACTGCGTTTTTGGCTATTATGAAATAGTGACCACTGCTTGAAATTTAAGGAACCGGGGATGGATGATAAGACATATGACAATATATATGGCCGTTGTTCTCATGCTGCTTGCAGGGGCGGCAGCAGCACAGGAAGAAAAAGATACGGCAAAGGGAATAATAGGTGAGGTAAAGAAGTTCTCAGAGAAGGATAATTTTTTCTCCAGGCTGCTCAGGAATATTTTCGTGACCGATGAGTCTGACGAACAGGAAAGGAATCAGGACATCTACAGGCAGTTCAGCCGCTATTCAGGCAGGATAATCAGAAATGTGGAGATTACCGTGCTGGATGTGTTCGGCCCGACTATCAGGCGGCCGGAAGAACACGCCAGAAGCTGGCTGCAGAAAACAGGCAATTCACTGCATGTCAATACGCGCGAATGGGTGGTAAGGGAACGCCTGTTCTTTAAACCGGGCGAGAAGCTCAATCCGTATAATCTGGCAGAAAGCGAAAGACTGCTCAGGGAAAACGGGTATATATATGATGCCAGAATAGTACCGGCCGGTGTGCCGCACAGTTCCGACAGTGTGGATGTACACGTATATGTACAGGACGTCTGGAGCATCTCGGGAGACGCTGCGTACAGTTCACAGGCAAGTACCGGCATGCTCAAGCTGAAAGATATAAATTTTATGGGACTGGGCGGAGAACTTTTCGGGGCGATAAAATATGACCGTACAGGCAGCAGGAAATATCTGTGGGACGGAGGTATCACTGCAAACAACTACGGACGCTACTATCTGGGCGGGTCGGTGTATCATTTTGCTGCCGATACACACCGCGTCTATGGTGTCAGAATCAACCGCGATTTCTACTCGCCTGTGGTAAGGTATGCCGGCGGCGTATCTGTAGAGGCAGAACAGATGCAGATCAGGCAGAACCCTGTCTCTGCACCAGTGGATTATTTCAGATTAGTGCGTTATGATTTCTGGGCCGGGTATGCCTTCGATTTCAAACCCTTCAATATAAATGCAGTAAATCAGAACAGACTGAATTTTGCCGTGCGGCTTCTCAGGACAAATTATGAGTTTATTTCAGATATGGATACTGCAGGAATATTCGAGACAAATAATTTCTACCTCTTCCGCCTCGGTTACGCTCAGAGAAAATTCTTAAAGGGAAGTCATATATTCGGACTGGGCAGGACAGAGGATATACCGATTGGCGGAACGGTTGAGCTGCTGTACGGATTCAGCCGGGGCAGAAGGGATAATCCGGACTATTATGGAATGCGCCTGGGCCGCGCAATGTTCGGCAGCAAGGGGTATCTGTTCGGAGGTCTGCAGGCGGGAGGATATCACAACGGATACAGATTCAGAAATGCGGCACTTTCTTTAGAGATGTTCTACTTTACACCGCTTCTGCCAGCACTCGGTGCGGAATGGAGAAACTACATCTGGCTGCGCTACGGATATCTCTACGATCCGAAGCACGAAACACTTGCACTTGACATAAATAATGAAATGGGAATTAGGGGGTATTCTGCTGCCAGAACGGGTATACGCAGACTCACTCTGAATTTTGAAAACAACATATTCCTGCCCATCAATATAATGGGTTTCAAGACTGCACTGATAACCTTCGCCGATTATGCATTTATTTCGGGCGAAGGAGTAAAGCTGCTGAACACCAGGCTGTTTCAGGGATACGGGATAGGTCTGCGTATAAGAAATGAACACCTGGTTTTCCCTATTATCCGCCTTATGATAGCATTCTATCCTTCAGACGACCGCTTCCGCCTTTTTACTCTGAAAAATGTCTACTACCGCATGAATAACTTCCAGTTCTCCCGTCCCGAGACGGTCAGTTTCTACTGAACCGGATTTTCCTTTTATCATTGGAAGAAAGCCGGAAAATCTTATTATGTAAGTAAGGGCATTTAGTATTAAAAGGAGAGACCACAATGGATATGCTAAGCAAAGAGAACCTATCGATCCTGCTGGGCGAACATCACTCGCCGTGCATTTCAATATTTTTCCCCACATTCAGAAAAGGAGCAGAAGCCGAACAAAACAGCATCAGATTCAAGAACCTTCTCCGATATACCGAAAAAACACTCGCGGAAAAGGGGTACCGCAGCAGCCAGATCCGGGAATTGCTGGATGAACCTTCTAAGCTGAATGGTGACCATAACTTCTGGAATTATCAGAGTGACGGCGCCGCATTCTTTATAGCAAAAAATGAATTTTATTATTTCAGACTGCCACGGCAGTTTGAGGAATCAGTAATGATCAACGACCGGTTCTATGTAAAACCGCTCCTTCCCCTTTTCAACAATAATTCCCAGTTCTACATCCTTTCGCTCGACCAGAAAAAAATGCGTCTGTTCAGCGCTACAAAGTATACTATTACTGGTATCGAACTGAAGGATGTAATTACTAATCTGGACGACTATATCAAAGTTTACAACAATACTTTCCAGCAGGAACAGTATTCAAGGGCCGAGAGAGGGGGAGGGCCCATGCAGGGATTTTATAACGGTCCGAGCGCAGGTACTAACGATGCACGCCAGAACAGAGATCTGCTGAAATTTTTCCAGCTGTTCAATAAAGGAGTTACCGGTATACTCCGAAAAACCAACTCTCCGCTCATACTTGCTGGAGTGGAGTTCCTTATACCGCTTTACCGCGAAGCAAATACGTATGCAAACCTTATCGATGAATCAGTGAAGCTGAATACAGACTATATGAGTGAACAGGAACTGCACGGGCATGCCTGGAAAATTGCCGAAGAACACTTCAATCTGGCGCGCCAGAACCATGTCTTTCAGTTTGAACAGCTCTATGACACTGAACGGACATCAGATATACTGCGCGAAATAGTGACTGCCGCTTTTTCAAGACGTGTTGCCGTGCTGTTCTTTAATCCGAAAATATCAATATGGGGCAGGTTCAACAGCGTCGACTTTACTGTCGATATCCATTCCGTCCGCATGCCCGGAGATGAGGATCTGCTGAATCTTGCATCTGTACAGACACTGGCATACGACGGCGTAGTGTACGCGCTGAATGAAGAGGAGATGCCAACTACTGAACCCGCAGCGGCTATCTTCAGGTTCTGATCTATAACAATAAAGGAGAAAAACATAATGAAACCGATTAGAGATATATTCATGTCGATGTTACTGGTTGTGGTGCTCTGCTCTGCAAATATTGCGGCACAGCAGGAACTGGGAAAACCAGGGCTGGGATTTGGACCTCAGGTGGGATTCTATAAAGCCGGCGATGCAGATGACGGACGGTTTATGTTCGGAGTCGCATTGAGAGCCAGGCTGAATATGGCTCTCGGTGTCGAAGCTTCGATAAACTACCGCCAGGAAGAATACGGCAATGGAGCAGTAGCAGTCAGAAGCTGGCCTGTAATGGTTACAGGTATGTTCTTCCCGATACCTATTGTGTATGGTGCAATTGGTGCAGGATGGTATAATACCTCATACGATTATTCCAACGACCTTAAGAATCTGCCCGATGACGTCACTAAGATCGACTTGAGCGATGAAACCAGGCAGGAGTTCGGCTGGCACCTCGGCGCAGGATTGGAAATTCCTGTCGGCGGATCCCTGCGTATTACGGGTGACTTCAAGTATGTGTTCCTTGAACATAAGTTCAAGGATTTTGCACAGACGGCCGTAAACAATGACCTGAGCAGCAATTTCTACGTTATTTCAGCGGGCATTCTGTTCGGATTCTGACATTCCTTCCGCATAAGGATCAGCCACAGACCCCTGCCGCTTTCTCGGGCAGGGGTCCTTGTGTTTTGAAGGCATTTCCGGACCATGGTATACGGAAGGGCATAAAAAAATACACTTCATACGCATGAATTATTTAAATTCATGTACAACCTTTTTAAATTTCCCAAGTCATAATATTATAAGGGTCAGCCGGACAAATTCTCCCTATGACTGACCGGTTGATATTCAAGCGCTTGTCTGAAGTTCAAAGCTATTACAAATTTGTAAAGTATTAAATAATGACCGAAACCGAACAGAACCTGATAAACTCTGCTATCCGTGGCGATATGGATGCATTTGAGCAGCTTATTTATAAGTACGATAAGCACGTGCTCTCTATTGCCTATGGCTACCGTATTAACGCCGAGGATGCTAAGGATATCTATCAGGAAGTGTTCATAAGGGTGCTAAAGGGACTGAGCAGCTTTGAATTCAAATCGGAATTCTCTACATGGCTGTACCGCATTACTGTCAATGTCTGTCTTACGTATGTAAGCAGAAGGAAAAAACAGGCAGTATATGCATCAATAGACGAGGCTGCCGGTGACGACGAAGAGCAGACGGGATTCAGGCTGCCGGATGAACTGACAGACTGCAATACGGCCGATGAAATTCTTATAGGAAAGGAAACCAGCAGATCGATACACCGGGCGCTGGAAACACTTTCGCCGCAGCAGAAAATGGTGTTTACACTGAAACATCTGAAAGACCATAAGATAAAAGAGATTGCGGAAATTATGCAGTGCAATGAGGGTACGGTTAAAAAATACCTGTTTACTGCAGTACACAAATTAAGAGATAAACTGAAATAGTTTTGATAAAGTAAATGAATAATGGTGATGTATATGAGCCATAAAGAGATCAGGGAACAGCTGGTACTGAAGGTCTACGGAGAACTTCAGGAAGACGAGCTCCGGATGCTGGATGAGCATCTGGAAGAATGTGCCGCATGCCGGCGGGAATTGCACGAACTAAAAGAACTGCATGCCATTGCCTGTAGAAGCATAGACAATGATCCCGGCGATAAAATGCTGTTTGAGGCCCGTACCAGGCTTAAGAATACACTCAACCAGCCAGCTGCCGACAGGGAAAAGCCGCTGCCCTTTCCGATGAACCTGCTGCATTCATTTGCATCACCCGGCTTCAGGTGGGCTTATGCAAGGGTGCTTCCGTTTATACTCATCGGTGTGGCGCTGGGATATCTGATGAAAAACAGCGGCGGCGGAAATTCGGTGAAATCTGATAATCCGTCCTCAGCCGTCCGTATCAACGACGGAAGTAAGGCCGATACTTTTGAAAACAGCGGCGTCAGAATAGAAAATCTTCAGTTTAAGGATTCCGACGCTTCCGACGGCGAGGTGGCATTCAGTTTTGACGCTGTAAAACCGGTGGAGATGAAAGGATCAATCGACGATAAAATGATCCGCAAGGTACTCACTACGTCTCTGCTGAATTCACGCAACGACGGCGAACGACTGAGAGCACTGAATAAAATAGCTGCAAATACACATTCGGAAAACGAAACCGAAGTCCACCTGAGCGATAAGGTCAAGTCGGCACTTATACATACAATCAAGTTTGATAACAATCCGGGTGTCCGCCGCGAAGCCCTTATACTGCTGGGTAAAAACGGATTCGACAGCCAGGTGGAAAGCACACTGCTGTATGTGCTGAATAATGATAAGAATTCCGGAATGAGAGTTATGGCAATAAAAGCACTGCAGAGCGGCATACTGTCGCAGGAAGACGGGAACAGACGCAGCGTTAGCAGAGATTTGATCGAAACATTAAAAGCAAAAAGTGAAGCCGACGGGAACAAATTTGTAAAACTGAGCGCCCGTACGGTTCTTCAGGAGGTAGAACAATGAAACGTATGACAAAATTTATCTATACTGTTGCATGCATTGGCATTATGAGTATTCCGGTAATTGCACAGGAAGAGGATCAGAATATTGAAGAGGAACAGAGAGTGGAAAAAACATTCCGCGTTTCTTCCGGCGGAGAACTTGAAGTAAGCATTACTTCCGGAAGCATAAAGATCATGCCCGGCAAATCAGAACAGGTGCAGATTACTACCGATGAGATGATGCCTGAAGAAATACGGCAGCTGGAAATATACCAGACCGGAAATAATGTTACTATCAAGACAAATCACCATAGCTCTTTTAACGGAGACCTTACTCTTCAGGTAGCAGTGCCTGCAGAGTATAATCTCGACCTTAGGACAATGAGCGGCGATATATTCGTAGGGGATAACCTGCGCGGAAAACTTACCGCCTCTACTTCCGGCGGCGATATTAAGGTCAAAGACGTCAATGGCGAGGTAAAGGTCAGTACTTCCGGCGGTGATATCGCTGTGGGCAATACGGACGGTGATCTGGATATTTCCACAATGGGAGGGGATATCAGTGTGGGAAAAGTACAGGGCAGGGCCAAACTGAATACAATGGGCGGGAATATACTCGTCTCCGATATCGGTAAATCACTGAAAGCAGTGACATACGGAGGAGATATCACAATGGGTAATATAGGCGGTGATGCCGATGCAGAGAGTTTCGGCGGCGATATTATGGTCAGAAACGTATCGGGACAGGCGCGCATATCCACAAAGGGCGGCAGCCTGAGATGCGACGGCGCCAACGGCAGGATAATTGCAAATTCTGCAGGCGGTGACATTGAACTGAAGAACATTACCGGTTCGGTAGATGCCCAGACTAACAGCGGTGATATATCAATAGAACTGTTCCCCTCGGGAAAAAGCGAATCCAGAATATCCACAATGATGGGTGATGTAAACCTTTATCTGCCCGAAAATGCAAAGGCAACGGTAAATGCCGTTATAAGAATTCGCGGTGCGTGGATGGATAACGATGAGCACAGCATACATTCAGATTTCAAATCGCAGAGCTACGGGACCGATCCGGATGAAAAGAATATTAAAGGCGTCTACGTGCTCAATGGCGGCGGCGATAAGATCAGCATAAAGACTATCAACTCCGACATCTATATAAAAAACATGAATAAGAAACCACAATCCGAGAACTGAGAACTTCCCCGAATCCGGGGATCCCGCCAAAGGCAGGAGAAAACTGAGAACTGTAGAAAGGGATGCGTATGGTTAAAAATATATTACTGTTTTGCTTTGTACCGGCGCTGCTTCTGTTTGCGGCCGACAAGGATACTAATTCCCCCGAAGCTGTTAAGGGTGTAAGGGCATTGCGAACAGATTCTCCTATAACAATAGATGGTATACACACAGAAAATGTCTGGCAGATTTGTCCCGGGATTTCGGGACTGAAACAACGCGATCCGCTTGAAGGCAAGGATGCTTCAGAACAAACCGTAGTGAAGATCGCTTATGACAACGAAGCCATATACGTTGCGGCTAAAATGTACGACTCTGCTCCCGATTCAATTATCGGAAGGCTCGGCAGGCGTGACGGCAGCCTGAATGCAGACCTGTTCACATTCTACATAGATTCATATCTCGATAAGCGCACAGGTTACTATTTTTCCATAAACCCGTCGGGTACATTCTTCGACGGGGTTCTGTATAACGACGACTGGAGCGACAACTCCTGGGACGGCATATGGGAAGGACGGGCTGCTATCGGTAACGACGGCTGGAGCGTTGAAATGCGCATTCCTTTCAGTCAGCTCAAATTTCACAAGAACGATAAATATGTGTGGGGGGTCAACTTTAAGCGCGTCATAGAAAGAAAACACGAAAACGATTATCTGGTCTTTACACCAAAGAATGCCAGCGGATTCGTGTCGCGCTTCGTCAGCCTGGAAGGAATAGAAAATATCGCGCTTCCTAAACAGCTCGAGATAATTCCATATATAACCGGAAAGGCAGAGTATCTTCGACACGATAAGGAAGATCCGTTCAGGGACGGATCGAACTATCTGCCCGGCGTAGGCGCAGACCTGAAGATGGGCCTGGGAGGAAACCTTACACTCAATGCCACTATCAATCCGGATTTCGGACAGGTTGAAGTGGATCCGGCAGTGGTAAATTTAAGCGATGCAGAAACCTACTTCGACGAGAAACGCCCTTTCTTTGTGGAAGGATCTACAATATTTAATTTCGGATTCGGCGGTGTAAACAACTGGTGGGGATTCAACTGGCCTGGGCCCGACCTTTTTTACAGCCGACGCATAGGACGCTATCCGCAGGGAAACCTGCCTGATAACGATTATTCCGATGTGCCTTCAGGCACACATATACTCGCGGCCGCAAAACTGACTGGAAAAGTCCTGAATAACTGGAACATCGGAACGATCAACGCCTTTACTCAGCGTGAACATGCTGAATACAGTTATGACAATAAGAAGAATACTACTGAAGTAGAGCCTTTCAGCCACTACGGGGTGATAAGAATGCAGCGGGATTTTAACAGCGGAAAACAGGGCCTCGGATTTATGGGAACCTATACCACCCGCTTCTTCAGTCAGAACAGTCTTAGAGATGATATCAACAGCGGGGCATATGTGTTCGGACTGGACGGCTGGACTGCACTGGATAAAGACAAGGAATGGATGCTCGCGGGCTGGGCCGCAGGATCGTACATTACCGGCAGCAAAAACAGAATAACTGACGTACAGACGAGTTCAGTACACTATTTCCAGAGACCTGATGCTTCACACCTGAGCGTCGACAGTAACGCTACTTATCTGGCGGGATATTCAGGACGCCTGTACCTGAATAAACAGAAAGGGAACATGTTTCTGAACGCCTCGCTGGGTATCGTCGATCCGGGATTTGAGACCAATGATGTGGGATTCCTTTGGCGCACAGATGTTATAAATATGCACGTGGGGAGCGGCTACAAGTGGACACAGCCGGGAAAATTCTCGCGCTATATGGAGCTGGGGCTTGCATACTTCAGGACAATGGATTTTGCATACGACGTGACCTCGGAAGGCCTGTTTCATTTCGGCAATATTGATTTCCTGAACTACTACAGCATTAACTGGAATCTGGCATACAATCCCCAGACGGTAAGCAACCGCAGGACCAGAGGCGGCCCGCTGTCTCTGAACTATCCTGGATGGCAGGTGAATTTTTCTGCATATACAGATAACAGAAAACCCTGGATAATCAGCGCCGGATACTACCATTATCTTTCACAGGAAGAGGCAAGCTATAACTTCTGGACCGGCGTGGAATGGAGGCCTGCTGCCAATATATCCCTCAGCATAGAACCCTCGTTTGATACACAGCTTCAGCGGCTGCAGTGGGTCGACAGTTTCGATGACAAATATGCTATTCAGACATTCGGCAAAAGATATGTATTTGCACGCATGAATCAGAAGACTTTCGCTGCGGGCATAAGAATGAACTGGACGTTTACACCGTTTTTGAGCCTGCAGTTATATGTACAACCGCTGATCTCAACCGGTGCATACAGCAGCTTTAAGGAACTCGCACGTCCCAGGTCATTTGATTACAGCAGGTACGGAGAGGGCAGCTCGACAATATCGAAGAATGAAAATAATGAATATACGGTTGACCCGGACGGCAGCGGCCCGGCCGAAGAATTCACTTTCGATAACCCTGATTTTAACTATAAATCACTGCGCGGAAATGCTGTGCTCAGATGGGAATATAAACCTGGTTCCACACTGTATCTCGTGTGGACACAAAACAGGGACGACTCCGAAGACGAAGGAAAGTTTAACTTCGGCCGCTCATTCAGAAGATTGTTCGACAAAAGCTGCGACAATATATTCATGCTGAAGTTTACTTACTGGTTCAGCATCTGAGAGGCAGCAGCAAATTTTCTCACCTCACCATGAAAAACCCGTTTCCTGCTCATAGGGAGCGGGTTTTTTTGTAATATTATAAAACCGGAATTATTCTTATTTTTATCCGTGTCTGAATTCATTTTATTGCAAAATTCCGGTATCAAAACAGTATGGATATAACTGAAAAATTCGGCAGATCTTCTGTCGTCAAAAAGATCAAGGATAATCTTGTCCAGTCGCGCATCGTCTCTGTCTCATCACTTTCCGGATCAGCGAAAACACTGCTGATAAAAGAGCTTATGACATCTGAAAACAGTCTGGTGCTGCTTTTGCCTGATGTCCAGAGCGTCAATGAAATTAGGGTTGAGCTGAATATACTTGGACTTGGGAACTACGTGGTTGCTGTTGACGAATTTAAGATCGAAGTACTGCAGGAAAAACTTACATTCATAAGCGGAATGACAAAATTCATACTGATTTCTACGTGTGAATTACTTGCTTTCCCGCTGCCTGCACGCGGTGATCTTGAGAAAAGCACTACGAAAATTGATGAACATTCTGAAATTACATACGATGAAGTCATTGAATACCTGAATCTGCTGAACTATCAGAAAACAAAATTTGCAGAGAACCCGGGTGATTTTTCCGTACGCGGTTCCATCATAGATTTCTGGTCTTACAGCGAAGCAAACCCGGTGCGCCTCGAATACGACGGTGATTTTCTGGAATCTATAAGATACTACGATCCGGAAAGTCAGCGTTCGTCCGGTACGGCGTCTGCTGTTACTATTGCTCCTAACATCGAAGACAGTGGCGGACTGATAAATTCTGATATATTCGATTACCTGAATGACCCTCTTATTGTTGCATCGCGAAGCGATCTGAACCAGCTATTCGAAGTAAAGATAGAAACTGGCGGAAGTGAAACCGCCGAACAGTTTGAAGACGAAGAACTGGCTGAGGAGATTCTGGGTGACAGTATAATTGATGAAACAGCAAAACCGGGAACTGATGAAGTCAGGGAAACACCCGGATCAAAACAGGTCGATCAGGATATGCTGTTTTCCAAAACGGCACGCTGGATAATTGAGGAGATGCCGGGCGGAGGTGATAATAAAATTCTGCTGAATATTTCTGAGGCTCCGTCGGTAAATTCCAATTTTGAGGTGCTGTTCAATACACTTAAGGACTTCGCTTCTAAAAATGTCAGGACAATTATTACTGCGGAAAACGAATTCCAGCTAAAAAGGCTTACCGATCTCCTTGCAGATTTTAAACCGGAACTTGCAGAACTCCTGGAGTCGGGACAGGTGGTAATTAAGGCTCTGGCGCTGAGAAAGGGCTTTATACTCAGGGATGATTCATACGCGGTTCTGACTGACTATCAGATATTCAATAAACCCTACCGTTCAAAAATTTCTTCGCTGCAGAAAAATAAAAAATCGCGTTCGAAAGATCTGGCAAAGATCAAGCGCGGTGATTTTGTGGTGCATGAAAACTACGGCATCGGCAGATATTCGGGACTCGAGACAATAAAGATCGGTGAAACCAGCCAGGAGAGCATTAAGATATTATACGCTGAAGGCGGCGTGGTCTATGTCAATCTGAATTATTTTTCGCTCGTAAAAAGATACTCGTCCAAGGATAACGAGGAACCAAAACTCAGTGTGCTGGGCAGCGGTGAATGGGAATCGGCAAAGAAGAAAGTAAAGAAGCGCATCAAGGAAGCTGCCCGCGAACTTATAACACTTTACGCGCGCAGGAAGGCAGCGCGCGGTTATGCATTCAGTGCCGATACTATCTGGCAGAAAGAACTCGAGGCATCTTTTTTCTATGAGGATACACCTGATCAGTCACGTGTGACCGAGGAGGTAAAGTCGGATATGGAGGCCGAGAACCCGATGGACCGCCTGGTATGCGGCGATGTGGGATTCGGCAAGACTGAGATTGCAGTGCGTGCTGCCTTTAAGGCAGCCAACGAAGGCAAGCAGACTGCACTGCTGGTGCCAACAACTATTCTTGCCGAGCAGCACCTGAATACATTCAAGGACAGGCTTGCTCAGTTTCCGGTAAAAGTGGAGGGAATGTCACGCTTCCAGACAAAAGCTAAGCAGAAGGAGATACTTGAAAAACTGGAATCCGGACAGGTCGATATTGTAATCGGTACACACAGGCTCTTGTCGAAGGATGTCCGGTTCAGGGATCTTGGACTTTTAATTATTGACGAAGAGCACCGCTTCGGAGTAATGGCTAAAGAAAAACTCAGGAGCTACAAGCTCAATGTAGATACACTTACACTTACCGCCACGCCTATACCGCGTACGCTGAACTTTTCACTCCTGGGTGCAAGGGATCTGTCAATAATTACTACTCCTCCGCCTAACCGTCAGCCCATATATACTCATGTGCAGACATTCGATATAATGAAAATACGCGAGTGGATATTCAATGAACTGCGCCGCGGCGGACAGGTATTCTTTGTGCACGACAGAGTGCAGTCTATATATAAGATAGCCGATTACCTGCACAAGTATATGCCCGAACTGAGAATCGGTATTGCACACGGTCAGCTGAAGCCGGCACAGCTCGAAAATGTCATATATGATTTTCTGCACAAGAAATATGATATACTCCTGGCAACTAAAATTATTGAGTCGGGCATAGACATACCGAATACAAATACTATAATAATTAACCGAGCCGACAGGTTCGGCCTCGCAGAACTCCATCAGCTGCGCGGCAGGGTTGGCCGCAGCGACAGACAGGCGTATGCATATTTCCTGGTGCCTTCCATAAAATCGATCAATAAGAAAGCGGTGCGCAGACTCCAGGCAATAGAGGAGTTCACCGATGTGGGCGCGGGCTTCAATCTATCAATGCGTGACCTTGAGATACGCGGCGCAGGTAACCTGCTCGGGACTGAACAGACCGGATTTATTGATACGGTGGGATTTGAAATGTATGTCAAACTACTCGATGAATCGGTCGAGGAGCTGAAGCAGCAGGAATTCAGCGAAGTGTTCAAGGATCTGCCCAAGCAGCAGATGCGTACCGATCCTACTATCGATACCTACTTTGAGATCGGTATCCCGCAGGCATATATGCCCGATCAGGCAGACAGATTGAGTTTCTATACTGCACTTTTCAGCATAAAAAAACTCGAAGAAATCCAGGAGATTACAGAAGAAATGGAAGACCGGTTCGGTAAAATGCCCGGACTGGTTAAGCGTCTCGTGGCTACTGCCATGCTGAAATACTTCGCATCGATAGCACTTTTCGAAAGGATAATCATACAGAGCAAAAATATAATGATCATTCTGCCTAAGGGAGAAAACGAGGAATACTACAAGGAAAAGTTCGCCAAACTTATGCGCTACATTATGGACAACTTTGCCGATACGATTAAATTCAGTCAGCAGAAAGATGTGCTTAAGCTGGTTATGACCAATAAATTCAGGAATGCCGAGGAAATTCTCGAGCACCTTATTGCATTTACAAAAAAGGCTGGCAACATAGTCAATCCGCCTTCGGGATACCTCGGGAACTAAAGGGATTTATAAAATATTTATTATCTTTGATGCATAAATTCACAGGATATGCACATATGAAAAAATATTTTATTTTACCTTTATTTCTATTGCTGTTTATCAGCGGAGCAGACAAAATGTATGCACAGAACGAAACACCACGATGGATGGAACAGTCGGTCCGGAATATGCGTCAGGAGCTGACCTCGAAATACGGGGCACAGCAGGAGGAAAGGATCGCGCGGGGACTTACGCAGGTGTCCGGATTCTGGAGAACCGGTGACGGTACTCAGAACGAGTTTGAGGAGTTTGTGCGCACCAACTTTGCATCTGACGGACAGGATCTGGACAATATGTTCAACAGGTTTGAATATCTGCTCGAACAGTTCGACGGTCATATGCTCGAGATCGGCCGCGCTTTCCGGCTGCAGACCGACCTGGAGCTTGGGCCCGTGTATCCGTTCGATGAAACTTTCGCCGGATACGACCCGTCTGCACATGCTGCAGATGATTTCTTCAATAATAAAATAGCTTTTACCGTACTGCTGAACTTTCCATTAACCACACTCGACGAGAAGATGAAAAACGGTGCCGGCTGGACGCGCCGCCAGTGGGCTGAAACACGCCTGGCGCAGCGTTTTTCCAGAAGAGTTCCTGCAGAGGTCAACCTGGCTATATCGCAGGCAGGTGCACAGGCGGATCAGTACATCTCGAACTACAATATCTGGATGCACCACCTGACAGACAATACGGGCAGCAGAATATTTCCTCCGAAGCTGCGCCTGCTTTCACACTGGAACCTCAGAGATGAGATCAAGGCCAGTTATGCTGATGAAAAGAACGGACTTGCGAAGCAGAAAATGATACAGCAGGTGATGGAGCGCATTGTTACACAGACTATACCTGCAGTGGTAGTGAATAATCCGGGTGTTGACTGGAATCCGTATTCCAACGAAGTCAGGCCTGCCGCAGTGCAGGATGCAGATCCTTCAGAAATTAAAAGCACCGGAGCCACAGACGCTCCCGAGCCGGATACACGATACGAAATGCTGCTCAATACATTCAGAGCCTCCAAAAAAGCAGATCCTTATTCACCTACTGCACCCACGCATATAGAGCGCAGTTTCAGTGTCGGAAGGGAACTGCCTGAGGCAAGAGTGAAGCAGATGTTCGAAAACGTCCTTTCCTCTCCGCTGCTGCCGAAGGTAGCCAGACTTATTGAAAAACGGCTTGGAAGAAAACTGGAGCCGTTTGATATATGGTATAACGGATTCCGCGCACGCAGCCGGTATACCGGAGAGCAGCTCGATAAAATCGTATCCCAAAAATATCCTGATGCGGCGGCATACAAGAAAGATATTCCCAATATGCTTACTAAACTGGGGTTCTCAAAGGAAATGGCTTCGTATCTTGCAGATCATATTGAGGTGGATCCTGCACGCGGATCGGGCCATGCTGCCGGAGCTGCAATGAGAAGTGAGAACGCCCACCTGCGCACGCGCATTGGTGCATCAGGTATGGATTATAAAGGATTCAACATTGCGGTGCACGAAATGGGGCACAATGTCGAACAGGTGCTTACACTGAATAAAATGGATCATACACTGCTGCAGGGCGTTCCCAATACTGCCTTTACAGAAGCCATTGCATTCGTGTTTCAGGCTAATGACCTGAAGCTGCTTGGATTAGATGCCTCAGACCCGCAGGCAGAAGCGCTGAAAACACTGAACGATTTCTGGGCTACATATGAAATCGCAGGCGTGGCACTGGTGGATATGTCTGTCTGGCACTGGATGTATGACCATCCGGATGCAAATGCGTCACAGCTGAAAGAGGCGGTAATTTCCATATCAAAGGAAGTATGGAATAAATACTATGCCCCTGTGCTGAACCGGCAGGATGTGTTGCTGCTGGGAATATATTCGCATATGATTGACGCATTCCTGTATCTGCCAGATTATCCGATAGGACACCTGATTGCTCACCAGATAGAGGCAAATATCAGGAAATCAGGCAGCATTGGCGACGAAATCCAGCGCATAGTAAAGCCCGGCAGCGTACTGCCCGACGTCTGGATGCAGAATGCCACGGGCAGCACAGTATCAGAAAAAGCCATGCTCGATGCCGCAGAAGAAGCGCTCAGAATAGTGCAATGATATTAAATTTTGAATTTTGAATTCTGAATTCTGAATGTGCTTTAATTCAAAATTCAGAATTCATAACTCATAACTCATAACTCATAACTCATTTCCTTGCTTTTACCCCGGAAATACATTATTATTTAATGATAGAACACCCGAAAATAGTTTAAATTGTAAATATTTAAGTTAAAATATAAATTATAAAAATAATTACTGTTAAAACTTAAATTTTTACATTTTGAAGGAACTGGCTCTGAAAATTTCATGTTCTAGAAGAAAAGTCAACCAAATTTGAAAAAATTTATAGGATAACAAAGAGAATGGAAGACAAAACTCAGGACATCAGGGAAGTCGAAACAAGGGAATGGCTCGATTCGTTAAATTATGTGCTGTATCACAGCGGACCTGAACGCGTAGCCGAAATTCTGACTGAGCTGCAGCTACACGCCCGCAAAAACGGAGTCGAAATACCCTTTACTGCAAATACACCCTATATAAATACAATACCTGCCGACAAACAGCCTCCGTTCCCGGGCAGCAGGGAAATTGAACGCAGAATTAAAAGCCTTATCAGATGGAATGCAATGGCGATGGTGGTCAGGGCAAATAAGGAATCTTCCGGTATAGGCGGACATATATCCACTTACGCTTCTGCGGCAACACTGTATGAAATCGGATTTAACCACTTTTTCCGCGGCAAGGACGGCGGACACGGAGATCAGATATTTTTCCAGGGACACGCTTCCCCGGGCATATACGCACGTGCATTCCTGGAAGGCAGAATAGATGAGGAACAGCTGAAAAATTTCAGACGCGAACTGCGCGGCAAAGGCGGTCTGTCATCATATCCCCACCCCTGGCTGCAGCCGGACTTCTGGGAGTTCCCGACGGTGTCTATGGGACTTGGACCGATAATGGCGATATATCAGGCCAGATTCAACCGCTACCTTGAGGACAGGGGAATAAAAACTGCAAACGGATCCAAGGTATGGGCATTCCTGGGTGACGGAGAGACGGACGAACCGGAAACTCTGGGCGCTATATCGCTGGCGTCAAGAGAAAAACTCGACAACCTGATATTTGTGATCAACTGCAATCTGCAGCGGCTTGACGGACCGGTGCGCGGCAACGGAAATATAATACAGGAACTTGAGGCTAATTTCCGCGGTGCCGGATGGAATGTGATTAAGGTAATCTGGGGCGAAGACTGGGATCCGTTGCTTGCCAAGGACAACGAAGGATGGCTGCTGAAACGCATGAATGAAAATATCGACGGCGAATCTCAGAAGTACCTCGTCGAAACCGGGGCCTATATCCGCGAACATTTCTGGGGCAAGTATCCTCAGCTGAAGGATATGGTAAAGAACCTGTCTGACGAACAGATAGCAAAAATGAGACGCGGCGGCCATGACCCTGAGAAAGTATATGCCGCATACAAGGCAGCCGTCGAACACAAGGGACAACCGACGGTCATTCTGGCAAGAACTATCAAGGGCTACGGACTCGGTGAAGCCGGAGAAGGCAAGAACATTACACACCAGCAGAAAAAACTGAATGAAGATGAACTGAGGATTTTCCGCACACGGTTCGGCATTCCGATCTCGGATGACGAAGTTGCGCACGCACCGTTCTACAGGCCACCGGATGACAGCGCGGAAATCAAATATATAAAAGAGAAAAGAAAAGCATTGGGCGGGTATGTACCGAAACGCGTTGTAAGTGTTCAGCCGGTGCAGACTCCTCCGGAAGAAGTATTTACAGAATTTTACGAGGGCACCGAAGACAGGGAAGTCTCCACTACGATGGTATTCGTAAGGATACTTACCAAACTATTGCGCGATAAGGAAATAGGCAAACTCATTGTGCCTATTGTTCCCGACGAGGCCAGAACGTTCGGTATGGAAACATTGTTCCGCCAGATAGGTATCTATTCACACGTGGGTCAGCTGTATGAACCGGTCGACAAGGCGAGCCTGCTCTACTATAAAGAGGCAAAGGACGGACAGATACTCGAAGAAGGCATTACGGAGGCAGGTTCGATGAGCTCGTTTATTACTGCCGGTACCGCATATTCAACACACGGCGTAAATATGATTCCTTTCTTCGTCTATTACTCCATGTTCGGATTCCAGCGCGTGGGAGACCTTGCATGGGCAGCCGGTGATATCAGATGCAAAGGCTTCATGCTCGGAGGAACCGCAGGCCGCACTACACTGGCGGGTGAAGGACTCCAGCATCAGGACGGACATAGCCATCTTCTGGCTTATCCGATTCCCAATCTGGTCGCCTACGACCCTGCATTTGCGTATGAGCTGGCGGTTATTATCCGCGATGGTATCTATCGCATGTATGAAAAACAGGAAAATATATATTACTATATCACCATAATGAATGAAAATTACGCCATGCCTCCCATGCCTGACGGCGTAAAGGACGGCATTCTGAAGGGTATATATAAATTCAAAGTATCACAGAGAGCCAATACAAAGGCTAAGGCGCATCTGCTGGGCAGCGGTTCGATAATGAATGAAGTGCTGAAGGCACAGAAAATTCTCGAGGAAAAATACGGCGTTTCTGCAGATGTATGGAGCGTGACAAGCTATAAGAATCTGCACCTCGATGCAATGGAAGCGGAAAGATACAACATACTGAATCCTGCTTCCGAACCCAGAGTTCCCTATATCGCACAGACACTCGGAGCTGAAGATGGTGTGTATGTTTCGGCTTCGGACTACGTGCAGATACTTGCAGACTCGCTTTCAAAACATCTTCCCAAGCCGCTTACCACACTTGGTACATACGGGTTCGGAAGAAGCGAAAGCCGCGAAAGCCTGAGGGAATTCTTTGAAGTGGATGCTAAACATATTGTGCTGGCAACACTCTATGCGCTTGTCAAGGATAAGAAAATAAAACCGCAGGTGGCGGAAAAAGCGGTTAAGGAACTCGGTATAAATCCGGAAAAACTTAACCCGATAAGAGCCTAAATAAATTATGAATTTCGAATTATGAATTTTGAATTGAGGGAACTAATCCCTGTGCGGTAGCGCTAATAAATCCCCTCTCGGGAGGAGTGGCTTCCCGTCCGTAATCGGAGGGAGACGGGGTGTGTTAATATGAGTATATATGTAATTACTTTACTTATGCGCACCCCCAATTCTGATTGCGATAATTCAAAATTCAGAATTCATAATTCAGAATTAATGACGGAATTATCAAAGGAAAAAACAGTATAATAAATAAGGTGAATTTGATATGATACAAGAATTTAAACTACCAGAACTGGGTGAGAATATTCATTCTGCCGATGTAATTCAGGTGCTGGTCAGTCCCGGAAGCAAAGTCGGGGTCGATCAGTCGGTTCTGGAAATAGAAACCGACAAAGCTACCATAGAAGTGCCCTCCACTATTGCCGGTACTGTCAGGGAAGTGATGATAAAAGCAGGCGAGAAAGCGGGGCCCGGACAGGTGATATTTACAGTGGAAACGGACGCTGCGGCCGCAGGCGAGGCAAAAGCAGAGGCTGAAAAAATCCCTGAGGTAAAAGCTCCGGAAACACCAAAGGAAGATGAAAAACGTACAGAAGAAAAACTGCAGTCTGCCGAGAAAGAGGAACCTGTAGTACAACCGCAGGAGGTTCAGCAGCCCCAAGAGACTAAACGTCCTGAGCCTATAGCTCAGGCAGAAACAGCGGCGCCTCAGAAAAAGCCGAAAGTATATATTGAGGACAGAAAACTGACCGACCCGAGCACTCTGGCTCCTGCAGCGCCTACTGTAAGACGTTTTGCGCGCGAGATCGGGGTGGATATAAATCAGGTTAAAGGTTCGGGCCCGGGCGGCAGGATATCCATACCGGATGTGAAGGAATATTCCAGGAAAAAGAGCGAAGCTGCAGGACCGGTCTCCGGCGGCGCAGCAATGGCTGCAGGCGGCGTTTCCATAGCCGCCGAGGCATTGCCCGATTTCTCCAGATGGGGTGAGATTGAGAAGAAGGAGATGTCGAATATCCGCAGGAAGACAGCCGAACATCTCAGCTATGCATGGGCTACTATTCCTCACGTGACACAATTTGACAAGGCTGATATTACTGAACTTGAGAAGCTGCGCAAGTTGTATGCTCCTCAGGCAGAGAAGAAGGGCGGCAAACTGACGGTTACTGCAATACTGCTGAAGATAGTTGCAGCTGCACTGAAGGAATTCCCTCAGTTTAATACCAGTGTGGATATGCAGAACAGTGCTGTGATATACAAGAAATTTTATAACGTGGGAGTTGCAGTCGATACTGACCGCGGACTGCTGGTACCTGTAATACGTGATGTGGATAAGAAGAGTATACTGGACCTGGCAGCCGAACTGAATCAGGTTGCAGAGAAGGCCAGGAATAAAAAATTATCGCTTGATGATATGCAGGGCGCATGTTTTACAATTACAAATCTGGGCGGAATCGGCGGTACATATTTTACGCCTATAGTAAACTCTCCGGAAGTTGCGATACTCGGTGTATCACGGGGCGCATTCGAGCAGGTTTATATCGACGGAAAGTTTGAAGCCAGAATGATGCTGCCGCTGTCGCTCTCGTATGATCACCGGATAATTGACGGTGCCGACGGAGCGAGATTCCTGCGCTGGGTGGTAAATATAATCGAACATCCGTTCATGATGGCACTGCAATGAAGCATGGAATTCTGTCCCGCCTTTGGCGGGATCCCGCCGGAGGCGGGAAGTTCTGAGTTAAGGCACCGCATTCGGCGGCAAATTGTGAATTAGAGAAATTTTTAATATAAAACAGGGATAATTAAATGGGTAATATTGCGGAATTAGTAGTGATCGGCGGAGGTCCCGGCGGTTATGCCGCTGCATTTCTTGCGGCCGATCTGGGGATGCAGGTTACACTTGTAGAACTTGAACAAAATCCCGGCGGGGTGTGTCTTTACCGCGGGTGTATTCCAAGCAAGGCATTGCTGCATGTATCTAAACTGATACGTGAAACTCAGGAATCTGAAAAATGGGGAGTAAAGTTTGCGAAGCCGGAGATCGATCTTGAAAAACTGCGCGGCTGGAAGGAAAGCGTGGTTGCAAGGATGACGGGCGGACTGGGTATACTGAGCAAGCAGAGAAAGATCAATTATGTGCAGGGCAGGGCAACATTCCTGAGCGGCACAAAAATATCCATAGAAAAAATGGATGGCGGAAAAGAGGAACTGGAATTTAAAAATGCAATACTGGCAACCGGATCAATACCCATGCAGGTGCCGTCGCTTCAGCTCGATTCTCCGCGCGTCATTGACTCTACCGGTGCACTCGCCTTGCAGGATATACCTAAGAATATGCTCGTGGTAGGTGGCGGATACATAGGACTCGAACTCGGTTCGGTCTACGCTTCACTCGGCACGGAAGTGTCGGTGGTGGAAATGACTCCGGGACTATTGCCGGGAGCCGACCGCGATATGGTAAACATACTGGCCCGTTCAATTGGAACAATGATGAAATCCGTAATGCTCAGCACAAAAGTTGTAAAAATGGAAGAAGTCTCAGACGGAATAAAAGTGACGTTTGAAGGTGAAGGCATTGCAGAAAAAGAGCAGGTGTTCGAGAAGGTGCTGGTATCTATCGGACGCATGCCGGTAACAAAAGGACTTGGACTTGAAAATACCAAAGTGGAAGTTGATAACCGCGGATTTGTTAAAGTCAATGCGCAGCAGCAGACTGCAGAGCCTGCAATATATGCAATAGGCGATATCGCCGGAAATCCGATGCTGGCTCACAAGGCATCTGCCGAAGGAAAAGTGGCAGTGGAAGTCATTGCAGGTCACAAGGCGGAATTCAAACCTGCAGCTATTCCGGCAGTGATATTTACCGATCCGGAGATCGCCTGGTGCGGACTGACCGAAACCGAAGCGAAAGAAAAAGGAATAGAAGTCAAAGTCGCACGCTTCCCGTGGGGTGCTTCGGGCAGGGCCACTACTCTGGACAGGAATGACGGCGTAACGAAGCTGATTATGGATCCCAAGACAGAGCGCATACTTGGTGTAGGCGTAGCCGGAGCGGGCGCCGGCGAGCTGATAGCAGAAGGCGTGCTTGCAGTGGAAATGGCCGCTACTGCAAAAGACATGGCGATGAGCATTCATCCTCATCCCACACTCTCAGAAACATTGATGGAGACCGCAGAAGTATTCTTCGGCCAGGCTACACATCTCTACCGTCCCAAAAGATAGAAAGTTGTTATGACAGAAAATAAAAAATGACAGAAAATAAAAAGTCCGGAAAAAGGAAACTTTTCCCGGACTTTCTGCAATGGCCTTAATCTCAATACAAATACAAAAATTTACCTGCTAGTGCGCAAGTGCTTTGCCGATAGCCTGTTCGGCCAGAGGAGCCATAATGCTGTAGCCTTTTTCATTAGGGTGTACACCGTCACCGCTGTACTCGGATCTAAGTCCTTTTCTCTCATCGGCCATGTGCGAGTAATAATCCAGATATATGAAACCGTTATTGCCTGCGTAGGCTTCTATCCAGGCATTCAGCTCAGATATTTTTCCGGCCGGATTGAGTCCGGGGGTCCAGGGATAATCATAAACCGGAAGGACTGACGACAGAATGACTCTGATGCCGTGTGCATTTGCGAGTTCAGCCATCGAGGCGATGTTGTCTTCTATCATTTTGAGTGTTGAAGGACCGGTGTTGCCTGCAATGTCGTTTGTGCCGGCAAGTATGACTACTGCATCCGGTTTGAGGTCAATGACATCGGGTCTGAAGCGGATAAGCATCTGGGGTGTGGTCTGACCGCTGATACCCCTGTTGATATAATCCTTCCCTGAGAAAAAGACTGGCGAAGTGAGGCTCCAGCCTTCTGTAATAGAATCGCCCATAAAGACCACGCGCTTTTTGCCTGGCAGTACGGGCCCCACTTTTGAATTTTCGTTTTTGAATCGTGCAAGGTTAGGCCAGTCGTTTTTCAGCTGGTCATTCTGTGCCTGTAGTATTTCTGGAATAATTAACATAAGCAATACTGGTAAATAATGTTTGATGAATTTCATATAATCCAGCCTGTATATAACGGATGGTGAATGATATAAACCGTTGAATAAGGATAACAATAATATCCTGACACAAAATTTACAAATATTTGCCGAAAGTTCATCAGCATCAGAAAAATAATTTATATAAGGATGCGGCATCTGCGGCTGCAAGTTGGTACGAATTTAGTGCTGTTTACATTTCTTATATTATTTTATTATCTTTCAGCACGAATTTTTCACAAATTAGGAAGGAAAATAAGTGTCTTTAAAAAGTAAAATTCTTGAATTTTTTAAGAAAAAAGATAAACTCAGTACAGGCGGCGGCGATAAGGCCATCCAGAAACAGGTAGCTATGGGCAAAATGACTGCCCGCGACAGAATAAAAACACTGCTCGATGCTGACTCGTTCTTCGAAACGGATCTTTTCGTCGAACATAAATGCAAAGATTTTGATATGGATAAAAAACAGCTTCCGGCTGACGGAGTTGTTACCGGTACCGGCAGTGTCTATGGCCACCCGGTTGGTGTGTTTGCTCAGGATTTTACAGTTGCCGGCGGTTCACTCGGACTCATGCACGCCCGCAAGATTACAAAGATAATGGATCACTCTATAAAAATGGGCATGCCCCTTATTGGCATCAACGATTCGGGCGGAGCAAGAATACAGGAGGGAGTCAACTCCCTGGCCGGATATGGCGAGATATTCTACCGTAATACTCTTGCTTCAGGTGTTATTCCGCAGATATCCGTAATACTCGGACCTTGTGCCGGCGGTGCGGTTTACAGCCCTGCACTTACAGACTTCGTTTTCGTTGTGGATAAAATTTCCAAAATGTTCATCACCGGTCCCGAGGTAATCAAGACGGTGCTCGGCGAAGAAATTTCCATGGAGGACCTTGGCGGCGCTCGCGTTCAGACTGAAATGACCGGAAATGCTCACTTTTATGCAACAAGCGAGATCGAGTGCTTTGAACAGATAAAGAAACTTCTTACGTTTATTCCGCGCAATAACCGCGAAAAAGCAGCCGCCATCGCTCCAAAGCTGCCTAAATCCCAGTTCGATGCGGATAAAATAATTCCTGCCGAAGCGACAAAACCCTACGATATACGCGACATCATCAGATCCATATTCGATGATTCCGAATTCCTCGAGGTGCAGGAAAGATGGGCAGCCAATATAGTTGTGGGTTTTGCCAGACTCAATGGTGAAACGGTCGGTATCATAGGAAATCAGCCGCTCGTGCTTGCCGGTGTGCTGGATGTCGATTCTTCCGATAAGGCTGCAAGATTTATCAGGTACTGCGATGCTTTCAATATTCCTCTTGTTACACTCGTCGACCTTCCGGGCTATCTGCCGGGTATAGATCAGGAACATGCAGGTGTCATAAGACACGGAGCAAAACTGCTTTATTCATACAGCGAAGCTTCGGTCCCGAAAATTACAATCATACTCCGTAAAGCCTACGGCGGCGGTTATATCGCAATGTGCTCGAGACATCTCGGTGCAGATTTCGTATATGCATGGCCGACTGCTGAGATTGCGGTAATGGGTCCTGAAGGTGCTGCAAATATTATCTTTAAGTCAGAAATCCAGTCAGCTTCCGATCCTGATGCTATGAGAAAAGTAAAGGTTCAGGAGTATACTGAAAAATTCGCCAATCCTTACGTCGCTGCCGCCAACGGGCATGTTGATGCTGTGATCAATCCTTATGAAACGCGTAATGCAATCGTACACGCGCTCAAAGTTACGGCCAGCAAGAAAGAGGTAAGAGTCGAAAAGAAACACGGCGTTCCTCCATTTTAATATGAGGAGGGTCCTCTGACCGTGTAAGCGAAGATAATGTTAAATGACAAAGGATAATAATTACTATGGCAAATGAAAAACATATCGACAGGCTTGTAGTCGATGATACTGCTTATGAAACCGTGCTGACGACAAAATACAGATCGCGCAAAACTTATGTTCCGTATGATCCGAAAAAACTGTATGCAGTTATTCCCGGTGTAATAAAGGAACTTTACGTTAAAAAAGGAGACCGGGTAACGAAAAAGGACAAATTGTTTATACTCGAGGCTATGAAGATGTATAATACTGTTACCTCTCCTATGGAAGGCATGATAAAATCAGTAAATGTAACTACCGGCAAGATGGTAGCCAAGGGCGATCTGATACTTGAGTTCGAATAAATGACGGTCAAATTATTGAAACGGCTCCTGCACTACTGCGGAGCCGTTTTTTTATATATGGACTCTTATTCTTAGTTCCTTTCCAGAAGCGGAACATAGTGCCTTGAAACGTGGCCGGTATAGATCTGACGCGGACGGTATATTCTGGCATCCGGATTCTCGCGCATTTCTTTCCACTGAGCTATCCAGCCGGGCAGTCTTCCAAGCGCAAACATTACTGTAAACATATCCGTCGGTATGCCCATCGCCCGGTATATAATGCCGCTGTAGAAATCCACGTTCGGATACAGTTTCCTCTCTACAAAATAGCTGTCTTCGAGTGCAATTCGTTCCAGGTTCGTTGCAATATCCAGCAGCGGATCGTTGATTCCCAGTTCGTTCAGCACCCGGTCGCAGGTCTCCTTCAATATCTTTGCACGCGGATCGAAATTTTTATATACCCGGTGACCGAATCCCATCAGCCGGAATGAGGAATTTTTATCCTTTGCCATATCGACATACTTCCTGTAGTTACTGCCGTCTCTGCGTATCATTTCGAGCATTTCAATTACATGCTGATTCGCTCCGCCGTGCAGCTTTCCCCACAAAGCGCAGGCTCCGGCTGTCACGCTTGCAAAAAGGTTTACCTCACTGCTTCCCACCATCCTGACAGTGGACGTGCTGCAGTTCTGCTCATGGTCTGCATGCAGTACAAGCAGCAGATCCAGGGCTTCTGCCAGTACCGGCGATACTGTGTATTCCTCGGACGGAACTGCAAACATCATGTGCAGCAGGTCCTCGGTAAAACTGAGATCATTGCGGGGATATACGTATGCCTGACTGATGGATTTCTTGTATGAAAATGCAGCAATGGTCTTGAGTTTTGCGAGCAGACGGATGATATTTTTAGGCAGAGGTTCAGAAAGATCGGTCTCATCCGGGTGGTATGAGGATAGTGAAACGAGCATAGCGCACAGCACTCCCATAGGATGAGCAGTAGGCGGGTAGCCTTCAAAGAATTTTTTCATATCCTCGCGTATCAGTGTGTGATGAGTGATCTCATATTCAAATTCCCTTAGCTGCTGTGCAGTAGGCAGATTACCGAATATCAGCAGGTATGAAACTTCCAGAAAACTGCTCTTTCCGGCCAGCTCCTCAATCGGATAGCCCCTGTATAGCAGTATTCCTTTTTCGCCATCTATAAATGTTATCTGTGATTCGCACGAACCGGTATTGCCGTAGCCGTCATCCAGAGTAATTGCACCGGTTTTCTGACGCAGCGACGATATATCTATGCCGACTTCACCGGCACTGCCGGTCTTTACGGGCAGATCATATTCTTTTTCTCCGAGTATAAGTTTGGCGCTTTGCATATTTCCCTCTGTGTTATAAATGAAGAATTCCGGGCGGATGTGTATAATATTATTGTAAGAAAAAATTGCAGAGAAAGTCAAGGGAAGCGAAAAGACGGGTGTCTGCCGCCCGGTATATTGCGGCGGCAGACACCTGCAAGAGGGGGTATATGTCGTTATTTCATCAGAACCATTTTGCGCGTGATCACCTGTTTGCCGGCGGCCAGCTTGTACAGGTAAATGCCGCTCGACAGGTGCGACGCATTGAACCTGACAGTGTATGTTCCGGCAGATCTGACCTCATTTATCAGCTGAGCAACTTCCTGACCGATCAGGTTATATACCTTCAGCGAAACCTGTGCCGCCTCGGGTATGCTGAATGATATCGTAGTTGAAGGATTGAACGGGTTGGGGTAGTTCTGCTGCAGACTGTAGACAGACGGGACGCCCGGCTTGCTCCCGTTCACTGCTGTAGTAGTAAGAGGAGAAAGTGTAAATGAAACCGTCTTCTCGGCTCCTGACAGATAATCCAGTGCAACCGTTGATGTGGTCTGCTGATAGTCGATCTTATCTCCTGATATCGAATAATTTCCCGGTGCCAGGCCAGGCATATTATAGTTGCCCGACTGATCGGTAATTGCATATGAGGAAATATTTGTGTTTTCATTTGTAATATATATTACAGCACCGGGTACCGGTGTTCCGGAGTTATCCCGGATTGTGCCGGAGAGGCGTGCATAACCGCTGTCAGGAATGGGTGAGAGGTAGAAGTTTATATCTGAAATTTTTGAATCGGCTGTAACTTCTATCGAATCGGCTTCTTTCCATCTGATTGTAGTTGTGCTGTCGTAGCGGAAGAATCCCGGCAGGTAACCTTCTGACGGGAGTACAAAAAGAATATATCTGCCAGGAGTTAGGTCTGTAAGGCTGTAGTTGCCGAGAGAGTCGGTGACTACAGATTTCCTGATCCTTGAATGTCCCTGTTCTTTAAATCTGTAAGCGGTAACAGTTGCAGTTACGCCCTGACCCGAAGGGTTGAGCACTCTGCCGGCAATGCTGTTGTTGAGTACCGGACGGGTATCCAGAACGAAGTTTATACTGTCCAGGTTGCCTGTAACAGTTATTTTATCGGCTTCAGCCGGATCTTTCTTGTCGTTAAAAAACTCCGGTACATATTTCCTGTCATGCGGTATGGCCATAACTGCCACAACATCGCCGGTCCTTACACGTCCTGTATATATGCCGAGCGAATCGGTATGGGCGTGAACCAGTCTGCGGTCAAATGATCTGTGGCTGCCGGATTCTCTGCTGTATATCATTATCTCGATTTTTGCCTGGAGCGGGTTGCCAGCAGTATCCTTTACTGTACCGCTGAGAGTTACGTAGTTCGGAAGGCTCTCGGCCTTTAGTGAGGCATTGATCTGTACGGTATCGGCGGAGGTTACGCTTATGCGTGCAGCATTTCTTATGTTCTGTGCATTATCGTAGAATTCCATTTTATAGCCGCGTGCGACAAACTGAACGGCGTATGTGCCTGCAGGAATCTCAGTTATGAAAGAGCCGTCTGTTTGTGTCATTGCTCTGGCAATTTTCCATCCCCGCACCGGTATTATCATGACCATTGCAGAATCCAGGGGAAGGCCTGATGTTTCGTCAGTCAGAGTGCCGCTTATAAATCCCGGGCCCTGACTGTCGGGCAGTGTAACGGTAACTGTATCTGAAGGAAGACTTTCCTGATCCCTGCCTGAAACAACGGTTATATAATAAGAATAGGTTTTGCCGGGAGCAACAAATTTATCCATGAAAATATTCATGCGTACCCTGTCCTGCATCCTTACGAACGTTGCAGTGTCACCGGCGGTGATTTCTTTCTTATATATATTATAGTGAATATCACGCGGTCTGCCGGCGGGAGCATCCCACTGAAGTCTGACAAAGCTGTAACTCTGCCAGCTTTCGATAGTTGCTTTCAGTCCCGTTGGTGCCGGGATCTGAGCCGACAGGCAATTAAACAGAATTATTTGAAGAAACAGGGAAAAAAGTAAATATTTTTTCATAATTTAACCTCTCACATTAGTTTCATATCTTATCGGGTATATGGAATATAAAAAGGAACTGAAGATCAGCAGCGGGGTATTGTGCTAAAAAAAACGGGATGGATATATTTTATAATCCATTCTTTGGAGCGATACATAGATGTTTACACTAACAAAATCTAAATGAATTATACTAAGAATCAATGCGAATTACAATGAACAGGCCGGTGATCGTTTCATTTATCGGGATAGCTGTGGCCGGTATCACATTCGGGCTAGTTGGTCCCGTGACAGTAATACTGCTGGAAACTCACCATGCCCCGGGCTGGATTACAGGAGCCATAACAACCATGCTGTACGTGAGTGTGGTGCTGTTTTCAAGTTTCACAGGAAGACTTGTTGACAGGTATAAAACGAGACGCGTGCTCGGAACCGGATTTATATTGGTGTTCCTTTGCTCTCTGGCCTCCATCTGGTGGGATAACTATTATATCATTTTTCCCGCCAGGTTTATATCTGGAATAGGCTCGACATTTATTTTTGTAACCACGGAAGTCATAGTCAACGCGAGCAGTGATGAAACGAACAGGGGCAGGAATATAAGCGGGTATGTGGTATTTCTTAGTATCGGTATTGCTCTTGGAACGTTCCTGATCTGGACCGTGAATATCGCAGAATGGGTGCCGTTTGTTATAGGTTCGGCCATGATACTTCTGGCATTTGTATTTGAAGCGCTGCATCTGGATGAAATAGAACTGCAGAGCAAAGAAGAACGGGTTAGAGAGAAAATGCCTTTTCTACTCATGCCTCCTGCAGCATTGCTGAGTGCCGGTATATACGGGGTATACGAAGCTTCGCTGATGGTGGTGATTCCGCTGTTTGCGCTGAGATCGGGATTTTCGCAGAACGATGTTGCCTACTTCCTGTCTGCATTTGTTACCGGCGGAATTCTGCTGCTGTATGTTATAGGCAGGCTGAGCGACAGGATACAGAAATACACCATGCTGCTGCTGATATCCGCTTTTCTCACAGTATTTTTGTCCGGTGTGTTTCTGTGGCTTAATACCTGGTATCTGATACTGGTGTTCTTTATGCTGGGCGGTGTAGTGCCGGCATTTTATTCTGTCGGACTCGCGTATACAATTGAAAAAGTGGAAACTCAGTATATGGCGCAGGCCAACGGACATTTTGCACGCGCCTACGGGATTGGGACCATTCTGGGTCCGTTGTCCGGTTCATTTCTTCTGGAACTGAATCTGCGCTATTCGTTCTGGGCAGCTGCAGCGTTGCTGAGTCTGATTTTCTTTTTGTATTTTTCTTTTGTATATAGGGAAAAATGAGGGAAATAATAATTTTTAATTATGAATTTTGAATTCTGAACTTTTTTAATTCAAAATTCAGAATTTCACGCCTCCGGCGGAATCCCGCCAAAGGCGGGACAGAATTCATAATTATATGGAACGTGTTGTTTTGCGCGGTTAGTTGAATTTGTTGAAAAAACGTAATATTTTCGAAATTAACATTTAATAAATAAATGAAACGAAAAGCTTCAGATATACCCGGCCTGAATACGGCTAAAATGGATGAATATCTGCAGGATGCTACAAAGAATATAGAATCAATTCTGTATTCTTCTAATACCGACGGCAGCGAATATTACTTTATTACCGATGCAGTCGAAAAGCTTCTGGGGTATAATGCGGCGGCAATACTGCAGAATCCCAGACTCATAATGAGAAGGATTCATCCGAAGGACTTTACACAGTTCAGAAAATTTTCGCACTCGCTGCAGAAAGGCAATGCCGCAGTAGTGGAATACCGGTTCACCGATGCAAAGAATAAGGAACACTATCTGCGCAATTCAGGTTTCCCGGTCATAAAAGACGGCGAAGTCGTAAGGGTGGATGGTGTAATAAATGACATTACGCGAGAGAAAACCATCCAGGAAGAGCTGGAAAAATCAGAAGAAAGGTATCGTCTGCTTATTGAAACGGCGAATGACCTTATTTTTGATCTCGACCATCACGGCTATTTCCTGAGAGTCAACAACTACGGAGCACTAGCACTGGGTTATAAACCCGAAGAAATGACAGGCAGGCATTTCCTGGAATTTGTAGACGAGGATAATAAGGCCGAGGTGGCGCTCGCGTTTCAGCGGATACTGAAATCTATCAGGGTGATATCTTTCGACGTGGTGTTCGTGGACAAGTTCGGCAAGACCATAGTATTCGAGATAGAAGGACGTCCAACAAAAACCTCCGACAAGATTTCGGGCATGCTGGGCATTGGAAGGGATATTACACAGAGGCGTAAGGATGAGGAGAAACTTCGCGAGCTGAATTCGAAACTGATCGAGGCTAACCGCCTGGTTTCTATTGAGCGGGATCGTGTGCGTCAGCAGATCAGCATACTCGAAGAGGTCAATAAGCTGAAGAGCGAATTTGTATCCAATATATCACACGAACTCAGGACACCCCTGGCATCCATAGTGGGATTTGCCGAAACCATCACTTCAGATCCTGAGATGGAAAAGGAAATGATGCTGGAGTTCTCAAATATCATACTCAGCGAGGGCAAGCGTCTCGCGAGGCTGATAAATGACCTGCTCGACTTTGCAAAGATGGAAGGCGGGAAAATCGACATACAGAAAACTGAGTTCGATGCGGTCGAACTGCTGCAGAAGGTGTATGGCGATTATCAGAGGCCGGCAGCGGAGAAGGGTATTACACTTACCGCCAATCTGCCTAAGTCGCAGGTGATACTGTTCGCAGACCGCGCAAGAATTGAACAGGTGTATTCACACCTTCTCAATAATGCTGTCAAGTTTACAGACCGCGGGGGCAGGATAACGCTTATAGCTCAGGATTTTGACAAGGAATTTGAGGTTATTATAAGTGATACCGGTATTGGTATCCCACAGAAGGACCTTCCCATCATTTTTGAAAAGTTTTACAAGGCTGCTACTCCCGGCACACAGGTGCCTGGTATTGGACTCGGTTTGGGAGTGGTTAAACATATTATAGATATGCACAAGGGCTATATCTCTGTACAAAGCGAGTTCCGGAAGGGAACGACATTTGTCGTTAAACTGCCCAAGAAAATTGAAATTAACGGTTAATCTGCGGAGGTGCGTTGGACAAGCTAGTTTTTATCGTCGACGATGAGAAGTCTATCTCTAAACTTATCAGCTACTGGGTGCGTGACAAATGGAAGTATAAAATCCAGGTATTTGAAGACGGTCAGTCGGTGCTGAACTGTCTTAATCAGAAGCCGGATCTTATACTGCTGGATATTATGCTGCCCGACATTAACGGGCTGGAGGTACTCAGGAAGGTTAAAGCCTTTGATGAGAACATACCGGTAATTATGCTGTCTGCGCAGGGCAGTATTGAAGTTGCCGTTGAAGCTCTCAGGCAGGGCGCTTTTGATTATTTCCCCAAGCCCATCGATGTGCAGCGGCTGGAACCGGCGATTAAAAACGCAATCAAAGGTTACGACCTTCAGCGCGAACTTACCCAACTGAAGGAAGATGTAAAACGCGAATACAGTTTCAGCAATATCGTATCGGTTGATCAGAAAATGCAGGAAGTGTTCCGCATGGTTACGAAGGTGCTGGACAACGACATTACTGTCCTTATTCATGGCGAAAGCGGTACCGGCAAGGAGCTGATTGCGCGTGCCATACACTATAACGGCATAAGAAAGGATAAACCCTTTGTAGTGGTGAACTGTGCGTCCATCCCCCGCGAACTGCTCGAGAGCGAACTGTTCGGACACGAAAAGGGATCGTTTACCGGTGCTTACCAGCGTAAGTTTGGCAAGTTCGAAATGGCCAACGAGGGTACACTGTTCCTGGACGAAATCGGGGAGATGGAAATGTCGCTCCAGGCAAAGATACTCAGAGTAATACAGCAGCGGGAATTTGAACGCGTCGGCGGCAGCGAGGTGATAAAATCAGACGTAAGAATTATTTCTGCTACAAACCGCAATCTTAAAGAGGCGGTGGAGAATAAAGAGTTCAGAGAAGATCTCTATTACAGGCTCAACTCATTTCCTATCGTTATTCCGCCTCTGCGCGAGAGGAAAAGCGATATACTGCTGCTCGTACAGCACTTCATCAACAGCTTCAATGCCAAGCTCGGCAGGAAGGTGAAAGGGTTTACGAAAAAAGCCCAGCGCATGATATATGATTATAACTGGCCCGGCAACGTGCGTGAACTGGAAAATACCATGGAACGCTGCATTATCATGTCGGACTCCGATGTCATTGACGTGGATGATCTTCCGCCAAATATAAGAACCAATGACGGTGCCTGCAGTCATGATAATCACCATGAGATCTTCGGTACGGACTCTGCCGTGATTCCGTTTGAAAAATTGAAGGAGCTGGCAATCAGGCACGCGCTGCAGGTTACTGAAGGGAACATCCAGGAAGCGGCAAGACAGCTTGAAATCGGCCGCGCCACACTGTACCGGCTGATGGAGAAATACAATATCAGTTCTCAGTTTTAAGTTCTCAGTTAACTGAGAACTGTAAACTGAGAACTAAGAACTAAATGCCAAGAATTCCTAACTCTTTTGTCAGGTAGCCGAAGCGTTCTTCTGAGGCGGTTACCTGTGCAAATATATCTATAATATTATCCTTTGTAATCTTCAGGAAATCCTTTTCCAGCGGAGTGATCAGTACGCCGCCCATATCCACTGATGCAGGACTGAGCAGTATGTTGTCGTCTCCTTCGGCAAAGTAATATGAGGGGCGGTGCTTGTCCCTGGGGAATGCCAGTACGCGCCACTTTCCGTTTCCATAGAAGAACAGCATGTTCATCATCGGCTCTTCACCGGGAGCTGATATTTTCTGGTAAGATTTCAGATAGAGATCCAGCGCCGTTTCAATCTGCTGTTTGTCAGATGATTCAAACGATATGAATTTTCTCAGGTAGCCGTCGACTGCATATATCTGCAGCATTCCGTTATCCGCTATTTTTTTACCCAGTGTCTCCCGTATATTTTCATATTCCTGATCTATAGGCATGAAGAATTTCTCACCGGCCTGGAAGTGCAGGTGATCAGGTGCACTGGCGCCGCATTTAGGGCCGTTATAAAATACCGTATAATATGCGGACAGATCCCTGCAGAGATCGAGTGCTGTAGAATAAGAGGTATCGATTCTCTGAGGTGTATGTTCAATGTGCGGAATAGTAAAGTGTTCTGTAAATATCGGGAAAGGATTGCAGAGTATGAGGTAATCAGACCCGTAGCGGATACCTTTCTGTTCCTGCGGCAGGTGGTTATAGCACAGGAAGCATTTGCGCTCCTTTATTGATGCAGCGTCCACTTTGGCCGAAGAGGAAACAATCCTGCCCGGGTTGAACTGTACTTTTACATTAAATCCGTCAAATTCAAAGTTTCTGGTTTCCACACTCTTGAGGCTTTCGTAACCTTTGCGCGGCAGTTCCCACGTATCCTTCTGCTGAGCCAGCAGGGCCCTGGACATATCGGCCAGTGCCGTCGTCTCAATAGAAGGTGCAGTGCAGAATGGCCGTAATTGTTCGTCAGTGATCAGTTTGTTGTCTATCATTTCTCTTATATAAATAGTCTGTAAATGGTTTGGTTGGAAAAATAAAGAGCCGGAGCATTAGGCTCCGGCCGTATATAATTATTTAGATGCGTTTTTCTTCTGGCGGGCCAGGAATTCAAATGTTCTGATCCTGTCTTTATAAGTATTATAAAGATTCTGTTTGTTTATATCGAGAGCAGCATCTGAATTATCTTCCCAGCGGCGGCACATGTAGATAGGTTCGTAAATTCTGCCTATCTGATATTCGCGTGATATTGCCAGTCCGAGTGCATAATCTTCACCATAGCTTACGTTAGGAAGCTTGATTTCTCTGAGTACCGGAGTGTAGAATGCGCGCGGAGCGCCGAGGCCGTTTATTCTGAGAGCATTGTTGCGTCCGTTATCAGGTGTCCACTCCTTGTGGTCAATGATGCCCGGAGGAATTTCTTCCAGCTTGAAGTTAGTCATCATATATGAACCTATAACCATGGCGCATTTTTCTTCTCTGAACTTGTCCACAACCTTCTGCACGGTTGTCTCATCTTTATATATATCGTCGCTGTCGAGCTGAATTGCAAAGCGTCCGCATTTCGGGTGGTGAACGCCGGTATTCCAGCATCCGCCTATTCCCAGGTCGTCGCGTTCCGGAACAACGTGTATAAGTCGGCTGTCCTCAGCTGCAAGCTTCTGAAGTATTTCACTTGTTCCGTCTGTCGAGTGGTTGTCCACAACGATCAGGTTGAATGGGAATGTTGTCTTCTGTTTGAGAACAGATTCAACTGCATCGGCAATGGTCTTTATGCGGTTGCGGACAGGAATAATGACAGAAGCCTCAAATTCGAAATCATCGTTTCCGAAAACAACTTCAGTGAAATTGGGTTCGAGATATGCGCCGGCTTTCTTCAGATAGTTTGTGCATGCAATTTCCATCTCGATCTGTACGTTGCGGTTTCTGGGGTTGACGTAGTCAAACTGCTTTTCGCCAGACTTGCGCACATCGGTTTCAACCGTGGTATAGAGATATTCAGGTATACGCACGAGAGGACCTTTTTGCGAAACTTTCAGGCGCAGGTCATAAAGACCGGCAAACTGATAATCTTTCTTCTCCTGCTCCTTCAGTGCATCCTTCAGGAATGCAGTGTTGAAGAAGTAAATATATCCGAAATTAAAATCGTCCCTCAGACTGCCCGCCTGGTAGTCAATTACCGGATGAGCAGTTCTGACAGATTCCTTCAGTTCGTAATAGTCTGAGTATACAAATCCTGCTTCTGTATCGCTGGCAACGCCCGCAAATCTGTCGAGTGCAAAGAGACCGAACTCGATCAGATTGTCCTGTGTAATTAACAGTGTATAATCTCCAGTTGTATTCTGACCAATCAGGTTGATCGTCTCGCTGCTGAAGAGATTTTCGATCTTCAGAGTCTGGCAACCTTCAATTGACTTGCTGACTTCATCAGTAGTCAGCAGAAAAACTTTATCAACGCGATTTGATGAAGTGAGCTGCTTAACTGTCTTCTCTGTAAAATCATAGCCGCTATATGGCAGAAATGCGGTTATCTTTTGCATTATTATAGCTCCAAATAATTATTTAAAAATGTCCAGTTAATTTATGAAAAATACGCCTCACATACAAAGCAGAACAGAAAAGTGAAATTTTTCGAACAAAATACCAATTTGGTCGAATTTTCGAAAAACAGTTTGACGGCAGGTAAAGTGCAAAAAAACGGTTGCAGGTATTTACTATATAGTCTTAAATTGGGATAGTTAGGAAATAATAATGGAGGTGCCAATTGAAGTCTACCACAAAAGCACTATTGTTTGTTACTATGATGCTTCTTGCCGGCTTTACAGTCCTGAAAGAGGAAATGAAGACCGAGACTGCTAGTAGTAAAAGTGGACTTAGTGATATGACCGAAGAAGAGATCAAAGTTGAATTCAATACTCTCGAAAAAAAATCAGCTATTCAGTTCGTTGAAAAAGGAAGTATGACAGCTTCCTGGTATGGACCTAAATTCCACGGCAAAAGAACCGCCAGTGGAGAAAAATATGATCAGATGGGTTTTACAGCGGCCCACAGATCCTACAAGTTCGGAACGTTGTTAAAGCTTACTAATACTAAGAACAACAGGACAGTAATAGTAAGGGTTAACGACAGAGGCCCGTTCAGATCGGGCAGACAGCTGGACCTTTCAAAGGGGGCTGCAACTGAACTTGGTATGATGAACAGGGGTGTCGTTAAACTGGATGTAGAAGAGGTTACACTCTCTAACGAGACACTGCCCCTGATAGCACTCAAATAAATTTTTGTTTTATTGCATAATGTTGATTGTTCCTGTTATCTGATTTGTTCTTTGGTTTTTTGTTAACTACAGTTCTATATTTCGGGCAATGTTTTATTTATGATTCGTGACCGTCATTCGCCGATTCTTCGGTAGTCTCTCCAATGGGAGGCGGGATTACCGAAGGATTACAGAAACGGCTGGACATAAATAAAACTTTGCCTCAAATTTTTCCCAGATAGTATTTCCCAGGCACGCACTGGTTCCAGGCAGCACACACCGGGTTTCTTACCGCAACAGTTCTTCGTCCTGCATGTATTCCCTGTAAAGGGTTTCAAGTTCGTCGAGCATTTCATCGCTCAGTGATACCGTCACATATTCGGCAAAATTATTCAGCACGATCAGTGAATTGATGCTGGTGTCCTGCTTTTCTATATCGGCAATGCGGCGGACCACATTTCTGTTCAGCGCCCTGATATCATCGTATATCCTGGCCAGTCCGTGCAGATCCCAGTCGGCATTGAGTCCCTTCTTGTGAAAGAAGTACTGACCCAGCAGGTACATGGATATTGCGCGGAATTCGGTTTCGAGAAGTCCCGAAAACGGCAGGTGAAATCTGACCATGGGTTTCAGTTTTCCCATGACCGGACATCCGCTGGTAACCATCAGTATGCCTATAAGACCGCTGACACTCTCCTGGAGTGATGTATTGCGTATAAATGTACGGTTATCCGTTTTAATCTCCACATCCACCATTTCGTACGAAGGTGAATTGCTGAAGAATCTGATTATCTCTTCCAGATTCACCGCAAGCGGACAATATACTCCTTCACTGCAGGGAAGCGGGCAATGCGGGCAGCGGAAATTTTCGAGCAGCGTCCATTTGGAGGGCGATGACATCCTTTTACTGATTATGCCAAGAGAAGCCGGTTCTATAGTGACCGTGAATTCCTTCCTGCTTCCATCCTTAAAGGTAAAGCTGTACGAGTAGACGATTGGAGCCGTTCTGTCTCTGTTCATATCCCGGGACGTTTTCCGTTAATAATTTATGTTACGCAAAATGATATTGCAACCAACATTGATATGCATTGCAGCCGAGGTATCGGATTCACTTTTAATGGTGAAATAGTATCTATACCTCATAGTCGAAAATTTACGGATATTTATTAGTATTTGTAAATAGTTATCTGAAATCCCGGCGGGCTGTATGATGTGCGTCACTGTTCGTCCAGGAACCTTACGAGTCCGCCCCAGCGGCTGTCGGTCCTGAACTTGTGCTTCTTGAAGAATGCGGTCATATAGAAATGAGTAGTGACTATACGCACGTCCTGTGCGATCATTCGTCCGCAGAAATCCTCCAGCAGTCCGGCGCCCAGCGATTTACCGCGGAACGGGGCGGCAACTACAAGACCTTCGAGCATGACAGTTTTACCCTCATTGATTCGGTAACAGACTCCGCCGTATACTGTCTCCTGTGTTTCCTCGTCGGTGAGTATAAGGAACTGGTCGTCCGAGGTCAGGCTAACCGGATAGTCGTCGAGTATGAACAGGCGGTAGAGGCTGCCGATTTCAAAGGGTGAAACGGCCTTGCGTACTATGTACCTGTTTGCGCTGTTGTCCTGAAGGTGGGTTTTAATAAGTATATCGCGATGACCTTCGTCGCCGAAAGGCACCAGTTCGATCTGCAGAGGGCGTTTGAACTCCGGAAACACCATGCTGCTGAATATGCGCCGGTCCGTGGGAGTAATCAGCGATTCCTGCAGTTCAGATAGCTCAATAAACTTTGTGCCCGGCACACCAGGCTGGCGGAACATGGTGTCTGTCAGTTGTCTCAGCCTGTTCTTTATTTCCGGAGCCGCTCCGGAGAAGTAGGTGCCGGAATAAAAAATGTACCGCATTATTTCGCTCTGGTCGTCTATACGGTAGAGACTGTTGAGCTGGCGAATAAACTGTTCCTTTGCTTCAGGAGTCGGGCCGGGATTAGTTTTCTGCCATCTGCGATAGCGCTCCATCGCCGAGAGTATCTGCAGATTGACGTAAGGTTCCTTAGTCAGGTGCGAACAATACTGTTCCAGCTTTGCAGAAATCTGTTTATATCCCAGTTCCTTCAGTGCAGTTTTTATCCCGGAAATGAATTCTTCGGCTTGTTCATTGTCCAGTGCCTCATATACTGCATCAAACATCCATTCAATGCGCAGCAGATCTCTGTTCCATGGGAAGTTGGCATATATCTGGCCGTAGAAATTCTGTATCAGCGGCTGTATAAGTGATTTATGTGACTCGAAATATTTCCACCCGGAGAGCGAAAGTATGTATGAATTACCGCGGAAGTCTGCTTTCGGAACCACAGCATTGGCAGGCGAGACAGAGCCGGGTGTTATTGTCTTGCCGCTGTAGTACCAGAGTTTTATATAAGCAGCCATTGCGCGCACATAGAGCGATTTCCACTTCATTATATTCCTGTTCAGTCCGCCCGGTGAGTTATAGCTGGAATACTCGCGGATTTTGCTCCATACTGTCAGATCGTTGATGAATGCCATCGAGGCAGCCCCGAGTGATTTGCGGTAGTTCCCGAAGCCCGGCAGTACTGCCTGTCCTCCGGGTATTCCTGAGATACGTATTATCCAGTAAATGGTCTCCTTTGCCTTTATATCCGTGATATTGTCGCGTATAAGGAGCATTATATCAAAATGCTTACCGTTGACCATGTTAATGCTCACCCTGTACAGGTATGAGCCGTGAGAGGATAGGACTTTTGATATCCAGATACCGTCATCAGGCAGCACATCCTGCAGGCCGAACTTTTCCTCATCATATATAAGCATGAGTGATTCTTTCAGGAATGATGTACTGCACAGCGTCTTTCGTATCCTCTTAATTTCGGGAGCGGGAATTTCATCCTGGAAGACCATGCGGGAAGCCCAGTTGGCCGGGTTCTTTTCAAATTCAGACAACCTGAAAGTCGATTCAAACCACAGGCCTACGCTGTCGAACAGCTGCTCGGCATATCCGGAAAGACGGGGCTCCTGTTTCAGCAGTACCCAATTAATGAGCTCGCTGCGCACGGTGGAATAGAATCGCCGGTTGTGCCTTACGAACTGCACCAGCAGGTCAAATATTCGCCTGAACTGTGAAACTGTTACGTCCCTGGCCGGCCAGCTCATTGTGTCCCGGTAAGCCTGGAGTCTGAGACGGAATGCATACATCCTGGTCTGACCGATATCCAATCCCGCAAAATCTTCTATATCTTTCTTGCTCAGGAACGGGAGTCCTGACGCTATGAACGCAGGCAGATAATTACTGTAATCCAGGCGGGGTTCTTCAAACAGCAGTATCCTGTAAGCGCGGCTCCTCACCCTGAAATCAGGGTGCAGTGCCAGAGCTTCTATGCGGTGCCTGATTACCGATGCGGTACGGTGGTTTTCACTGTGGAGCACTGTCTCCAGTTCACCAAGCGCATTGCAGGCTTCGTCACGGCGACTGAATAGCGTCAGGCAAATAAGTGTATTCAGTTGCCTGAGACGCGCACCCGGTATGGAATCTTCAGTATGAACATCGGGCAGACTCCGGAATGGGGAAGGCAGGAACACCTGCGCAGATACTGATTCATGACGTACATCCCATCCTTCCTTGCAGTTGGCAAAACTTATCAGTGCGGGATTGCCCAGCCAGAGCGCAGGCTGATGGACAAATATGCCCAGATCAATCGTTCCGGAAGTGATCATATATTCAAGGTCACCGACCCTGATCCTTCCGGTTTTTGCGCTTTTCCTGATGGTAAGTTTTCGTTCGGAGTTTTTTATACTAAGCCCGCGCGGTGTAAGCACTATATCGTTTGCTGTAAGTCCAAGGTCGCGGTATACCCATCGCGGAATGTGTATCCTGATATCGCCCAGCATAAATTCTACGTTGGGATATTTGTAGAGTCTTTCGATTGTCTCGGCAAAATTTTCGGTGATGTTTTTCCGTCTGTATGTACCCTTTGACGTCAGTTCTCCTCGCGTCTCTTCGAAATCCCTGTCGAGTATGACGAAATCAACTATTCTCTCATAAGGAGCGAGCTCCTTGTTTGCTGAGGCAATGACCTCAGCAAAATAGTTGCGTATGCGGTTCTGTGAGTCAGTTTTTCTGAATAACGGATCACTGGTATCCGGCACAATGAGCAGTGTATTGTATGGCCTGGCATCGCCCGCGAGGAATGTGCGTTTGAAGCCGGGAATATTGTCGAATATTTTCTCGACCCTGCCGGGTGCTATAGTCTGACCCTTGTTATTCTTATATATATCTTTTATCCTGTCGACTATGAACAGGTAACCATCTTCGTTTAACCTGAACAGATCACCTGTGGAGAGCCAGCGCGAAGCATCCACCAGCTGGTCCGGATCAAACATTTCATCGTCTTCGAGGTACGAGGCGACATAATGGCCGCGTATCTCGAGTTCACCGGTTTTATTCAGCCGTATTTCAATTCCCGGCAGGGGAATACCCACAGAATTTTTCACATACTTTTCCGGCGGGGTCATGCTTATACCGCCAGTTGCTTCGGTCATACCAAAGCCGCTGCAGAGCATTACGTTGTGTCTGTGGAAAAATGTAAATACCCTGGGGTCCAGATATCCGGCAGCTGAAAGGCCCCAGTACAGTCTGCTGCTGATAAGACGCTTAAACGTACTCTCCTGACTGCCGTGATGATGTTGTAGTTTTTTTTCCTCATCGAGGTAATAGTCCCTTATCTGCGACCAGCGGAGCGGGATGCTGATCAGTGCTGTAGGATTGAATCTGTTCATCTGAGCAATCAGTGTCTCGACAGAAGGGTTGGATGCAAATACATAAGTGCCGCCCCAGAATAGGCTGCCCATCATCTCAAGATATCTGCCGAATGTGTGGAAAAGGGGGAGATAACACAGCATAAGCTCATTTTCGCCCACAAAAGGCAGTGCAGCAGCGCGGGCGAAGCGTTTGGTGATCAGGTTATATATTGAGAATGCAACACCCTTGGCATCACCGGTACTTCCGGAGGTGAACATGACGGTTGCGATAGATTTTATATTTTTGGGTTTGCGCCTGGCAAGTATGGAATCAGTATCCGACGTGCTGAGCTGCGAGATCTGTCTTCCAAGAAGCATAAAGCTCTCGGGCACAGGCTGCCCGCTGTAGCCGGTAAGCAGGATATGAAAACTTAGTCCGAATTTAGTCCTTATATTTTCCAGCAGGCTGACCCGCTCTTCAGAGTCGGTTACAACTATATTTGCATCGAGCTTCAGAAAAACTCCCGAGAGCTGCTCCTGTGAAAAGTGTATGTTGACAGGGGAGACGAGTATGTCAAACGAAAGACACGCCAGGTCACACAGTGCAGAATCCAGCGAGTTGCCGGCAAGTATCACCACGCGTGGTGAGGGCGACAGGGAATAGAAGACTGCGGCAAGCTGCTGCATACGCTTATAGCACCAGCTGTAGCTGTAATCAAGTGTGCGTTCGCCTTCATTTACCGTAAACAGCGTTCGCTCCCCATGACGCATGACGCGGTGGCGGAACAGGTCGTTGAGGTTATAGCTGCACGAACCGATAATGCTGAATGTGGTTTCTGTCCAGCGGTAACGCTCCTCACGTGAACTGAGTGCTGTAAGAAAACTGTTCAGGCGCGTAATGTCGAGATACCGGAAAAACAGGTCGCGGTTCTCAGGAGTGCATCCCTTGCCGGCAAGTAATTTTTCGGCGGCAGAAAGAACGACAGGTGCTTTTTCACGTCTCTGTGGGTCGTCATAGCTTTCCCAGAGATCTAGTTCCTGTTCCAGTAGACTGATATTGGAGCGGTTCATTTCTTATCCATTGTTTTGCAGTGCCGAAAAATCGTGATGATATTTCAAAATTAGACATTACTTATTTATATTGCAATACAGTTTTTGCCGGGTTCATATGTGCGCCGGTCTGCATTGATAACAAGATCCTGAAAGTTAAGGCTGATAAAAAGCATGAGGAAACGATACGCATTTATCGACCTGCACCGCGGCTGGATGCTGCTGTTGATGGTTGAAACGCATATTTTTAATTCACTTCTGAATCCTGCATTAAAACAGGAAGCATGGTTCAGTGTGCTGAATTTCATTAATGGACTGATTGCTCCTTCATTCATATTTATCTCCGGATTTGCATTTTTTCTGGCCAGCCGCTACAAGGCCGAGGATTACAGGAAATTCGGGTGGGAGTTTTACAGACAGATAGGGCGTATAGTGCTGATACTGCTTACAGGATATTCGCTGCGCATGCCCCACCTTTCTCTCGATAAAATGCTCACCTATTGGCATTTGCCGTGCTGGCAGGACTTTTTCAGTATTGATGTGCTGCAGTGCATAGCTGCCGGACTGGTGATAATGCTTATTGCAAGGATTATAATAAAGCCTGATAAGAAATTTGCGCTGTTCCTATTGTCAGCTGCTGCAGTCATAATACTTGTTTCTCCTTTTATCTGGCAGATTGATTTTGCCAGACTGATGCCGATATATTTCGCCGATTACTTTAATCCTTCTCACGGATCGCTGTTCCCGTTATTTCCCTGGCTGGCATTCATGTTTACAGGCGGAGCATGCAGCTATTACTGGAAGGTCTCCGAGGATAACGAGAGTGAGCACAAATTCCAGATCCGTCTGATATACATGTCGCTCATTGCAATTGCAGTAAGTTGTTTCATACTGTATTTTCCGCCGGAATTCATGCACGGTATCAGCAAGCTGAGGCCTAACGCATTTTTCTTCCTGCTGCGCATAGGAATCATACTCATAATGCTTATGAGCCTGAGATTCTACGAGCTGTGGAAGAAAACAGACGGATCTCTTATAATATATGCCGGCAGGGAATCACTCCTTGTATACTGGCTGCACCTGCAGGTGATATACAGAAAACTGATCGGAGACAGGAGTATAAACGATATAGTTGCGCAGAGATTCGGTTTCTGGGAAGCGGCGCTGGCGAGTATATTATTGTGTCTTGTTATGGTTGCGGCTGCCCGGCTGTGGAGCCTGACGAAAAAACGTTATCCGCTCCAGGCAAGGTATGCGGTTATAAGTATCGTCGGGCTGTGTATAGTGTATTTCCTGTTAAATTAGAATATAAAAAAGCCGCAGACTGAAAGTGTACAGCCGCGGCTTTGTTTAATAAAAACATACCTTATTTATCTGCGTGAGGTTCTACACGATAACTTCTGTATGCAGGCCGGCTATGTCCTCAATTTCAGCTTCTATAATATCACCCGGCCTTACGCGTCCTACACCTTCGGGTGTACCCGTATAGATCAGGTCGCCGGGCTGCAGCGTCATTACTGATGAAATATATTCTGCGAGGCGGGCGGGTTTGAATATCATGTTTTTCAGTACCGAACTCTGGCGAATTTTTCCGTTCACGCTCAGGGTTATCCTTTCCTCCATAGTGAGTGCATAATCTTCTTTCAGTACAAAATCAGAAAGCACTGCTGAGGTATCAAAACACTTGGAAAGTGTCCACGGATCTCCGTTCTTCATCTGCTGAAACTGCAAATCCCTGAGTGTCATATCGAGTCCCACGCCGTAACCTGCAATGGCATCTTCGGCTTCTGCGAGCGAAGCCATCCTGATTTGTCTGCCGATCAGGAGCACCAGTTCGACCTCGTGCTGAAGATCCTCAGAATAGGGCGGGTGAATGACCTGATCGCCCGAATGGATAATATCGGATGCCGGTTTCAGGAATATCAGCGGCTTTTCGGGGAGTTTATGGCCCAGCTCCTGTGCGTGTTCCGCATAATTGCGCCCTACGCATACAATCTTGCCCACGTTGAATTCAATGTCACGGTCCTTTATCTTTACCGAAGCCATAACACACCTCCTCAGGTTTTCTGTTTTTTCTTCTTAGCAGCCGGGAAAAGTATATTGTTGAGTATCAGCCGGTATCCGGGGGAATTCTTGTAAAGCGACAGATCTGTCGGCGGGTCGCCCACCGCGTGCTGGTAATCCTCCGGATCGTGTCCTCCGTAGAATGTAAACGTGCCGCGCCCGAAGTTCCCGTGTATGTATCTAACCTGATCTGTACCCTGGCGCTCGGCCATGAGCACTACGGATTTCTTTATGAGATTTTTTCGGAACATGGTAGTCTGTCCCATAAAGCCATGTATAACGTTTACATGGTTCTGCGTAAGCATAGTCGGAACCGGATCGTACTTAGCCGAAAAATCGAACAGTGTGAAGTAATCGTTCTCTGGGGAACCGATCTCGGGCATCTGAATATCGATATCGCTGTATTCGTACACGTACGGATTGAGGTCGACCTTGAAATCCCGGAATGCCAGTGTTTTTGAAAAATCCAGTTTGCTCTGAGCATTCGGATCAGATGCGTCGCCGTCAAACACCTTGTCGCATATATCCGTATTTTCAGCGGCGAGTGCGATGTCATACGAATCGGCAGCCGAGCACATGGCGAACAGGAACCCGCCCTGCGAGATATAGGCGGTTATGGTTTTTACTACTGCCAGTTCCATCTGCGAGACCTTCTGGAACCCTAGTTTTCTGGCTTCATTTTCGTACAGGAGCTGCTGTTCCTGGTACCACTGTGTGGAACTGAAGCTGGCGTAGAATTTTCCGTACTGTCCTGTAAAATCTTCGTGATGAAGGTGCAGCCAGTCATATTTGGAGAGGTCACCCCTGAGTATTTCCTCAGCCCATACTTTTGTATAAGGCACTTCGGCATATTCGAGTGCTAGTGTGACGGCGTCGTCCCACGGCTGAAATCCGGGCGGCACGTATACTGCAATTCTGGGTGCTTTCTCGAGGTGAACCACATCGGTGTTATTGTCCGGGCTCTGCAGCTGTGAGTACAGTTCGGCGGCCTGAGCTGCGGAAACAGTCTCAAAGCCCACGCCTTTAATACGGCATTCAGCGGCGAGCTGATCGGAATAGTTGAGCAGGAAAGATCCTCCGCGGTAATTGAGCAGCCAGTCGGCGCTGTTTCCCTGCAGCAGGTCGTGAAATGTGATTCCGTAGGCTTTCAGATGGTCCGTCTGATCGAGGTCCATATAAATTAGCAGCTTCTGCTGCGCGCTGGCATCGAATACCAGCAGCAGCAGCAGTGCCACGGAACTTAAAAAAGTTTTCATATTTCTATGCTGACTTTCTGTCGGCTTCCAGATAAATTGGTTTTGCGCCGTCGACGACGGTGTCGCGTGTAATGACACACTTGGAAACATTGTCCATCGATGGCAGGTCATACATAATGTCTACCATAAAATCCTCTACAATGGAACGCAGTGCGCGCGCACCGGTTTTTCTTTCCATGGCGCGTTCAATAATGCTTTCAACTGCAAAAGGATCGAACTCCAGTTCAACGCCTTCCATATGGAAGAGTTTTTTATACTGCTTCAGTATGGCGTTCTTAGGCTCGGTAAGTATATTCTTCAGTGCCGTGGCCGACAAAGACTGCAGCGGTGCAATCAGCGGCAGGCGTCCGATCAGTTCGGGGATAAGTCCGTATTTCAGCAGATCCTCGGGCTGCACCAGGCTCATCAGGTCATCCTGCGAGAGCGCCTTGCTGCCGGAAATGTTGTTGCCGAATCCCATTATGTTTTTATTAATGCGCGAAGCGATTATCGATTCAATACCTGCAAACGCGCCGCCAACTATAAACAGTATATTTTTTGTGTTTATGTTTATGAGGCTCTGTTCAGGGTGCTTGCGTCCGCCTCTGGGCGGTACACCTGCAACGGTGCCTTCCAGTATTTTCAGCAGTGCCTGCTGAACGCCTTCACCTGAAACGTCGCGCGTTATGGAAGTGCTTTCGCTCTTGCGCGCAATTTTGTCAATTTCATCTATATATACTATTCCGCGCTGCGCTTTCTCGAGGTTGTAATCGGCAGCCTGAAGCAGTCTAACCAGTACTGTTTCCACGTCATCGCCGACATAACCGGCCTCAGTAAGTGTAGTGGCATCAGCTATAGCGAACGGAACGTCCAGAATCTTTGCGAGTGTCTGGGCTATAAGAGTCTTTCCCACACCGGTAGGACCTATGAGCAGTATGTTGCTTTTTTCAATCTCAACGTCGTCCAGCTCCAGGAAAGTGGATTTTGCTTCAACTCTCTTGTAGTGGTTATAGACAGCCACGGAGAGTACTTTTTTTGCTCTTTCCTGGTCGATTACATGTTCGTCCAGATTTTTCTTCAGCATTGCCGGGGTGAGTGCAAATTCGCTTTTGGGTTTTGCGTTATAGGAAGCAAGGTTGTTCTTTATAATATCCAGGCTGGCTGAGACGCATATATCGCAGATATAGACATCGGGGCCTGCCACCATACTTGATACTTCGCTGCCGTCGCGTCCGCAGAACGAACAGCTGACGGTCTTGTTATTGTTCTTTTTAGCCATATATTATTGACCGGTTCCTGTACTTAATTGTAGAATACTAAAGTATAAAAATACGATATCTGATTCACAAGTCAAAGT
>JBLMZS010000071.1:0-44031 GCA_050258935.1 Bacteroidota bacterium
CGTAATTGCTGTTATTCTGCCCGAAACAGACTATACAACAACTATTGAACCCGTAAGCTTGCAAAAAAACGGGAATGGAGAAATTACATTTACGTACAAATCCATTGTGGGTCAAAAACAAACATACACCATACGCCCCAATATTGCGATTATTGTAGACAGGACTGAGAACGGAAATATATTTTTGAAAGGGATTAAATAATACTACCGATCATTCCTGCACAAATATATTCTGCGTATAAATGCCCTTACATCCATTCGAAAGGCATAGTAAAACATTGACTGACAGCAATGTTCATTCAGTTTTCGGCTCCTCCACCCAGCGCACGGTAAAGATCTGTTACTGCATTGAATTTTTCTCTTTTAGCATTAATAATTTCCAGTTCATTCTGAAGCGAATTATTCTCTACGGCAATGATCTCCAGATAACTGGCCTTACCGTTTTTATAAAGAAGAGATGCACCGTACAAAGCTTTTGAAAGCGCGGCTTTTTTTTCTTCAAGCAGCTTCATCTGTTCAGAGGCATACTTCGATCTTGCCATCGCGTCAGAGACCTCGGATACTGCCGTCATTACCGCCTGCCGGAACTGCACTGCCGCCTTCTGCCGCTCAATGACTGAAATATCATAGGTCGTCTTGAGTGCATTCCTTTGGAAAAGAGGCTGTGTCAGATTTACTCCGAGATTTTCAAACATCGACCCTGACAAATCGAACCACTTGTTCCAGAGTGAGGAGTTAATGCCGGACGAAGCGGTCAGACTGAACGAAGGATACATCGCAGCTTTTGCCAGTCCCGATTTCGCATTTGCAGACACTACTGCCCATTCGGCTGCCTTTAAGTCGGGCCTGCGGCCAAGCAGCATTGCGGGCACACCCGAAGGAAATACTTCATCCGGCAGCGCAGCTGCGGCATACTCACTCCTTTCCACACTACCTGGATAGCTGCCGCAAAGAATACTCAGCGCATTTTCCTGCACAACGATATTCTGCAGTACAAGCGGCCTCAGCAGTTCAGCTGTTTTTTTCTGCACTTCGGCCTGCTCTACTGCAATAGAATTTTCCTGTCCGGAATTAAACTGCAGCCTGATTATTCTTAGCGTGCTGTCGCATAATTCCGTGTTCCGCCTGGCAGTCACTAACTGCTCATCCAGTGTCAGAAGGTTATAGTACGCCTGTGCCACCTGGATGATAATCCTGGTCTTCAGTGCTGAAAGATTTTCTTTTTGCGCAAAAAATCCGGCGAGAGCATCTTCCTTCTGCATTCCGGCTTTGCCCCAGATATCGGCCTCCCAGCTCAGCATTAAAGACGCATTATAGTCATCGCTGTAATTCGAAACCTGACCGCTTAGGGCGCTTGCAGAATTCTTTGAAAGCCAGTTTCTGCCTCCTCCCGCGCTCATATCAATCGAAGGCAGAAGCTGGAGTTTTGCCTGCCTGTAAAGCAAATCCATCTGCCTGACGCTCATCACTGCGTTTGAGATTTCACTGTTTTTTTCCAGAGCCTTTTCAATCAGCTTAGTAAGCATAGGATCCTTGAAAAACGTTCTCCATGGCAGAAGAAGCGTATCTCCTGTTACTGTATTATGATCTCTATAGTTCTCCGGAAGTTCAAGATCTGTACGTACATATTTTGTCCCCACGCTGCATGAAGACAGCAAAATAGGGAGGCAAAAGCACAGCAATAAATATTTTTTATTATCTCTCATATTACATCTTCATATTTATAATTTTTCGGATACTTTTTCCTGCAATTTCTGGAACAGCATAAAAAGCAGCGGTGTGACTATAACTCCAAGTATGACTCCGCTAAACATACCCGCAGCTGCCGAAATGCTGATTGATCTGTTTCCCATTGCAGCACTTCCGCTTGTAAGCATTAAAGGTATCATTCCTGCAATAAATGCCATCGACGTCATAATGATTGGCCGCAGCCTCGCCTTCGCCCCCTCCAGTGCGGCCTCCAGTATTGACAATCCTGCTTTTCTTCTCTGTATGGCAAACTCTATGATAAGGATTGCATTTTTTGCCAACAGCCCGATAAGCATTATTAGTCCGACCTGCACGTAAATATTATTGTCCAGTCCAGCCAGCTTAATTCCTGCAAACGCGCCGAGCATTCCTGCCGGAATCGAAAGTAATACGGCAAAAGGCAGCAGATAGCTCTCGTACTGAGCAGATAAAAGGAAATATACAAATAGAATACTGAGCAGAATAATTCCAATTGTCTGGTTGCCGGCGGATTTCTCTTCCAGACTTAAACCTGTCCATTCATAGCTGTAATCGGAAGGGAGCTTATTTAATACGGAGTTTTCCAGGTTTTCAATAAGCGCTCCGTTGCTAACACCGGCTGCAGGCATTACATTTACAGAAACCGAATTGTAAAGATTGTAACGGCTTACCGATTCCGGCCCATAGACTTTTTTCAGTGTGATCAGAGATTTCACAGGCACCATTTCTCCCTTATCATTGCGTACGAAGATTTCATTAAATGCATTCTGGTCCATCCTGAAAATGCCGTCAGCTTGAACAGTCACCCGATAGAACTTGCCAAACCTGGAAAAGTTCAGAGACTGGTCACCAGATAAATATGTCTGCACAGCGCTAAGCAGACTGCTTACCTCAACTCCCGACTGTGATGCCTTGTCCTCATCTACCTCAAGCTCAAGCTGGGGATAATCTGCACGGAACATACAGTACGCATAGCTGACGCCGGGCTGCTGCATCATTTTTTTCGTTAAGTTGTCAGCCATAGCCTTAAGCGAGGCAAAGTCTTTGCCGCTCCTGTCCTGCAAGGCGATCTCCACTCCGCTGCCGACACCGTATCCTTCCACCGGCGGATTCCGCAGCACCATTACAGTCCCTTCCTGTATACTGCTCAGTTTTCCCGAAATTATATTGAATACCGAATCAATCTCCTTTACCTTTCCCCTGTTCTTCTTTTCCTTGAGCTTTATAAAGCCCATAGCGTATGAAGAACCTGAACCGCTGCCGAGCATACTAATTCCCGTAATACTGGCATTGCTTTCAATAGCTTCAACGGGAGCTAGAAGCTTGTCAATTTTAGCAGCCACTTCGGTTGTGCGGTCCAGTCCTGTACCGGGAGGCATGCTTAAAGAATAAAGCATAAAATTGTCATCTTCCATCGGGACAAAACTTGTCGGCGTATTTTTCATCAGCAGCAATGCTGTCACCGTTATTCCGGCAATCAGTCCTGCCGCCATCCATTTTTTTGAAGCAAGAAATCTTATCCCGTCTGTATATCTTGTCAGCATACTGCCGAAGCCTGCATTAAACGCGGTAAAAAAGCGCTGCCTGAAATTAGCATTCATATGCGCCCCGGCTTTTGGATCGGCATATTTATTCTTCAGCAGCAATGCGCAAAGGGCAGGTGTAAGAGTTAGCGCATTGACGGCGGAAATTATAATAGCTATTGCAAGGGTATAAGCAAACTGTTTATAGAACAGACCCGAAGAGCCCTTCATAAATCCGATCGGAATAAATACCGCCGACATCACAAGCGTAATAGAGATTACCGCGCCGGTAATTTCGCTCATCGCCTTATGAGTAGAGTCTCTTCCGGACAAGGCGGAGCTTTCCATTTTGCTGTGAACTGCCTCAACCACAACAACCGCGTCATCTACCACAATGCCTATTGCCAGAACCAGGGCAAATAGCGTAAGCATGTTTATCGTAAAGCCCATAACCAGCAGGAAAAAGAAAGTTCCAACAATAGCCACAGGCACCGCTATTGCCGGGATTATTGTAGATCGGAAATCCTGAAGGAACAAGAACACAACTATAAAGACCAATATAAACGCTTCAACTAAAGTAGATTTTACCTGACTGATTGATTCATCAAGCCTTTCCTTGGTACTCATTATATTGCTGTATTTAATGCCCGGCGGAAACTGTTTAGCAGCCTTTTCCATTTCCGCTTTGACACCTATTTCCACTTCATTGGCATTTGACCCAGAAGTCTGAAGAATATCTATTACGACTGCATTCTTCCCATTGACTTTAGTGCTGCTGCTGTAACTGATCGATCCAAACTCAATTCTCGCAACATCCTTTAGTCTTACAATATTTGTCCCGTCTGTTTTAACGATAATATTTTCATACTGTTCAGGCAGGTTCTTTTTTCCTTTATAACGGATCACATATTCAAGAGCCGCATTTGATTCAGCGCCCAATGTACCAGGAGCCGATTCAAGGCTCTGATTGTTTATTGCGTTAATAACACCGTCAGGATTCAGTTTGCAGGCAGCCATTTTCTGCGGATTCAGCCACACACGCATTGAGTAATCTTTTGATCCAAATACCTGTACCTGTCCTACTCCGGGCACGCGCTTTATCTGCGGAACGAGATTTATATTGGCATAATTCTGCAGAAACAGCTCGTCATACTTGCTGTTGTCATTTGTAAATATGTTGTACATTACTATAGCGCTGTTCTGCTGTTTGGAAGTTGTCAGCCCCATTCGTACCACTTCCTGCGGCAGAACCGGAGTAGCCTGCTGTACTCTGTTCTGAACATTAACTGCGGCCTGATCGGGATCTGTACCCTGTTTAAAAACAATTGAAATTGAGAAACTGCCGTCATTGCTTGCAGTTGACAAAATATACTGCATATTGTCAACGCCATTGATCTGTTCCTCAAGCGGAGTAACGACCGAACGTAAAACAGCTTCGCTGTTGCCGCCCGGATAACTCCCGGATACCATAACGGTCGTGGGTGAAATATCGGGAAACCTCGTTAACGGCAGTCTGAATAGTCCAATTATCCCCAATATTACGAAAAGCACAGAGATTACCGTGGCCAGTACAGGCCTGTCTATTATTTTTTTTAACATATGGATTTTTATTGAATTTGAACGATAAGTTTATTTTCCGCCTGCAGCAGAATACGATACAGTCATACCATCGGCAAGGACATTTAGCTGGTTCTGAGCGACCTTTTCCCCGGCACACAATCCCGATTTTATTATATAGCTATTACCCGAGCTCCCCGCCACCTCAATTGTCTTCATAGTTACTTTATTATTTCCGGCAAGCGCGAAGACAAAATACTTATCCTGAATATCCTTGACGCAGATCATCGGAACAGTAAGTACGGAGTTCAGGTTCTTTTTTATTACTAGTCTTGCTGAACCGCCAGAACGAAGTATTTTTTCCGGATTCGGGAAAACAGCTTTCATTGCAATACTTCCTGTAGCGCGGTCAATATTCCCGCTTGCAGCCTCGAGTCTGCCTTTATGATTATATACCTTTCCGTCTGCTGTGATCAGTTCAGCAGTCTTCATTCCATTAGCTGCCGCGCCGTCTTTCATATAGGCCATAAAATCCGCTTCGCTCATAGAAAAATATACGAAAACATTGTTGATATCAGCCAGTGAAGTAAGCGGTACGGCATCACCGGGAGTAATCAGATTTCCAATACGGTTCGGAATTCTCCCGATATATCCGCTTATCGGCGCTTTGATAAGACCGAAAGCAGCATTAATTTGCGCAGAACTTAAAGATGATTTTGCCTGAGAAACCTGCGCTTTTGCAGCTGCATAGTTCGCTTCTGCCGATTTGAGCTGCAGTTCTGAAACCACCTTTTCTTTTACAAGAGGCCTTATTTTTTCAAGTTCAATTTTTGCGCTTTCTTCCGCAGCCAATGCGGCTTTCAGGGAAGCCCGGCTGAGATTTATCTGTTCATTTAATGACTCCCCCTTTATCTTAAACAGGTTTTGCCCTTTGGAGACATAATCCCCTTCTTTTACGAATATTTTTTCGAGATAACCGGTAACCTGGGCTTTGATATCGACATTAACTGTGCCTTCGATGGCACCCGGATAGTTTGTCTCAACAGAAACGGAAGAAAGATTTACCTCGAAAAAATCAACATTAACAGCCTGATATTGCTGCTGCTCCTGAGAGCTTCCTTTAAATGAATAAAGAATAAGGAGTACCCCGGCAGCAAGGATTACGCTTAAAATTTTATATTTTTGCTTATATAACATTGGTTTTCCCTTTACAAATATGGCAAATCGTTCAAAGTTTTAATTTATCTATTCTCAGTAATTCATCCAGGCTTTTAGCAATGCAGCTTTATCCCGGCTGACAATAACTTCTGTATCGGGATTTTTTCTTATCTTTATTTTCAGTTTCCCGTTAAATGTGTTTTTGACACATTCAATTGAATCAATATGAATTATATACTGCCTGTTTGCCCTGATAAATTTTTTCGGATCTAACTGCAGTTCCAGCTCTTCCAGCGTCTGTGGTACTATTTCCATTGAGCCGTCACATAATTTTGCTCTTGTTATTTTCAATTCGGAACAAAAATATGCGATATCGCTAACAAGCACTGACTTATAGCCGTCCTTAAACGGAAGCAGGAACCGGCTTCTGAATTCTTTAGGCTTATAATAAGCCAGCAGTCCTTCAATAGATTTTTGACGGGATTCATATGACAATGATTCCAGCTTGTCAAATGCGCTCTGCAATTCATCCTGGTCAACTGGTTTTAAGAGGTAATCTATACTGTTGTACTTGAAAGCTTTTACGGCGTATTCATCATATGCAGTTGTAAAAATTATCGGGCATGTAATATTTGTATGATTAAAAATATCAAAGCTCACACCGTCAGCCAGCCGTATATCCATTATAACTACATCGGGTTCGTCATGCGTATTAAACCAGTCGATACTGTCGGCAACGCTTTCAAGCGCGTCAAGTATTTCAGCTTTTGGTTTTATAGCTTTAATAAGGCGCCTGAGTCTGTCGGCGTTGGAATTTTCATCCTCAATTATTAGTATCGTATTTATCATAATTTAATAGTGGTATTATTACTTTGAATAAAGTTTCTTCCTGCAAAATTTCAGGTTTCTTTTCCGACAACAGGCTGTACCGCCTGATAATATTATGGATACCTATTCCCGATGAATCCAGCGCATGCTCAACAGGCTGATAATTGTTTTCAATAATTATTTCATTCCTATCATTATTGTAAATTCTGATTTGCAGGGGCGACTTTTTGCTGGTCTTATTATGCTTCAATGCATTTTCAGCAAGTATCTGAAGTATAAGCGGCGGGATAAACATCTGCCGGCTTTTTTCGTCAACTTCGACTTTGAAATTCACACCTTCGTGAAATCTGTGTTCAATGAGGAATATATATGAGTTCAGGAATTTCAGTTCATCTTCTAAAAGAATAACGTCTTTTTTTGAATTGACGAGCATATAGCGGTAGATTCTGGAAAAACTCTCTGCGTATTCATAACCCAGCTGCTGATCTTTTAGAATCAGTTCTGAAAGTATGCTCAGGTTATTAAAAACGAAATGCGGGTCTATCTGCAGTTTCAGAGCTTCGAGTTCCGCTTCAGCTGCAATCTGATCGAGTTTCGCAGCTTTAATAGAAATATTCTTCCAGCCGATGCTCAGATAATTTATCATATTTATTCCGACTGTAAAAAAACCAATCAGTACACTTACCACTATCCATTGAATAAAACCCCGCTTTTCTTCAATTACTAATTGATAGTCATTAACAGAAGGAGACTGATATCCAGTTATAGCTGTAAAAATAAAGTTTATTGAAATTAGCAAAATCAGAATATTTATCAGATTAAGTGTAATTTCAAGCGCAAACCGTTTGCCGGGATATTCAGGCCACAGAATATGCTTATCCAGTTTATTATTGATATATATACTTGTTTCAGAAACCAGAAGGCAGAAAACAAAAGAAGACAGCAAATCCCAAAGGATGAAGGCAATATTTCCTTTAAAGTATTCCTCCCAGTAACTGGTATACGGATCAATTATGTATGATATAAAATACAGCAGTAAAAATGAAGAAACGGCTAGCAATATCCGCTTCTTTTTATTGCTTAAAAATATATTTCCCTCTGTATTCATAATTCGGAATTACAATTTACAATTAGCGTTTTTAAAAGTAATTATTATTTTTTACTTCTCTGTGCTCTCAAACTGAGCACGCCGTATTTATTTACTTTACCGGTTTAAAAATATAAAATTCATTTAATGGATATGTAATTATTTGCCCCAGTCAGCTTAACTAGCCGCTGAACTGAACTGCGCAGCTTCTGAATCGTATTAAACATTTATCGATACCCAACAAGCGCCAGCCGTACATACGATATAAAGCAGCAACTGAAGAGCTTCGTCAATAAGTTTTTCATATTCACTCCTTAATTATTTCATATCAAGCCCAGAGCACATCATGGCTACGACATTCGGAGTCAATAATAATTTCCTGTTATCAGATATATCGTTAGCTTTAAAAGATTTTAAAAGCCTCAGAAAAGTATTTCTCTGCGGCTCATATTTCTTTCGCTGTATAGCTCAGATACTATTGAATGTGTTTAGCTGTTATGTGGACAGTGCGAAAAGTGAGAATAAACAAGAATGAGACACGGACTTAAATATCGTCATGACAGCGACATGGGAATAAACGGAAACAGCTGTCATTCTGCGCAGGAAGGATATCATGTGAACTACTGACTGAGTCCCCTGACAGTATGCATGCGGGCTTCCAGTATGCCGAAGCAGAATTTTTCCACAATGACACCGACTGCAATAATAACTATCATCACGGCGGTAATCAGATTTATATCTGCCAGTTCGCGGCCTGCCATCAGCATCTGTCCAAGTCCCATGCTTGCGGAAATCATTTCGCCGGCAATCAGACCCCTCCAGGCAAATGACCAGCCCTGTTTCATTCCGGTCAGAAAAGAAGGAAGGGCCGCGGGAATAATTACATACCGGAAGAGTTTCATTCCCCGGGCTCCCAGATTCCGTCCAGCTTTTACGTATACGGGATTTATATTCCTTATACCGGAACTGACTGCAATTGATACAGAAAATACAGAACCGATTATTATTACAAACAGTATTGAACCTTCGCCGAGACCGAACCAGAGAATCGCAAAAGGAAGCCAGCAGATATTGGGCAGCGTCTGAAGTCCCAGAATAAGCCCGTTCAATCCCTCATATAAAAATTTCGACCGCGACAAAAGCAGTCCTGCCGCCACTCCGGCCGCCAGTGAAATTCCGTAACCGGTCAGTATGCGCTGCAGGCTGATATATAAGGCCTGTGAAAGAGTGCCGTCATGAAGCGCAAGCAGAAAGCTTTTAAACACTCCGGCTGGTTCGGGAAAGCTGTAGAACTTCCATACTTTCAGCACATCCACAAAGATCCAGTAGCACAGCTGCCAGAAAATAAGTAATGCAATATAAACAGAGATCTTTTTCAGAATACTCGCAAGCATATTTTTTTTAAGATTCCGCACTTAGCCCGTACTCCTCTTTTATCTCTGCCGCAATTTTTAAGATTCTGTCATTACCAGCTCTTTCATTTCTGTCAATTCCTATTGGGACATCCTTTACAATTCTGCCCGGAACAGGAGAAAACACAAGTATTCTGTCGGCCAGCAGTACTGCTTCTTCCACGTCATGTGTAACGAATAATACAGTCTTGCCGTATTCCTTCCAGATCCGAAGCAGTTCCGTCCTTAGTTTTTCTCTGGTATAATGATCGAGCGCGGAGAAAGGCTCGTCCATAAGCAGTAACTGTGAATCCATTACCAGGGCCCTTGCCAGAGCCACCCTCTGTTTCATTCCTCCAGAAAGCTGATGTATATAAAGATTTTCATTTCCGGTGAGATGAACGGCATCCAGAATTTCCGTAGCTTTTTTGTGTCTTTCACTTCTGTTCATACCCGTCATTTTCAGCCCGAATTCAATATTATCAATTACATTGAGCCAGGGAAATAAAGAAGATTCCTGAAACAGCATTACGCGGTCAGTGCCGATGCTGTTTATTTCTCTGCCGTTAAGCAGAACGCTGCCGGATGTAATTTTCACAAAGCCCGCAATAATATTCAGCAGTGTAGTTTTCCCGCAGCCAGAATTTCCGAGCAGACAGACAAACTCACCCGTACTGACTTTCAGATTCAGATCCTTAAAAACAGTTTTTTCCGAATCCTGATTTTTGAATGTTTTGCAGAGCCTTTTTATTTCCAGATTCATTCTGTTCTTCCCTGCCGGGCCATATATTTCAGATCGAATATTCCTTTCATATCCGGCTTTTCCCTTATGATCCCAAGTTTTGACATAAGTACGGACATATCCAGCACAGACTGTTTATCTATTTCATAATTGATAAACAGACGGCTGAACGAAGAATTCATCACTTCCTCCGACAGTTTTTTACCGGTGAGTTTCCTGATCTCATCATTGATTGTTTTTTTCACATCAGCCCTATTTCCGACAGCGGCCTCAGACAGTTCAATATGTGCTCTTAAAAACTTTTGTACAATTTCCGGATGATCCTGAATGAAAGTCTTCCTGGCTATCAGCACTGCGACGGGATACTTTCCGCCGCGCCAGACCTGATTATAATCCAGCACTATATTCGCGCCCGCCTCCAGAATAAGCCGCGAGGCCCATGGTTCCGGCACAAAAGCCGCGTCAATCTCACCGCGGTCGAACAGTGTTTTCACGTCAGGATTCTCGGCCTGAACAATTTCTACCGTACCGCCTTTCGTAGTTTCCTTCAATCCTTCCGAATCGAGCATTTGTTTCAGTACTATGTGCTGTGTATTGCCGAACTGCGGAATAGCAATTCTTTTATTCTTCAGTTCGGAGGCGGATTTTATTTTCAGACCGCGCCTCGAGACGAGTACAGCCCCACCCCCGCATGCGCCGGCTATGATCTGAATTTCACCCCGGGTTTTTATGTATCCGTTTATTGCGGGACCCGGACCTATATAGCCCATATCCAGTTCTCCGGCCATCATGGCTTCAATTTCTGTAGAACCCGCATTGAATTTTTTCCATTCTATATCGCAGCCGGTTACCGCACTGAATTTCGAGTTTTTACCCAGCAGTGCCTGCACATGAGTTATATTCGGAAAGAATCCCACTCTCAAAACCGGTCTGCCGCCTTTTTTTTCAGAACCGCATCCGGATGCGAGCATTATCACTGCCGGTAAAATAAGAAGTAATTTTCCGCATATTTTCATAATATTCTTTCCCTGATATACTCCAGCACTATTTCCGCAGCTTCAGAAGCGGATAATTTCATCGTGTCGAGTGTTATGTCCGGATTCTCCGGCTCCTCGTAAGGGTCAGCTATACCGGTATAATCGCTGATGCCTCCGGCTTTTGCCCTGGCATAAAACCCTTTCGGATCTCTTTTTATGCACTCTTCAATATCGGCTTTAACATATACCTCAATAAAATTTTCACTGCCTATTCTTTCCCTGGCAAATTTCCGCATCGCCGAATAAGGAGATATAGCCGCAACCAGTGTAATTACTGCCGCGTCCCTGAAAAGGTTGGCAGTTTCAGCTATGCGCCTGATGTTTTCATCCCTGTCGGCTTTTGTAAATCCCAGGTCGCTGTTGAGTCCGTGCCTCACATTGTCGCCGTCCAGTCTGTAGACAAGCCGGTTCTGTCTGACCAGTTCGTTTTCCACTTCAATTGCAATTGTGGACTTGCCAGCTCCCGAAAGCCCGGTGAACCAGATGACAATCCCCTTCTGTCCCAGCAGCGCGCATCGTCTGTGATACTGCACTTCACCCTTCTGCCATACAATATTTTCTGAAGCGGAATGGGTAAACCGGACCTCTTTCTCGACCGGTCTGGAGATAAGCTGGGAATTATCCTGAACCGCGTTTCTTATCAGGCCGCCGCCGGATATTTCATAATCATCAACTATTACAAAACGCGCAGTAAAGAGATTATCTTCGGCAGAGTCAAACGCGGCAGGCCTGTTCAGATGTAGTATGCATTCTGCCACTTCGCACGTTTCAATACTTTCTTTTACCGAGGAATCCAGTGTGGAAGAATTCAGTACCCGGATTACCGAATAAAGCTGAACCTTAATTTTGGCCGTTCCAAGCTTCAGGAAATATTCCTTATTCTTTACCATGGGATTTTTCCCGAGCCAGAAAAGGCTGACATGCAATGCGGAAGCCACGAGCGGAGGCATCTGACCAGCGCGGGCGGCAATTTCTCCTCTTTTCACATAAATCTGTTCTGCGAGCGTAAACCCGGAGGCTTCACCCGGATGGATGCTGGTTTTCTTCGGCGTGTTAAAAGCTTCTATGGAACTGATCCTGCTCTTTTTGCCGGACGGATAAAATATAACTTCATCGCCTTCCGAAATGCTTCCGCTTTCAACTGTACCGGCAATAATCCTTCTGCTGTCTCCGGATCCAGTAAACTTATAGACATCCTGAACGGGCATACGGAAAGGCTTGTCGCAGGGCTGTTCTTCTTTTCTGAAGCTGTCCAGCAGTTCCGGCAGCAGCATCCCGTCATACCATTTCATTCTTTCTGAACGCGCGTAAATATTATCCCCTTCTCTTCCGCTGACGGGAATAAACACGGCGTCTTCAATTCCGATCCTGCCCAGGAATTCGCCGTAATTTGCTTTAATTTCCAAATATTGCGCTTCGTCAAATTTTATGAGGTCCATCTTATTGACGAGCACGGCTATCTGTTTAATGCCCAGCATGGAGAGCATGTAGCCGTGACGTTTGGAATTTTCCATTATCCCCTCGTCAGCGTCAATAACGAGCAGTGCCGCCTCGGCTCTGGAGGCTCCGGTCACCATATTCTTAAGGAATTCAATGTGTCCCGGTGCATCGAGTATCATGTACTTACGTTTCCCGGTCTTAAAGAAGCACCTGGCAGAGTCAATGGTTATGCCCTGGCTCTGTTCATCCTTTAATGCGTCGAGCAGGAATGCGTATTCAAAAGGCTTGGAGTTTCTTCTGCACCTTTCGCGCACGCTTTCCAGTTTCCCCTCCGGCAGCGATCCGGTATCGGCCAGCAGGCGTCCTATAATAGTGCTTTTCCCGTGGTCCACATGCCCGGCTATTACAATATTCATATCCTCCATTACATGTACCCTTCTTTCCTCAGCTCTTCGAGTCCCCCGCCGTCCTCTGCATCCTGGGCGCGGCCGGAGCGTTCTGCGATATTGGCAAACTTTCCGGTTTTCAATTCCTCTATAATTTCATCAACATTTGAAGCTGAAGAATCGACAGGATTAGTGCAGGGCCAGCAACCTAGCGAGCGGTAGCGTTTGCCGCTGCCATGATCGAAGTAGAGCGGGACCACACTCACATTCTCTCTTTTTATATACTCCCATATATCCAGTTCTGTCCAGTCCAGCAGAGGGTGTATGCGCACATGTGTGCCGTACTTAAAATCGGTCTTATACTGATTCCAGAATTCAGGCGGCTGTTCTGCTATGTTCCAGTTATTATGTTTATCTCTGGAAGAAAAATACCGTTCCTTTGAGCGGCTGCCCTCCTCGTCGGCCCTGAGTCCCACAATCACGCCAGTAAAGGGCTCCGTGTTGCCGTCAGCTTCGTACCGGCCGGTTTCGTGGTTCAGCCTGTACCTGACTTCATTTCCGCTGAGTGTATTAGTGAGAGCCTCGGTTTTTAATCTGCGGCAGCAGTCCAGGCGGGTGGCATTGTTATCCGGGAATGTCTCTTTACTGTTCAGTGCAGAGGAATTCTGCCCGTAGATCATATCGAGTTTCCACTCGCGCGCCAGCGAGTCGCGGTATTCCACCATCGATTTGATTTTATAGTTTGTATCTATGTGCACGAGCGGAATGGGCACATGTCCGAAGAAAGCCTTTCTGGCCAGCCAGAGCAGCACCGTGCTGTCTTTGCCGATTGACCAGAGCATGCAGAGATTTTTAAATTCGCTGTAGGCTTCCCTTAAAATGTGAATACTTCTGTTTTCCAGAACGTCCAGACGGTCCAATTACATAACTCCTGTATATAGCAGAGACGCAAAATATTGCGTCTCTACAAAAACTAATTTCGTTTTTTCGGGGACTCACCCTTCGGTGCGTCTTATTCATTGTGTTGAAATCACTTAATCATCATCATTTTTCTGACAGCAGAATATTTGCCTGCGCTGATCTTGCAGACATATATGCCGCTGGGCAGGCCCGAAGCGTTAAAAGAGGCTTCATGAGTCCCTGCCTCCATTTCACCATTTACCAGTGTGCTGACTTCCTGTCCCAGGGAGTTGAACACCCTCAGGCTGACCGCTGATTTTTCCGGCAGACTGAACTTTATCTTTGTTGACGGGTTGAAGGGATTAGGATAGTTCTGTGCCAGCTCGAATTTTTCTACTATATTGTTTGCTACTTCGACAATGCTAGAATATGTATATTTTCCGTCATTGTCTATTTGTTTGAGTCTGTATGACAGACTGCCTTTCGGAGCCTTTGCGTCGGCATAACTGTAATTAAGAGGACTGTTGCTGTTTCCGTGTCCTTCCACAAATCCTATCTTCTCCCATCCGGCATTTGCGGCAGTCTTTCTTTCAATTTCAAATCCGTGATTATTGATTTCAGTAGCAGTGTTCCATTTAAGAGAAACTGAGCTGCCCGCAATAGCAGCATTAAATGATGTCAGCTCAACCGGCAATACACCATCAGTTGTAATTGAACCACCAGTTGTCTCATATGCCCAATCGTTTAGATAAATATAGTTATTACCAATGCTACATCTAATCCAGCCATAATGTGTAGTTCCGGAGATCTTAAACTTAACACCTACATAATGAGTTATACGATTACCAAAACTCCCAACCATCATCAGACCAGTAGCCGCCTCAACCCAGCCTGCTCCATCTGCACCTGCAGAGTTAATTGAAACACCAGCATTAAGTGGCTTAACATATATGCTGTTCGCTACCACGCCGGCTCCAGTGGTTTTAGGAACTATTTGCTGACAGCTTCCACCAGCTTTAATAAATTGGAACTTTATTTCACCATTATAAAGAATATTGTAGGAATCAGACACCTCTTGTTCAATACTTAAACCTGCTCGTTGCGCCTTAATATCCTGGGCTGTGCTCAGAACCGCACCTGCGGCAAGCGAATAGGCGAGCAGTTTTTTATCAAAAATAGAATCTGTAATTTTCTTTTCCATAATACCTCCGGATGTATTGTATGCTTATAAATTTTTAAAATTATAACTTTTCCCTGTGATGCCCGGGGCTGACAACACTCAAGACAGCCAATCAGATACTATTTAATCATCATCATTTTTCTGACGGCAGAGTATTTGCCGGCGCTGATCTTGCAGACATATATGCCGCTGGGCAGGCCCGAAGCGTTAAAAGAGGCTTCATGAGTCCCTGCCTCCATCTCGCCGTTTACAAGTGTGCTGACTTCCTGTCCCAGGGAGTTGAACACTTTCAGGCTGACCGCTGATTTTTCCGGCAGACTGAACTTTATCTTTGTCGACGGGTTGAAAGGATTCGGGTAGTTCTGCGCCAGTTCGAATTTTTCCACAACAGTGTTAGCAATCTCAACCGTCTTCGAATATTCATATTTTCCGTCTGTGTCTATCTGTTTCAGCCTGTAGGACAGTTTGCCTTTCGGCGCACCGGCATCCACGAAACTGTAGTTTAAAGGACTGTTGCTGTTTCCATGCCCCTCCACAAAACCTATCTTCTCCCACCCGGAATTCTCTGCAATCTGCCTTTCTATTTCAAATCCGTGATTGTTCACTTCGGTGGCAGTGTTCCACTTAAGAGAAACAGAACTGCCCTTAAGCTCTCCGGTAAACGAGCTGAGCTCTACCGGCAAAGTAACAAGCGATCCTGCTTTTATACCTCGACCGGCTACCGTCTCGTAAGCATAACTGACTATTGTATACTGATTATGAGGAATATCCGTGGGAACCAACAATTTGATCCAGCCATAATGAGTATTGGAACCCACCAGGAATCTGACTCCCACATAATATTCTTCTTTTGGAAGATTTTGTTCTTGTCCGATAAATTGGCCATTAAATTTATTAAACTCTTTGCCGGCATCGATAGTTTCATCAGTACCTAAAAGGCTAACCCCGCCTAAAGCAGGTTTTACAACATAGGCATTATTTGTTTTGTACAGAATACCCCCCGCCCAAGTATGGGAGAAGCTAATTATATAAGCATTAAAAACAAACCTAATGTTACTATCAAAACTGATATCAAACGAATTATTTCCTGGTGAAGCTGTAATTATTCGATTAATTTCACCAGAGCTCCAAACCTCTGCATTTGCTGAACCGGAGTTCGCCAATACCGACGCAGCAGCAAGTGAATAGGCCAGCAGTTTTTTATCTAAAACAGAATCTGTAATTTTCTTTTCCATCATTTCTCCGGATTTTTATACAACAGTAAATTTTTCTAATTAAAACTTTTCCCTGTAATGGTCAGGGTTAATAATGCGCGTAACAGCCCCCCTGCTAATTTTCCCTTCTGAGAAACGCTCCAGGGCTTCAATCTCAGTTTCGTTGTTATTCATTAAACCATTGAATGAGACTCTCAGCAGACTGGCATTTGTTCTCTCTGCCATCTGTTTAATCACCGCGTCGGCCTGTTTTTCAAAGACAGACTTTAGCATGTTATTATCGACCAGGCTAATCTTCTTGTTTAGTCTTCCGAGCATCCTGCTCTGGGATGAAACAATCTCATCCAGGTTCCTTTCCATGAAAAATATCCGGTATTCAAATCCTTCCGGTATATAGGGCAGCAGCTGTGCTATAATCTTAACCGTTTTTCCCTCTGCTCCGGCCATCCATGAGTTATCCTTGCCGAGCGATTTCACCTTCTCATATTCAAAATAACCGTTGAGGTTATTCTCGTCCGCTTTCCTGAGGCCGTCAGTCAGTATTTCATAGCCCGAAGCTTCGAGTATCTGCATCATAAGCGAGGTGCCGCTGCGGGGAAGTCCCGATACCACAGTTATCATAATCCCTTTTTCTCTCCAATTTTTTCGCGCAGCTTTTTAATGACTTCGATATGCCTGTCCGCTTTTTCCTGATCCCTGAGTTTAACCATATAGATATATGCCAGCAGGCGGTGAGCCCTCATAATGTCCGGGACAATAGCTATGCTTACTTCAAGCGCCTGGGCAGCACGCTCGTACATTCCGAGTTTAGCCAGAGCGATGCCGAGGTTCAGATGCGCCCTGGGGTTGTGATACAGGAGTCCCACCGAATCCAGCGCGTACGAAGCCGCTGACTCATAGTCTTTTTTCCGCATCATGACCTCGCTTAATCCCAGATGAGCAATATGGCTTTCCGGGTCGATTTCCAGGGCTTTCAGGAACGCTCTTTCAGCCTCATCTATCCTTCTCATCTTAAGATATACATTCCCGAGCTGCTGATGAAGCTGCGGCAGGCGCGGATCGCTCTGTTCGGCTTTAAACAGGTATTCAAGCGCAACTTCATTATTGCCTCTGGCGTATTCGAGTGTACCCTTCAGCAGATATAACTGGGGATACTCACGATTGAGTTTTCCGGCAGGTTTTAGGTCTGAATTTTCGCCGGCCTCCGCGTCAGTAGTCTCATCAGACCCGGCCTCTTCGCCGGCAATAATTTTTTCGACTACTTCAGAAGCTTCATCCGTCCGGCCCAGCGCGTCGAGGCATTTTGCATACTGGAAGGCATAGCGGATGACCTTCTCATCTTTGTGATATAGTTCCTCAAGCAGAGGCAGAGCCTCGCTGTGCTTGTCCTTGTTCATTAAAACACGTGAAAGATAGAACCTGTTTTCATCAACCGTCTTTTCAATCTGTAATGCCGTATTTTCTTCAGGTTTTTCGATATAGCCGAGTTCGATCAACTGATCCATTGCGGCTTTTTCGGCCAGCGGGTCGCGCTGCATATCTTCAGGATGCATGCCGCACTGGCCTTCTATTTCCTCCCAGCTGTCCACATAATTTATTTCAGGCGGATTTTCGAAAGCCTGCACCACAGGCTTGCCTTCCATATCCTTTCCAATTGGAAGTCCGAAGAGAGTAAGAATAGTCGGAGCTACGTCCAAAAGCGTAGTGCCGTATACCCTTTCATCCTTTATTATTCCGGGTCCTTTCATTACAAATATGCCGTAATCGCGGTGCTGCCAGGCAGGGCCCGCGGGCTCCTGCGGAATACCCTTCGGCCTCAGGTGATCCGAATGGAAGCCATGGTCGGATATAAGTATTACCGTAGTTTCGTCGTCTACATATTCCAGCAGGCGTCCGAGCATCATATCGTGATATATATACCCGCCTTCGACTACTCCTTTATAAAAGTCAAACATTTCCTGAGGCACATGCTCCATTTTCGGGGGATGGAAATCCATGAAGCCGTGACAGAAGTGGTCGACTGCGTCGTAATAAACGGCGGTAAAATCCCAATCCTCTTTTTCAAGTATGTATGTAGCCGCGGCATGAATAGATGAGCACTCGGCAATAATTTTAGCGAGCGAAGAAAGCCGCTTGTCTTTTTCCTGATTTATCTTTGCAGCATCCGGAACGAACGGCAGTATATGCGCCTCTGTAAGTTCTCCGGGATGTATGCGGAACTGTTTGAATAATTCTTCTTTTTCTTTTGGATGGATGGCACCCGGGGCCAGCGGCCATGGCGTGCCGTATTCGGCAGTAATGTTCTGGTAAAAATTTGATATATAAACGCCGTTGACGGGTTCTGCCGGGTGGCTCGGCCACCAGCCGACTACATTCGTTTTATATCCGCTCTGCATAAGCATATTCCACACTGCTTTCACCTTGCGGGATGTAACCATGCAGGGACGGACGCCTTTGCCTTCGGGGGCAGGTTCGGTGAATCCCATTATTCCGTGCTGATCTGCGTGCTTGCCTGTGGCTATGGAAGTCCACAGCATAGGCGACATTGGCGGGTCGAGTGTGGCTATATTGCCCATCACTCCGTTATTTACAAGACTTTCGAGAGCTGGCATCAAGCCGCTGTCGAGAAGTGGATTTATGATTTTCCAATCGGCTGCGTCCCAGCCGATAAGCAGTACTTTTTTAGCCAGGCGCTTACTCATACATTTTTCTCCGGCCCGGTTTCGGCAGTCCCATTTTTCACAGTATTTTCCACCGGAGGCGAATCCTCTCCCAGCTCTATCCTTTTTTTTCGCCAGAGAAATAGTCCCTGCCAGCCCAGAGCCAGAAGTCCCAGTGAACCCTCTTTGGTAATTGATTTGTACAGTTCTTCCGAATTATCAAAACTCTTTATTTCCAGATTCCTGTTGTGTTCTTTCATGTCTTTCGGTTATATATATATTGATGCCTAACGCAAGGAAATTGACTACAAAAATAGCAAATATTCTGTGTAAACGACAAAATTTTAGAAAAAAAATACAATTTGGACAAACCGGTACAGGCTGGAATGAAAATCAAACAGCCCCGGAAACGGGGCCGTCAGAAATGTTATTTTTCAGGACTTCTGCAGCTGGCGGTTTTCCTCTGCAGAGAGTATCCTTTCGGGTTCCATCAGTATTACCAGCTTGTCGCTCAGTTTTGCAACAGCGGTAATATATTCGGCCCGCTTGCCTACTGCCAGATCAGGCGGCGGCACTACGAGATTTTCAGGTATTCTCAGTACTTCTCGCACTGCATCGACTATGAATCCGACAACAAAACCCCGAAGGTCCATGACAATTATGCGCGTATCCTTGTCGTATTCCTTGCGCGGCATCTTCACTTTTGTCCTGAGGTTGATCACAGGTATGACCGAACCGCGCAGATTTATTACTCCCTCTATAAATTCAGGAGCGCGGGGTACTTTTGTGATGCCGGTCATTCTGTTGATTTCGCGTATTTTAATGATGTCGACACCGTAGAGTTCGCGGCCCAGTTCAAAACTGACAAGCTGAATAACCTCCTGAATTCCTTTTGAAGGTTCTTTTGACTGCACCTGTTCAGCTGAAACCGTAGGGTTACTCTCCTGTACCGGTTCATTAGTAGCAGCCGGTACATATTGAACTTCCGGCTGCGTCAGGACCTGTTCATCCGGCCCGGATTCGTTTTTCGTTTCTTCTGCTGCCGGCACTGCTTCTGAAGGTTCTTCCACTTCTTCAATATTCTCCGTTTCGTCTTTATATCCTGATTCCTCTGTATCTTCAGCAGCAGCTGTTTCTGAGGAGTCTGAAGTCTCGCGTTTCTTCCTGCTTTCCTCCATCAGCATCATCAGCATTTCGCGTTCAGCGTTCTGATCCTCTTCACCTGCAGGTGGTTGGTTGTAGTTCTGATCGTTCATCAGTTCATTGATCAACTGCTGGCGCAGAAGTTCGGCTCTATCCAGATCCTCGGCAGAAACCGCATCTTCATCTTCCTTAACAGTCTCCGGCAGTGCGGATATGTCTTCAGCTTCGGATGATGTTACCGGCTTTATTTCTTCCACGGTTACAGGCTCGTCAGCAATGACTTCTACAGTTGCCGGTTCTGTATCAGTAACCAGTGCAGTCTCCATCCCGACTTCAACGGCACTATTTTCTGCAGCCGTCTGGACTTTCCGGGATTTCTTTGCCTTTTTACCCTGAGCACTTCCGGCGGTATCCGCCTGTACTTCCGCCTCAGCAGGCCTGGCTTCGGTCTGTGTGTTTTCTGCCTCAGCAGGTTTTGAACCTGCAGTGGCTTTTTCTTTCTGTAATTTTCTCAGTTTAAGTATGTTAATCATTTTCCTTTCCGGTTTTCATTCGTTATACGGAAACAGTCTCCCGCTTGTCAGAAGCAAGCTGGTCTTCAAAATAAATAATTGCCTTCGCGGCATCATTAACCGCTGCGCGATCCACAACGCTCTCTTCGCGCGACATAGCCTCCATCATAGAAAAAGCTGCGAGATGATTCAGCGGCCGCGGAAATCCCCCGGTAATTTCGTATAATCTTTCAATGGCTTCATCAGTAAACGGATGCCCCTCATCTTCAAATCCTGCAACTCTCAGCCGGTGCATCAGGTAATCCCCTACTTCATCAGATGAAAGAGGATTTAATTCCATGGTAAATCTGACACGCTGAAGAAACGCGCGGTTAGACTTTCTTTTCAGTTTTTTTGCGAGTTCCGGCTGTCCCAGAAGCACTACTGACAGCAGGTTCTGTTCATCAGTCTGATAGTTACTAAGCAGACGCAGCTCCTCAAAAATTTTCGTACCCGAAATAGACTGTGCTTCATCAATTATGACAACAGGATATTTGCCTTCCATAAAAAGATTTACAAGACCTTCATGAAGCAGGTTGAGAAGGTTGCTTTTAGTTCTGGGCGGGTCCTGATCGAATAACTGCAGACATATTTCGCGCAGCAGCTGAGTAGCTGTCAGTGTAGGATTGATTATCCAGGCTACCTTGTATTTATCCTCAGAGAGAGAATCGACCAGATATCTTGAGAGCACCGTCTTGCCCGAACCGACTTCACCTATGATCAGACCGAATTCATGCTGCTCAATGGCCAGTTTCATCCATTCTATGGCAGATGCATGCGGAATGCTCATAAATAAATAGCGCGGATCGGGAGTAATTCCGAAAGGGTTGGTCTTAAGATGAAAATATTCCCAGTACATATTTAACCCGTAAAAAATAAAAAGACATATTTTGTTTATTATCGAAAAATTTGTGCGTTTTTTAAGTTAACGAAGTTAAAAATGTATGTCAAGAAGGAATATTTAATCATTTTTTGCTGATACTTTTCTATTGTGCCGTAGAACACATGATCATTTTTCGAAATTATACAGCACAGCAGCCGGGAAACAAGACAGGCTTTCGCCTATCATAATTTTTCCATCGCCGCTGACCTGCATGCCAGTAAACAAATTCTTCAGTCCGCTGTATTTTTCAGGCAGTATAACCACGGTGTCTTTCCATTTCTCATTTCCCAGTGGCAGTTCATTCTCCGGAGCAATATCAGTAAGAAACCGCGGGACTATTACGACCATATACTTGTCATTCATCACACGCATAAATGAGACTATATTGTCTGCAAATCCACCTTCGGACTGAAGGGGTATATACTCGCCTCTGGCAAAGAGTTCCTGGTGACGGTTGCGCAAACTTAACGTATGATGAATTACGAACATCTTTATCTGACCGCTGTTTCTGTTCTTCAGCAACCGGTCCAGAAATTCCGGTTTATCCGAATTTTCACTAATATCCTTCAGAAATTCAATCCTCTGCCTGTAATCCACATCAGTTCTGTTGTCCGGATCCACCAGCGAGAGGTTCCATAATTCACTTCCCTGATATATATCCGGCACACCCGGAACGGTCAGTTTTATCAATGTCTGTGATATCGAGTTATATACACTGTATTCAGCGATTGTTTTTGAAAATTCCGCAAGATCCGCAATAAACTCATTTTGATCTGAAGGAGTCAGTATTTTTCCCACAAAGTTCTGAATGCCTTCCTCATATTTCGGATTGGGGTTTATCCAGGATGACTGGAGCTTTGCCTCACGGCACGCCTTGACCGCATATTCTTTAATCCTTACAATATATGCCTCTGTTTTTTCGCTGCCGGCCGAAAGGAAATCTTCAGGCAGTGTACCGAGTATATTCTGGTACAGCATATACTCATCATTTTCAGTAGGTACAGGCCATGTGTCCGGAGAAAGTTTGTGCTGCAGGTTCATCTTGTTCCACTTCTTCAGCTTTTCCTCCCAGAGCTGCGGCATCTCAGAGATTACATTTATCCTGGCCCTGGTATCCTCTCCCCGCTTTGTATCGTGAGTGGATGTAGCGTTCATCGAGTCGGGAAACTGACTGAACCGTTTTATTATGAATTCATGGAACTCTTTCAGGGGAATTCCGAAATAAGAAGGATTTCCGCCGACTTCATTCAAAGACACAAGGCGGTTATAGACATACAGTGCTGTATCTTCAAATCCCTTTGCCATCAGCGGGCCGGTAAGCTGCTGAAATTTCATTACAAAATCCAGCGCAGTATTTTTTTTCTCTTCATTAAGCGGATCGCTGTATTTCTGCAGCAGCAGGTTACCAATATATTCAAATTCATTTTTCATTGCAGGTCTTCTGTGCATAACAAGATCGAGCATGGAGCGGATATATTTTTCATCCCGCTCCGAAATCCCTTCGGAATTAATATACGTCCTGTATATAGGAAACCAGATCAGCAGTTCCTCAAGGGCATTTTTCAACCCATGCATTGTAATGTCTATCCCGTATCGGTCCATGCTGGAGACCTTCTCAATTATAAATGCAAGCCGCTCCACCTCACCGGCCAGGCGTGCCTGTATTATCATTCTCTTCCTGTCTGCAACAATCTCTTCGAAGCTCTGCCTCATTTTTGAAAACGAATGATAAATATTAGAAATATACTGTTCATTTTCACTCTTCACAAACAGACTGTTGACCATATTGGTAAAATCATACCCGGTAGTTCCGTCAATCGGCCATTCTTCCGGTATCAGCTCTTTCTGTTCGAGTATCTTTTCAATGACTATATAGGAATTCTGAGCACGCGACCTGAGTCGCCGCAGGTAATTTACCGGATCGTACAGTCCATCGATATGGTCTATACGCAGTCCATGGATTTTATTATCTCTTATATACTTCAGTATAAATGAATGTACGCGGTTAAAAGTGTTTTCATTTTCCATTTTCAGCGATATCAGTTCGCTGATATTAAAGAAACGTCTGTAATTTATTTCTTCATTGGCAACCTTCCAGTATGCCAGACGGAAATACTGCTGACCGAGCAGCTGATCGAGCATATTGAAACTCTCCGGCTGGTCTTTTTCCCCGTTATATATTTTAAGATTCTCGCCAATGAACATCTTTATATCCTGATTTGAAGAATAGAGCTCCCACAGTATACCTTTTACAAATTTGATCTGATCATACCGTTCGTCTATCTGATCTGAACCCGGCAGTGACTTGAGCACATAGAGCACACCCAGATATCTGATCATATCCGGGTTGTTCTTACCTATTTTATTGCGGAGCTTGTCGAGCCTGTATGATAGTATATCTGCGTAAGATTCCATTTTCAGGGGCAGAGAATTGTCATAGTAGTTTATGCTGAATCCCTCCTCGGTGTATACAAGTTTAAGTTCTCCCGCCTCAATTATTTTCTGATAATAGTCGCCCAGAAATGGAGCCAGCACCCTCTGTCTGGCACTGGCATGCGGATGATTCCATTCTATATCGAAAAAGTCGAAGTACTGTGAATTGCTGCCGTTCTCCAGCAGATCTATGAGCCATTTATTTTCTATGGAGTAGGACATATGATTAGGCACAATATCCTGCAGCCAGTACATATTCAGCTCTGCGCACCGGTCAATGAGTGAATCAAATTCTTCCTGTGTTCCGAGCTCCGGGTTGATCTGATCGGGATTTACAGTATCGTATCCGTGCATACTTCCCTTCTTTGCCCTTAGTACCGGCGAAGCATATATGTCGCCTATACCCAGGTCGGAAAGGTACTGCAGTATCTCAGTGGCTGACTGAAAACCAAACCTGTAGTTAAACTGGATCCTGTATGTGGAATTTGGAATATGTCGCATATATTTATCCGTTTTATTTGTGTTAATCGGTCAGTTTGACCTGCAATGCATTTTCAAGTTTGTGGAAATTATTAATCCATTCTTTGGCTTTTTTAGTACCCCTTTTGGCCTTATTCCGGAAGTTATGGTAGAGATCTCCCGACATCCGGAAAAGAGTGTTCTGACTTTTCCACATATCAGGGTGCACCCCCATACGCGACAGCGAATGCAGGAATTCTCCAATGAAGTGCATAAATGCAGAATTCTCGTTGTTTTTACTCAGTTCCGACATCAGCTCATTCAGCTTTTCTGTAGCAGCATATGCCAGCGCGGGATCGTCGAACGATATAGACCACTTGACCTTTTCTTCTCCGATCCTGTTTAATTTTTCCAGATCGACCGCTCCGGGTTCCTGAAGCATTCTGCGCAGGTCTGTATTCAGAGTATATTCCACCGCTGTGGATATTGCTTTTGGAAGCGGCAGACTATTCTCCCTCATTGCGGTCATCAGCGGGTAGTGGTTCTCGTATATCTGTCTGAAAGAAACCTCTACTTCCCTGAGAGTGGATTCCATTATTTTTGCATATACTTTCCGGCTCTCGTCCTTGAAGAGGTGCCAAAGTGAATAATTATGAGTGCCGAAGTGTTTATCCAGAGCCAGCATGAGTTCTGAGAGATTCAGTCTTTGAAATGCCTGATTCATTTCATTTCTCATTTCATGAAATGCCTCGCTGCTGATAGTATCGCGTACACCTCCATGGATGTTATTTTCACCCAGATGTACTACCGCAAAGCTCACCATACTCTCCTCCTGGGTGATATGGGAATGCATACAGGCGCGGCCGATGGCCATTTTGCTTCTTCCGGCCTCCATCCTTTCATAATTCTCATTTTTGACTTCATAGCTGAATATGCGGCTGACAGAGTCTGCATATTCATCGAACAATGTGGATATTGCATAGTGTGCGGCCACCCTGAGCAGATCTACCTTTGCAGGTTTTACATAATTTATATATGCATACGCACCATTTCCGACTTCCGGAATGTTGCTTGGGGCTTTTTCCAGGAGTTCAATAAATTCTTTTTCCAGGTCTGTATCGAACAGCTCCCCGGCCAGCTGTATGGAGCGGCCTGCATACATGATCACCTGTACTGTTTCTATACCCGAAATCTCATCGAAGAACCAGCCGCAGCTTGTGTACATTAGCAGTGCATGGCGCTGCATCTCGAGGAGCTTGAACAGCCTTATGCGGTCCTTCTGAGCAGAAACCTTAATGCCAGTTGAAGCAAAGAATCTTTCCAGCGATGCGTCGGTACGGTCGAGTATTACGCCTATATACAGATCGCGTGCTTTCCACGGATCGGCCGTGTACTTCCGCATCTCTTTTTCATAGAGCCCGCTCAACTGATCCCGCAGCCAGTCAAGCGCCTCTCTGAGCGGCTGGCGCCACGCCTGATTCCACCCCTCCCGGCCCGAGTTGCAGCCACAGTCATTCCTCCATCTCTCCACACCATGTACACAGCTCCATGAAGTATTTTCAACAATTTCGACCTCAAACTCCGGAGGAAATTTTTCCAGAAACTCTCCATAGACAGTGATCTGGGCAAGGTCATTATTTGAGATATGGTTCAGGCATGCCGCCAGCGCCATATCGCCGTGCCTGGAATGGTGCCCGTATGTCTCGCCGTCTGTTGCTATATGCACTATCTGCGGTTCGTCATCTTCGCTGTATGTCGATATCATACGTTCTGCAAGGTTCTGTCCGTTGTTGAGAAGATCACCAAAGGCGAGTTCCTGTGAAATGGGACCATCATAAAAAAACAGTGCAATGCTCCTGCCCGAGGGCAGATTGCATCTGTAAGCTCTCTTCGGATCGACTGAAGCATCATTGGTATCGGCCCATTCCTCATCTCCGATTTTTCTTATTCTTGCCGCCTGACGCGGAGCCAGTATGGTGTATTTTATTTTATATTCAGCAAGTATTTCCAGAGTATCAACATCCACTGCTGTCTCAGCCAGCCACATTCCTTCCGGCTCGCGTCCGAATCGGGACCGGAAATCCTCTATGCCCCAGTATACCTGTGTAATCTTATCCTTTTCATTTGCAAGAGGCATTATCATATGGTTATACACCTGGGCGATAGCAGACCCGTGTCCTGAAAACGATTCGCGGCTGATTTTGTCTGCTTCGAGTATTGACTGATAAGTTTCGGGATCATGCTTCTCCATCCACGACAGAAGAGTAGGCCCGAAGTTGAAACTGATCTTTGAATAGTTGTTCACTATATCTATAATTCGGCCTTCATGGTTTTTTATACGGGAAGCAGAGTTAGGGCTGTAGCACTCGGCGGATATACGCACATTCCAGTCGCGGAACGGATATGCAGAATCCTGAACCTCAATTTCCTCCAGCCAGGGATTTTCTCTGGGGGGCTGGTAAAAGTGACCATGTATGCAAAAATATCTATTCATGATTCATCTCCAATTTTTCGTATAAAATAATGCTGTATTCTCTGATAGTGATCTCCTGCCTTCCCTCTTCCATAATTTCTGGGGCAAGACTTCCGGCTCCTGCCCAGTTGACATCAGATGAATCCAGAAGTCTGTGCCACTGTCCTTTCTCAAAATCCAGATATACACTGATGCTGTAGTTATTGAAGTTCATGATACTCATCGTTCTGTTATACTTGCAAACACGATTCATAACAATAACACCCTCTTCTCCGGCCATAGTTACCTGCCATGAATCGCGGTCATAGTTTTTCATTGCCGGCAGCTCGCGCCTGAGTTCAATGAGAAGTTTATAATAATCCAGCATGATCCTGTGTTTGCCTGAAGTCCGCTTTGACCAGTTGAGTTTAGACAACTGGAAAGTATCGACATGTTGTGGATCGGGGATATCATCCTGCCATTCGAACGAGCTGAATTCTGATCTTCTGCCGTTCTGTATGCTGGCGATCAGCTGCTGATCTGTATGACTGACGAAGTAGAGGAATGGCGAATCCTCGCGGTATTCCTCTCCCATGAATATCAGCGGAATATACGGTGAGAGGATCAATACCCCGGCGGCAAGTTTAAGAGCCTCAAAATTTACCAGCCGGCTGAGCCTTTCACCAAAAGCACGATTGCCTATCTGGTCATGATTCTGAGTAAAGACGACGAACCTGTAACCGGGGAAATCCAGCGCCGAATTTCCATGCCGCCTCTTCCTGAATTTTGAATAATTACCAGAATATACATAGCTGTCTCTCAGTGCCCTTATCATGTGTTCTGTTTTTCCGAAATCCTGATAATACCCACTCTTCTCACTGGTAAGCAATGAGTGTATAGCATGATGAAAATCATCACACCACTGTGCGTCGCAGCCGTATCCTCCGCCGTGAGTATGGGCAATTATTCTGGAATCGTTCAGGTCACTTTCAGCAATGATCAGCAGGTCTTTCCCAAGTTCTGTTTCCAGCATTTTTACGTGTTCCGAGATCTCCTGCAGTATGTGCTTTGCACTCAGGTCGTAGATCGAGTGTACTGCATCCAGACGGATAGCATCAATATGATAATTCCTCAGCCAGTACTTTGCATTCTCCACGAAATAATTTCTCACCTCATCGCTGTATTCATCATCATAGTTTATGGCGTCGCCCCACGGAGTTTTGTATTTATTAGTAAAATACCTGCCGAACTGGCTGATATAATTACCTTCCGGACCGAAGTGGTTATATACAACATCGAGTATTACCGTAAGATCTTTCATGTGTGCCGCATCCACAAACTTTTTAAGGCCGTCAGGTCCTCCGTATGTATTCTGAGGAGCAAACGGATATACCCCGTCGTATCCCCAGTTCCGGTCTCCAGAAAACTGTGAGACAGGCATTATTTCCACCGCAGTAACTCCCAGTTCTCTTAGATCATCCAGACGCTCAATGGCAGCTTCAAAAGTCCCTGCCTCTGTAAATGTACCGATATGCATTTCGTAGATAATCAGGTTCTGCATCTTAACGGGTCTGAAATTTTTATCGTGCCATATAAACCTGTTGTGGTCTACAATCTCTGATGCACCAAAAACACCTTCGGGTTGTGAGTTTGATGCGGGATCGGCAAAGTACTCATCCTGATCATCTATTCTGTACCTGTATTGCATACCCGGTCTTATCCTGTCGACAATAACCGACCAATAGCCGAATTTCTGTTTCCGCATAGGATATATTTTCATTTCCGGAGGATATATGACCACTGACATTGACGAAGCAAAGGGGGCCCATACCCTGAATTCACATACATCGTTCTTTAGATATTCTGCACCTATTTTCATACCACTTTTCCCATAGTTCTGATTAGTTGATGACTGTCAAGTATTATCCTGAGTCCTCCGAAAGGGATCAGATATGCATCACCATCCACACTGAGCAAATATCTGAGTTCATAGATCATTTTTTCGAGGAGGTACAGTTTCAATAAATATTCACACTGCCTGCTGTCAGTCGGAATCAGATCCGCATCGCCAATTTCAGAATAATATCCGCGCAGAAAATTGCTGCCCATACATATCCACCAGGAATAGGCGTGCGGCTGAAGGCCGGGAGCCTCATCGATACGCGTAGATATATATTTATTGAAGGAATGGCATGATGCATGGAACAGTGAATACAAAACGGAAGCGACATCGCGCAGCGGTGACCGCTTTATCCTGCGTTCGCTGACTGCAGTAGATATCTGTCCTTCAAAATTGGAAATAATGAAATCCTTGCCGGTGAACTGTATCTGTCCAAGATGCAGATCGCCATGTATCCTTATTTTTCTTGCATGAAGTTTTTCATGAAGCAGTTCCGAGGCAAATGATATCAGACTGCTCTCTTCCTGCATCAGACTGGCAGCAATAGTGCGGGTTTCATCAGACATGTTCTTCATCTGCCTTTTCATTATCCGCATGGTGGATTTCAGAAGGCTGCGAAATGACTGGTATATCGAGCGCTGGTACAGCATCGAAAATGCCTCTGACTGAAATATTTTTTCGCCGCTTTTCTGAAGTACCATAGCTTTGTGCAGTTGCGCAATTCTCCTTCCCAAAAGCTGAAGCATTTCAGTATGCAGCCGTTCAATTGGAATGCAGTTTTCTTTTTCCGGGTGGTCGGCAATAAACAATTCACCCAGGTCAACCGCAGGAGGAATCTCGTCTCTTATGCGCGAATGGATCGTGTCGAAAAACTGTGTCGCTGATGAAGAGAAATAATCATAGGCATCACCTTCGCCCGGAGTATAGTACTTCAGCATACCGATGCTGAACGGTTCTGTATTTTCCTGCTTATAAATTACCGAACCTCCGAATGCCGGAATATTTGTGTATCCGGTATATTCATTCAGATATCTGATCACTTCAATTCCGGGGCTCACGCCCTCTTCAAGCCTTCTGTAGAGCTTGAGTATTATTTTATTGTTATAAAGTATGTTTATACGTCTGTAGTCACCTTTCAGGAGCTGTGATAAAATTGCTACATTCTCCACTTCTTTCCTGAGCTGGCCTTCTGCCGATACATTTATTTTTCCCTCATGAGTATTTATAATTTTCCTTTCGACCAGGAGTCTGAACAGGTTATTTCTGAAATCCTCATTACTAATGGCTTCATATACGCAGTACTCGGATTTGGGTGTTCTGATGAATGTTATCAGCTCCCCATTATTCGCCGTCTTGTCCTGTTCTGTTATTTCCCGCCTGATAATGGCAACAGGCAGCATGTAATATTCAGCCACCCGGTCCACAAACGACACCCTGAAAAGAAGCAGATAGTAATTGTTCCTCGTGGACGGTATGTGAAGATAGTCTACTACTTTTGTTTCCAGTATCCTTGCATCTTTCAGTCTGTATTCTTCAGCATACTGCAGATAGCCCGGTATCACACTTTCCTCAAACACGGGCAGGAATTCTGTTTCTGCATTTTTCCTGAGAGTACTGCTGATAGTTATTTCGGGTATATGTCTTTCTTTCCTGCGTATCAGGTCCTCGGATTTTTCAAGTACGAACCAGTAGTAATCATATGGATTAAGAGTAAGAATAAAGGGCTGCCCGGATTTTATCTGTGTAAAGCTGTTACCGCTGAAGGCCTCCACCGGGACATATCCGTCATAACCAGGTATATCCAGTTCAACCGTATTGGGAAGTTTGGAGAGGTTTGCAACTACAAGGATATTCTCAGCCTCATATTTCCTGATAAATGCTAGCACTTTAGGATTTGACGGAGCCAGAAATTCGAGTGTGCCGCGTCCGAAGGCTTTGTGATTTTTTCTTATCTTAATAGCCCTTTTCATCCACCACAGCAGTGATGAACTGCTGCGCTGATGCACTTCCACGTTTATGGCTTCATAGTGATATTCCGGATCGATTATTACCGGCAGGTACAGACGCTGTGGATTTGTCTCAGAGAAACCTGCGTTCCTGTCGGGACTCCACTGCATTGGTGTCCTGACACCGTTCCGGTCGCCGAGGTAGTAATTGTCGCCCATCCCGATTTCATCGCCATAGTAGATAATCGGAGTACCCGGGAATGAAAACAGCAGTATGTTCAAAAGCTCGATTTTTCTCCTGTTGTTTTCCACCAATGGTGCAAGACGGCGTCTGATGCCAAGGTTAATGCGTGCTCTGTTATCGCGCGCATAAAATCTGTACATATAATCGCGCTCCTCGTCTGTAACCATCTCAAGAGTCAGTTCATCATGGTTTCTCAAAAACAGTGCCCACTGACACGATTCAGGGATCTGCGGCGTCTGTTCGAGTATATCTATGATAGGGAATCTTTCTTCCATCTGTATAGCCATATATATTCTGGGCATAAGCGGAAAATGAAATGCCATCTGGCATTCGTCGCCATCTCCGAAATAAGCCACTGCATCTTCCGGCCACTGATTAGCCTCTGCAAGAAGCATCTTATCCTTATATCTGCTCCTGACAAATGTGTTTAGTTCTTTCAGATACCGGTGTGTCTCAGGCAGGTTTTCGCAGTTGGTTCCCTCACGTTCATAGAGATACGGGACAGCATCAAGACGCAGACCATCCACGCCCATATCAAGCCAGAATGACACCACCCTCGTAAACTGCTTGTGCACATGGGGATTGTCGAAATTCAGATCGGGCTGATGTGAATAAAACCTGTGCCAGTAGTATGCTTTTGCTACAGGATCATACGACCAGTTGGAGGTTTCAAAATCGCCGAATATAATTCTGGCATCAGAATACTTGTCGGGTGTACTGCTCCATACGTAGTAATTTCTGAATGATGAACCTTCCGGTGCGTGGCGTGCTCTTACAAACCAGTCGTGCTGATCCGAAGTATGGTTCAGCACAAGCTCAGTTATTATGCGCATACCGCGTTCGTGTGCCTGCCTAAGGAATTCCCTGAAGTCCTCCAGCTTCCCGTAATCCGGATGTATGCTGAAATAGTCGGCTATATCGTATCCGTCGTCTCTGAGCGGAGACGGATAAAACGGAAGCAGCCAGATAATATTCACCCCCAGTTCTGCAATGTAGTCCAGTTTTTCGATCAATCCCCTGAAATCACCTATACCATCGTTATTATTGTCTTTATATGCTTTTATGTGGAGCTGATAGATAATGCCATCTTTGTACCATAAAGGATCTGCCCCGGTTCTGTTAATCATAAAGCTCATTCCCTCCTCGAGAATTGGAAATAATATTCGGGTCCTTATATTTATTATAAAATTTCCTTTATCAATTTCTATAAGCAAAAAAAAGGACTATATGCCCAGGAAATGAGGTTGGACACGATCTAATAGTTTTTCGGGTTATACAGAAAAACGTTTGAAGGGACTGCTGTGCTGTGGATAGAGAGAGTAATGTGTGTATATGCGAGGTGTCTGGACAATATAATGGATAAATCACATGAGTGGATGTCAGAAGCAGAAAAGAAATGGGGCAAAAAAAGGAAAAAAGATCACGTATGGTCTTTTTTCCTTTCATGCGTTTTATCTGTTCAGATCATCCTCATCTTCGTCGGGCTTATCGTCATCCAGCTCATCATTATCAAGCTCATCATCTTCCAGATCTTCATTGTCAAGGTCCTCATCATCAACATCCTCGTCGTCGAACTCATCATCGTCCAGTTCATCGTCGTCCAGTTCATCGTCGTCCAGTTCATCGTCATCGTCAATCTCTTCAGCATCTATTTCTTCTATATCGTCGTCATCAAATAAATCATCGTCTTCTTCGTCATTGTCCTCATCTTCGTCCTGATTTTGCACAGAAAAGCTGTACACAACGGCATAAGTATATTTCCCTGCCCTTACTAAGCCGGGAAGAGAATTGCCCCACTGCCGTGAGAACAAGATATCATTCAGTTTCAGGAACATGATCGGCCTCCATTGTTATTCTTATAATTTAAGTTAAAGCAAAGCAGAGAAATGTGCAAATTTATTTTATGCAGGCAAAAGACTGATTTTCCTGTAGGGTAATCAGCCGGATATAAATAATCCCGTACGGTAATACAGTACGGGATTATTTACCTGTAAATTAAACCCCGAACTACCGATGTTTTTCCTTGGCCTCAACATTGATGGTATTGACTGCCAGCTCGGTCAGTTTTTTATCAGTTTCCTTTTCCTCGTCCAGTGTAGTTTGCAGCAGGTCGCGTGCATCATCATTTCCCAGTATGTCGGCATATGTTCTTGCCGTACCGTATCCGGAAATTTCATAGTGCTCGATTTTCTGTGCAGACGCAATCAGTGCAGCATCCAGTACTTCGTTATCTGTGATCTCGGAGATCATTTCCTCTCCCTCGTGTATGATTTCCTTCATTGCAGTGCACACTTTGTTACCGGGAGACTGGTTCATATTGTCGAAAATCTCTTTAAGTCTTTCCACCTGTATTCGGGTTACCTCAAGGTGCTCTTTAAATGCATTCTTTAATTCCTTTGATTTTGCAGCATTCATCATTTTGGGAATTGCCTCTGTAATTTGTCTTTCCGCGCTGTATATATCCTGGAGTGTATCGACAAACAATTTTTTTAAAGAGTCAATCTGCATAACTATCCTCCTTTAAGTTTTATTGTTTCGGCCCTATTGTTATTCAGGTATGCTAACTCAGCAGGTATTGTGAACAACATTTTTAATATATTTTTTTAATGCCGAATGTCAAGAATAATAAAGGAGAAAAAAAACTCCACATTTTTCCGGAACCATTCGAATTTCCAATTGATAATTCTTCCGGATTTTTTCATTATAAATAAAATAAACGGGTAAACATGTACACATCAAACGAAATAATGATGCTCGGTGAAATACTGCTGGCAGTATTTCTGGGCGGGCTTGTGGGTATGGAAAGAGAACTTGCGGGAAAACCTGCCGGACTCAGGACGCATATGCTGGTTGCCGCAGTGTCCACGTTCCTTGTGGCTATGGGTGATCTTCTGCTGCTTGAATTCCGCGACAAGGGACTTGCAGATCTGGTAAGGGCAGATCCTTACAGAATAATCGGGGCAATAGTAACAGGGCTCAGCTTTATTGGTGCGGGCACAATTATACGTAATCCGAATGATGAGAAAATTGAAGGTCTGACGACGGCAGCTTCACTTTTGTTTGTAGGTGCAATCGGCATCAGCATTGCCTTGCAGAAATTCATACTCTCCATTGGAAGCACGCTGCTCATACTAATAATCAACAGGGGTATGATGGTATTGGAAAAGTGGATAAACAAAAAAGCAAAAGCAGAATGATAATATCATTCTGCTTTTGCACAGTAAAAAGGTGATTTGCGCAGAAAGCGCAGTTTCTATTTTGCTGCGGTTGTTCTACGAGGCCATATCCGTCATACGGCTGATCTTGAATTCGAGGTCCTGTTCGCTGCCGAGCAGATCCTGCAGCGTGGTATTCTTCAGCACCTGATCAACAGAGACCTGTACAATTCTCCAGAGCGACCTTACCGAACAATCGATGCTGTTTGTGCAGAGTGAATCGGCACCGGCATGTTCGTTGCAGAATGCCTCTTCCTCAAACAGTCTTCCGCCCAGCAGTGCAAGCACGTCGGCCATAATGATTTCATCAGGCGGCCTGGCAAGAGTATATCCACCCACCTGTCCCCTTTCGCTTTCCAGATATCCTCCAAGGCGCAGTATCCTGAGCAGTTTTGCCACACTGTGAGTGGTTATCCCTTCAAACTGGCTTATTTCGGGTATGGTAAGCGACTTGTTTATGCTGTAAAATCTGCCTATTCTCAGCAGACATCTCAAACCATATTCTTCCTGAGCGCTGAACTTCATATATAAAAATTTTCTTTTTCTAAAATAATTTCAAATTTATATTGTTCCCGAATAATTCTGCACTATTCGTTTTTCAACCGATCAATAAAAACCCAGTTCAATTTTTGCCACATCCGACATCATATCACGGTCCCATGGGGGATTCCATACCAGATCGATGTAAACGTCGTTTACCCACTCGAGTCCGAGTATTTTCTGTCTGACTTCTCCCGGGAGTGAACCTGCGACAGGACAGGCCGGTGATGTCAGTGTCATTTTAACATAGACGTTATTTTCCTCGTCTATTTTCATTTCATAGATCAATCCGAGTTCATATATATCAACGGGAATTTCCGGGTCATAACAGTGTTTCAGTCTGTCGATTACTTCTCTTTCCTGCTGCTGTCTGTCCATATACTATGCTGTTCCTCTTAAATAAACGAGTATAAAAAAATCATTCGGTAACAGTAACGTCACCCTGTTCCTTCAGAGCGTTCATCATAGTGTGCCATGCAAGTGAAGCACACTTCACGCGCGAAGGATAATCACGTACTCCCGCAAACACAGCCAGTTTTCCCAGTTCTTCGAGTTCCTGCTGGCTTCCGATCTTTGAGGTGACTACGTCGTGAAATTTCCCAAACAATTCCTCAGCTTCCTTCCGCGTCTTGCCTTTGAGTATGGAAGTCATCAGGGACGCCGATGATTTGGATATAGCGCATCCGGAGCCCTGGAAGGAAATATCCCGGATAACATCATCCTCCAGGTCAATATAAACCCAGATGTGATCGCCGCAGAGAGGATTAAATCCCTCTGAATTATTTGTACAGTTCTCGCATACCCTGTAGTTGCGGGGGCTGCGGTTATGATCCAGTATGACTTCCTGATAAAGATCGCTGAGTTCGGACATTATGAAAACACCTTTATTACTTTTATGATTGCATCTGTAAGTTTATCTACTTCTTCCATTGTATTATAAAACGAAAATGAAGCCCTGGCAGTTGCAGGTACACAGTAGCGGGTCATCAGCGGCTGAGTGCAGTGGTGACCGGTGCGGATTGCTATTGCCTCGCTGTCGAGTATGGTACCGATATCGTGCGGATGAATGTTATTCAGCACAAATGATATCACCGATGTTTTATGGGCTGCGGTACCAATTATCCTAAGCCCTTCAATTCTGCTCAGCTTCAGAGTAGCATAATCCAGAAGCTCCTGTTCGTGTCTTTTTACTCCTTCAAAATCCAGATGATTCAGATAATCGATAGCCGTACCAAGTCCAATGGTTCCGGCAATATTGGGAGTACCGGCTTCAAACTTGTTAGGTATATCGTTAAACAGTGTCTTCTCGAAAGATACCAGTCTGATCATATCGCCGCCGGTCTGGTATGGCGGCATCTGCTGCAGAAGTTCGGCTTTTCCGTACAAAACTCCTATACCGGTTGGCCCGAACATCTTGTGCCCCGAAAACACATAAAAATCGCAACCCAGCTTCTGAACATCCACGCGGTCATGAGCTATGGCCTGTGATCCGTCTATCAGGACAGGAATATCGTACTTGTGCGCAATGCGCACGATATCTTCGACCGGATTGACGGTACCGAGTGTATTTGAGACCTGAACGACGGAGACCAGTTTTGTCCTGCCGGTAATCAGGCGCTCAAATTCATCAAGGATCAGTTCCCCCTCGTCATTTATCGGAATCACCTTCAATATTGCACCCTTATCTTCGCACAATATCTGCCACGGTACTATATTGGCATGGTGCTCCATGGCACTGATGATGATTTCATCGCCAGGATTGATAAATTTTTTGCCGTAAGAATATGCAACCAGATTTATGGCCTCAGTGGCTCCGCGTGTAAATATCACCTCACAGGCACTTATTGCGTTTATATATTCCTTTATTTTCAGGCGCGCTTCTTCGTATGCAAACGTGGACTGCTCACTCAGGAAGTGCACACCCCTGTGAATATTGGAGTTCAGTGAGGTGTAATAATCCTTTACCGTATCGATGACAGTAAAGGGTTTCTGTGAAGTGGCCGCATTATCGAGGTACACCAGCGGTTTGCCCTTTATGACTGTTTTCAGTATCGGGAAATCAGCCCTGATCCTTTCAACATCAAAGGGAGGGTTGTGACGTAATGCGGTCCTATTTACTTCTGCTCCTGCTTCCGGAGTGATTATTTCATCTTTCATCTTATTTCCTGTAAGAACTTTTTTGCCTAATTACTGAACTTCAGATTGTGCAGCCGTTCCAATATTTCAGAACTCAATTTTCCGCGCAAAGGTTCCAGTTTAATTCTGTCCACAATATCTCCGGCAAAAGCGTTTATCAGTATGGATCTTGCGGTATTTCTCCCGATACCCCTTGATACCAGGTAGAACAGCGCTTCATCGTCCAGCCGTCCTACCGTAGCGCCATGGCTGCATTTCACATCGTCCGCGAATATCTCGAGCTGCGGCTTGGTATTTACCCTTGCCCCTTTTGACAGCAGCAGATTTTTATTCGACTGATAAGCCAGAGTTTTCTGTGCATCTTTCCTGACGATTACCTTACCGTTGAACACCGCCCTGGAATCATCATCCATTATGCCTTTATAAAGCTCGTTGCTGTGGCATTCGGGTACTGCATGGTCTATGAGTGTATGGTTGTCAATATGCCTGCTGCCCTCTGTCAGATACAGGCCGTAATAGTGCGCTTCAGCATATCTTGCGGTGAAGCGTGTATCCAGATCATTGCGTATCATCTGGCCGCCAAATGTAAATACACTCGAGTTGAACACTGAAGACTGGCCCTCGGTAACATCGGTGCGGTTTATATGAATTATGTTGTCCTGCTCATTCTGGATTTTATAATAGTCCATAATCGCATAATCGTCCATGCGGATACTGCTGATAGCGTTGAACAGGTAAGGAGTGCTGTACATTGAATGATAACTCTCGATTACTACCGACTGGCTGTTCTTTCCGGCAATGATCACGTTGCGCGGCTGAACGAGCAGCGGAGTATACTCATGCCCCGAAATAAAGAGCAGATGCACCGGATGTTCGGGTACGGAATTATCGGGAATCATTATATATGCGCCGTCAGAAAACATAGCCTGATTCAGTGCTGAAAAGCCGTTAGTAATGTTCAGATCCTCTACATGCCCGGCAGCTTCTCCGATCTGGTTTACACTTCCAATGACTATGTTCTTTTTATCTATTATCGATGACAGTCTTTCAGAAAAAACGCCGTTTATGAAGACCAGCAGGTTGGCCTTGAGATCGGGAATAATAAACCTCGATACATCTGGCAGTACAACTTCACCGGCACCGTCAAATATTGAAGGTACATACCTGTACTTCATTGCCTGCAGTACGTTGGTAAAGCGCCACTCCTCATTTTTTACTGTAGGAAAACCCAGGTCGCTAAATTTTTCCAGGGCATTTTTTCTCAGTCCGCTGAATGCAGCCGGTACTTTGACCGCCGCCTGCCCGGCTGAATTACCGTATTCAAGAAGTGATTCTTTCAGTTCGTTCGAATTTATTTCGTTCATACAAATATTCTTTTTCTTAATTACTGATGTTTCTGAAAAGTATCAGGTGCCATCCGGTCCTGAATCCGATTAACCAGTTATCACGGCTGAAATCATTCCGCCCTGATTTGTCATGCCGGGCACTCATCCTTTGACCCAGTCATAACCTCTGTCTTCCAACTCCAGAGCAAGTTCCTTAGAGCCCGACTTGACTATCCTGCCGTTGTAAAGCACGTGCACGTGATCGGGAACAATATAATCCAGGAGTCGCTGATAATGGGTAACAAGCACGACTGCTTTATCGGGATTGCGGGCGATGAATTTATTAACTCCGTTTGACACTATCCTGAGCGCATCTATATCGAGTCCGGAATCGGTTTCATCAAGTATAGCTAGCTTTGGATCGAGCACAGTAAGCTGAAATATTTCATTGCGTTTTTTTTCACCGCCGGAAAAGCCCTGGTTGACAGGACGGCTTATGAGCGCCTGATCCATTTCCACTATTTCCATTTTTTCCTTCATTAGCGAAAGGAATTCCATGGCATCGAGCGGCTCCATGCCTTTGTATTTTCTTATTTCATTTACAGCCGTTTTAAGGAATGTGGCATTGCTTATGCCGGGTATTTCCACGGGATACTGGAAAGCCAGAAACAGTCCTTCGCGTGCACGGTCTTCAGGATTCATCTCCAGCAGATCCTTCCCTGAAAAACTGACGGTTCCGCCCGTGACTTCGTATCCATCGCGTCCTGCCAGCACATTGGCAAGCGTGCTTTTTCCGGATCCGTTGGGTCCCATGATGGCATGTACTTCACCAGGATTGACTTCAAGGTCGATGCCTTTTAATATTTCCTTATTCTCTACTTTTACGCAGAGGTTCTTAACTGATAATAATGATGGCATTTATATTTGTCCTTTATAATTCAAAATCCAAAATTCATAATTCAAAATTATCCTACGCTGCCTTCCAGACTTACACTGAGCAGGCGCTGCGCTTCAACTGCAAATTCCATCGGCAGTTCCTTAAATACTTCCTTGCAGTAGCCGTTCACGATCAGGTTCACCGCATCCTCTGTGGATATTCCGCGCTGATTCAGGTAGAATATCTGATCCTCGCCTATTTTGGACGTGGTAGCCTCGTGCTCAACGGTTGCAGTGGAATTGTCCACCTCAAGATAGGGAAAAGTATGAGCGCCGCATTTATCACCCAGCAGGAGTGAGTCGCACTGTGAGAAATTCCTCGCACCCTCGGCCTTCGGCGTAATCTTCACCTGTCCGCGGTATGTGTTCTGGCTTCTGCCTGCCGAAATACCCTTCGACACTATTGTACTGCGCGTATTACGGCCTATATGTATCATCTTGGTACCGGTATCGGCCTGCTGCATATTGTTCGTAAGAGCAACCGAATAAAACTCGCCTATTGAATTATCTCCCTGCAGTATGCAGCTGGGATATTTCCACGTTATAGCGCTCCCGGTTTCCACCTGCGTCCACGAAATCCTGGAATTCACGCCGCGGCATGCGCCGCGCTTTGTAACAAAATTATATATACCGCCCACACCATTTTCATCACCGGCATACCAGTTCTGCACGGTTGAATACTTGATCTGTGCATCATCGAGCGCAATCAGTTCCACCACAGCTGCATGCAGCTGGTTGGTATCTCGCATAGGAGCCGTACAGCCCTCGAGATAACTCACATACGCTCCCTCTTCGGCAACAATAAGCGTACGCTCAAACTGTCCGGTATTGGCAGCATTTATCCTGAAATATGTCGACAGCTCCATCGGGCAGCGCACACCTTTCGGGATATATACAAACGATCCGTCCGAAAACACAGCCGAATTCAGTGTGGCAAAAAAGTTATCGGTATAAGGCACTACCGATCCGAGATACTTCTTTACAAGTTCCGGATAGTTCTTTATAGCTTCCGACATCGAGCAGAATATGATACCCAGTTCGGAGAGCTTTTCTTTATATGTGGTTGCGACCGACACGCTGTCAAACACCGCATCAACAGCAACCCCGCTCAGGATTTTCTGTTCTTCCAGAGGAATGCCCAGTTTTTCAAATGTCTTCAGGAGTTTCGGATCGACTTCCTCGAGCGATGACTTTTTTGCTTCTGTCCTGGGTGCCGAATAGTAGACGATTTTCTGGTAATCTATGGGAGGATAATGCACATTCTGCCATGTTGGTTCGCTCATGGTCAGCCAGTGCCTGTACGCCTTAAGGCGCCATTCGGTCATCCACTCCGGCTCCTCTTTTTTCCGGGACAGCAGCCTGATGACATCTTCATTCAGACCTTCCGGAATGGTATCGGCTTCAATATCAGTCACAAATCCGTACTTATACTCCTTATTGGCCAGCTTCTCTATCGTGTTTATTTCTGTACTCATCAATCTCTCCTGGATTCATACTTTTACTGTTGTAAACTTAACCAATCTTGACAATAAAGTCAAGATTGACTCAAAGGAATATGCACAAAATATGCAGCAGTGGAAGAATTATTGCCATGGGCAAGGGATCTCAGAAAAAAAGAGTCGTTTGACGCGAAAGAAATGGCAGGAAGAATGAGCGTCAGCCGCGCTGACGCTGTATTTCAAACAGGAGTATGCCGGTAGCAACGGATACATTCAGAGACTGTATCTTCCCTTTCATTGGAATTTTTACTATATGATCGCAGCTGTCAATAGTCAGTCTGCGCAGCCCCTTTTCCTCGTTACCCATTACCAATGCCACAGGCATTTTATAATTTATTTCCGTGTAGTTTTTTGCTCCTTCAAGGCCAGCACCAATTACCCAGAATCCGTTTTCCTTCAGCTCATCGATTGCCTGTTTCAGGTTACCCACACGGCATACTCTGATATGTTCCGATGCACCAGCGGAGGTTTTAACTACAGTCTCATTAACAGAAGCACTGTTATGGCGCGTAATTATGACACCGTGCACACCGGCACATTCGGCGCTTCGGAGTATGGCGCCCAGGTTGTGTGTATCCTGTATGCTGTCGAGTATCAGAAGAAGCGGTTCAGTGAATTTCTTTGCGTATGATAATATCTGATCGAGTTCATAGTAGTGATAATTGATACGGACAGCGATTATTCCCTGATTATTCACGTCCTGGCTGAGTGTGCGGAGTTTCTGGGGAGGCACTTCACTGATTTTTGTATCCGATTTTCTGGCCAGATTGAATATCTGCGAAATAACGTCGCCTCTGAGTCCTTTCAGCACATAAATATGGTCCAGGTTTTCTCCGGCTTTCAGTGCCTCGAGCACCGGTTTGCGTCCTGCTATTATACTCATTTTGTTTTCAGTCCCGGTTTGGTTGCTGGGGGAATATATTTTTTCAGATCCTTGTGTGTAGAAAAATAATACAGTCCGTAGCTTCCGGCCATAATTATTCCCACAGATATAAGCTGTGCTTCAGACAGACCCAGCATAAGGCGGGGATTCAGCCGGAGGAACTCCACCAGCAGTCTGGCTGCGCCTGTCAGAACCATATAGTATGCGAGCAGTTTGCCGTCGGGCATATCCTTTTTCCTGAGTTTCCAGAGTATCAGAAATATCACCACTGCACCCAAAAATTCGTACATGGGAGTAGGGTGAAGCGGTGTATTGTCGGGGACGATGCCGCCGGGATAGTTCTTTGCTACTTCAGAACCGGCAAAGGCAAATGAAGGCGGCACAGTGCCGTTTTCATAATTCGTACCCCACGGCAGGCTGGTCGGCAGTCCGTAATCACCGTCGCCTGCCAGGTGGCAGCCGATTCTTCCGATACCATAGGCAAGTGCAAGCGATGGCGCAGTGGCATCACCTATAACCAGGAAAGGAATTTTTTTTCGCTTCAGGTGTATATACAGGGCAAGTATTACCAGCAGAAATCCGCCATAAAATGTCAGGCCTCCGGGCGAGAATATTTCACCGAGGGGATTGGCGAGGAACTCATCCCAGTTCTCAAGAAGGCTGAACAGTTTGGCGCCGGCGATACCGAATATAATTGCAATCAGTGTGACTTCAGTCGCAAGGTTGGGATCCATTTTTCTTCTCTGGAGCTCTTTTGACAGTATATAGCTGGCAATAATAAAAGCTATACCGAGCATCAGGCCATAGCTGTAAACGGTAAAAGGACCGATCTCAATGAGTTTGGGTATCATAGTTTTACAAGTTCTCCTCTGTATTCCGGGGGCTGTGTCATTCCGGGAATGTAAATCTGCTTTCATCTACGATAAAATCGCAGAACCACCTGTTATTCTTTTTTTCCGGAAGGAATTTTTCTACGAGCCGAATTTCTTTCTTATAAATATTGAATTCAAAAACCGCACTGTTTATGGTTCCGTCCAGCTTCAGTACATGTACGGTATACTGACCGAAGAGGTCTTCGAACAGTATATCCGCGGCAGCAGGTTCTGTCGTGGGTATGTAATTAGTCCTTGTCTGGAGCCCCGTCAGTGTAATGAAAATTTCGCGTTTTTCCTGTGTTACATCGACGGATATTTCGTAGGCAAAGCTGGTGAAAAGCACCATAGTCTGTATATTGAACAGCACGTTCTGTATCCTGCGCATAGGGTCATAACTGAAAGATACAGAACATGAATACTCAATTTTGTCCTCTTTTTTTGCAGGGATTGCTTCTCTGGCTGCTTCAACCTTCTTCGTCCTGGTTTTAGGTATTTTGGGAACCTTTGCAGGTTTTTTAAGAGGCATTATTCACCTTTTGTAGATATAACTTTTTGATATACCGAATCAAGGTCATCCATGGCTATGAGTTCCTGGGTGCCGTCAGCCATATTTTTAAGTGTGAATTTATTCTCTTCAAACTCGCTTCCGCCCAGTATAATGGCGAATCGCGCGTTCAGCCTGTTTGCCTCGCGCATCTGAGCCTTAACGCTTCTGGCGAGATAATCCACCTCGACGCTCAGCCCTTTTCTCCTGAGTGCAAGCGCGTGATCAGATACTCTGCCGGCGCCGCTCTCATCGAGCCGTATAATATAAAGGTCAAGTTTATCGTCCGGAATAGCAAGACTCTTTTCATTCTCGCATGCAAGAAGTATCCTTTCAATTCCGGCTGCAAATCCTACTGCAGGTACAGGTTTTCCGCCCAGCTGTTCTACCAGCAGGTCATAGCGGCCGCCGCCGCACAGCGCGCTCTGAGAGCCTACCGAAGACGATACAATTTCAAACGTCGTCTTGGTATAGTAATCGAGTCCTCTTACCAGTTTAGCATCCACTTCAAAAGGGATACCGCTGCGCTCTAGTATATCCCTGACCAGCCTGAACTCTGATGCACTTTCCTCATCGAGATAATCGGGAAGCCTGGGTGCATTATCCATTATCCGGATATCGTTTGCTTCCTTGCTGTCGAATATTCTGAGTATATTTGTTTCAAACCGCTTTCTGCTTTCCTCTGAAAGTTCGGAAAGTTTGTCAGACAGATAGCTGCGCAGCACCGACTTGTACTGGTTGCGTGCTTCAGGCGTTCCGAGCGAATTTATTTTGACAGTAAGGTTTTTCAGTCCCAGCTGCTTCAGTATGTCGTATGCAATAGTGATCAGTTCGGCGTCGAGTGCCGGAGAAGCGCTGCCAAGTGCTTCGGCACCGAACTGATGAAACTGCCTGAGTCTTCCTGCCTGTGGTCTTTCCTGCCGGAACATAGGGGCTATATAGTAAAGTTTATTCAGGTTCTGTTTAGCAGCCATTGAATGTTCGATGAATGCGCGCACAACCGAAGCGGTCATCTCCGGACGCAGTGTCAGGCTGGTCCCGCCCTTGTCCGTAAATGTATACATTTCCTTGCTTACGATATCGGTTGCCTCGCCGATACCGCGGCAGAACAGCGCGGTTTCTTCAAATACAGGAGTGCGAATCTCACTGTAGTTGAAGTTTCCCATCGTCTTGTTGATTACAGATTCTACAAATTTCCATTTTGATATGTCTGAAGGCAGGATATCCTTAGTACCG
>JBLMZS010000072.1:0-10810 GCA_050258935.1 Bacteroidota bacterium
TGCACAACGCCCTTATCGTGTCCATAGTAATCGCGTACCAGCTTCAAGTATTCCTTATTCAGCCATTCTGATGTAAGCGTTTTGCCCTTCTCTACGCTTCTGTGCATTGACAGTTCCAGATCTGCAAACATTGTTTGTCTGTATATTGTGGCTCTGAGTCTTTCGAGATAATTATCCAGAATATAAAGCTTGAACAGTTCGTCCTTTTCATTTTTCAGTATATAGTCCATCAGCATATTTTCATTGAAAGTGGAAGCTATTTCCGCTGCAAATGTAGTGTACTGATAATCCGGATACGGCTGGTATTTAGCAGACAGGTATGAATGCATTGAGTGGCCCAGCTCGTGAATGAGCGTTGAAACATCCTGATACGTACCGTTAAAGTTCATAAGTATAAAGGGATGGACGTCATATATTCCGCTCGAGTAGGCACCGGTCTGTTTGTTTTTATTCGGATACCTATCTATCCATCTTCCTTCAAATGCCTTGCGCAGGTTAGCCGAATACTCTTCACCCATTGGTTTGAGCGTTTCCGTGATTATTCCGCGTGCTTCATCAAATGTATATGTTTTACTGATGCTGCTTACTGAAGAGGCATACACGTCCTCGTATTTCAGTTTATCCAGTCCCAGCAGAGTCTGTTTCAGTTTCATATATCTGTGCAGCGGAGTAAGGTTGTTCTTTACTGCACTTATAAGGTTGAAGTATACCGAAGTATCTATATCCTCGCCGAACAGTCTGGCCTGAAGACAATCATCATAGTTTCTTGCTTTAGCCTGGAACAGGTCCTGTTTCATGCCGCCGTCCAGCAGTGTTGCGAGTGTATTTTCATATTTCTTCATATTCTGCCAGAAGGTGCGCATTACCAGTGAGCGGTCGTCCTTATTTTTGTCAGTCCTATGTGCAGTATAATTTATATAGTTAAGAGTAATTTTCTTACCATCAGAAAGAGTGATCTCAGGTGAAGGGATATCGACTGTAGTAAGTATGTCAGCTGCTTCGGAAATGTTGCCGGAATACAGGCTGGTAAGCGACATTATCTTCTGCTGGTCTGACGTCAGTATGTGAGGTTTTTCGCGGAGTATCTGTTCCATAGTAAACCTATAGTCTTTCAGTCTGGGTTCCTCCTGAAGGAAACGGTCGACAGCAGCCTGATCGAGTTTCAGCAAATCATCATTCATAAAGGCGGTCTTAGAGCTGATATCCACAAACATGGCCTGCATTTCACCTTTCATGACGCGCAGTTTGGAGTCGGTCATTTCCACATCGCTCTGGCGTATGGCGTACTGGTAGAGGCGGCTGGCCTTGCGTGAAATGCGGCTGGAGAGCTCATACATTTCATACATTTTCTTTCCGCTGCTCGTCCAACCCTGTCCTTTAGACTCAATCTGTGCTATCAGTCCTGCAAGTTCGGCCTTATCCCTGCTCCATGCTTCATAATCGGGGTAGATATCCTCAACTTTCCATTTGAATTCAGATGGCACTTCCTGGCGCGGAGTGGTCGAATAGTCAGGATTTTTCTTATCCTGGGCAGACGCAGAGATCACCATAGATAGTGAAATTACCGCCAGGTTTTTCATAAAAGTAGATTTTTTCATGGATCTTCGCTCCAATATGTTTGTAAAACTATGCAGCTGGTATGCTGCGGCTAATTTTTAGGGTTTTTCAACACAGATTCTGCAGGTAATTGTTAGACGCAGTTCTGATTAAAAAGTTCATTTGCTATTTTGCGAAAATAGTAATACAATGGACAGATTTTTTAATGCTATTCTGGAGAGAGAAAATAAATGATAATGAAGAACAATTTCGAAATGGCTGCAGATATTATAAAGAAGAGCAGTCATTGTATTGTATTCAGCGGTGCAGGCATATCTGTAGAAAGCGGTATTCCGCCTTTCCGGGGTGAAGGCGGTTTGTGGACAAAGTATGATCCCTCGTTTATTGAGCTGGACAACTTCTATCGTGAGCCTGAGAAGTGCTGGATACAGATAAAGAAGATATTCTATGATTTCATGGGAGTGGCACGCCCCAATTCAGCCCATACTGCTTTGGCAGAATTGCAGCAGGCGGGATATATAAAGGAGATAATCACTCAGAACATAGACAATCTGCACCAGATGGCCGGCAGCACAGACGTGTATGAATTTCATGGAAATACGCGGATGCTCATTTGCACCGGCTGCAGCAGTCTGTCTCCTGTTACACCGGAAATTCTGAGTCAGTTGCCTCCTGTATGCAGTAAATGCGGTGATGTGCTGAAGCCTGATTTCATTTTCTTTGGTGAGGATATACCGGGTGATGTCTATTCCGATTCGCTCGTAGCAGCCAGGCAGTGTGACGCGATGATTATAGTTGGGGCTTCGGGAGAAGTAATGCCGGCGGGTAATCTGCCATATATAGCCAAGCGTGCAGGAGCCTCGATAATAGAAGTAAACACATCGGACTCCAATTACACAGGTGCGCTGACCGATATTTTTCTGCAGGGAAAAGCCGGAGAAACAATGGACAGGCTGAAGGAACTGGTACTTACTGCCGTTTAATATTTCTATTTCGCATCAGAAATCCAGTATATGTAGATATCTATTTCTTTAACTGTATTGATTTTTCGACAATTTTTGCAGTCCGGGGGAAGAAATGCGGAATCGATGCAGTTTTATATACTCCTGTATACAGATACAATATCTGCCACGGCTGTAATATTTACAGTATCATTCCGTCAAATCTCATTTTATTTTACTTATAAACTCTTTAAATTGCGTCTGTTAAACACACATCATTCCAGAATTGGGGAAATTATCGCTCATGCTGAATAGTACAAAAAAACTCATCCTTTTATTACTATTTTTTGTGCCGGCCCTGTACGGACAGCCGAAAGACACGAAGGACAATACAGCCATAACACAAAAGCAACTTGCAATGTTGAGGGAGCTCGACTATGAGCAGTTATGGATAAAGGTGGATGAATTTGAAAAATCAGGCCGCACCAAGTCAGCAGACACGATTGCTGGAATAATATACGTTAAAGCTGAAAAGGAAGCGGAAAATCAGCAAATGCTCAAATCTCTGCTGGTTAAATTCTCCTATAAATCAATCATTGATGAAAATAATACAGAATCAATAGTCAGGGAATTGAGACAGAAAATTTCCGCATCCCGTCCGCCGTACAAGAATTTACTCAACTGTCTTCTGGCAGGAACCTACCGGGAATATTATAATAACAACAGGTATAAGAATTCTGAGAGAAGTGAAATTTCAGATTCTGCCGGTGCCGAAGATTTTACCGCGTGGAGCAACGGAAAAATCAGGAAAGAAATTTTAAAACTGTACTTGCAATCCTTCGAAAACACAGAGCTGCTCAGAAGCATAAGCCTGGAAGCTTACAAGGACTTAGTCATTTCCGGAAGAAAGGACATTCGTTTTTCTAATTTCACATTATTCGATCTGCTGGCGCTGACCGCTCTCGACTACATTGATGAGCCTAACTATTATTACACGATCAGGGATAATAAAAAAGCTGCTGATATTACGGATGCAGCATACTTCAGTCATGCCGCTGAATTCTGCAGCCTTCAGATTTCCGGCATAGATACTCTGTCAGACAAATACCAGGCACTCAGAATTTTCCAACTGCTGACCGCTGCCCATATGGATACTCTCAGTCGGAATTACAGCAAAGCCAGCCTGACACAGATAGATGCCATGCGCCTGAACTATGTATACAGGAATTCCGGACATAACGACAAAGACAGCCTGTATGTTAACTCACTTAAAAGGGCGGCCTCCATTGCGGGCAGTACAGATTCCACCTCTGCTGTTTACTTATTCAAATTGGCCGAGTATTATTGCGATAAATCCGAAATGGTATCTTCTGCCAAAAGGGAAAGCCGATATATTCATAGAGCACTGAGCATATACGATGACGGTTATATCCCGGACTACCTTTTAGACTGGCTAAAAAAGACTCGCAAGTCCGGAGAGATTGATCCAAGAGCAAAGGCTCTGGCCATATGTCAGGAAATTCTGGGCCGTTTCCCTGGAATCCCTGAAGCGATACCATTAAAGTCTTTACAGGAGGAAATACTTCAGCGCGTTATATCAGCGGAAATGCCGCAAAATGTCGCACCCGGAATGCCTTTCAGCGTATTGTTCAACTATGTAAATATCACAAATCTGAGAGTCCATATAATCCCCCTGAACGGCAGGAATGAATCCATGCTGAAGAAGGATTCACTTTCATTGAAAAAAGTACTTGCCGTGACAGAAAACTCGCGTTTATTCTCTTTCGATTTCAAGCCTGAACCGGACTATCTGCCCCATTCAGTCGAGCTCCCTTTTCCCGCCCTTCCAGCGGGCAGATACGCGCTGCTGGCCGAATGCAGCACCGGGGACACTCTGAATGATGCCAACTCGACCCGGAAATTTTTCAGAGCCACCCGCTTTTCATTTATAACCAGGCAGGCAGAGAAAATGAATACGGTGCTGGCAGCCGACAGGGCAACCGGACACCCCCTGGCAAACACCGAAATCCGGGTTTACAGCGACAAATGGAATCCGGGCCTGAAAAAACACACCCGTCAGATGAGTTATCAGCTGAAGACCGGGGAGGACGGCATAATTGTTTTCCCCAAAAAATCCGGAATCATATACGAACTGGAGGCTTCAGAAAATTCCGATACTCTCTGGCAAAAAATGTCCGATTATTCAGCATCGGATTTCAGGGGCAGCTCAGAGGAAGAAAAATGCTTCATATTTACCGACAGATCTCTTTACCGCCCGGCTCAGAAAATTTTCTTTAAAGGGCTGGTTATTTACACTGACAGAGATGCGAAGAAGTCCAGGCCCGCGGTCGGCAGACTGATAAAGGCAGAGCTCAGGGATCCCAATAAAACAACCGTCAGCACACTGGACCTGACAGCAAATGAGTTCGGATCTTTCAGCGGTGAGTTTCAGATTCCGGCCGGACAGCTGAACGGGAACTGGAGCATCTGCTGTTTGGGCAGTACAATAGCGACCATCAGAGTCGAGGAATATAAACGCCCACAGTTTACCATCAGCCTGGACCCGGCCTCCGGTACTTATATACTTAATGATACAGTCAGGGTTTTCGGCAAGGCAGCCGCTTATAACGGAGTACCCCTTACTTCGGTAAAAGTAAAATATAATGTCACTTCGCAAGGCGACAGTGTCGCTGCCGGCGAAACTGAGACAGACAAAGCAGGCTGCTTTGAAATTAACTTTCCCGCTTTCGTCCAGGACACTACAGGTTCCGCCGGAGTATTCTGTTTTACAGTAAATACTGCTATTACCGATGCTTCCGGTGAAACACAGGAAGCCGGTATCACAGTCAATGCCGGCAGCCAGAGAGTATATCTGTCTTCGGATATTTCAAAAGTAGAGAATTCTGAAACATTCAGAACACTGAAAATTTCCGTTAAAAATGTAAATTCGCATTCTGCTGAATCAAATGTCAGGGTCGTGATCTGCGGACTTAAAAAACCGCCCTGCACTCTGATAACCCGATTATGGGAAAAGCCCGACCGCCAGCTCGAAACCGGTGAGAAAAACATCACGAACCTTCTGCCAGTGGGACAAGACTATGAAGACAATTACCCGTATACTTCCTGGGACATAGCCGATACGGTTTTTCAAAAGGACCTGAAAATAAAGGGCGATTCAGTGGTCGCTCTGGATAATGAGTACTTTTGGCAGCCGGGCAAATATATTCTGGAACTCATATCGGAGGATGAGCGGCATAAAATACCCGGAGTGATCCGGTATTTCGATTTGTTCAATCCTTCAACCCAGGAAGCGCCGGCAAATATACCTCTCTGGTCAAATCCCGTCAGCTCCGATGTAAAAGCGGGGTCCGCGGTTAAACTTCTGTTGGGCACATCCCTGGATTCGCTCCATGTGCTCTGCGCACTGGAATACAGAGGCCGGATAATCGAACGCAAATGGCTGAAGCTGGGCAAGGGACAAAGGGTAATTGAATTTCAATCTGACGGTAGTTATAACGAAATGGCTGTCATACACATTCTGAGTGTATATGAAAACAGGTCATACATCCGTTCGCATACTATCAGTTTCCAGGAACCGGACAGAAATCTGCAGATCTCATTTGAGACTTTCCGCAACAGGCTCAATCCGGGCAGTCAGGAGACCTGGAGGCTGAAAGTCAGGATGCCTGACGGAACCCCCATCCGGGCTGAACTGCTGGCATCAATGTATGACAAGTCACTGGATGCTCTCTGGCCGCACAAATGGGCGTTTAATCCATATCCACAAAATCATTATCGTGAAAATATCTCCTGGGACACAGAAGCTTCATTCAGCCTGCTCAGAGGGGAATATATATCTATTAATATTCGCTTAAACAGTATTCCCTATGCGCTGCCAGCGCTCAACTATTTTGATTATTCACTGTACTATAAATACAACCCCGGTTCCATGCCCAAAAGCTGTAAATATACGCGAAAATTATACGGGACTACAAATGTACTGTACGGTACTCAGGGCGGCGTGGACTACAGCCTGATAGAAGTAACGGAAAAAAAAGAAGAAGGTGACGTCAAGTTTTTGCCGCCTGTAGCAAAATACGATGAACAAATCGTTGATGGTGACAATCTGCCTGACCAATCTTTAATTCGTAAGAATCTGCAGGAAACCGCATTTTTTTACCCGCATATACTCACTGATTCTCTGGGCGAAGCCTCTGTTTCGTTCACAGTTCCCGAAGCTCTGAGCACCTGGAAATTCATGGCTTTCGCCCACACAAAAGATATGAGGTACGGGCAAGTAAAAAATGAAGTCATCACTCAGAAGCAGCTCATGGTGCAGGCCAATCCTCCCAGATTCCTGCGCGAAGGGGATACCCTATATTTCACAGCCCGTATATCCAGCCTTTCCGAAAAAGCTATAGAAGGGAAAGTCAGGCTGAAAATTCTAAACGCCGCTACAGGCATGTCCGCAGACGGACTGGTGAAAAACATATCATCCATCCAGGAATTCGCGGTCTCCAGTGGTTCCGTCCATTCTGCAGCCTGGAAACTTATAATACCCTGCGACAGCCTGCAGCTCGTTACATGGCGGATTACGGCAACGGCTGGCGGATTCTCTGACGGAGAGGAGAATACTCTGCCGGTACTTAAAAATTCCCAGCTGATTACCGAGGCCATGCCTGTAGAGATCAGCGCTAACCAGTCCGGGGATTTCAAATTCGGGCATCTGGCGGAATACGATTCAACCTCGCTCAAACACCAGAGCCTGACTTTTGAGTTTACTTCCAATCCCGTCTGGTATGCCGTGCTGGCCCTGCCTTACATGATGGAATTTCCCTATGAGTGCTCTGAGCAGACTTTCAGCAGATATTTTGCCAACAGTCTGGCCTCACATATACTGAATTCGGATCCCCGAATCAGCCGGGTGATCGGGGAATGGAGAGCCCGGGACAGCCGGGCTTTAACATCCAGTCTGGAAAATAACGCCGAGCTGAAGAGCATTCTGCTGCAGGAGACACCCTGGGTCAGGGATGCGCGGGATGAAGCGGAAGCCAGGGACAGGATTGCTCAGTTGATGGATCCGGACAAACTGGCCGCCGAACAGAAAGCCTGTCTGAATAAACTGCTTAAAGCCCAGCTGCCGGAAGGCGCCTGGCCCTGGTTTGAAGGAATGTACGCCAGTCCCTATATCACTCAGCACATCATAGCAGGATTCGGACACCTCAACCGGTTGAAAGTACTTGAAGTCAGCAAAAATCCCGCGCTTACCGGCATGCTGAAAAAAGCAGTGGAATACTGCGATCGCCGTATGTATGAGGAGTATAAAGAGCTGATTAACAGCAGGACGCCGCCTGACCGGTATTACGCCGGCAGAGATATAATACACTATATGTATGCACGCAGCTATTTCGGCGATATGCCTCTGAAGGCAGAACATAAAAAAGCTTTCGCATTCTGGCAGCGGCTGATCAAAGACCGCTGGCTCTCCACTGGTAAATACTGCCAGGCGCTGACAGCGCTCGCTGCAAAACGGGCGGGAGATGATCAGCTGGCCGGAAAGATAGTCACTTCCCTGCAGGAAAATTCCATAGTTACTCCCGGGTCGGGGATGTATTTCAAAAATAATTATGCATACAGCTGGGACGACTCCCCCGTGGAGACTCAGGTGCTCATGATTGAAGCTTTCAATGAGATATCGCATGACACTCTCAGCATTGAACTCATGAAGAAATGGCTGCTAAGACAGAAAAGGACCAACAGCTGGTCCACTACAAAGGCAACAGCCGAAGCCTGCTATGCTCTATTGATGTCCGGAAATAAATGGATATCTGAAAATAAACAGCCTGGAATTCGAGTAGGAAGAGAGGAGCTCAATTTCCAGAATATCTCAGCAGAAGCTGGTACCGGATATATAAAGAAAATCTGGAATGAAAATCAGGTCACAAAAGATATGGCCGCAGTACATATTGAAAATAAAAATAATGTCCCGGCATTTGGGGCCCTGTACTGGCAGTATTTCGGACAACTTGATAAACTAGACTCTGCAGGCAGTTCACTTCGACTAAAAAAAGAACTCTTCCTGGAGACTGAGGAGGGAAACAGAAAACCTCTCATCCCGGTTACGGAATCGACTGTATTGAAGCCGGGCGATCTTCTGAGAGTACGCATTGTTGTGAATAGTGACAGGGATATGGAATATATACATATGAAGGATATGAGAGCTTCGGGATTTGAGCCGGTAAATGTGATCTCGTCATATAAATATCAGGACGGACTGTGGTATTATGAAAGCACAAAGGATGCGGCCACAAACTTCTTTATTGAGTACATGCCCAAAGGCACATACGTGTTCGAGTATGCCCTGCGCGTCGCTTATAAAGGCGGTTTTTCCAACGGCATCACAAACATTCAGAGCATGTATGCCCCGGAACTGACCGGACATTCGAACGGCATCAGGGTACAGGTAAAATAACTTCCATTCCCGGTCTGACTATTTCATTATTGTTGGGAATTTGTCCAAATAAATGATAGTAAATGAATCCATAAGATTCTCTATCATTTATTCAACGAGAAAAGGAGATTTAATGTATAAACTACTGAAACCTGGAATTATGATGGTATGTATTTTGCAAGCCGGATGCGGCTGGACATCATATAACTTTTCATATCTTAAGAAGAAGCCTGCCGTCAGTAATGCCCGATATTATGAATCTAGGGGAATAGACAGCCGAATTTTCGGCAACTGGAAGCTGACGGAAAGACGGGAGCTCCGGGGTATTTGCGATGGGCCTTCATATACCATAATTACTACTGAACTGGAATTGCAGAGTGACGAAACCTTCGATTTCAGAAAAATGGCAGATGCCCCAACAGGTCCATGGAGCTATTTTAATGAAAAATTTCTTATTTCATCTGAAGCACTGGTATTGAATCTCAGGTACAAAGGTAAACCATACAGGGATATATATGCGTATAAAGTAACCGGTAATGAGCTTGCACTGGAAAGGACAGCCTACGATACAATTCCGGGAGTGAAACTCCCCCCCTCTTCTGCCGGGCAAAATGTATTTAAGTAATTAAAAAGTGGGGAATTTGTGCGCATTTCTGATCTGCGCGGGATTTGCTTTGACCAGCAATGAGAATGAGCAGGTGTGATTGACCTGCCCGAAAGAAATGAGCACTCATAAAATATGCAAATCACTCGGAAAAATTCTTCTTAAGATAAATCATATCAACGTTTTGTATGTCACATTCAGACATGGGTGTCATAATTGTCTGTGAAAAAGCTCATTATCCGGTGTAACCTTTCAAATCCGCACCCTCATAAAGCCACATAGTCGCAGGGGTTTTGCATGTCCCAATAAGTATTGTTTTGCAGTAGTTTTGTAGAAATCAGTAATGAAATTTCTCGATTTTTCAAAAAATTCTATTTCTGTCCATGTCCATCGTACTTAATACGGGGCAGAACACTCGGCTGATCATTCAATCCAAAATTTTATTTTATAGCGTACTGTTGAAATTTTATTTTCTTCTTAATATCATTGCTATCACAATAGAATTAATCACGAAGGAGATAATCATTATCATTGCAGATATATATCCACCAGTACTAAAGCCCTTTATTCCTTCTGAAGGAGATAAATAGGTTTTATTATTTACTTTAAGCGAAAAACTTCTGATTCTTTCATCAACAAGATAGATCCTGTCCTTGTCCTCAACCGCAATATTAAAGAGAACACTATCACCTCGCTTTGAAGTCTTAAAAAATTCTTTACTATCAAATGCGGTATAACTAACTTGAAACCTAGATGGATATTCATTTAAGAAAATATGATAAGTTGAATCATTTTCAGTGTTTTTCGGGCGTTCATAGACTAATACTTGGTTAATCCTATTTATTGTTCCTTTAACTTCAATTAAGTCTTTGCTTGAATGCACTGAAGCTCTCTCCATAAGCAAGTACAATCCAATTATTGAAATCAAGAATAAACTGAAGACCAAATTACTATAACTTGAGTTTAATATTTTACTTAAAGCATTCTTCATTTTTCTTCATCTAATTGATAGATACTGGGTTACATATGGCTATTTATCAGGCGGATAATATATATAAACAGTACATATTTGGTGACTATATCTGCAAATGGAACCATCATTGTGTTGTGTAGAATGGGAGGCTTCGGAGAGGGCAAAAAAAATCCCCGGAGCGCGGAGAGCGGACCGGGGTTAGAGTAAAAAATAAATCTGGCAACGACCTACTCTCCCACACAGTTACCCATGCAGTACCATCGGCGCTCAGGGGCTTAACTACT
>JBLMZS010000073.1:0-15759 GCA_050258935.1 Bacteroidota bacterium
CAGATCACGCCAGCAATTTATTATTTACTAATGAGGAATAACCAAATGTTTAATTTTGAATTCTATAACCCTACACGCATCGTATTCGGTAAGGACAGATTCGAAAGTATCAATAAATATGTCCCTGCCGATGCAACCGTCCTGATAACATACGGCGGCGGCAGCGCTGTGAAAAACGGCACCATAAACAGCGTAAAAACTGCACTCGGGACACGCAAAGTATTCGAATTCGGCGGCATCGAACCTAACCCGCGCTACGAAACTCTCATGAGAGCTGCAGAAATTGTAAAAAACGAGAATATCGATTTCATACTTGCCGTGGGCGGCGGATCGGTAATCGACGGGACTAAATTTATTTCCCTCGCTTCATATTATGAAGGCGATGCGCGCGAACTGCTGAAATTCGGATTCAGACAGATTACTAATGACCAGGTGAAGAAAGTCGTTCCTTTCGGTACCGTACTGACTCTCCCGGCTACCGGCTCGGAGATGAATAACGGCGCAGTTATCAGCTATGACCATGGCAAATTCCCTGTAATGAGCGAGCTTACTTATCCTAAGTTTTCCATACTGGACCCGACTCTTACTTATACTCTCCCCGAAACTCAGGTCGCTAACGGAATAGCCGACGCCTTTGTCCATACAACAGAACAATACCTTACTTTCCCGGTGGAGGCCAGAATTCAGGACCGCATGGCCGAAGGTATACTGCAGACACTCATAGAAATTGGAAATAATGCGATAGCAGAACCCCGGAATTACGATACACGCGCTAACCTGGTTTGGAGCGCTACTCTTGCCCTCAACGGCCTGATTGGTGCCGGTGTGCCGCAGGACTGGGCTACACACATGATAGGTCACGAACTGACAGCCATGTTCGGCATTGATCACGGCAAGACACTCGCTATCGTGCTGCCTGCACTGCTCGAGGTCCGCCGCGCACAGAAATGCGCAAAGCTGCTGCAGTATGCTGAACGCGTGTGGGATATAAGAACGGGAAGCGATGATGAAAAAATTGACTTGGCTATACTGAAAACCAGGGAGTTTTTTGAAAGCCTGGGTATAAAAACCCGTCTGTCGGAATACGGCGTAAGTGCAGAAAAAATTAGTGATGTCGTAGAACAGCTGAAAGCACACGGCTGGACGGCACTTTCTGAAACTCAGGATATTACTCCTGATGTAAGCAGGAAGATACTCGAAACGGCACTGTAGTTTATATACAGCAGAAGGATTTTAGCTAATGAATAAAAGTGTTTTAGTGATTTCTTCCAGTCCGAGGAAAGGAGGAAATTCTGACCTGCTGTGCGACCGCTTCATAGACGGCGCACGGCAGGCTGGTCATAATGCAGAAAAAATATTCCTGCATAACAAAAAAATAAATTACTGCACCGGCTGCGGTTTGTGCGTTAAGCGCGGCATCGAATGTATGCAGAAAGACGACATGAAAGAGATTCTCGACAAAATGATCGCTGCCGATGTTATAGTAATGGCGACTCCGGTATATTTCTATACCATGTGCGCACAGATAAAAACACTGATCGACAGAACCTGTTCGCGCTATACCGAAATCAGCGGTAAAGAATTCTATTACATAGTATCCGCTGCAGACGAAAGCATGCAGGCAATGGAAAGAACTATAGAGGGATTCAGGGGTTTTACATCGTGCCTGAATGACGCTGAAGAAAAAGGGATTATCTATGGAGTCGGTGCGTATAATATCGGGGATATTAAAGGCAATATGGCTATGAACCAGGCGCTGGAAATGGGGAGTAAAGTATAGAGATCAATGCGAAAACCCCGGTTGGTTTTTATTTGCAAATCGTTTATCTTGTATCGGTAAAGCGATTGTCATACAATCATGTAACTGAATAGAAATAAATATATGAATACTGATAATAATATATCTCAGAAGTTTAATTACTCGGATATCTTTTTCAGTTGCTACTTCAATAATGAGCAAAGCTGTACAAAGATGATAACGAACCATACTCTGGTTTACGTCTATTCGGGAGAGCTGCTGATCGAAGAGGGGACTAGGAAAATAAGGATACACTCGGGACAGTGTGTTTTTCTAAGGCGTGATAACCGGGTCAGCATGACGAAAAAGCCCAGGGGAGACGAACAGTTCTCTGCAATATTCATGGTATTCACGCGTAATTTTCTCAGGGAATTTTTTCAGACGATCGATAAGAGCAAACTGCCTTCAGAACCATACAGGCTGAAACAGAGCGTCATCAAACTGCCGGAAACTCCGGATATCAGCAGCCTCTTTCAGTCCATGATCCCGTATTTCGATACATCGGTCAAACCTTCCGAACAGCTGATGACACTGAAGCTGCAGGAAGGTGTCTATTCACTCCTGAATATTGACAGTAAGTTCTATTCGTCACTCTTCGATTTTACAGCACCCTGGAAAATAGACATCATGGATTTCCTGGACAGGAACTATATGTACGACCTGACCATGGAAGATATTGCCAATTATACCGGTAGAAGCCTTGCAACTTTCAAGAGGGATTTCAGGAAGATCAGCCACCTGCCTCCGCAGAAATGGATAATGGAAAAAAGGCTCAGGGTGGCTTATGATAAAATCAGGAATGAAAAGAAAACGGTGTCGGATGTATATCTCGAAGTGGGATTCAAAAACCTGTCACACTTCTCATCGGCGTTCAAAAAGCAGTACGGGCATTCGCCTACAAAATAACTGTGCTCATCAACCGGGCTGAGGATTCTCTGCCCAATGAAATTTCTGATTCTATTAAGAACGTTTTTTAAGCAGTTTATAAACCGCAGAAAAGTCCTCCTGCTCTATACCCGCACTGTACGTCCTGGCAAAGATATCTTTTACTACTGATCCGGTCAGCATTGGAGTTTTCATCTCGAAAGCCAGTTCCTGCAGATACTGCAGGTCCTTGTAGATCAGTGCGCTGGTATTGTATAAGCAATGAATTATATAGTATTGAATTGAAAAAATATTTGCACTCGTGTACTTGACTAATAACAAAATATTTGTAATCTTGCGTAAGTATTAAATGAAATCATTTGTTCCGCGCATGGGTCATTTGCCGGAGTATCACCGGATTTCTATTCATTAGTATCATATTCAGGGGGAGCCGCATAGCATAATTTTACTGTTTCTAATGTGTATCTCGTTAATCAACCACATATTATCTGATCAGTTAAAATTATAAGGAGGCTCAATATGATCCGCACTCTCTGTTTCGCAGCATTGCTATTGTTTTATGGCTGTTCAAAGTCCACTGAACCAGAGGAACAGAAGTCAGGTCCCTACGCGTCGCTCGCAGTAGGTGACGTCAGGCAATTCATCAATCTGGCAGACAGCTCTACTATACTATATGAAATCATTGATAAAACACACAGACAGGATGGACAGGAAATATTCCTTGGCCGCTGGTCGTACGGTACCGACACTTCTAAGAGAATAAGCTATTACTGCCTTAAGGACGGATACCTTATGTCTACTGAACTGACTCCGGTTCAGGATACCGCCAAGGTAAAAGTAAATCCATTTTATGAACAGCGCATTGCAAAAATATTTCCTAAAGATGGAGATGAATGGGATAATATTGTCGGCGATATATATCCGGAGAAGTTTAAGGCTTCTTTTATAGGAAAAAAAATTACTGCCTGTGGTGAGTTCGGGAATGTATATTGTTTTGCTTTAGATGAGATTATACGTGTTTACTATGCGGAAAATTTCGGTATAATTGCCAGTGAACCGGCGGGGGCATCGGATGTCAATTTTCTGGGAGTTTCATTGTGCTATCTGAGGGTCGGCGGAATTGAAAAGGGCAGAAGGCTGCCTCCAAAGGATCACTCTTATTATTTTATATCTTCATCACTTAAGAAAAGAATGCCTGACCTGACAGGCAGTTATAAAAATTTGATAAATGACAAATAATCTGCACAGATTTGCAGATACCAAGTACTGAAGGAAAGGAAGAATGAAAGTCAGACAAATACTGGTCAGGATCTATGTTCATGATATAGATCCTGCAATTGAATTTTACGAAAAACTGCTGAATGAAAAATGTGCGTCCAGGTTTGTTTATGAGCAGGCAGGACTCGAAATAGCGCGCGTATCTGATTTCCTGATAATTGCTGGCACCGGGGCTGCGCTCGCGCCGTTCCGCAGTACATCGGCAACCATGCTCGTGGATTCACTGCAGGAATACCGGAAGTTCCTGACCGATAACGGCTGCATTATAATAAGAGACGTGCAGAAAGTGCCTACCGGATTCAACATGACCGTCAAACACAATGACGGGACCATTATTGAATATGTGGAGCACACTGCCGGCGGAAACAGATAATCTCTATAGCAAAATAATTGCCGGACTAAAATTATGGTAATAGAAAAAGCGGTCATATCTGATGCCGCAGATCTGGCAACACTTGCAGTGCAGGTGTGGCTGGATACGTATGCGACTGAAGGAATCAGGCAGGCATTTTCGGATTATATCTGGACCGGGCTGACTCCGGAAAAATTTGCCGAAAAATTGACCGATGCTGATAACGAAATATACAAACTGACTGAAAGCGGGCATCTGACCGGATTTATCAGCATATGCTTCAACAGTGTCTGTCCGTCTGATCACGATATCAGATGCGAAATTGATAAGCTTTATATACATGAGAATTTTACCGGCCGGGGTGCAGGTGCAGAGATGATAAGATTTCTGGAGGGGGTTTGCAGAGTGAAAAATATCCCTGCCGTGTGGCTCTCAGTATACGAGGGCAATAGCAGAGCGCGGGGATTTTATAAAAAAATGGATTTCCGGGAGGCCGGTGAATTCTTTTTTGAACTCGGTAATGAACGGCATAGAAACATGATACTGATAAAAAAGATATACTGAGAGAATAAAGAGCGGAGAAGGAGACAGGTCCATTCCCCGCATATATTTACCGTTTCAGATCTCTGCAGTCTTTCTGACATACTGCCAGCGTTCCTGCGGCAGGGCATTCTGCGCAATTTTTACCACGTTATCCACTACTGCCTGTGACCCGCTTGCTTTCAGTCCTTTCAACAGTCCTACAAGTTCCGAGTTGTTGGTTGCACCGATTGCCCATGTCAGCTGTTCTTTTAGAAGATCAGGGGCAATACTGCGCTGGATATTGCTGCGCAGTTCGCCTATCATTTCATCTGTCATGTGCTCCCACAAAACAGGCTGTACCCTGGTTTCCTCCTGGTTCATATGCATCAGATAATATGCTATCAGATCGTTGAATTTCCGGTTCAGTTGAATCCCGGCCTGTATGCGTTCTGCTGTAGCTGAAATTTTCCCGATCATGTCTATTGAGTCTCCGACGTCAGCCAGCATTTTGTGTATAGTTTCGTGCTGAGCAATAAATTCTTCCGCCAGTGCCGGTGCATGAGCGGTCAATACAGAGAATATGTGTTCATCCTCGTCTTTCCCGTGCTTTTCCAGCCATTCCAGTGAGTGTTTAAGTTCCGACATAGCGGCTTGTGAAACGGAAATATCCGCAAAATCCGTCTGCATAAGTTTTCTGCCCTGATCGTATATGAGCGCCCGGAGTCCTTTATGTATAAAAGTGAAAATATCCTGTCTTGACATTGTACAGCCTCTATATTGTTATAAAAACATGTGTTTATTCAAAATAACAGCTTTGAAGAGTTTGTCAATCGTTTCTTGACAACAGGGAGGAGAATTACTGCACTTAAAAAAGGATAAACTATCCGGGATATATTCCGATAATACAGTACGGGTTATTTGTGAGCGGGAATCTTAAAAGATACTGTGCACAGGTGTGATACCCGGTAATATGGATTCATATCATTGGAGCGCGCAATAAAAAATCCATATCGATAATCAACGGGGCGATGAATAATTGCACTTGATTAAGTACTATTTTAACAATAATATGCTACTAGAGTAATAGGAAAAGTAGCATAAAATCGAGGTTGCTATGAAAATTAACACAAAACAAGTCTCAGCCGCATTGCTAGTCTCTCTCCTGCTGTTCTCAGGCACGTGGGCTCAGAAAAACTACAGGGTCGCTAAGGACAGCGAAATAAAGGTCAAAGGTACTTCAACAGTGCACAACTGGGAAATGATCTCCAGAAACTTCGACTGCAGTGCTTCACTCGCGGAAGACGGGGGACAGCTGAAATCGATAAGCAGGGCTGTCCTGAACCTGAATGTTGAAACGCTGCGCAGTGAAAGCGACGGACTGAATAAAAAGGCATACGATGCGCTGAAAACCAAGGAAATAAAGTTTGCCTCTACGGGATTTAACGATATCGCATCTGCCAACGGCAGGGTAACAGGAACGGTTGCGGGAAACCTGACGATAGCAGGTGTTACAAAACCGGTGACTTTTCCGTTTGAGGGAAACATGAACGGTGAGGACAAGATAACTATAAAGGCTAATTATAAGGTCAATATGAAGGATTATGGCATCGAACCTCCTAAGGCAATGATGGGAATGATCAAAAGCGGAAAGGACGTGGAAATCCAGATGTACCTGAATCTAATTAACCAGTGATATTTAACAAATCATCAGAAGGAAAACACATATGAAAACCAGGTACACAAAACAGTTTTTCGCGAGACCATCTTTCACAATACGCTCTATTGTGACTGCAGTCCTGCTGCTGATTACCGCAGGCTCCGCTGCGGCACAGAGCAGCAGTGAACCGATAACGCGCGCAAAGTTTGAGAAACCAAAGGATAATGGAGAAACATATACCGGCATTAGTACAAGAATCGGCGGTGACTTCGCACTGCAGTATCAGAGCCTGAAGCAGAATTCAGATTCACTCAGACTCATTCCCCTTGGAAAGGGATTCAACCTGCCGACAGCAAACCTGAATTTCAGTGCGGCTCTTGCCAAAGGCGTGAATCTGGATCTCGTATTATATCTGGCCTCCAGGCACCACAATGAAACATGGGTGAAAGGAGGAGTACTTACCATTGATCAGCTGCCATTCCTGGACTGGGAAGTGACAAATAAGATCATGCAGTACATAACACTCAGAGCTGGTGACGACGAGATCAACTATGGAGATGCACATTTCAGACGCTCTGATAATGGTAACGTCATACGCAATCCGTTCGTAGGAAATCCGATTATGGATGCATTTCTGACTTCACCATTCTTCGAGATAATGGGAAGATACAAAGACTACATTGCCGTAGCCGGTGTATCTACCGGTGTCGTCAGCCAGACGTTAACTACAAAGGGAACTCCGGCTCCATCAGCCGATCCGACAAAACCTACAAAGGATGCAGGCTATACAACCTATGATACTCCGGATAACCTAGCTTATTATGGGAAACTGGGTATGGACAGAAACTGGAATCCCAAACTGCGCACAAGGCTGACTGCCTCTGTCTACCACAGTCCAAACCATTTCGGCAGCAATCTCTACGGCGGCGACAGAACAGGCTCCAGGTACTATCTCGTTATGAGACCTGCTCTGGGACTAACCGGTGATTATGATATTACTGCGAACCATCTTTCAGGCAACTTCAATCCTGGAAGCACCGTAAAGCAGACTTCTGTTATGCTGAACTTCTTCGGAAAGTATATGGGCCTGGAAACGTTTATCGATTACGAAAAATCCACAGGCAAAAAAACTTCAGGAATTGCACTTGTGGATAATAACGGCAGCAGATTGCCCGCAGCACAGCAGACGGTAAAAAACCAGGAATTCGATTTCGATCAGTTCTTCATAGATCTGCTTTACCGGTTCGGGCCCAGAGAGCAGTTTTATGTAGGCGGACGCTACAATATGGTCAATGACAACAATATAGATGTGAGCGTCAACAGAATGCAGTTAGGTCTCGGCTGGAATATGCTGGAGAGTATAATTGTAAAGGTTGAATATGTAAAACAGAGATATAATGATTTTACATCTGCCGTAGTTGACTATAAAGGGCAGAGAGCCCTCAATCCGTACGCAGTCAGCAATCCGAACGGTGAAGGTGCAGCTGTCAGCAGGCTGTACGGACCAACAGCCGGGTTTGACGGGCTGATGGTTGAAGCAGCTATATCATTCTGATCATTTAATTAAGTCAGAGTATAAGTCATTCATCCCCGGCCCGTAATTGGCCGGGGATGACGTTATATTAAAAAAAATACCATGAACAAAATAATATATATGATTTTGTTTCTGCTCCCGCTCCAGATGCTCTATCCTGCAAAGGGAGGTATAACTTACCGTTCGGTGAGTATCAGCTATCTGAACATCTATGGCAGGACAAATGTAAACAGCTTTGAATTTTTTCTGCCCAACACGCAGGAAGAATTTGCACGTCAGCATATAGATATCGACACATCACCTGCGAGAACGATGAACCTGAGCTTCCCTGTCAGAAAATTAAAAACAGAAAATGAAGCGATGTACGATGATTTTCTGGAACTGCTCAGGGAAAAGGAATATCCGGAAATCGCTATAGGCATAGACAATACTCCATTGCTGGAAAGCCAGGAAGATTTTCAGACCATAGAACCGGTGATATCCATCAGAATGGCCGGTGTGACCAGAAGATATAAAATCCGCTGCGAAGTGGAAAAAAATACATTTGGTAAGTATATTAAAGGCATGGTAAAAATAAAACTTACTGACTTTAATCTCGAGCCACCCTCAAAATTTCTGGGTTTGATAAAGGTCAGAGATGAAGTCAGGATCAATTTTGCCATACTATTTTCCACCTGACACAAAAATTTGAATTAAAATGGTAATAAACACTAAAGTGCGATATGGTTTACGCACAATACTGGAGATCGCAATGCGTCCGGTTGCGTCGGGCATACTTCAGAAGGATATTGCAGTAAACCAGGAGATATCGGTGAAATATCTCGATCAGATAATTTCATCGCTGAAAATTGCGGGGCTGATTGCAAACGTAGGCGGCAGGAAAACAGGATACCGCCTTACCAGGGAGCCGTCTGCCATTACTGTATATGATGTATGGAGGGCTATGCAGCCGGATATCTGCATACTGGACTGTCTTTCTGAAACGTACAAGTGTGACAGGTCGCGCGAATGTATGGTAAAACCCTTCTGGAATGACCTGAATCAGCTCATCATCGGGCACCTGCAGGCAACTACAATCAAGGATCTGCTGGAAAGCAAAGTAAGTCTCTGCGACGTATAGCCCGCTGTCAATTCCCATCGGTTTGCCTCTGAAAAATCCAATTTATACACTCAAGAAGAATAAATTGTTCCCAATAATTTGATTTCTTAAAAAATTTGTGGTAATTTCTCCGCAGCTAAATTCTTTTCCTAAATTAAGATATTTTATACCGGACGAATAAATTATTTTCAACTTCATCCGGCAGAAATGTCATTCCATATCTTATCCGGTTAGTCGGGAACGTGATTCAATTCATTCTTTAACATAAATAAGCAGTTGCTTAATAAGTATAGGTGTATAAAATGACTAAAAAGAGAGTACAATTCTTGAAAAATGCTTTTCTTCAGTTAGTACTTTTTTCAGTGGTTCTGTGCAGTACGGTCTTTGCCGGAGGAGGTAAACTCACCGGTAAAGTCATGAACAGCAAAACAGGTGAACCGCTGATGGGTGCCAATATCATCCTGACTCATATCATGCAGAACGGGAAAGAAGTTTCCGTTCAGGTTCCGCTGGGAGCAACTAGTGATATGGATGGTTATTACGTGATACTAAACATTCCGGTGGGTGAGTACACAGTAAAGACCAGCAGCATCGGTTACGCATCTCTGGTAACAAAGGGTGTCAAGGTTGACCCCGACAGAACTATCAACATGAACTTCCAGCTGGATGAATCTTCCATCAACATGGATGAAGTAGTTGTTAGGGCAAAAAGAGAGGTAATAAAAGCCGACGTTTCAGGTACTCAGGAAATGATCAATTCCGATAAACTTGAAGAGCTTCCTATCGTCAGGGTCGACGAATTTTTTAATATGCTCAAAGGTGTTCAGCTGTCCAGTTCTGAAGAAGGATATGGTCTGAAGATAAGGGGCGGATCGATAAGGGAAACAGATATCAGGATGGATGGTATTTCGCTTCAGGATCCCAGATCCGGCAACTCATATATGGGTTTCAACTCCACCACCATTAACGAAATTCAGGTGATCACCGGCGGATTTGAAGCCAAGTACGGCGGTATCCGTTCGGGTCTTCTCGATGTAAAAACAAAGGAAGGCAGCCGCGAGAGGTTTACAGCTACTCTTAAGTCAGACTTTACTCCAAAAGGCCAGTACCATTTCTTCGGCGATAATCCCTACAGCAAGATTTACGAAGTATATGCTGGGAAATATGCATGGACCGGTTCTGAAAAGGCAACTGATGTACCGCTGGATCTGCGTGACTTCAAGGGCTGGGGAAAGGTCATTTCTCCTACAGCGATGAAGGCGATCGATTCCGTACAGCGTTATGAGCTCTGGAAAGAACAGCACCCGATGTTCCCGGTTGCAGACAAGCCGGATTTCAATATCGAGGGTACTTTTACAGGTCCTTTTATCATTCCCAATACGACATTCCTTGCCGGATTTAAGTACGAAAATTCGCAGTTTGCATATCAGCTGGGACCAAGAGACAGTTACCGCGAATGGAATACACAGCTGAAACTGACATCTACATTTGAAAAAGCAAAGATTTCCGTAAACGGAATGTATGCAAAGGTCTATAGCAATACCTCCGGACAGAGCATCAGTTACGATGCTTCACAGCGGTTCGCTTATATGAACAATAATTCGAAGGATGGCATTGACAGACAGACGGATATGATTTCCGGCACCGGATTGCTGAGCATATTCAACAAGAGCAGGCTTCAGAAGTTCGATCAGATATTTGCCATGGGTGGTGCTAAGTTTTCATACGTTCCCACGCCGAAATTGTTCTACAATATTGAATTCCAGATGGGATATACGGGACAGGACATTTCGCCAATGCTCATGGACATGAATGCAGACTCTACACAGAACTATATAAAAGTATACAGCAAAGCTGCTAAGAAAAACTACTGGTTCTACCGTCCTACTACCGGTCTGCCTGACGGAACAACCAATCTTATGCCTGACGGCATGGGTAAATTCTATATGTACGGAGGCGGACAGTGGGCCGATTCTTCATACTCTTATTCATATCAGCTGAAGAGTGATATGACCTGGCAGGCTAATCCGTTCAATGAAGTTCAGGCAGGTATCAGTGTTAATGTGCAGGATATTCATGTATATGCCGGAAGCTGGAATCAGTCAAATCTGGCATTTACACCAAACTCATGGCAGTACTATAATGATACTCCGCTTGAGATTGGACTTTATATTCAGGATAAACTTGAGTTTGAGGGACTTATACTCAACGCAGGTCTGCGTGTTGATTACTTTAACAGTATGAGAGACGGATACGCAGCCGGATTCCCGACGGATAAAGACTATAATAAATTATACACCGAAATTTACTCGAACCTGGGCGGCACATACAACAGCTATGAAAGATGGCTGCTATTCAGGGAACTCCTTGATAATCCTCCGGGATGGCCGTCACAGGAGACAGATGCTCAGATAAAACTGTCACCTAGACTTGGTGTTGCTTATCCTATAACTGTTAACAGTAAAATGTACTTCAATTATGGTACTTTCTACCAGAGACCATCTTCATCGATACTGTATAACATGAAACTTAATTCAACGGCAACTACTATACCTACCCCGGACCTGGTTATGGCAAAGACAGTGCAGTACGAATTCGGTTATGAACAGGTATTCCTGGAAAACTTCCTGTTCAATACTACGGCTTACTACAAGGACGTATCTGATGAACCGCTTGCAAGAACCTTTATGGATTACAATGAAACCAATCAGATTACCAAGTATTATCCTGATGCATACAAGGATATCAGGGGTATTGAACTCAGACTCGAAAGAAATTCAGGCAGGTTCGTAACGTTTTCGGCCGTATACGATTATATGATCGTCAGCGAAGGTACAGCTGGTTTTTCAACGGTATATGAAAACCTCGTTAAGTACCGTGAGAATAAGCTGAGATCTGCTGATCAGACAAACCCGGTGCCGAAGCCAAGAGCCAATATTAATCTCAACCTGCACACACCGCATGACTTTGGTATGCTGTTGGGTGACTGGTTTACCAATATATTCTTTGAATGGAAGAGCGGCGGACAGTATCTGCTGAATTCCGACCAGCCGGTTAAAAATCTGCAGGAATGGATCGACGTTGTTAATTTCTGGAATATAGATCTGAGAGTATCCAAGCTTGTTGACTTTAGCTATGGCAATGTTGAACTGTCACTTACAGTGAAAAATCTTACAAACAATAAATGGCTCAGTACAGATAACTTCACCAATACTGAACGTGAAGAATACAAAGCCCAGCTGAGGGAAAAAGGTGGAAAGTGGGGTGAATACAAACCCGAACATCTCGCTAAGGTATTCGAAAACTCGTGGGATAACATACTGTTCCAGAACCCCAGAAGAATAATCCTTGGTGCACGCATTAATCTTTAATATAAAGTTTAAGAAGGTATAAATATGAAGAATACAAGCAAACTAGTCAAATATCTGTTAATATTCCTGGTCCTGGGAGTCGAAGTATTTGCGCAGGGAAACATGCCCCCGATCTTTGATCCCCCCGCAATGGATATAGATGTCGGTAACTTTAAGTTCATGCTGCAGCGTAAGTACGGTATGAATCAGAACGAGGCAGGCGGACTGTCAGTACAGCCCAGCTGGAACTATTCAGGTACAAGAAACTTTGTATGGCCCAGAGATCAGTTCCGTACAGATATGATGTCGAACCTGTTTCAGCCGCTGGTATTTGTTGGTGGAATCATTGACCCCAACGGCAAAAAAAAGGTTTATTCCGTGCACCCGACCAGGGTAGATAAAGTTGTGAATTTGTGCGAAGTGGACTGGGGCAGACAGATAAGACGCTACAGACCGCCTCACATTACAGTTAATGGTGTTAAAGTAGATCCACCTTATGACTGGTATGTAGATAAGAATCTCGATGCAGATATTAAGGTTGAGTGGGAAGATGTATTTGAAAACGGATTCAGGAGCCATATGGAAGTGTATGCTTTTGCTGATCCTGATAACGATGATTATATGATATGGAAGGCAACACATAAATTTACTGGAGAAGTAGTTGTCAGTTATAAAAGAACCGGTCCCAATAAGTCATTCTCCAAACGCGATACTCTGCCCAGTCAGACTGTAAAATTCTACTGGCCATTCTCAATGTCAATGGGTCCCTGCAAGCTTGGTACCTATATGATGACCAACAGCTATGGCGGAATTACAGATGATGCAAATACAGGATGGTTTGCCAGAAAATCTAATTTGGTAGCAAATACCGGACGTGATTCGCTCAAGGTTGCGTACTACTGGAATCAGAAGATGGAGATACCGAAGACATATACCAACGGTTCGCAGGATGATGCCGGTGATCCGGACCGCAAAACCGGATATCTTTATTCACCTCAGATCCCGGGTTATGCTCTGCTGTTTGCGAGCAAATCACCTGCAGAGGTCAATACAGACGATGTGAATCAGCCGTTTGCTCTTTCCTATGCATCTATACGCCAGGATAAGTGGGTTGATAAAAAAGATGACAACGCACTGCTTTACAGCGGAAGGCACCCGAAACTTGGCCGCTTCCCGACCCCGGCTGACATAGAGAGCTACAGACCTGGTGCAAATGAACAGGGCCCTATGCGTTTTGTTGTTAACGGACCGTATGATGTTACTCTCGACCGCGCACGTAACAGGGCGGATTCCGTGACATTCGTCTATGCAATAGGAGCAGGAAGCATTGGTATAGACGAAGCTCAGAAAATAGGATCGGACTGGTTTAACAAGACTATCACAGACGAGCAGAAAAATGCCGCCTTTATTGAACCGGGTAAAGACAGTCTCTTCAATACACTGGATAAAGCATACTTTGCTTACAGCCAGATGCGAAAGGGCAGAAAACTGCCAGCTGCACCTCCTCCTCCTGATATGGAAATGGCCGGTGGAGCAGACAAGATTACTGTACAATGGTCATATCCTGACAATTCATATTTCCAGGATGCCGTTACAGGTGTAGATGACTGGAGCGAGTGGAGAGTTTACAGAAAAAAAGGAGCATTCCTTTCGTTCGATCCCCTGGATGAAGGTGCAGTTGAAAAGTGGTCTCTTGTGTTTAGTACCAGCGACAGAAATGTCAGGGAGTTTATAGATACACTGGTAACAAGAGGTGTTGATTACTATTATGCGGTGACTGCCGTTGATAACGGTACACAGAACACTACCGGATTCAAACCTGGAGCAAGACTCGAAAGCTCGAAATATGTTACTATGAGCCAGCTGCCTTCAGTTCCTTTCAAGGCAGGTCTGTCTGTCAGCAACCTGGTAAGGGTAGTTCCGAATCCTGCAACAAGCAACAGGGCAGGAAAAATACTCAATCAGGGTACACCGGATAAAATATCTTTCTTCAACCTTCCGTACCAGTGCAAGCTGAGAATATTTACCGAAGCAGGCGAGCTGGTCTGGGAAGAAGATCATATAGGCACCAGCGATCATGAGTGGTTCCAAAAAACAGATTCAAATCAGTACGTGGCCAGCGGTCTGTATATACTGGCTGTTACGGACTGCAAGTCGTTGGAAGGAAAAACACTGAGTAATGAATTTGTAAAATTTACAATAGTAAGATAGAATTGAAAAGCTCAATTCATGGAGAAAATCAATGAATTATAAAATAAAAAATTACATCTCAATTCTGATTGGAATTACGCTTCTTTCCTCTACCGTATGGGCGCAGTTTGAAAAGAAGGCGCAGGTAGGTATGAAGTTTCTAACCAATCCTGTTTCGGCCGAAGTAGTGGCCAGAGGTACTGCAGGTATAAATGCTACCTTTAACTCAAATGGAATATTCTGGAACCCTGCACTGACAAGCCGCATAAACAGCCAGTTCGACGTCAGCCTGAACTACCAGCAGTGGATTGCAGATATTTCGTATAACTCAGCTGCTGTCAGCTGGAATGCTTTCAATTTCGGCGTCGTTACGCTGAGCGGTACGATGGTTGATTACGGCGAACTCTATGAAACCGTCAGATCCAACAACAGTCAGGGATTTGAAGAAACCGGTACTTTTTCTCCTTCTGCTTATGCAATAGGAATCGGCTTTGCTCAGAAAGTATCCGACAGGTTTTCATACGGCGTGAATATAAAATATGTAAATCAGGATCTGGGAGATGCCTGGATTGCAGTTGGTGATTCACTTACCGATCCCAACTACAAACTCCAGCAGATTCCGTATTCCAAGGGTGTACCCGCTGTTGATATCGGTACATTCTACGATTTCCAGTATAAGGGTATTACATTTGCCGCAGCGTTGAGCAACGTCTCGCGCGAGATCAAATTCCAGGATGAACCTGTTCCGCTGCCGTTCTCGGTTAGTTTTGGTGCTACTGTGGCTCCGCTGGAATTCTTTATGGAGAACATGAAAGATAACCGGCTGATACTCTGCGTGGAATCAAACCATCCGAGGGATTTCAAAGAAAAACTGAAATTCGGTCTTGAATACACGTACATGGACATGTTCGTTGTCAGAGGCGGCTATGTAACTAATGTCGATGAAAGAGGGCTGACTGCCGGTGTCGGACTCAGAAAAACCATATCTGACATTCCTGTACGCGTCGACTATGGGTACCAGAATGCCGGTATATTCGGCAATACACACTTCTTCACAGTTGGATTCTCATACTGACCTTATTTTATCCGGGCAG
>JBLMZS010000074.1:0-13927 GCA_050258935.1 Bacteroidota bacterium
GGTACGTTGCGGAATTATATACGGATGCAAAGGATGCCGACGGGGAGAAAAATCCCATGGCATACAAGATAAGCAGATATCTTGTAAACGGAAAAACCAGGCTGAAGCTTCAGCTTGCAAAAGGCGGTGGCAGTGCGGTCAGCATCATGCCGGCTGGCGAAGAAGATATGAAAAAATTCAAAAAATATTAGACAGTCTTGCCGGTCCCGCTTTCAACGGGACCGGTTATATATATATACAGTTCAGTCACAAGAGTATCTCAGGCAAACACTTCTTCAAATATTTTTGCAGCAAGTTCTGTCTCTTCAGCACTCACATCGAGATGAGTTACAGCGCGCAGGTATTCACCTTTTCCCTGTGAAATCAGCACACCTTTACTGCGGCACTTTTCAATAGCCTCTGCAGCCTTCATTTTCAGGGGTCTGAAGATAATTATATTTGTCTGAACAGCTTTCATATCAATTTCGAGAGCGGGATTTTCTGATATTGCCCTTGAAAGTAACCGTGCTTTCTCATGATCTTCCGTGAGGCGGCTGCGGTTGTGTTTCAGTGCATACAATCCTGCAGCAGCGATTACTCCAGCCTGCCGCATTCCCCCGCCCCACGCTTTTCTTTTGCGGAAGGCTTTAGCTATGAGTTCCTTCGGCCCGGCAATTACAGAACCCACTGGTGCACCGAGTCCCTTAGAAAGACAGCATGAAACCGTATCGAAATAGGCCGCATATTCATTGACAGGAATACCAGTCGCTGCAGAAGCATTCCATATGCGTGCTCCATCGAGATGAATATATAGATTATATCTTTTGGCCAGATGTGACAGCGCTGCAATATTTTCGATCGGATGAATTGTGCCGCCCGCCCTGTTGTGCGTGTTTTCCACTTCTATTACACGGCTGACCGGCATGTAATATGCTGACACCGGCCTGATGTGAGGTTCGATCTGTTCGGGTGTCAACACGCCATAGCTGCCCGGCAGCGGAAGTATCTGAATGCCGCTGATTGCCGCAGCAGAACCGGATTCATAATGGAATATATGAGCGTCCATTTCGCAGATCACTTCGTCTGCCGGAGAAGTGAGTACAGAAAGGCAAAGCTGGTTGCCCATGGTTCCGCTAGGTACGAACAGTGCAGCTTCTTTCCCGAGCAGTTCTGCTGCAAAACCCTGCAGCTCATTTACCGTAGGATCTTCCTGAAACACATCGTCCCCTGTTTCTGCCTCATACATTGCCTTTCTCATTTCGGGTGAAGGCCGCGTTACAGTATCGCTGCGTAAATCGATGAACTTTGGCATAGTGGTATCCGTTTTATATTATTTTCGGTTGTATATATCTGTTTTGACCGTTAATTATCCGTCCTGCGAGTTCGCGGCGGTAACGATAACGCCACAAAAATAGTAATAGTAATTAACAGAAGGAAATAAATAAGCCAAAGAAGGAAATAAATAAGCCAAAAAAAATTAAATATGAGTCAGAAGAATTGGTATAGGTTTTAATCCAAAATATCCCTACATTAGTATACCGGAATTAGTCCGGGATTTATTTATTATTATTTATTAAGGGTTCTATAGTGAGTACTAAATTATTCGTAGGTTCATTACCATGGTCAATCAATGACCAGGCTTTAGGCGAAGCATTTGAAAAACACGGAGCAGTTGTTTCTGCTAAAGTTATCATGGACCGCGTGACAGGTCGTTCGAGAGGTTTTGGTTTTGTCGAAATGGAAAATTCAGATGAAGCTCAGAAGGCAATGACTGCCCTGAACAATTCTGAACTGAAAGGCAGAACAATAGTGGTTAACGAAGCTAATGCACGCAGCTAAGCTACGTTAATCTATGTCTTAGGCATTTATGCCTCTCTTAAAGCGTCCCTGGGACGCTTTTTTTTTGTCCTTCCTTTTTTGTATCAGCTCTTTTTTATGACTGCGGTGGAATCTCTGACTACAAGTTTAACGTCGAGCAGTTCATACACCGGCGACTTCTGTACGCCGTTGATCAGATCGAACAGCAGTTCGGCTGAACGTCTGCCTATCTGGTACATCGGCTGGCTGATGGTTGTCAGTGCGGGTTTCACGTACGAGGCGAGCTCTATGTCGTCGAAACCTATTACAGAAACGTCTTCCGGAACGCGCATACCTTTTAGTTTCAGCTGCTCCATCAGTCCTATTGCCATATAGTCATCGGAACAGAAAACGGCAGTCGGCCGGGATTTCAGTTCAAAGAGTTTAGCGCTTTCCTGAAAAGCTCTGTCCTTTGAAAACTCGCCATTAATGATCCATTCCTTTTTGTAAGGCAGACCGAATTCCTTCAATGCATCCTTGTAACCTCTGAACCGGTCAATGGCATTTGTTTCGTCCATTGTTCCTGCGATGAATGCAACCTTGCGGTGCCCCAGTTTGTAGAAGTGTTCAATGGCCAGTATAGAGCCTTCCACATTCCGTGCATCTACAAAATTATATTTGTCGGCGTATTTCTTGTGATTTATCAGTACAAAAGGGAAGTCGCTCTTCGCCAGCCTGGCGAGTCCCGGATCATCAACACGCGTCTTTAGCAGTATAATACCGTCAACAAGTCTGCTTTTTGCAATCGAATAGTACAGGTCTTCCTGCGACTCGTCATAATTGAATGGAAAGAACATTATCCGGTAATCATTATTCTGCAGTACGTCAGTTATGCCGCTGAGTATCTGAGCGATATAGATATCCAGGAAGGCGTTTTTAGTCTTTGGCATAAAAACGCCTATCGTCATGGATTTGCGGCACGAAAGGCTGCGCGCAATGAGATCCGGATGGTATCCCATTTCAGAAGCGATCTGCTTTATCAGTTCCTGTTTCTCCTGTGAAACCTTGTGGCTGCCGCTGAAGACGCGCGATACGGTCATTCTCGAAACATTTGCCTTCTTTGCTATTTCTTTCAGTGTTACACGCATAAAAGTAATTGATATTGCTAAAATAAAAAATTATACACAGCTGTTCTGTTTTGCCGCGTCGAAATATAATGCCGCCGCACCCAGTATTGCAATATTTTCCGTTTCTGAAACTTCAATCTTCAGCCTGTCCAGCGATTTTGTATATGCAAATGTTCCAAGTGATTTCCGCATACTGGCGCTGAAATATCTGAACGATTTACTGACAGAACCTCCCAGCACGATCATTTCGGGATCGAGCGAATAGAGTATTATCTTTATTGCTTCTCCGAGGTGCGCACCGAACTCGTCAAAAATTCTGAGAGCCTCCGCCTCACCGGCCCCGGCACGCTCAGAGATTACTGATCCGGAAACAGAATATTTATTCTGGAAAAACTGACCGCAGCAGTAATGCTCAAGTATACTGTCCCTGTAGGATATCATACCGAATTCACCTGCCCCGCAGTTGCTGCCGGTATAAAGTGTACCGTTTGTTATGACACCGGCACCCAGACCTGTACCGACTATCAGTCCTACTACATCCCTGTAGCCGACTGCCTTGCCGAAGTATTTTTCACCGGCTGCAAAACAGTTGGCATCATTGTTCACATATACGGGCACGCCATATTTATTTTCCAGAATTTCCTTCAGGTGAACTTCTTTCCAGGAAGGAATATTCTGAACATCGTACACAATACCTTTTTCCGTATCCACAACACTGGGCACACCAACCCCTATCCCCCCGGTTTTACGGTCACTGAAAATGTCGATCAGAGAAGTCAGCTGATCCAGTGTTTCCTGTTCGCTGTCAACGTTGCTGAGCTGCACCGATTCACTGCGTACAAGCCTGTTGTCTTCGATATAACCGACACGCATATTAGTGCCGCCGATATCTATCCCCAAAATTCCCATTTAATACATTCCTTAAGTTAATGAATTTCATTTGCAGCACTTTAGTCAGCTGATGTCAGTACCTTCTTTTTCAGTGAAATGGTCTCGTTAACAATGATCGGCTTAGCCCAGATACCAATGCTGAATATGTATGACAGTGTCAGATAAATAAACATCATTCCCGCCTTGAGTCCGAACATGTCTCCCAGCCATCCGATGAACAGCTGAATGACTGCACCTCCCAGTATTGCCGTACAGAGTATTCCTGAGAAAGAGCCGTGATGTTTGTCGACTGAATTGAGGGCCAGTGAAAAGACCGTGGACCACATAATTGAAAGTGCAAAACCTACCAGCGGAAAAGCATACAGCGCTATACCTGCAGGTCCGAACAGACCGGCAGAAAGGAATATGAAAGCAAGCACGACAGCAGCAATAAGAATTTTCCGGCTGTCAAACAGCTTGAAGAATCCCAGTCCGATCAGGCACCCTATTGACATCAGTCCCCAGAACCATCCCACAGCTGAAGCTCCGGTGGTAAGCGGATCAATACCATGGTATGTGTAAAGAAATTTTGTCATCCAGAAGGAAACTCCCTGTTCGGTACCCACGTATGCAAACACTCCTATGAAATACAGTATTACTGTTTTTTCCTTGAAGAGCTGCAGGTGAATCTGCCAGCTGCCTGCAATTTCATCCTCTTTTCTGCTGACTTCCGGGAAACGCGAGAATTTAACTAGTATGGTCATCAGTATAAGTATGAGGGCAAAGACCCAGTACAGTGATGTCCATGGAAGATTTGCCGGTACTATGGAGGAGAATAGTGTTTTGACTGCATTCGTATCGCCGGCATTCAGACTGTTTACGAGATAGCCGAGGAACAGCGGTGCAATGAATGAAGCCGCTCCGAATACCAGCTGTGCAGCGACAGAATTAAATGCAAAATGTTCCTCTCCGCCGGCAGCTCTCAGCAGTGGATTTATTGAAACCTGAAGCATTGCCATGCCGCTGCCCATCATGAACAGGGAAAGCAGGAAAGACAGATAGCTCGGGAATAGCGAAAATAATATTGCTCCTGCAAAGGCGATCAGGAATGCTGCCAGCATGACCGCCTTGTCCTTGTATTTCTCTACCAGCATACCCGACGGTATGGACATGATGCCGTAAGCAATAAAGAATGCGAACGGCAGGAGTGCTGAGAGCGTAAGACTTAAGTCAAAGCTTTTGATAACATCCGGATTCAGTGTGCCGAGAATATTTGTAATGAACGATATCACAAAAAAAGTCACGAATATCAGAGCTACAATATAATAATTTCTTTTCATCTGAAACTCCGCGTATAAGATTTGAGTAATTTATTAGTTGAACGATGACTGTTATTCAATATTCCAGCCTGTTACGGTAACCTCTGGTTTACTGCCGTCGAGGTCCGCCTGCTCGAAAGTTCCTTTAATAACTCTTTTCTCTCCGGGCAGAAGCGAGAAATAGTTGTCTTCCCAGAATATCGGCAGTACAGAACTGCCGTCTTTATCTTTTACAACTGACAAGCAAATCTGGAAGGCAAGAGACTTGCTGTTATTGGCAGTTTCCACTATGACACGGTAGCCGTTCTTCGTCCTTTCGATGGTGCTTTTTGTATCCAGCTTCACCTTAGGAAGACCGTTCAGCATGCTCATATCGCCATATTCTTTCACAGGAGTATAATACCACGTGCTCTTCGGAAAATCCAGTTCATCGGGTTTTGCCGAGAGCGTATAGAAATTATCGCTGACTGAATTACCCTGTTTATCTTTGAGCATCAGGCTGACGAAATAAGTCTTACTGATATTATTCAGTTCAGGTATTGCACTCAGTTCAGATGTATTGCCTGCAGGAATATCCAGCTCCTGCTGGTTTGAATACCTTGTCTGCATGTTATAGTCAATCACTTTTACTACCGATGTGAGGCCTTTCAGATCCCTGCCCGTATTATTGATGACTACAGCTCTGTTTGTACCATAGTTGTATGCAATATGCAGCGGTTCGTTGGCTTTCTTTGCACCGTAGAATGAAGCGTTGGGCATGAGATAAAAATCGTATAACTGCCACCACAGTTTGGGCCACGAGGCATTCAGCATCCATTGTATAATTCCGGTTGAAGTAAACTTGTTGGCCTGGAAAGATTCGAACATTGCCCTCATTCCCTCGTAGTTTATGAACTGGGCTTTTGTGCAATAGTCATCAAGGCCTGTAGGTTCGCCGAGGCGACTGCTGATTGCTTCGCTGTAGACTTTCAGTGAATTGAATACATTGCCGCCGCAGTGATAATTCCAGACACTGTCTATAGGCCAGAGGTGATCTGCGGGAATGAATTTTTTTATGCTTTCGACCGGGGGCACCTGCGGACCAGGGCCGGTTTCAGTGTTGAATCCGTAAGCACCGCCATACTTTTTGTCAACCCACCAGTATACCGGGGGTACATACTCGTATGGACCGTTCATTTTGACGCCGGATTTACCGGTTACTTCACTGGTGCCCTGTTTTGCAGAATTTAGATAATTGCGCGTAGGATCTTCTGTCTTCAGTGTTGACATATAGTTTTTTTCCAGTTCGGGTCTTGGTATTTTATCACTTCCCGAAACCCATACAAATATGCTCGGATGATTTCTGAGCCATCTTATCTGGTCGCCCCACGAACGTGACACAACAGCTATATCCTCAGGATCCTTTATGCATCCGAATTTATCATCAGGCTTGCCGTAGAGGGATTTCCATTCCCACTGGCAGCTCCAGCCGGCCATCAGCAGGATTCCATACTGATCACACAGATCATACAGGTCTTCATTTGAACCCCAGAATCCTTCAAGGCGTATTGTATTCAGCCCCATGTGTTTTGTATATTTTACCTGATTTTCCAGATTGCGGTAATCCTGATCGAGGAAAATATTGTCTACCCATCCGCCGCCGGCAATGAGTATTTTTTTGCCGTTGAGCTTATAGCCGCGGTGATCCTGTTCATCGAGATAATCAGAGACTTCGCGGATTCCAAACCTGGTGTCGCTTTTGTCACTGAGTTTTCCATTAACTTCGAATTTCATGCTGAGCGTATAAAGGTAAGGTGTTCCCAGATTGTAAGTCCACCAGAGCCTGGGGTTTTTGATACGGAGCTGTGAGAATTCAGCCGGTGAAAATTCAGCAATCTTTTTCTCATGCGGGTTGAGTGTAATGCTGCGCGAAAATTTTACGCCGCATGCTTCGCCGTGCAGTGTTCCCTGCACTTTAGTCCCAGTGTTATTTGTAAGCTCTGCTGTAACAGTAAGATCAGCGGTCTTCAGCGTATTCAGATCTATTTTACTTTTGACAAACGGGAAATCCAGTGATACGTCACCCGAAACCTTTAGTGTCACCTCACGCCATAGCCCCATATTGCTGTCAGGCGGTCTGGGGTTCCAGTCGACAAATCCTATGGTGGGTTCACCGGAGACCGGGGGTATTACTTCTACTGCGAGTACATTATCGCCGCCTGTTTTTATAAATTTAGTCACATCGAGCTGGAATTGTCTGAATGCTCCTGCAATTGAGTCCGAGCCGGCGACCAGTTTCCCGTTCATCCAGACATTTGCCCTGTAGTTGATGCCGTCAAATTCGAGCTTGTAATATTTCTTCCCAGCTGCAGCGGGAACTTTGAACTGAGTCCTGTACCACCAGGATTTCTCGAACTGTTTTTTGTCTGCCTGCTTCATATTCTGTCCGGTGAACAGGTCAGTGTAAACTTTGTTTCTTACCAGTGCTCCCATCACTGTTGACGGTACGGAAGTTTTGTACCAGTCTTTTACATTGAAATCCGGTGATGAAACTGACTGGCCATTTCCCTGCAGGCCCTCAGATGAATGAATGGACCATCCGTCTTTGAGTCTGATAACCTCCGGTCCGTCGGCACTGTAGGAACAGGTACCGGCAGGGAAAAGCATGAGTAAAAAGAAAATACAGTACAGAAAAATAAAATGCAGGTTTGATAGCCTGGTGAGATGACCGTACGACATACTTCGCTCCCGTTTTATATGCATTGAAGGAATTTTATGTTACCGGTAACATAAACGAATGTGCCAAAAAATGCAAGACAGAACTGCGGATTATGTGAAATATTGTTGTTCTGTCTGCAGCGCAAATCTGGGTTTGTGCAGAGTGGCTTCCAGGCAGTAATCATTACTGCTGATAAACGATGCAAATTCAGAATTCAAAATTCAGAATTCAGAATGCAAAATTCGTATCGTCTCTTTGGCAGCGGGGATTATAACATCAGCTGATCAGATGCGGCGCACCCTTTGGTAAATATCAGGCAGGAAAAGTGCCAGGACTACTATTGCGCCTCCGGTAGCAAGACGCACAATGCTGCCGGATTCACCGAAAATGAATACCGATACCATGACCGACAGAGGTACTTTCAGATTGTTCAGCACAGCCAGCTTACCGGCATCTGTTTTGCGGGCTCCTGCATTCCACAGAAAAAAACAAAAGCCGGAGGCAACAATACCGAGATATACAAGCGTGAGTATCTGAGTGCCGCTGAGAGAAAGTTTTGTATAATCCACACTAATCAGTGAAAACAGTCCGGTCAGTATGACTGCCCCGAGATACAGCCATGCAAATATACCGGCATCATTCATTGCCGGGTGTGATTTCATTATGCGCCGGTAATATATCTGTCCGAATGCAAAGCAGAGATTCGATATCTGCACAATCAGGAATCCTGTCATAAGACCCTGCCGGTCCATATCCTTGTATTCTATTATGATCGTTCCAGCAACAGCCAGTACAGCCGTCAGAAGATATATACGGTTGAATCTTTTCTCGAGAATATCGTCGATAAGAGTCACATATACCGGCGTGAGCACCGTAAACAGTGCAACTTCCCATGCCTGAAGGTACCGGAATGAGTAAATATATGTTATATACATCATGCCGTACTCCAGGGCTCCGCACGCAAGCAGCTTCCATAAAAAACTTTTATCTTCATTGATTTCATTCTTAAAAGATTTTACTTTAAGGAATGGAATAAAAACCAGTAGTGATAAGAATAGTCGCGCAAACGAAACAAAAACGGGGTCAATCGTATTAAGGTTTCCTTTTATAAGTCCGAAAGAAAATGCCCAGATTAGTGACACTATCAGTATATATATCATCTTTTTAATATCCGATTCATATTGAAACGGAAAACTAAAAAGTTTTGACGAATAATCAAACGGATTTCTGTGTCCGGACTTCTCGTGAGTCCGCGCGATGCCAGGCCCGGGGGAGACAAACAGCTGATGGTATATTCAGGAGATGCACTTAATATTCTGCATAATTTGTCCGATTATATCCGGAGAAATCTGTATGCAGTGAATTCGTGGAAAAATGACATTATATTCAGGGGAAAAAATGCCGCCAAAGAAAAATAGAAAAAACGATATTGTTTTAGACTGTCCTTCCGAACTTGAGTGTCCTGTTGCCGAAAGACTGGATTTCCGGCTTAAATTTGAGGAACTCATCATACAGCTTTCAGCCGATTTTATCAGTCATAACTGGAGTCATATCGACGAAGAGATAGACGGGGCGCTGGCAAGCATTGGCCGATTTATTTCGGCTGACCGGTGTTATGTTTTCATGCTTGACCATGAAAATCAGGTCATAAATAATACCTATGAATGGACCGATGAAGGAATAAGCCGCGAGAAGGACAACCTGCAGGGGATACCATTCTCTGCCCTGCCCTGGTGGATGAGCAAGATTACCAGAAATGAAATTATAGAGATTCCCAATCTGTCCGAACTGGGAGAAGAAGGTGCTGTAGAAAGGCCTGCGCTGGAAGCCCAGCATATAAAATCACTCGTTGTGGTTCCCATGCAGTATCAGGGCGAGACCATCGGGTTCATCGGATTCGATTCGGTTAGTAAATATACCCGGTGGAGTGCTGACAGCCTGAAGATGCTGAGGGTTGCAGGCGGGATGATCTCAAATGCAATAAAAAGAAAGGAAAACGAACAGGCGTTATCGGACAGTGAGGCCCGCTACAAATCGGTTGTCAACAATATAAAAGAAGTCATTTTTCAGACTGATGCACAGGGATTGTGGACATTCCTGAACCCGGCCTGGACAGAGATCACCGGGTTTACAGTAGAAGAGAGTCTGGGTACAAATTTTCTGAACTACGTACACGAAGAGGACAGGGAAAAGAATATGAAACTTTTTGCGCCTTTGATAGAGCGCAAAAAGGAATCCTGCCGTCATGAGGTCAGGTACTATACAAAGGCAGGCGGATTCAGATGGATAGAAGTCTATGCCAGACTGCTGCTGAACGAAAATGATGAGGCGGTAGGAACCACCGGTACACTGAATGATATTACCGTCAGGAAATATTCCCAGGAAGAGATCAGGAAACTGAGCCGTGCGGTCGAAACAGCTCCTTCGGCAATACTGCTCTGTTCTCTCGAAGGCATTATCACCTACGTCAATCCGGGACTGCTGAAAATGGGCGGATATAAAGCTGAACAGATACTGGGCAACAGTATATTCGATTACTCCAATCAGACCGGCACCAACAGGCTGAAAGGCGAAATATTTCCCATACTGATGAATGGTGAGAAATGGACGGGAGAGGTTGAACTGAAAAACTCCAAAGGTGAATTCTTTCCAGCTGAAATGACATGCTCACTGGTAACCGATGAGAATGGCTTTCCCGAACACCTGCTGGCCACCTTCTATGACATCACAAAAAGAAAGAAAGACGAGGAAGAGGTAAGAAACGCGCTCCTGAGAGAAAAGGAGCTCAGTGATCTGAAGTCCAGATTTGTCTCCATGGTATCGCACGAGTTCAGAACCCCCCTGGCCGCAATACTGTCGTCATCTGAACTGCTGGAACTGTACTGGGAAAAATGGGACCCGGAGAAGCGTGACTCGCTTTTGAAGAAAATCAACAGGTCGGTCAAGGATCTTACCGATATGCTCAATGATATAACAGCCATTAATTACGCCGATTCTGGCAGAATTCAGCTGAACATAGAGACCATCGGCATCTTTAGTTATATAGAAGAGATCATTGAAGAAGTAAAGAGCAGCTATCCTGAACGGCCTGAGGTACATTTTGAAAAAGGAAAAAATGAGCTTATGTTTGCTACAGACAAAAAGCTTCTGAGGCAGGTGATAATGAACCTCCTTTCCAATGCTGTAAAATATACTCCGGCCGATAAGAACGTATATATCTATCTGTGGAAAAACGCCTCTAAAGTAATATTCAAAGTAAAAGACGAAGGTATTGGAATACCGGAGGAGGACTTTCCGAATCTGTTCGAACCGTTTGTCAGGAGCAGGAATACTGGAAAGATCAAAGGTACCGGTCTGGGTTTATCGATACTTAAACGAGCGCTTGAAATGCTGAACGGGGAAATCCATTTTACCAGCAGCCTGAATGCAGGTTCTGAATTTATAGTATCCATTCCTCTAATCAAAAGTGTCAAATGAAAAAAATTCTTGTAATAGAAGATGATACTTCCATACTCGAAAATCTGAGTACTCTGTTTGAAATGGAAGGCTATTCTGTGCTTTGCTCAGAAAACGGCTCAGGGGCTATTGAAATGCTGAAAACTGATTTGCCCGATCTTGTGCTCTGCGATATTACCCTGCCCGATATGGATGGTTATGCAATACTGAAATCCGTCAGGAGTTCGGAGGCATCAAAGTATCTCCCGTTTGTTTTTCTGACTGCACGCTCAGACATGCAGAACCTGCGCGAAGGCATGAATCTGGGCGCAGACGATTACCTGATAAAACCATATGATTCAAGAGAACTGCTGAATGTGATAAAAATGAGGATAGAGCTGAGAAATAAACCGGCACTCTTGCAGACGGGCGCAGAAGACAAGGATACCACCGATACGGCCGGAAAGAATGATGAAAATTATACCGCCGGGGAAATAAATGATGGCGGTGCCGGCCGCGAGTCTGAAAAGTATTCTCCGGATGATTATATATTTATACAGACACAGCGCCAGGTCATTAAGATTATCATAAAAAGTATCGTCTGCATAACTGCCGATGCCGATTATTCGCACATATTTACAGACAACGGGAAAAGAATATACGTCCGGAAACTCATCGGGGTCTGGGAAAATTCGCTGCCGGAAAGCATGTTTCTGCGCATACATAAGTCGTTCATAATAAACCTGTCCTGCGTCCGGAAAATAGAGAAATGGTTCAACAGTTCATTCAGGATCTACCTGAATAACTATCCTGAACCGGTTATCTCCAGCAGAAGATACAGCGCAAGACTCCGCTCCAAGTTCCTGGGCTGAGTCCTGAAGGCTGCCGTTTATTGTTTTTTCTGACCGCTTATTATTTCTAATGACCGTCTTTTCCCTTTTTGAGGAAAGGAATCTGAGCATTGCGTATTTTTTGTAAAAATAAGCGATTATATGCAAAAGATACTTATAGTTGAAGATTCCCAGGACGTGCGTGAGAACCTGAATGATCTTCTGCAAATGAACGGATATAAAGTACTGACCAGTGACAACGGATATGATGGTATCAGGACTGCCATAGATGAGCTTCCGGATCTCATTATAGCAGATGTAATGATGCCGATGATAAACGGACTGGAATTGCTCAGGATGCTGCGTGAAAACAAGGTGACGCAGGATATTCCGCTTATATTTCTCAGCGCAAAATCTTCGCTGGCGGATATGCGCATGGGTATGAACCTTGGGGCTGAGGATTATCTTGCCAAGCCGTTCAAGGCAAGTGAAGTTCTGCAGGCGGTTAAAGTCCGGCTTGGCAAGCGTATAAATGCCGAACAGCGTTTTGAACAAATCTCTCAATCCATATCGGAATACATACCACACGAACTCAGGACACCCCTTTCTGCAATAATCGGTTTTTCAAATATCATACTGGATGAAATTGATACCCTGCACAAGGACGAACTGGCCGGTATGATCAAAAAGATCAGAGCTTCCTCGGGACTTCTGCACGGTATAATAGAAAAGTTCATTATATATTCTGAAGCCGAAATCATAAACGGTAATAAGCAGAGTTACAGTGGTTATCTCGTTAAAAGCTCGGAGCTGAGGAATGATCTGATAGAATATCTCGTCAGGGAGAAAATAAGTATACTGAATAAACGCGTGTCTTTTGAGAATACAGCTTCCGATGCAAAGTTGAAGATCGGGAGTGAACATCTTATTATCATGCTGAAGGAACTGATAGAGAATGCGCTGAAGTTTTCGGACGAGGATATGCCAGTAGAAATATCCTCCTCTGAGAGTGAAGCCCGGTACACACTGAAAATAAAAAATTACGGTAGAGGGATGACACGGGAGGAAATACTGAATACTGCTCCATTCCTGCAGCACAACCGGCGCTTTCATGAACAGGGGGGCACCGGACTCGGGCTGGTGATATGCAAACGGCTTGCCGAATTTTACAGCGTTAATTTTGAAGTCAGCAGTGTGCCTCAGGAATTCTGCGAAGTCTCGCTTACTTTCAGAAAAGCCTCGGATATCTGAATAGTTAACTGCCAATGAACCAATGCAAATTCTGAATTGAAAAAATCTATGTTTTGTAGGTCGAGTTCTTAATGAAGATTATTCTACTGTACGCTGGTTTTACGGCCTTACGCTGTTTTTCATTTCTTTTAATATACTGCCGAATAATTCATAATCATTTTTTCCGAACAGTACGAATGTCACCATTTCAATAGAATCATTTTCATTCAGGAACTCAGCCACAGTGTTTATTGCAATTCTGGAGGCCTGATCGAATGGGTATCCGTAAATTCCTGTACTGATCGCGGGAAATGCGATAGTTTTCAGGCCATTCTGGGCGGCAATTTCCAGTGATCTTCTGTAGCATGAAGAGAGCAGTTCTTTTTCAGAATGCGAGCCTCCGCGCCACACCGGTCCCACGGTATGAATAACATATCGGGCAGGCAGTTTATATCCTTTTGTTATTTTGGCTTCACCTGTCGTGCATCCGCCGAGTTGTCTGCATTCTTCGAGCAGTTGCCTGCCGGCTGCGCGGTGAATAGCACCGTCCACTCCGCCTCCGCCCAGCAGCGATGAATTAGCGGCGTTCACGATAGCGTCTACATTCATTTCAGTAATATCACCCTGCACAAAATTTATTTT